>JACPPC010000005.1 GCA_016191225.1 Gemmatimonadota bacterium | reverse complement strand
GCTCGCCACAGCGAAGGTCACCGTCACACCGCTCACGGGATTGTTGCTCGCGTCCTTCACGATCACGCTTGGAGCGATCGCGACGGCCGTGCCGACTGTCACCGTTTGGCTGTTGCCGCTGTTGAGTGCGACCTGCGTCGCTGCGCCAGAGGTACCCGTCGCCGTGAAGGTAACCGGCGAACCGGTGAGGCCAGCCGCGGTGGCCGTCAGAGTGTTGGTGCCAGCCACCGAGCCCAGCGTCCAGCTGCCGACCGCGGCGACGCCCGACGCGCTCGTCGTGGCGCTACCACCCGTCAGCGAGCCACCTCCGCTCGCCACGGCGAAGGTCACCGTCACGCCGCTGACGGGATTGTTGCTCGCGTCCTTCACGATCACACTTGGAGCGGTCGCAACGGCCGTGCCGACCGTGGCGAACTGACTGTTGCCGGCGTTGAGTGCGATCTGCGTCGCCGTCGTGGCGACGCTAGTTGCTGTGAAGGTGACCGGAGAGCCAACGAGGCCGGCCGCCGTCGCCGTCAGGGTATTGGTGCCAGCCACCGAGCCCAGCGTCCAGCTGCCGACCGCCGCAATGCCCGAGGCGTTCGTCGTCGCGCTGCCACCCGTCAGCGAACCGCCCCCGCTCGCCACGGCGAACGTCACCGTCACGCCACTGACGGGATTGTTGCTCGCGTCCTTCACGATCACGCTTGGAGCGGTCGCGACGGCCGTGCCGACCGTGGCGGACTGGCCGTTGCCGGCGCTGAGTGCAATCTGCGTTGCCGTCGTGGCGACGCCAGTGGCCGTGAAGCTGACCGGAGAGCCAACGAGGCCGGCCGCGGTCGCTGTCAGGGTATTGGTGCCAGCCACCGAGCCCAGCGTCCAGCTGCCGACCGCGGCAAT
Organism: Gemmatimonadota bacterium; assembly: GCA_016191225.1. Classification (GTDB taxonomy): domain Bacteria; phylum Gemmatimonadota; class Gemmatimonadetes; order Gemmatimonadales; family Gemmatimonadaceae; genus JACPPC01. The sequence goes on along the minus strand of JACPPC010000005.1, from coordinate 368 downwards.
GCCCGAGGCGTTCGTCGTCACGCTGCCACTCGTCAGCGAGCCGCCCCCGCTTGCTACGGCAAAGGTCACCGTCACGCCACTGACGGGATTGTTGCTCGCGTCCTTCACGATCACACTTGGAGCGACGGCGACGGTGGCTCCCACCGTGGCGGACTGACCGTTGCCGGCACTGAGTGCGATCTGCGTTGCCGCGCCTGGGGTACCCGTCGCCGTGAAGGTAACCGGCGAGCCGGTGAGGCCAGCCGCAGTCGCCGTCAGGGTATTGGTGCCAGCCACCGAGCCCAGCGTCCAGCTGCCGACCGCCGCAATGCCCGAGGCGTTCGTCGTCGCGCTGCCACCCGTCAGCGAACCGCCCCCGCTCGCCACGG
>JACPPC010000002.1 GCA_016191225.1 Gemmatimonadota bacterium | reverse complement strand
GTCCCGGAGGCGTACCGAGTGGCTGGCCCGCTACCTCCGGACGTACAATGAGGTACGCGGGCACTCGGCCCTCAACTACCTGCCCCCCATGCTGCACCTGGCGACCGCCCTGTGAACAACCTGCTCACTAACAACAGCTAGGCGCCGCCGGCCGGCGTCGTGAGCAGCCCCTCCTCGTGGTCTCTGGCCTCGCGCTGGCCGGCCGCCTCGTCCACGCGCCAGAGCAGCAGCGCCCCCAGCGCGAAGAAGGCGATCACGGACAGGATCGCACCCCGGCTCGAGCCGCTGAACCGGATCATCATGCCGAACAGCAGCGGGCCGAAGATCCCGGCGAACTTCTCGAATACGCTGAAGAAGCCGAAGAACTCGCCCGACTTGTGCGGCGGCACCATGGACGAGAACAGGGAGCGCGAGAGCGCCTGCGTCCCACCCTGCACCAGCCCCACGAGGCACGCCAGCGCCACGAAGTGCGCCGCCGACGTCATGAAGTAGCCGAGGATCGAGATCAGCGCGTAGGCCCAGAGGCCGACGAAAATCCCGCGCTTCGCTCCCAGCCGCGCGGCGATCGCGCCGAACACGAACGTGCACGGAATGCCGACGAACTGCACCAGCAGGATCGAGGCGATCAGCACCCCCTGGTTGATGCCGATCTCGGTCCCGAACGACGTGGCCATCTTGATCACCGTCTGGATGCCGTCGTTGTACAGCATGAAGGCGAGCAGCATCAGGAACAAGTTCCGGTAACCGCGCATCTCGCGAAAGGTCTCGCCCAGCCGCTGGAACGGGACACGCACCGACCACGCCACCGCGACCTCGTCCGGCTCGAGCACGCGCACGGGCTCCCGCACGCGGCGCAGCACCGGGATCGAGAACACCAGCCACCACGCCGCCACGCTGAGGAAGGCGAGCCGCGCCGGCAGCGTGGCGGCGGAGCCGGTCGCGGTCGCCACCGGCTCCATCCCGAACCACTCGGGCTTCTGGATCCAGGTCAGGTTGAGCGCGAGCAGCAGCCCCCCCCCGATGTATCCCACCGCGTATGCCGCCGTCGACACGCGGTCCACCTCATGCGCCGGCGCGATGTGCGGCAGCAGCCCCTCGTACGGCACAAGGCTGCCCGTCGCCCCCACCAGCGCCAGCACAAACAGCCACCAAGCCATGGAGAGGTCCCCACGCTCCACGAAGAACATGCCCGCGCAGGCAGCCACGCCGAGCAGCATGAACCCGGCGAGCATCAGCTTCTTCACCGCGAAGTAGTCCGCCACCGCGCCCATGAGCGGCGAAAGCGCCGTCATCACGATCAGCGCGACGGTGTTGGCATAGGCGAGGGCCTCTGAGGCCTCCATCGGCGCCCCGCCGGCGCCGGCCACCTTCACGAAGTAGATCGGGAAGACCGCAACCATGACCGTCGTCTGCAGCGAGGACACGGCCCAGTCGTACATCGCCCATGCGCGCAATTCCGGGCGCCCGAGCCCGAGTCGCGCGAGCCATCCGGCCGCGGGGGCCGCGCCGTCTTGCGGCGGTCGGGTCATCGCAGCTCCCTGGAGTGCGCCTGGCGGGCAGTCCCTCGCCGGGCCGCCCGCCCCTTGCGTTGACGTCGTCGCCCGCCCGCCCAGATTCCGCATATGCTCCAGGCTGGGTGGTCCGCCCGCTGGGTGGCCGTTGCGCTGGCATCCGGTGCCATCGCTTGCGAGCGCAAGGTCTCGACGCCGGGCAACGATAGCGCGGCGTCGGTGGCACCGCCACCTGCCGAATCTCCTGGCGGCGTGCCGGTCGCGTCTGCTTGGCGCGATCGGGACGGGCCGTTCCTCGTCACGGCAACGGACAACGCGCACACCGTCTCGCTCGTGGCGCCCGACAGCGCCGGCATGCCCGACGGCCGCGCGCTCTCGGGTGCCGTGCGCGCCGCCAATGCATCGATCGCGCTCATCGGGCGAAGCGGGCTCATCGCACGCGCGACGCTGCAGGCATCCACTGTTGTGCAGCGCCGCGACTGCGAATGGCCACAGGCGGCGCTCGTTGCCGGTGACTCGCTCGGCGAGGAGGTGCGGTGGGGCGTCGGATTCGCGGGTGCGGTGGCGGCGCCGGTGGCGCTCGACTCGCTGGAACGGTCCACCCGCGCCGATTCGGCGCGGCTTGTGGCGGACATCGCGCGCCTCGCCTCGGCCCTCCCGGACGACACGATGCCGGGCTTTCGTGGAATTCCCTTCGTGGTGCGGAACGCGTGGCGCTTCGAGCCTGTCCCGGACAGATTCGCCATGGTCGCCGAGATTAGCCGACGCGTGGCCCAGGAGGCGAACCAGCGCGAGGAGCGCCTGCTGCTGGTCGCCGAACGGGACTCGGCCACGGGGCGCTGGCAGCCCCGCTGGTGGGCGCGCGCGCAGGGCACGGAGGAGACGGTCGAGACCCTCGACGCCCTCGCGCTCGTGATGCTCGGCGGCGATGCCTGGCCGTCGCTCGTGGTCGGCCACGACGCGCCCGCGGGCACTTGGCAGGAGATCGTCGCCCGGACGAGCACCGGCGCCTGGCAACGCCGATGGCGAAGCGGCGTCAGCGGCGCGTGCTCGTAGTGCCGCAGGTACCGAGCATCACGCGGTGTCGCGCCGCGGCCGGCCCAGTGCCGCCGGCGCCACGCCTTGGCTGCGCACGGTGGCGAGCGCGACCAGCGTAAGCACATACGGCGTCGCAAGGAACAACTGGTACGGCGCCTGCCACCCCATGGCCTGGAACAGGAACTGCACCGAGTTCGCGGCGCCGAACAACAGGCCGGCCACGATCACGCCGATCGGGTGCCAGCGCCCCAGGACCACGATCGCGATCGCGATGAACCCGCGGCCGGCCGACATCCCCTCGGCGAAAGTGCCTGCCTGGGCCAGCACGAGAGTTCCCCCGGCGAGCCCGCCGAGTGCCCCGCCCCAGAGGACCGCCGCGGCCTGCAGGCGAGACGCCCTTATCCCGGCGGCCTCGGCCGCCTCGGGATTCTCGCCACAGGCGCGAAGGGCGAGCCCGTCATGGGTGCGGTACATCCACCACCAGGTGGCCGGGGCGAGGATCATGACGACATACGTCGTGACCGGCTGTGCGAAGAGCGCCGGGCCGACCCACGGCAGCGCCGACAGCCCGGGAACCGGGGCCGGACCGATGGTGGGTGTGCCGAGGGCGGCGCCGCCCGTGCCGTACGCGGCCCGGTAAATCGCCCCCGTCAGGCCGAGCGAGAGCAGCGTGATGCCCGTGCCCGTGATGATCTGGTCCACGCGCAGTGCGATCGTGAAGGCCGCGAACACCGCCGCCACCGCGACCCCCGCCACGATCGCTCCGGCGAAGCCCGCCACGACTCCGCCGGCTCCGGCGGCGAGCAGGCCGCCCAGCGCACCGGCGATGATCGCACCCTCGAGCCCGATGTTGATCACCCCGGAGCGCTCCGCGACAACCTCGCCCAGTGCGGCGAAGGCCAGCGGCGTCGCCGTGCGAACGCTGCCCTCAAGGAGCGCCGTCAGGGCGTCGCTCATCGGGGCCGGTCCCGAGTCGGAGGGCCCGCCTCCGGCGCCAGCGTCGTATCGTCGACTGAACCCATCAGGGCATCCAGCCGGCTCGCCGCGAGAACCATCAGGATCAGGGTGGCCTCGACCACGTTCACGACCACGCTTGGCACTCCCGCATCACGCTGCATCGCGACGGCCCCGGCCTCCAGTCCGCCGAACAGCACGGCGCTGAGAATCACGAGGCGGGCATCGAGCCGCGCCAGGAGCGCGACGGCGATCGCGCTGTAGCCGTAGCCCGGCGACAGGGTTTCGTACAGGGCGAACGTCACGCCGCCAACTTCCGTGGCACCGGCCAGCCCGGCGAGGGCGCCGCTCACGACAAACGCGCCGAACGCGACGCGCGTCGCGTTGATGCGTCCGGCCACGGCGGCCGCGAACGGGTTCGCGCCTACCACGCGCAACCGGAAGCCGGCGGCCGTGCGGCGCATCACGAACGAGGCTGCGAACGCCGCGGCCACGCCCAGCGCGAAGCCCCAGTGCAGCCGCGTCCCGGGCACCAGCGCCGGAAGCCGAGCCACCATCGGCAGCGCCTCCGACTGCGGGTAGATGTGCGAGGGCTCCTGCAACGGGCCGCGCACGAGCCACGCCACCGTCAGTTGCGCCACGAAGTTGAGCATGATCGTGCTGATCACCTCCAGCACGCCGAACCTCTGCCGCAGCACCGCCGCGATCGCGGCCCACGCTGCCCCCGCCGAGGCGCCGGCCGCGAGCGCGAGGAGTACCGTGAGCAGTCCCGCCGGCACGCCCAGTCCGACCGCGGTGGCCACCGCCGCGCCCGCGAGCAGCTGCCCCTCGGCGCCGATGTTGAGCACGCCGGCCTGGAACGCGACGGTCACGGCCAGCCCCGTCAGCAGCAACGGCGTCGCGCGCACGAGCGTTCCTGACAGGAACGCGGTGGGCGATCCCGCCGCCCCACTCACAAGGGCCGACAGCGCCGCGCCCACGTCGAAGCCCCCGGCTGCGAGCATCACGACCAGGAGCAGGAGGGTCGATGCCGCGATGCCCATCGCCGCCACCAGCGGGCTCGAGCGCACCCTGCTCATTGCGCCCCGAGCATGGCGCGGCCCACCGCCTCGCGGTCGGGCGCCATCGCTCGCACGCGGCCTTGGTGCACAACCAGCACGCGATCCGCCAGCGCCAGCACCTCGTCGAGGTCCTCCGAGTACACCACTACGGCGAGTCCCGCCGAGCGCGCGGCGCGCACGCGTGCGAGGACGTCGGCGGTCGCGCGAATGTCGAGGCCGCGCGTCGGGTTCTCGGCAACGAGCGCCGCCGGCGCGCCGCTCAGCTCTCGTGCGAGGACGAACTTCTGCTGGTTGCCGCCGCTCAGCGAGCGCGCCGGGGCCTGCCGCCCCGCCCCGCGAATGTCGAACTGCTCGAGCGCGAGCGCCGTCTCGTTGGCCATCGCCTTCCACGGCACCCGGCCGCGTGCGGCGCCGGCACCGCGCAGCGCCATGTTCTCCACGAGCGTGAAGTCGAGCACCAGCGCGTCGCGCTGGCGATCCGCCGGCACGAACGCCACCTCGTCCGGGATCGACACGGTTCCGCTGGTCGGCGCGAGCCGCCCGGAGAGCAGGCGCAGCAACTCGGCCTGCCCCGATCCCTCGATCGCGGCCACGCCCACGATCTCGCCGCCGGCGATCTCGCACGTCGCGCCGGCGAGGCGCACCACGCCGCGCGCATCGACGACGCTCGCCTCGTGAATCGAGAGCACGGGGCGACGGCCTGCTGGCGCGGCCGCCCCCGGCGGGACGAGCGGCGCCCCACGCGCCGGCTCCTCGAGATGCACCAGCGGCGCCGCCCCCGCGTGCAGCTCACCCTCTCCCAACATCCCGCCGATGATCGCCTGCCGAGGCACGGCCGCCACCGGCCGCGCCAGCACCGTCACGCCGCGGCGGAGCACCGTCACGTCGTCCGCCACCGCGAGGGCCTCGTCGAGATGGTGCGTGATCAGTACAGCGGCGCGCTCACCGGTCGCCCATCGGCGCACCCACGCGAGCAGCTCACGCGCCTCGGTCGGGGCAAGCACGGCCGTCGGCTCGTCCAGGATCAGGACGCTCGCGCCGCGCGCGAGGGCCTTCACGATCTCGAGCCGCTGCTGCGCGCTCACCGGGAGCGTTCCCGCTTCTGCGTCCGGCTCCAGCCGCAACCCGGTCTCCTCACCGATGGCGCGAATGCGTTCGGCGACCGCGGCGGCGGCGAATCGCCCGCGGCCGCCCAGCGCCACGTTCTCCGCCACCGTCAGCGCGGGGACGAGCATGAAGTGCTGGTGCACCATGCCAAGGCCCGCCGCGCCAGCGTCGGCCGCGCTGGCAAACGCGCAGCGCGTCCCGCGTACCTGGATCTCGCCGTCGTCCGGCCGGGCAAGGCCGAAGGCGATGCGCATCAAGGTGGACTTTCCGGCGCCGTTCTCGCCCAGCAGGGCGTGCACCGTGCCCGCTCGCACCGTGATCGACGATCGGTCGAGTGCCTGCACCGCGCCGAACCGCTTGCTCACGTCGCGCAGCGCGAGGGCCGGCGCCGGCGTGCTCACAACCCCGTCGGCGCGCTGATGAACGACCAGGGAATGCCGAACACCTCCTCGACGTGCGCCCCGAGCGCGCAAACGCCCAGCGTCTCGGTGGCATAGTGTCCGGCGTAGATCACCGTCAGGCCAAGCTCCGGGCCCTCCACCGCAGTATGGTGGGGCCCCTCTCCCACGACCAGCGTGTCGACCCCGAGCGCCGCCGCCTCGCGCAGCACTTGGCTTGATGCCCCCGCGCCGGTGACCAGCGCCCAGCGCCGGGTGCGCTTTCCAGGGACGGCGCCGGCGACCACCACGCGGCCCCCGCGCTCCGCGGCGAATCGGCCGGCGCGCGATACGAGCTCGTCGGTCGCGACGTCCGACTGGCCGGCCACGCCAACCATGATTGTCTCGTACCGGCCGAAGCCCTCCGAGGGCTCCAAGCCGAGCGCGCCCGCGAGGAGCACGTTGTTGCCGAGCGTCGGATGGCAGTCGAGCGGCAGGTGTGCGGAGTAGATCGCCAGGCCGTGGGCCAGGCACGGGGCGAGCCGCCTGTACAGCGGGCCCGTGATGCGCTGCGTCCCTCCCCAGAACAGACCGTGGTGCACGATCAACAGGTCGGCCCCCGCGCCGATCGCGCCCGTGATGACCCCGCGCGAGGCGTCGACCGCCGCGGCAACGCGAGCGACAGGACGGCTGCCCTCGACCTGCAGCCCGTTCAGGGCGCCGGGAGAGTCCGGGATGTCGCGTGTGCGCAGGGTCTCGTCGAGGTGCTGGACGACGCGATCAAGGGCGATGCCGGTCATGGCGGGCCGGTCACTTGTGCGGGGCCGAGGCTGACGACAGCCGAAACGCACCGGCCCGCATGCGCGCGCGCACCGAGTCGATCCGCAGCGCGACCGCTGCCGGCACCGGGCGCGACAACGCCGGGCTGCCGGTCCAGCTCACGACCTCATCGCGAGATCCGAGGCTGATCACGCGCGGCACGAACTTGCCGTCGCGAACCTCGCGGGCGACGGTGAGCAGGGCATGAGGCAGGTCGATCACCACCGACCCCAGCATCGTCCCCGGTGCGACGCCGTTCTGGTTGGCGTTGGCGCCAATCGCCAGCACCTGCCGCTCGCGCGCACCCTGGATGACTCCGAGCCCCGCGGCATCGGCGTTCTGGAAGATGACGTCAACGCCGCGGCCGATCTGCGCCAGTGCCTGCTCCTTGCCGGCCGAAACGTCGTCCCAGGAGCCGAGATACGACACGATGACCACGACGCCCGGATTGACGGCACGGGCGCCGGCCTCGAACGCCGCGAAGCTCGCCTTCACCGGAGGGAGGTCTGCTCCGCCGATGGCGCCGATCCTGCCTGCCTTCGACACCGACGCGGCGGCCATCCCCGCGAGGTACGACCCCTCCTCGAATGCGAAGTCCATTCCGGCGAGATTGGGCCCCGTCCTGCCGCCGCTGGTCGTGACGAAGACCGTCCTCGGAAACTCGGCGGAGACACGCTCGGCCGCGTCCTGGAACTCGAACCCGTGGCCGAACACAAGGTCGTACCCCTGTGTGCCGTACTGCCGGAAGTTCTCCTCGAATTCCGCCGGCGTCTTGGTCTGCACATGACTCACCTGCGCACCCAGCGAATCCTTTATGCGCATCAGTCCGGCATATGCTCCGGCATTCCAGGCCTGGTCTGAAATGGGCCCGGGCGTGAGGAGCGCCACGCGAAACTGACCGGCGTGCTTCGGGCTAGCCGCATCCGGCTTTCCCCCGCAGGCCAGAATCCCCATCATGATGACGGTGTGGAGAAGCGCTCGGCGCGAGGGCCGACACCGCGCGACAAGGAGTTCCATAATGCTATACATGACAAATGATTACACTGGCTGTGGAAACAAATGACGGCATATGATTCTGTGCTGCTGCGGGCCGATCAAGCGCTCACCATGGCGTTGAGCTAGTCCACCCTCCAAGGGGCGCGCAGGATCAGTTCGACGACGCGCCGGAGATCGTCCTGTGAGTAGAACGAAAGCCGGACCTCCCCGCGCGAGGACACATCGCTGTCCACGTGCACGTCCGTCTGAAGGTACCGGCGCAATGCCTCGGCCGCCTGCTTCGCGATCATCGAGGTTCCTGCAGGTCCTGATCCAGCGGGAGCCGCGCCCTTGCCGCGCGGGCGCCCTCCCTTCTCCCGTTCGGGCGGCGAGCCCGCTCGCGCCCTGCGCTCGACCTCGCGAACACTCAGTTGCTCTTCCACGGTTTTGCGCGCGAGCGCCAGGAGGGCACGACTGTCACTCACCATAAGCAACGCCCGAGCGTGCCCCAGCGAGAGCTTGTCCTCCTGTAGCAACCGGCGCACCCCATCCGGAAGCGCCAGCACGCGAAGGAGGTTCGAGATGGTGGAGCGATCCTTGCCGAGCGCGTCTGCCACCTGCTGGTGCGAGAGTCCGAAATCCTCGATCAGGCGACGCACGCCACTGGCTTCGTCGATCGGGTTGAGGTCGGAGCGCTGCAGATTCTCGACAAGAGCCAAGGTAAGCATGGTGCGATCGTCGACAGACCGGACAAGCGCCGGGATCTCCGTCCACCCGAGCCGCGTGGCCGCGCGCAGGCGCCGCTCGCCGGCTACGAGCTCGAAGCGATCCACCGTGCCCGGCAGCGGTCGTACCGTAACGGGCTGCAGGAGGCCATTGGCCTTGAGGCTTGCCTCGAGGGCAGCGAGCGCGTCGGGGCGGAAGTCCCGTCGGGGCTGGAACGGATTCGGCCGGATGCCGGTGATCTCGAGCATCCGTGGTTCGCCACGGCCGGATTCCCCGCCTGTGCGTGCATCATCGTGCGCTACGGCGGCTTCGCGCAGCTCGCGCGCCGGTGCGGCGGCGGCCCCGAGCAACGCCTCGAGTCCCCGGCCAAGGCGCCGCGGCTTGTCCTGGCTCATGTGCGCACGCCCTCGCTCGATGCCTCGCGCAGATCGCGTGAGGGCGTGCCAACGCGCTCGATCAACTCCTTGGCCACGCTCATGTACGCCTGCGCCCCCACCGACTGCAGGTCGTACAGGATGATCGGCTTGCCAAAGCTCGGCGCCTCGGCGAGTCGAACATTTCTGGGAATGTGCGAGCGAAAGACCGTCTGTCCGAAATACTCGCGCGCGTCACTGGCGACCTGCCGGGAGAGATTGAGCCGTGCATCGTACATCGTGAGCAGAACTCCGTCGATGCCGAGCGCAGGATTCACTCCCTGCTGAACGAGGTGAACGGTGTTCAGCAACTGGGACAGCCCCTCGAGCGCGTAGTACTCGCATTGCAGTGGAATGAGCAGCGCGTCGGCCGCAGCCAGCATGTTGATGGTGATGAGTCCGAGAGACGGAGGGCAGTCGATCAAAATGTAGCTATATTGTCGTCTTAGTGGCTCTATTGCGGCGCGCATCCTGTGCTCGCGATTGCCCTTTCCGACGAGTTCAACCTCCGCAGCGGCGAGATCTGGAGTCGCTGGCAACACGTCGAGAAACGGGAACTGCACGCCGTGAGCGATCGATTCCTCCGCGGATGCATCGCCGAGGAGGACGTCATACGTCGTATTCTCGAAGCGGTCTTTCGTGAGCCCGATTCCGCTGCTCGCGTTACCCTGGGGGTCAGCATCAATCAAGAGCGTGCGATGCTCCGCTACGGCCAAGCTCGCGGCAAGGTTCACCGCCGACGTGGTCTTTCCCACTCCTCCCTTCTGGTTGGCAATTGCGAGAACGCGGGTCACGGATTCGATTGCTGTGAGAACAGGCCAGATACAGGCAGCCGCAAGCGGCCAATGTAGCACGGAACTGGCGCTGTTTCACGTGAAACCGGGCACCTTACGGAGATGGTCGCCGAATACTGTGGCGCTCGACACGGCCCAGGTTGGTTTCGAAGGCGCCGCGCTCTTATTCGGCGCAGGCCCACCGTCGACTTCCTGGCTGGCCAAATGCCGTACTTGGGCGGGCCTTGGACACGGCGACTCGGCGACCATTAGCCAGCTCACGACCGCCTACTGGCCTCACTCCAGCCAAGCCCACCGGTGTCCGACCGGTGGGACACCACCACTGGCACAAGCAGAAGTGACGTTTCACGTGAAACACCGACAACTAGTGCCTATCAGCCGCGAACCGCCACCTTGCGGTGACGCGAACCGAGAGGAACTGGCTGCCGCTACCGATCAGCGTCTCCGAAGCAGCGTCGGCGACCTTCCCAATCATCGCAGACCTGGCGGGAAAGGCCCTGGGAGGCTCGTACCGCTCAGTCGCCAGCTCCAGCAAGCCAGAAACCGTCCCGCCTGCGGCCTTTGCCATGACCTCTGCGTCCAGCTTGGCCTGCTCGACTGCGCGCGTCAGCGCCTCGCGGCGAGCAGCGTCCGTATTGGAGACGTACAGCTCGAGCGAGCTGACAATGTTTGAGCCTTTAGCTAACGCAGCGTCGAGAATTCTCCCGAGTTGCTCTACCTGACGGACCTGCACCCGCACCATGTTGCGCACCACGAAGCCCGTGAGCTCCTGTTGCTGCTTCTGCTGGTTCCATCGGTGCTCCGGCATCACACTGAAGTCGCTCGTCGACAGTTGATCCGCAGTGAGGCCGACAGTCCTCAGTGTGTCGAAAACTGCTCGCTGCAGGCGGGCATTGTCCTGTGATGCCTGCGAGGCGGTTGGATGCCTCGTCTCGACGGCGAGCAGCAAGGTGGCTCGATCCGGCACGACCTGAATTTCGCCCCGGCCCACCGTCACGATCTGTGGTTGCTGCTCCGGCACCGGGCCTTGGGCCGTTGCCGCAACTGACAGAGCGACGGTGGCAGACACGAGCATTGCCGCCTGCGCCGCGGCGATCGGGGAAAGGAGGCGAGGCGCGCGGGGCCGGCGGTGGGCAACGGGAAGGGTTCCGGAGGGCGGGCACATTGGTGACCTCGAGTGGTGTGCGGGGGCGAGCGCGCAGATTTATTCGCAGGATGACTCCAATACATGAATTAGTATCTTCATATTACCAATCAGTGCACACTCCGGCCGGCGCGAGGCGCGGGCCGTCGTGACCACCAGCCACGAGACGTTCCACCTGTCGAACCTTGCACATCGCGGAACCCCCGCCTAGCCTGGCCGGGGCGCGGCCTCCTCCGCGGCAGCCTTCCCTCCCGACCCTTCACCGATGCCCATTACGCTCCGCCGCGCGCACCCCACCCTGCTCGTGCGACGCCCTTCGTTCGAGCGCGCCGGCCTCCGGCGAGCCGAGTTCGACCAGCGCCTCAACCTCACACCCGACGAATTCCGCGTTGAAGGAGACCTGATTGCGATCGGGCCGGTGCATGACGAGGCCGCCCTGGGCGCACTGGTCGCGGAGCTCGAGGATCGCGGCCTGCAGTGGTACGAGGACCTGTTCGAACTGAGCGGCAACTGGCCCGAGTGGCTCTCGCTCTACGCGCGTGCGGGCTGATCGCGTGACACGCGCCGACCCGGTCTTGCCGCCCCGGCACTGCTGCCTCGACGCAGCGGCGCGCGAGCGCGCGGGCTAGCGATCGCGGCCGCGGGTTCCGCTCTCGACCGGCTCGGGGACATCGCGCACCGTCAGCGGCCCATGTCGGAGCAGCCCGCTCCAGCCACAGGCCGGGCACCAGCTGGTACGGAACCAGGGCAGGAGGGTGTTCCACCCGTAGCGCTGCACTCGAAGTGTTTCGTCGTCGCAGATGGGGCAACGGTCGCCGCGCGGCAGCAGGAACAGGAACACGACGGTCGCCACCGCCACTCGCCCGAGCAGCAGTGCCGCAAAGGCCAGCACGAAGATCGTGGCGTCACTCATCGGCGCTACATCCGTGCCTCGACGCGTGCCCAGCCCTCGACCCACGCCACGCCGTCCGTCACATGGTCGATCACAACCTCGATGCCGGCCGCGAGCGGGCGGCCGTCGACCGCTCGCGCCGGAAGCACGCGGCGAACGCCGTCGTAGCGAAACGCGACTTCACCGTTCCCGGTTGGCGAGGGCGCGCGTGTCACCGTGGCGGGAGTTCCCTGCAACCGGTGTCCCGGATCGTCCTCGGGATCCAGCGGGGCGCGGGGATCGAGCGCCCACAGCTTGAGCACGAGTCCGGCCCCTCCGACCGCGACGGCGCCGGCGAGGAGCGCTGACACGAACCGCAGTCCAGCCCCAGGGACAGCGAGCCGGGTCATCGCCGCGCCAACGAGGCCGAAGACCGTCGCGCCGGCGGCGCCGAGCGCGGGACTCAGTCTTGCCCGGCGCGCCGGAATTGCCTCGGCGGGTGCCCCCGCAGGCGGGAGGCGCAGCACGCCGGCAACCATCACGCGCACGGCGAGTGCGGGCCCTGCCAGCAGGGCCGCGATGTAGAGGACAATCATGAGGCCCGGCCCCGGCTCAGCCGCCGAGGTACTTGCGGAACCAGCCGATGGTGCGCGGCCAGGCCTTCTGGGCCGCGGCGAGGTTCGCGCCGTTGGCGCTCTGCGGCCCTTCCTGGGCCCGCAGGAATCCGTGCCCCGCGCCGTCGAAGATCTCCTTCTCGTACGTCTTGCCGAGTGCCTTCATGGTGCTGTCGGCTCGCGGAATCGTGGCGTTCACGCGCTGGTCGTTGCCGCCGTACAGGCCGAGCACGGGCACGCTCACGCGCGATAGCGAGTCGGCTTCGGGCGAAGTGCCGTAGTACACTACCGCTGCGGCGAGCCCGGGGGCGTTGAACACCGCATGGTTGAATGACGCCGAGCCGCCCCAGCAGTAGCCCACCACGCCGTACTTTTTGACGGCGGCCGGCAGCGACATCCCGTACCGGGCCGCCGCCGTGACGCCCTTGTTCATCTCATCCCGGGTCACGCCGCGAATCAGCTTGGTCGCCGAATCGGAGGCAAGTTCGTCGCTGCTCGGACCGCCGCGCTTCAGCGACAGCAGGTCGGGGGCAACGGCGATGTAGCCGTCGGCGGCCAGCTGGTCGGCCACGCCGCGCACCCAGGTGGAGAGCCCGAAGATCTCGTGGATCACCACCACGACGGGGGCATTGCGCTTACGCTCCGGGTAGACGATCCACGCCATCAGCGAGTCCTTGCCTCCCGGCTCCCACGCGATCCTGGCCCACTCACCGTGGCGCGGCGACTTGTCGAGCCGTTCCTTGGCCTGCAAGTGACCCGCCGGGATCACGGGGTCCTGCGCAGGCAGGGACACATGGCCCGACGCGGGCAACGCGGTACCGTCGGCGTCAAGGCCGGCGTGGTTGTCGTCCATCGGGGCCGGCTTGATCGAGCAGGCCGCGGCGACCAGCAGGGCGAGCGGCAGCGCGAAGGCGAATCGGCGGACAGTCAGCATGCGAACGACTCCCAGGCGGTGGAAAGGATGGTCCGTCGGGCGCCGCCCTCAACGGGGACTGCCGACGGCGAGGGGTTGGGGGCGGTGGTCCAGCTGCGCAGCCAGGAATGACATGGCCCGCCACTCCGCGTAATAGAAAGGCTCCCCGCGGCGCGCGCCACTCACGAACCCGACATGCCCGCCGCGCTCCGGGAACTCGAGTCGCAGCGCCGGGTTGCCGCGCGCCACGGCGCGCACATCGTCGAGGACGCTAGCCGGGAGAAACGGGTCGTCCACAGCACTCAGCAGCAGCGACGGACGACGGACCCTGGCGAGGTAGCCGAGCGAGCTCGACCGGGCGTAGTACTGGGCGGCATCGCGAAAGCCGTGCAGCGGCGCCGTCATCGCGTCGTCGAACTCCCAGAGCGTGCGCGAGGTCATCGCCTCACCAAGCCGCACCGGGAGGTCGGGAAACTGCGCCACCTTGGCGGCGGCCTTTGCCTTGAGGGATCGCAGGAAGGTCCGCGAGTACACGCGCGAAACGCCCCGCTCCAAGTGGCGCGAGCCGCGGGCCAGGTCGAACGGAACGGAAACACCCGCCGCCGCGACCACCTCCCGGGGCACGCGGTCGCCCTGTTCGCCTAGCCACTTGAGGAGCACATTGCCGCCCAAGGAGAAGCCGGCCAGCACGATCGGTGCGCCGGGTTCCTCGCGGAGCAGGGTGCGCACCACGTGGTCGAGGTCCGTGGTCTCTCCGCTGTGGTACAGTCGCCGGGCGTGATTGAGCCGGCCCGAGCAGCCGCGAAAGAGCAGGAGGACCGCGCACCATCCGCGCCGGGCAGCTTCGTCGAAGCTCGACCGCACGTAGTGCGAGGCGGCGGTGCCCTCGAGGCCGTGGAGGATCACGAGCCGCGGCGAGCCGGCCGGCCCATCGAGGCGATGGACGTCGAGCAGGTCTCCATCGGGTGCCGGCCACTGTTCAGGCCGCGTCGCGATGCCGGGATCCCTGCGGCGAACCTTGCCCCAGAGGGTCTGCGCATGGGCGCCGCGCAACCACCAGGCGGGGCGAAAGCTCGGGTCGGAGGCCACTCGTGCGCTCGGCTAGATTTGGCGTCTGGCCGGAGGGTTCCGTCGCGCGCCGTCGTGGCCGCGCCGGTCCGACGAGACACGGGCAGGAATGGGACAAGAATGAGCACGGTGACCGGCGCGGTGGAAGTGCAGCTGTTCGGGACGAAGAAGCACGCCGATACGCGGGCGGCGCTGCGCTTCTTCTCCGAGCGCCGCATCCGCACGCACTTCGTCGACCTGCTGGAGCGGCCTGCCTCGCCAGGGGAACTGCAGCGCTTCGCGCAGAAGTTCGGCGCCGAGGCGCTCGTGGACCGCGCGTCGAAGCGCTTCGTCGAGCTCGGACTGGGCCCCGCCCGGTACGGTGACGCGACGTGGATCTCCCTCCTTGCCGACGAGCCGCTGCTGCTCCGGCAGCCACTCGCCCGCTGCAGGCAGCAGGTCACCGTCGGCATGGCCCCGGAGGTGTGGGCGGCATGGATCTCGGTCAGGTGACGCCCGCAGCGCGCGCTGACGGGCTGCCCGCGGTCACCCCGTGAGCCTCGTCTCCCTGTCTGGAATCGGCGTGGACTTTGGCGCCACGACGCTGCTGCGCGACGTGACGTTCACCGTCGACCGCGGCGAGCGGTGGGGCATCGTGGGCCGCAACGGCACCGGCAAGACGACGCTGTTCCGGATCATGACCGGCGAACAGCAGCCCACGCGCGGGCAGATCGCCCGCATGCAAGGGGTGCGTTGGTCGGTGCTCGAGCAGCACCGTGACTACGGCGATGCCACCACGGTGTGGGAGGCGGCCGCGGGCGCCTGCGCCGAGCTGCTCAAGCTCGAGCGATCGCTCTCCGAGCAGGCGAATGCGCTGGCCGAGGCGGGCGATCAGGTCACGGATGCGCAGATGGACAGGTACTCGCATGACCTCGAGCGCTTCGACCGCGAGGGGGGCTATACCCTCGCCCCTCGGGTAGACGCCGTGCTGCACGGCCTCGGATTCGACCCTGACGCTGCGCGCACGCAGGCGCTCGCATGCCTGTCGGGGGGTGAACGAGGGCGCGTGGGCCTCGCCCGGCAGCTGATCGCCGGCGCCGACGTGCTCCTGCTCGACGAGCCGACGAACCACCTCGACCTCGACACGACCCAGTGGCTCGAGGGATACCTGAGGGAAACCGACCGCACGGTGCTGGTGATCAGCCACGACCGTGCCTTCCTGGCCACGATCGCGAACCACATCGCGCACGTCGAGGACCACACGGTCGAGGCCTACGCAGGCGGCTACGAGGCGTTCGTGCTGCAGCGTGCCGAGCGACGCCTGACGCGCCAGCGCCGATTCGACCAGCAGCGCAAGACGATCGCGAAGGAAGAGGAGTACATCCGGCGAAACATCGCCGGAGTGAACAGCGCGCAGGCCAAGGGGCGCCGGGCGCGCCTGGCGCGGGTCGCGCGCCTGGCGCCGCCGCCCGGCGAGGCGGGGACGATGTCGCTGCAGTTCAAGGCGCGCGAGCGCGGCGGCGACCAAGTGGTGGTGGCCGACACGGTGACGCTGGAAATCGGCGGGCGCACGCTGCTGCGGAACTTCACCGGCGTGGTGCGGCGCGGGGACGTGGTGGGGCTGATCGGGCCGAACGGCGTGGGCAAGAGCACGCTGCTGCGCACCTTGGCCGGCGAGCACTCCCCCGCCGACGGCAGCATCCGGCTCGGCGGCTCGGTGACGATGGCGTACTACCGGCAGGACCTGTCGCAGGTGCCCCCGAGCCAGACGCTGTACGAGATCATCCAGGAACGGCGCCCGCTGTGGGAACGCGGGGCGATCCAGAACCACCTCGGCACCTTCGACTTCAGCGGCGATGCGGTGCTGCGTCGCGCCGGGACGCTGTCGGGGGGCGAGAAGGCGCGGGTGGCACTGGCGATCATGATGCTCGAGGGCGCGAACCTGCTCGTGTTCGACGAGCCGACGAACCACCTCGACGTCGAGTCGATCGAGTCGATCGAGGACGCGATCGAGGGCTACGACGGCACCGTGCTGCTCGTGAGCCACGACCGGGCGCTGTTGCGCTCGCTGGTGACGAAGGTCTGGATGCTGCACGACGGGAAGATCAGCGAGTACGCCGGCGACTTCGCGGAATGGGAAGTCGCGAGCCGTGAGCGCGCGCACGCGGCCAGCGTGCAGGCGTCGGAGGACGAGGCGCTGCGCCGGGTGAAGGAGCGCCAGAAGACGCACAAGGGCGACTCGGCCCGCAAGGAGGGGCAGGCCAGCGAGCGGAAGCTGCGCCGCCGGATCGAGGAGCTGGAGGCGGAGATCGCGACGCGCGAGGCGGGGGTGGCACACCTCTCGGCGGCACTCGACGACCCGGCACTCTATGCCCCCGGCGAGACCGGCGCTCGCGCGGCCGCGCTGGGCCGGGAACTCGAGGAGGCGCGCGCGATCCTCGACGAGGCGCTCGAGGCATGGACGCGTGCCACCGAGGCCCTCGACGCGGCGACGAACGGGGCACGGCGATGATCGTCGCCTGGGCGGGCTTCCTCCTGCTGGTGGGGGCGCTGCTCGCCTTCGATCTCGGCGTCCTTAACCGCGAGGACCACGTGATCCCGGTGCGCGAGGCGTTCCGGAACACCGCAATCTTCGCCGCACTCGCGCTCGCCTTCACGGCGTTCGTGTACCTCGCGTACGACGGGCATTGGCTCGGGCTCGGGGCCTCGCCGGACGCGATCGACGGAGTGGTGAACACGGGCCGCATCGCCGCCATCAAGTACCTGACCGGCTATCTGGTCGAACTGTCCCTCTCGACCGACAACGTGTTCGTGATCGCACTGATCTTCACCCACCTGCGCATCCCGGCGTCGTACCAGCACCGGGTGCTCTTCTGGGGGGTGGTGGGAGCGCTCGCCATGCGCGGCACGATGATCGCCGTCGGCGCGCAGCTCGTCGCCCGGTATCACTGGATCCTGTACCTGTTCGGCGCCTTCCTGCTCTACACGGCGACGAAGATGCTCTGGTCCGGCGGCGACGTGGCGGCGGAGCCCGACGAGTCGCGGATGGTGCGCTGGATCCGGCGGGTGTTGCCGGTGACCAGCAGCGAGCACGGGCACGACTTCTTCATCAGGGAATCCGGCAAGTGGATGCTCACGCCGCTGGCCGTCTGTCTGCTCCTCGTCGAGACCACCGACCTGCTGTTCGCGGTTGACTCGATTCCCGCGATCTTCGCGATCACGACGGACCCGTTCCTCGTGTTCACCAGCAACGTGTTCGCGATCCTTGGGCTGCGGTCGCTCTACTTCGCCCTCGCCGGCGCGATGGACCGGTTCGCACACCTCAAGACGTCGCTGGCGATCATCCTTGGCATCGTGGGGGCCAAGATGCTGGTGGCCGACTGGCTGGCGCGCGAGTTCGGGCCGAACGTGAACCAGTGGCTGCTGGCGGTGATCGCAGCGGTCCTGGCGGGGGGCGTGGTGGTGTCGCTGATGCAGGAGCGCCGCGCTACCCCTCCCCGCTGACTTTGCGGGTCGCGTATGGCGCGTGCCCGCCCGCGCTGCGCCACGCTGGAGCGGGCTAGAACTCCCCCACGAACCCGATCTCGGGCTCCAGCCGCTGCCCGAACTTCTCCAGCACCGCCGCCTGCGCGACCCGGATCAGCTCCCGCACGTCGGCCGCCGTCGCCTGTCCCAGGTTCACGAAGATGTTGGCGTGGAGGTGCGACACCTGGGCGTCGCCGACGCGATATCCCTTGAGCCCGCACTGGTCCACCAGCCGCCCCGCTCCAACCCCCTCGATCTTCTTGAAGATCGACCCCGCGCTGGGGTGGTGCTCGAGCCACGGGTGCCGGCTGCCTCGCCAGCCCAGGTTCTCCTGCAGGATCCGGTGCATCGTCGCCTGGTCGCCGCGCGCCAGGCGGAGCCGCACCGACAGCGCAATGTCCTGGCCGTTGTGGAGCAGGCTCGTGTCGTACCCGAACTGCATGCCGGCGCGATCGACGGTGCGACGTCGGCCATCGGCGCCGAGCAAGTCCACCGTCTCCGTCACCTCGGCGATGAACATCGTACGCTCGCGCGCCGGCGCCGGCGACAGGAAGTGCAGGTTCTGCCAGACCGCGCCCCCTACCGTGCTCGGTATCCCGATGTAGTGTTCGATGCCCGACCAGCCGCGGGCGACCGCGGCATGAATCAGCTCACCCATCACCACGCCGCTCTCCGCGTCCACGCGCCCGTCGTTGTGAAAGGTCACCTGCCGCGACTCGTTGCGGATCACGAGGCCGCGGACCCCCCGGTCGCCGACCAGCACGTTCGCGCCGAGGCCGAGCACGAAGGACGGCACGTCCGCGGCCCGGGCCGCGGCGACGGCGCCGGCCAGCTCATCGGCCGACGTCGCCCGGTACAGGAGGTCCGCCGGACCCCCGATGCGGAAGGTCGTGTATGGAGCGAGCGCGACCTCCCGTCCCACACGGCCGCGTCCCAATGCGGCGGCGAGCCGGTCGAGCGATGCTGCAGGCAGCGACGGAGCGAGGACCATACGTGCGAGAAAGAAAGCCCGCGACATCCATGAATTCCAGCGCGACCGGTCGATCGAGTGGCGTCACCCGCACGCGGTACCGGCTGGCGCGACGTGCCCGGGCGGCCGCTTGGCGGCGCCTCACGCACCATGCCCGTGGCGCCACTTGGTGGGCCTCTGCACTCCTGGGCGCACTCGCCCCCGCCCAGGCGCAGAGCCGCGCCGAGCTGTCGCGCGCCATCCGGCAGAAGGTGCTCCCCAACGGCCTCGAGGTCATCGTCGTCGAGAATCACGGCGTGCCGCTGGTGACCGTCGAGCTAGACGTCAAGAACGGCTCGTTCACCCA
Organism: Gemmatimonadota bacterium; assembly: GCA_016191225.1. Lineage (GTDB taxonomy): Bacteria > Gemmatimonadota > Gemmatimonadetes > Gemmatimonadales > Gemmatimonadaceae > JACPPC01. Next base: position 89,071 of record JACPPC010000002.1, on the reverse strand, counting down.
GTCACCGGAGTACGCGGGGCTGGCGCACCTGTACGAGCACATGTTCTTCAAGGCGAGCCGGTTCTTTCCCGATCCGGGCGCCTTTGCCCAGCGTGCCGGCGAGCTGGGGGCCGAGTTCAACGGCACCACCAGCGAGGAGCGCGTCAACTATTACATGACGATGCTGGCCGACTCGCTCGAGGGGGGCATGCGCCTGCTGTCGGCCTCCCTGCGCGAGCCCCTCTTTCGCGAGGACGAGCTCGGCCGCGAGCGGGAGATCGTGCTCGGCGAGTACGACCGGCAGGAGTCGAACCCCTTCTTCCAGCTCACGCAGGTCACCGGGCAGAGGCTCTGGGGCGTGCAGTGGAGCCGGAAGAACACGATCGGCGACCGCGGCGTGATCCGCACCACCACGCCACAGAAGATGCGCGAGATCCAGTACCGCTACTACCTCCCCAACAACTCGGCGCTGATCATCACCGGCGACGTGGACCCCGAGAAGGCCTTCGCCTTCGCGGCGGAGATCTTCGGGGGATGGTCACGGGGCGACGACCCGTTCACGAAGTGGCCAATCCCCCGCATGCCGCCCCTCGCCGCCGACGTGGGCGTAATCGTCGAACAGCCGGTCAGTGCCATCACCATCCTTGTTCAGTGGCACGGCCCCAGTGTGCGCACCGACCCCGGCGCGACCTACGCCGCGGACGTCTTCAGCGACGTGCTCAATGCGCCGGGGTCCGCGGTGCAGCGGCGCCTCGTCGACAGCGGGCTCTGGGACGGCATCGGCTTCAACTACTACACGCTCAATCAGGTCGGGCCGATCTCGATCAGTGGCCAGACCTCGCGCGAACGGTTTCGCGATGCGATGAAGGCCCTCAAGACGGAGATCGCCCGGCTCGGCGACCCCGCCCTCATTCCGCGCGACGCCCTCGACGAGGCTAAGGCGCACCGGGCCGTCAGCTCGGCCTTCGGCTTCGAGCGCGCCTCTGACCTCACCCACACGATCGGCTTCTGGTGGTCCGTGGCCGACCTGGACTACTTCATGGGCTACGTGGACAACATGGCCCGTCAGACCCTCGCCGACCTGCGGCGCTATGCCGGCACCTACATCGTGGCCAAGCCCCGCGTGATCGGCATCATGATCTCGCCCGATGACAGAAAGGCGCTCGGCCTGACGGAGGCAGACCTCGTGGCGATGGTGGGCAAGTGAAGGAGACCGACACCCAGGAGCGGGCAGCGCCGGTCGTGAGCCCCGCACAGCGCATGCGATGCGTGGCGGGCCCTGTGTTGCCCAGCCTGCGGTCAGCCCGGCTCGGGCTGTGGGTCCTGCTGATTGCCGGCTCCGGTACGCCCGCGACGGGGTCCGCTCAGGCGTCACCCCGCGCGCCGACGCGGCGCGTGCCGCCGCCGGCTGCGGCACCGGCCGCAACGAGCGCGGAGGTGCTGCCGCCCGTGACCGACACGGGGACGACCGCCTACGATGTCGGCGGCGTGCGCGTGATCCAGCGCGTGAACAGCGCCAACGACGTCATCGCCGCCAACCTCTACCTGCTCGGCGGCGTGCGCCTCACCACGGACGCCACTGCCGGCATCGAGCCGTTCCTGCTGCTGGCGAGTGAGCAGGGCACGGCCCGGTATCCCAAGGACCGGCTGCGGAAGCTGATGGCCCGCCTCGGCTCCGAGATCGTCGTCGACGCCGAACAGGACTGGACCATGATCGGCATCCGCGCCACCCGCGGCACGCTCGACTCGACGTGGGCCGTGTTCAGCGACCGCATCATGGAGCCCACGCTCGACTCGACCGAGGTCGAGCGCGTGCGCACCCAGCTCGTGAGCGCCGTGCGACAGCGGCGCGATGACCCCGATGCGCTGGTGCATTTCATGGCCGACTCGGTGGCGTTCGAGGGACATCCGTACGAACGGTCGGAGACCGGCACCGAGCGCTCGCTGGCGCGCATCTCCCGCGCCGAGCTGTCGGCCTTCCAGCGCACACGGATGGTCACGTCGCGCATGCTGCTGGTGGTCGTCGGCAATTCCTCGCGTGCCCAGGTCGAGCGGCTGGTGCGGACGACGATCGGCATGTTGCCGCGCGGCGACTTCGCCTGGCGCCTGCCCGACACCCTGCCGACAGCCAGGCCCGCGGTCGCGGTCGAGGGTCGCACCTTGCCCACCAATTACCTGCTCGGCTACGTGGCCGGCCCGCCTCCCACGAGCCGCGACTACGAGGCGCTGCGGCTGGCATCGGCGGTGCTCAGCGGCCAACTCGACGGCGAACTGCGGCAGCGCCGCAACCTGACCTACGCCGTGAACGCCCCCTTTCGCGAGGGTGGCGTGTCGAGCGCCGGCCTCTACATCACAACCGTCGCGCCCAACGTCGCCCTCGACGTGATGCGCCGGGAGATCCAGGTCCTGCAGCGGGAGATGCTGACTTCCGAGGCCCTCGGCCAGCTTACGCAACAGTTCCTCGTGCGCTACTACCTGAACAACGAGACCAACGCCGAGCAGGCCAACCAGCTGGCGCGTGGACTGCTCTATCACGCCGACTGGCATTACGCCGAGCGCTTCATCAGCGAGCTGCGACGTGTCACGCCGGCCGACGTGCAGCGCGCGGCGCGGCTCTATTTCAAGAACGTTCGCTTTGCGTATGTGGGCGACCCCGGCCGCCTGAACCGCGCGGCGGTGCAGCGCTTCTAGCCCGGCCGCCGCTCTGCGATGCCGGAGCTTCCCGACATTACGGTGTACGTGGAGGCCCTGCGCGCGCGAGTGCTGGGGCAAGCCCTCGAGCACGCCACGATCCTCAACTTGTTCGTGCTGCGCACGGTGGAGCCACCCCTCTCGGCGTTCGAGGGGTTGGCGGTGACCGGCGTCGAGCGACTGGGCAAGCGCATCGTGATCGGCTTCGCCGGCGAACACTGGCTGGTGATCCACCTGATGGTGGCGGGCCGTCTCGCGTGGATTGCGCGCACGGCCAGGCCGAACCGCGGGACCGGCCTTGTCGCCCTCGAGTTCCCCGGTGGCACGCTGGTCCTGACTGAGGCCGGGAGCAAGCGGCGCGCCTCGCTGCACGCCTTGCGCGGCGCGGGAGCGCTGGCCGAGCACGACCGGGGCGGTCTCGAGGTGCTCGACGCGACCCTCGCGCGGTTCGCCACGCGCTTGCGCAGCGAGCGGCATACGGTGAAGCGCGCCCTCGCCGACCCTCGGCTCTTCAGCGGGATCGGGAACGCGTACTCCGACGAGATCCTGCTGCGCGCACAACTCTCGCCGATGGCACGCACCGACACCATGGACGACGCAACCGTGGCGCGCCTCTTCGCGGCCACGCGGTCGATCCTGGTCGAGTGGACCGACCGGCTGCGCTCCGAGGCAGCCGACCGGTGGCCCGCCAAGGTCACCGCATTCCGCCCCGAAATGGTCGTACACGGCAAGTTCGGGCAACCGTGCGCAGTATGCGGCGCGCCCGTGCAGCGCATTCGCTACGCCGAGAACGAGACCAACTACTGCGCGCGCTGCCAAACGGGGGGGCGACTGCTGGCCGACCGGGCCCTGTCCCGGTTGCTCAGGGACGACTGGCCGCGATCGCTCGACGAGCTCTAGGCCTGACGCGCGTCGAGGGGGCGACCGCTAGTCAACGACTGGAATACCGAGCGCCGCCCGCACCGGGTCCGCCAGCGCCGCGTTGGTGGCGATCGCGTCGCGGCCGAAGGCGGTGTGCATGCCGCGCCAGTCGGTGAACACGCCGCCCGCTTCCGTGACGATCGGCGCCACCGCCGCCGTGTCCCACGCGTGCATCGCGGGATCGGCCATGACCTCGGCGCGCCCCGTCGCCACGAGCAGGTAGCCGTAGCAGTCGCCCCAAGTGCGCGACATCGCCGCCTGCGAGACCAGCCGCTGCCACCCTTCCCGCTTGCGCGCGCTCCGCCCCATGCGCTCGTCGGTGGCCAGCACGGTCGCTTGCGCGAGTGTCGACACCGGGGAGACCCGGCATCGGCCGCCGTTCCACCAGCATCCGGCGCCATCGCCCGCCACTACCAGCTCATTCACGGCGGGAAAGAACGCCGCGCCCGCGAGGACGTGCGCGCCCTCCGCGACGGCAACGAGCGTACCCCACAGCGGGACACCGCGCACGAAGCTCCTCGTGCCATCGATCGGATCCACGATCCACCGCCGCGCTGCTCCTGGCCGCCTGACGCCATGCTCCTCGCCCTCGAACCCGTCGCTCCCAAACCGGGCGAAGATCCACTCGTGTGCGGCCGCCTCGGCGACCCGATCCGCCTCGGTCACCGGCGAGCCGTCACCCTTGGTCTCGACGGCGAGGCCACGTCCAAAGAAGCCGAGCGCGCGTGCGCCGGCGAGTCGCGCCACCGACTCGGCGGCTTCCATCAGCACGTCGATCTGCGAGGTGCTCACGAGACCGGAAGGCGGTGGCGCTCGGGGCCGTGCGAGTCCGATCTGGAGTGGAGAAAAGATGCCATCCGCGTGGTTCCTCCGGCGACGCTGCCAGTAAAAACTTTCAGCCACACAACAGCGACATTATCACGCCTGTAGCGACGCAATAAGACTCTGGCCTTGAATATCACGTCGCCCTTCTACTTGCGGGGCTCGTCACTCGCCAAACTCCTCCGCGACAACCCGCGCGTCGAGGGTTCCGTTCGAGAGCGGCGAGCCCACTACGCAAGCCGCCACGCCCCGGTCAGCCAAGGCGCGCAAGCCCGACAGGGACTCGACGTTCGCGCCGACGAACACCGGAGCGCTACTCGAGTCACCCACATCCTCGATGAGCGACATGTCTGCCGCGCTGCCTCCTCCCTCGTCGCGAATGGCGGTGAGCAGGATCGCGCCCAGTGTGAGCGCGTTGAGGTCGTCGATCGCATCGAGGGCGGCACGTGACGTGGCCCGAGTCCAGCCGTGCGTCACCAGGCGCCGGTCCCGTACATCGCAGGCGACGACGAGTTGCTGGGCGAACTGCCCCGCCATTTCCTCGAGCCACCACCGGTCTTCGTGCGCCCGCGTGCCGACCACGACACGACCGGCCCCGCCTGCCAGAAGCTCCTCGATACGCTCGCCGCTGCGAATCCCACCCCCGACCAGCACCTCCACATCAACCTCGCGCAGCAGCTCGCGCACCACGTGGGCATTCGACCCGCAGCCCATCGCCGCGTCCATGTCGACCACGTGCAGCCAGGGGAATCCGAGCTGCGCCCATACGCGGGCGACCGCGACAGGATCCTTCGACGGGGCCTCCGGGCCGAGGCGTCGGCCGCCCGCCGTCTGCACGCAGCGACCACCGTAAAGATCGAGCGCCGGGATCACCAGCACAAAGCCACCCCGGGCCAGCTTGCGTGCCGGCCCCTCCTCGTGCCGCTGGGCTCGCATTTCCCCTGCCGCGGCGCGCTCACCGGGGCACCTCGTCGAACGCCGCCACGACGTGCTCGAGCACCGGCCACGGCGCCATCGCGACCCGAACCGCGTCGCCAACGACCGGCAGCGCGCGAAACCCACGCACGATCACGCCTCGCCTGGCGCAGGCGTCGGCGACTGCCATTCCGTCCCGCACCGGAACCGTGAGGAAGTTCGCCCCGGACGCCAGCGGCGCGTATCCCTGCCTCCGCAGCGTCTCGTCGAGCCGCTCCCGGTTCGACACGGCCTCCCGGGCGTGATCGCGCATCCACTTCAGGTCGCCTCCGATGGCAGCCGTGGCGGCACGTTCCGCGACGAGGCTGAGCGCGAACGGCCCCCGCACTTTCTCGATCGCCTCGACAACGTCCGGGCTGGCGATGCCGTACCCCGCGCGAAGCCCCGCCAGCCCGAACGACTTCGAGAATGTGCGCGTGACGAGCAGCCGACGGCCAGCGCGCGCGTCGGCAATCCAGGACTCACCGGAGAAGTCGGCGTACGCCTCGTCCATCACCACGAGGCCTTCGGCCTCCTCCAGCAGCCGTGCCACTGCCTCGCGCCCTGCCCGCGTCCCCGTGGGGTTGTTCGGGGAACAGAGGTAGGTCATGGCGGCCCGCTCGGCGAGGAGGGCTGCGGCGTCGACGTCGAATGAGGGACCGAAGCGCACCGGCCGCGCCTCGAGGCCGAGGACGCGGGCGAACACCGGGATCATCACGAACGTCGGCTCCATCCAGGTGATCACGGCCCCCGGGGCACCGAAGGCGGCGAAGGCGCAGCGTATGACGTCGTCCGATCCGCAGCCGGTGACGACCTCCTCGGGGCGCACCTGGTGATAGGCCGCGAGGGCCGCCTTGAGTTCGCTCCCGTAGGGCGTGGGGTACGCCGCGACATCGCGGGCAGCCTCGCGGGCGGCGCGCGCCGCCTCCGGCGAGGGCCCCCAGGCGTTCGTGCTGTCGCTCAGGTCCGCGAGTACCGAACCCGCGCGGGGGACCGGGAGGTGCCGCGCGATGCCAGCCAGCTCGGGGCGCGATACGGGAGGCGGTGGGGTATCTGCTGCGTTCACGACCCGGTCCTCGATGGAGTGTTCACCGCTCCGCGCCGGCAAACGCATGGGGTACGCCCGGCTCGTGGCTGTGGGTGCCCCGCCGTCATCCGTCGGCGCACAGCTGGCCGGGGTCGGGCCGGAGTTGCAACGCTGGTGGGCCGGTGGCTTCGCCCGCAAGACCTCGCTACATTTCGCGGGCTCGCGGGGCCCCGCGAGCGTTGCACCGATTTCCCGATAGGCTCTGGAGGCCTCTGACTCATGCGTTTCAATGGAATGGCTCTTGTAGCGTCCGCGCTCGTTCTCGCGGCGTGCGGTGGTGAGAAGAAGGCGGACACGCCGGCGGCTGAGCCGGCGGCGGCCGCGGCGTCCCCGGCAGCGGCGGCCGCCCCGGCGGCCGCGGCTCCGGCGGCCGGCGCGGTGGCGATGGCGCCGATCACGGGCAAGACGATCGAAGTCAAGATGGTCGGCGACGACAAGGGGTACCGCTTCGAGCCGGCGAATATCACCGTCAAGGCGGGCGACGGCATCAAGTTCATGGTCGTGTCCGGCGGCCCGCACAACGTGGCGTTCAACGCGGCCACGGTTCCGGCGGAGTCCAAGGCCCAGCTCGACGCGAACATGGGCGCCGACAAGATGGGCGAACTCTCCAGCGCGATGAGGATGAACGCTGGCGAGGCCGTCACCATTTCGTTCGGCAACATCAAGCCGGGCAAGTACGAATTCAACTGCACGCCGCACCTCGCGATGGGGATGAAGGGCGTGATCACGGTGCAGTAGCCTTGAACCGGTGAGTGGCACCAAGTGAGGAAGCCCTCGGGGGCGGGAGCGCATCGCGCTTCCGCCCCCGCGGCCATCGGGGAGCCGGCGCGATCGAGCGCGTGGCTGGCGGACCGGGCGCGCAACGCCGTAAGGCACCCGGCGCGCATCGGGGCCGTGGCTGGCATGGTCTTCGTCGTCGCCCTCCTCGTTCTGGTCATCGTCCCGCGGCGAGAACAACAAGCGGCGGAGCGACTTCCGGCGATCGCTGAGCGCATCGACACGACCCCGCTGCTCGCTCGCGAGGGGATGCTGCGCACGCGGCTGCGCGCCGCGACGGGACAGCTCGACTCCACGCGCCACGCGCTCGCCGCCGCCGACAGTGCCGACTCTGTGGCAGCCACGCGGCCGCGGCAGCACAACCCGCTTGCCAGCGCCGATTCAGTGCAGGCCCTGGCCCGTGAGCTCACCCGCCTGCTGGCCCGGGCGGAACGCGCTCCTCTTCCCGCGTCGTACCGTGACTTGGCCGGAGCCCGCGCCGTCGCCGGCGACCCGCGCGTGGAGGCATGGCTCGACTCACTCGGCCGTGTTGAGCGCGCCCAGCGCGCCTACGGCAGCGTGGGAGGAGTCGACGCCGGCTATGTCTCGCTCAGTGAGCGCGCCAACGCGATCGGCGCAGCGCTGGCGGCGTTGGCGCGCCAGCGCCGGGCGCAGCTGCGCGGCGACGATCCCTCGGACACGCTGCGGCGACGTGCCGAGCTCGATACGCTGCAGCGTGAGCTCGACGCCACCGCCCGTGGACTCGCGCAAGCGCGCGCCGCGAACGCCCGCGTCGCGGCTGCGGTCGAGGCTGCCCGTGAGCGTGCCAACATCGACGCCCCACCGCTGGCGATGCTCGGTGCCGCTCTCGCCCTCGGGCTCACGATTGGTGGGGCAGTCTCGCTCGGGGTCGAGCTCGCCTCACCCCGCGTGGCCTCGGCGCGCGACGCCGCGGCCGCGGCCGGGGTGCCGGTGATGGGCCAGCTCGACGACGACCGGGGGTCCGTGGAACGGCTGGCCCGCCGCGTCGCGGGCGACGGGGCCGCACGACTCCCGGTGGTGATCTGTGCAGAGACGCCGCTCGCCGCGGCCCGCGTGGCCGTGGCGATCGCCACCGCGTCGGCGGTCGAGGGTCTCGCCGTGCTCCTGGTGGACACCGACACCGCTTCGGCCGCGGCATCGGGGTTGCTGCGCCGCCGCCCCGCGCCGGGAGCGAGCGACGTCATCGCGCGCGGCGCCGCGTGGAGCGGCGTCCTCGACGCGCACGTCGGCAGCCATTCGCTGCCGCTCGACCTCGTGGCAGCGGGACCGCCCATGCCCCGCGCGCCCGACACCATCACGGTCGAGGAGGCAGGGCGCGCACTGCGGGCATTTGCCGCCGACTACGACCTTGCGATCGTGTGTGTCTCCCTCGTCGACCGCCCGATCGTCGACGTACTGCTGGCCGCCGCCGGCGCACGGCAGGTACTGCTCTGCCCGGTGCGGGGCGAGACCACGCTCACCGCGCTCCGGCGGGAACGCGATCGCTGGCGCGGCCTCGGAACGGCGGCCACCGGCGTCGTACTCCTGCATGGCGAACGCACCGGGGGGCCGTGGAGCGCCAGCCCGCGCGCCGCCGCCGGCGACTAGCTTCCGATCCTTCGTCGCCTCCCGACGCATGTGGGCAGACACCCTCCTCGCCGCCGAACACGCACACCTCGCCCGCCTTGCCCTCTGGGCGATGGCAAGCCTGCTCACGGGAACGGCCCTCCTGGCCGGCCTGCGCGTCCGCCGGAGGGCCTCGCCGCTGCTCGATCACTTCGCCCTTCAAGTGGCGGCATGGGGCGCGATCGACCTGCTGCTCGCCTGGGCGGCGCGTGGTAGCCTCGCGCTGCGGGACTTCGGCTCGGCGCGGTCGCTCGAGCGGTTCCTCTGGCTGAGCACGGGCCTTGATGCCGGCTTCGTCGCCGTCGGCGTGACCCTCGCCGCCGCCGGATGGATGCTCGGGCGCCGGCTTGGCGCCGTGGGTGCGGGGGTCGGCATCGTGGTCCAGGGGCTGGCGCTGCTCGTCCTCGACCTGCACCTCGCGACGCAGCTGGCCGCGCTCGTCTAGCGCACCCCACCGCACCATATTCCCCGGGGCGGGCACGCCTCCTTCGTCCGGTCGCGCCATGGCACTTCGCGGCTACTCCGATCGCATCAACCACGCCTTCGCCTTCGCGGCGAAGCACCATGACCAGCAGGTGCGCAAGGGGACGCGGTTCCCGTACCTCACGCATCCCGCGAACGTCGCCGTGATCCTCACGCGCTACGGGCAGGACGACGCGACCGTCGTGGCGGGGATCCTGCACGACGTGGTCGAGGACTGCGTGCGGGATGGGATGACACGCGAGTCGCTCGAACGCCGCATCGGCGACAAGTTCGGCGCCGAAGTGCTCGACACGGTGCTGGCGGTGACCCAGCGCAGGCTCGACGACGACGGGGTCGAGCTCTCGAGCGAGGACCGGAAGGCCGACTACCTGGCCCGGTTGCAGCAGGCGCCGGAGCGGGCGCGGTGGGTGTGCGCGGCCGACAAGGTACACAACGGCAGCTCGATCCTCGCCGACCTGCGGCGCACCGAGTACCCCGAAACGGTGTGGGCGCGATTCAGTGCTGGCCGGGACGGCACGGTTCGCTGGTACCGGCAGGTGCACGACCGGCTTGAGGAGCTTGGCTTTCGCGTGCCGATCATGGCCGAGCTCCGTGACGTTGCGCAGGCGCTCGCCGAGTGGACCGAGCCCCTGCCCCGGGAGTCGCGCGCCTGAGCACGGACGGGGCCCGGGCGTCCCGGCCGCCACACGCCGGCCGCTACACGCCGGCCGCTACACGCCGGCCGCTACACGCCGGCCGCTACACGCCGGCCGCTACACGCCGGCCGCTACACGCCGGCCGCTACACGCCGGCCGCTACACGCCGGCCGCTTCCCGCGCCGGGTAGGTGCGCGCCACGTAGGCCTCGAGAATGTCGAGGAACTCCGCCACGATCGCGTCGCCCCGAAGTGTCGTGTGGAGCTTGCCGTCCATGTACACCGGCGCCTTCGGCTCCTCGAACGTCCCCGGCAGCGAGATACCGAGGTTGGCGTGCTTCGACTCCCCGGGGCCGTTGACCACGCAGCCCATCACGGCCACGCGCATCTCCTCAACTCCAGGGTGCCTCCCGCGCCACGTGGGCATCTGCTCGCGCAGGTAGCCCTGGATGTCCTCGGCCATCTTCTGGAAGAACGTGGACGTCGTGCGGCCGCAGCCCGGGCAGGCCGTCACCTGAGGCGCGAAGCTGCGCAGCCCGAGCGACTGCAGGATCTGCTGCGCGACGTAGACCTCCTCGCTGCGGTCGCCCCCCGGCTTGGGCGTGAGCGAGACGCGAATCGTGTCGCCGATGCCCTCCGCGAGCAGGAGTGCCAGCGCCGCCGAGCTCGCCACGATTCCCTTTGCCCCCATGCCGGCCTCGGTGAGGCCGACGTGCAGCGGATAGTCGCAGCGGACGGCGAGCCGGCGGTAGACGTCCACGAGGTCCGGCACGAGGGAGACCTTCGCCGAGATGACGATGCGATCGTGGCCGAGGCCCGCCTCCTCCGCAAGCGCAGCCGACCGCAGCGCGCTTTCCAGCATCGCCTCGACGTAGACCTCGCGCGCATCGAGGGGCTCGACCGCCGCGGCATTGGCGTCCATCTTCTGCGTGAGCAGGTCCTGGTCCAGTGAGCCCCAGTTCACGCCGATTCGCACCGGCTTGCCGTTGTCCGCCGCGATCTGGACGATCGTGCGGAAGTTGTCGTCGCGGCGCTTGGCACCAACGTTGCCCGGGTTGATCCGGTACTTGGCCAGCGCACGCGCCGCCGTGGGGTATCGCGCCAGCAGCAGGTGCCCGTTGTAGTGGAAGTCGCCGACGAGCGGCACGTCCAGCCCGGCATCGTCGAGGCGCTGCCGCAGCTCCGGCACGGCCGCCGCCGCCTCGTCGTTGTTCACCGTCACGCGCACCAGCTGCGACCCGGCGCGGGCCAGGACGGCAACCTGATTCGCGGTAGCCGTCGCGTCGGCGGTGTCGGTGTTCGTCATCGACTGGACGACCACCGGATGCGCGGACCCCACGGCGACGTCGCCCACGAGCGTGGTGACGGTCTGGCGGCGCGGCTTGAAGATCACGGGCGCGTCAGGCGGAGGGGGCGGGTGGGTGGGGTGCCGGGAGTCTCACGAGAGCAAATATAGGCGCACCCCCGGGACGGGAACGGCTGCTGGCTTCCGCCCCGGTCGTCGCCACGACAGCTTGCAGGGACGCGGCCGCGCCCCTGCTCGATGCCGCACACACACCCGATGTTCCGGAGCCGTGAATGGCTGATTCGACGCAGGCGGGGAGCGCGAGCGCCCCGCCGCCACACCCAGCGGGGTTCCTGCGGCGCCACTGGGGGAAGATGTCGCTCCTCTCGATCTTTCTCCTGCTGGCCCTCATTGGCGGGATATGGACCAGCATCGCCGTGTTCTACACCTATTCCACTGGCGATCGCACCGGGTACCTGCAGAAGCTTTCCAGGAAAGGCTGGATCTGCAAGACGTGGGAGGGGGAAGTCGCGATGTCCAACGTCCCGGGCCAGATGCCGGAGAAGTTCTACTTCACGATTCATGGCGACAGCCTGGCGCGGGCCTTCCAGGCCGCCGAGGGCAAGCGGGTGACGATCAGCTACTCCCAGCACGTGGCCATTCCGACGTCGTGCTTTGGTGACACGCCATACTGGGCGAGTAGCGTCCGCGTCACCGAGTAGGCACGCCGCTTAACGGCGGCGCGCCCGACTCGTCCTTCATGGCGGGAGGCGGACGGCTTCCCGGCACGGCGATACGGCCCAGCTCCACCCCGAGGGAGGCACCATGCACATAGTGTTGACGGTTGCGGCCGTCGTCGCGCTTTCCACGTCCCCCTTGGCGGCGCAGGGGCCCGGCGGCCTCCCCGGCGCACGAGCGCCGGGCCTTCCGGCCGCTGCCGCGCGCGAGCGCCAGGAGGCCGCGCGTGCGCGGATGCGCGATCGGCTGCGCAACACCTCTCCCGAGGAGCGCCGCGCCGCCGCCGAGCGGATTCGCGACCGGCGCGAGGGGATGACACCGGAGCAGCGCGACGCCGCGCGCATTGGAGCCCGCGAGCGTCCGCGTGGCACGCCGACGCAGGCGCAGCGCGATCTAGCCCAGGCGTTGCGCGACAAGCGTCGCCGGTTGCGCGAGGACGTGAAGGCCGGCAAGACCGATCGTCACACGGCTGCCGAGGAGCTGCGCGCCTGGATGCGGGACCACCGGCCGGGGTCCGGCGGCGGCGAGGGCTAGGCGCTCGCGCATGAGGGCCCGCCCCCGCCCCCGCCCCGAGCTCCGCGGTTTGCTCCTGCTGCTCGCTGTGCTCGCGACGGCGGCGCGACCCGCCGGCGCGCAGACCGGGCCCGATTCCTCGGTGGCTCGCGTCGTCAGCGACAGTGCCGCACGCGTGCGCGCCCTCGCCGACTCGATCCTGCTCGAGGACGACCCCGAGGACGACGCGCTGCTCGAGCCGCCGGGCGCACGGCAGTTCCTTTCGCTGCAGTCCATGAACCGCTCGTATGCCATCGGCTCGGGCTCCTACAGCGAAAATGTCGGACTCCTCAGCTACCGGCTCAGTGTCTCGAGCTTCCGGCTCTCGGTGAACGCCTCACCGTTGCGCTACAACGCCGGCGCGACCAGCATCGCGGGCGCGCCCCCCGTCTCGGTGCGGCTCGACTGGCTTCCGGGCCCCGGCGACACCCTGAGGGTTTTCGGGCGATCGCAGTCCTCGCCGGCTACGCTCGACTCGGCGCAGTCGCTGGCCATCGGCGCCGTCGGCGTGTCCACGATCGAGCTGGAGAGCTTCTCGCTTGGCACACCCGCCATGGTCGGCGCCCGCGGGGCCTTCTCCTTTCCCGACGGTGACTTGGTGTTCGGCGTTCGTGCCGCGATCGAATACCAGCCCAGGCCGTCAGGGAGCAACAACTCGTACTGGACCGGCACCACGATCAGCGGCGGACTCTCGCTGGCCATGCCCACGGGAGACCTGCGGACCACGGCGCTGCTGGATGTCGCGAGCAGCTACGCCGATTCGCTCGGGGGACGGAACCTCTTCCAAGGCGGCGGCAACATGAGCGTCGAGTTGCGCGTCGATGGGCTCCTCGGCGGTGAAGCCGGCATCGACGCAATGTTCAGCGCCTGGTTCCAGAAGCCCTTCGGCAACACCAGGTCGGACCAGCCGAACCGGCTCATTCCGGTCGGTGATACCTACGGCCTCTACGGCACGCTGACGGTGCCGGTGGGATCGATGCTGCTCACGCCGACGGTCGCCCTCGCCCGTGAGTCCGCGTCGGACGACGCGGCAAGCGGGCGCAGCCGGTTCAACTACGCGGCTTCCAGCTGGGCGGTAAACGGCGGACTTGCCCTCTCCCTCCCCCTTGGCGGGTCGATCGACCTCACGCCGGAAATCGGATTCGCGCGCGGCAGCGCTGACGGGAGCTTCGTGGCAACCACCATCATCGGCGGCGCGATGCCTGGCCGGCCCGGCCGGCCGGTCACCGCGACCCAGAATTTCCGCAACCGGATCAGCGGCTGGTGGGTGGCGATGGAGCTCTCCGTGCGGTTCTGAGGGGGTGAAAAGGCCCGCATCCGGTCGCCCCCGGGCTCGCTATTGTCATAAGTCCCGCCACGGGCTATACTTCGCCATTCGAGACTCTGCGGCGACGATGCCGCAGGCGCACATGTGTGCGGATTCGGCATGGGGGATCTGTTGGAGCCCATGCAGACACAGGCATTGTTGCAGGGCTCGGCATCGTTCCGCTCCCGCGACAATCATCACAGGAGTCGGGACATGCGTACGACCGGAAAGGTGAAGTGGTTCAACGATGCGAAGGGTTTCGGTTTCATCACGCCTGACAACGGGCAGAAGGATTGCTTCGTCCACTACAGCGCCATCGCGGGCGCGGGCTTCAAGACGCTCGCCGAGGGCGAAGTGGTCGAGTTCGACATCGTGCAGGGCCAGAAGGGCCCCGCTGCGGAGAACGTGACGAAGGCTGGCGCGCGCTAAGCGAGCCCCTCGGACGTGTGGAACGGGGCGCCTCACCTGGGGCGCCCCGTTCCTCGTTCTACACTCTCCGCGGGCAGCCGAACGACGAGAGTCGCCGAGGCGTCACTGAAGGGCCCCTGCTCCGGACGACATCTGATGTTCGCGACCCTGCGTCCGCGGGTCCTCCAGGGCGCGTGATCGTCGTGGGCGCCTGCATCGCCGAACACGTCTGCACCATCGAACTCGAACACGCCGGCCGCCCCCTCCTGGTCCAGGAGCGGAAGCCCCAACCCAAGGGATATGTGCGAACGGAACTGGTCGACGGATTCTTCGTCGACTGTGGGCTCCAAGCGCTCTTCGCCGCCTACCCGGTGATCAACCGGTACTTGGATCTCGATGCGCTCGACGCGCACCGGTTCGCGTCCGCGGCGCGCAGTGCGCTTCCCGCCGACACTTCGTTGATCGGGGATGCGATTCGAACCCCCTCCCTGCTCCCCGCCGAGGCTGCGCACCGCCCCGATCGGCATCGGTGACCCCTGGCGGCTGCCGCGGTTGCGGCTCCTCACCGCCTGCCTGGCGGACAACGCCCGCTTCGCGCCGAGGCTCTCGGACCTGAGCACCGCGGCGATTCTCCCCAAACGCGGATGCACCTCGACGACCATCGACCGCTTCTGCGTGCCATTCCTCGGCGGCATCCTGGTCGATGGATACCTCGAGTCGAGCACTAGCCTGCCGCTGCTCACGCTGAAGACGCTCGCTACCAGCGATATCGCGGTGCCGGCGTTCGGCATGGGGCGATCGCGCAGCCGCTCGCATCGGGGCTGCGCACTGCAGTGGCGCACGTGAGCGCGCGAATGGCCGCCGCCGCGCACGTGCGCCTCCAACTCCCCTCGCAGGGCCGCAGCTGCACCGCGGTGTACCCGTCGTCGCCCGAGCACCAGCCGCCCAAGCGCCCCCTCACGCTGTACGCCCTCGCCCGGGCGGTGATCAAGCACGCCGTGGCGCTCGCCGGGGCCTCTCCCGGGCATGGTCCTCCCCGCTTGCTCTTGATCTCGAAGACGTCAGTGGGTGAGGCCGCCGAGCTCGATGACGAACCGCTGGTCCAGCTCGCCCTCCCCCGAACTGGCCAGAATGCGCCGAGCACGCCTCCCCACGGAGCCGCGGTTGGGCGAAACCGTTCAGATGCCATACGCTCGGTTCGCGTAACCTCCTGACTCCGTCAGCGGTCGACCTGTGATGTGAGCCCTGCCTTCAGGGCTCCGGCTCGGCGGCGAGGCGCCTGGAAGGAGCTCGCTCGACGGCGCAGCGCGCGAGGCCTGATCGCGGCGCAGACAGTAGCCCACACACGCGGCGAGAGGCAACGCGACACCACGGCAACACATAAAAGCCATTAATGCAGCAATTTTGTTTTGCACTGCCGGCGAAGTCAGCCCGTTGCCGGCGGACGCCCACGCCGGACTTCCACGCTGCGCTCAACGGCATCCTCGAGCCGCCTTCGCATACGCCGCCGCATCTCGGCTACCTCGGCGCGAACCAGCAGACGCCCTGGGCCTAGCACGAGCTCATGCTGCGGCGCGGTCATCAGGCGATGAGCCAAGTCCACCGCGGCCTCCGCTCGCAGCCCGCCGTCAGCCATCAAATCGTGAACCAGCACCGCACAACAGATCGCGTCGGGAGTCAGCGATCGACGAACTCCCTGCCGGCCACCCGTGGCGCCAAACAGCTGAAATCTGGTCAGCAGGCCGCTCAGCCACGTGTGGTCCAACTCGGCGGCCTGCGCAGCCACATGAAGGCTATAGCGGGCGATATAAATATCCGCAATACATTAGATATTAAATCAAGCAGTGACGCATGCATGAGTCAAGTCATTGTCGATGCGAGTCATATGGCTCGCGAGATCATGTCGTTCCTTCGACAATACTACTCTCGCTACCGGTCAGCTCCTCAGCGGTCAGTGACTCCCGCCACTTGCCGCGACCGTACGCGCTACCGTCAGGCGGGCTGAAGGACGAGCTCGTTTCCGCGACGCACTTCCGGCTGCGGTGTGAGCGAGGCACGCGCGGCCGCGATCTGGGCACGCACAGACTCCAGTGCGGTCCCACCCTCGACGGCGCGTCGAGCGACGGACTGCTCCGGCGCAAGCGCCCGTGTCACTGACTTGGCGTTGAACAGGGGATGCGCTGCCGCGAGCGAATCGAGCGGAAGCGCCGACATGTCAACGCCCTGCTCCTCGGCTTCGCGCACCAGCCGGCCGACAGCCGCGTGGGCGTCCCGGAAGGCGATTCCCTGCTCCACGAGCCAGTCGGCGAGATCGGTCGCCATCATCGAGCTCGAAAGAGCGGCGCGCATCGGTTCGGCGTCGAACCGGATCTCGCCCAGCGCGCCGACGACGGCGGGGAGCACCAGCAGGGTCGCGTCCACGGCGTCGAACAGCGCCCGCTTGTCATCCTGCATGTCCTTGTTGTAGCCGCTCGGCAGTCCTTTGAGGGTGACGACGAGCGCGGTGAGGTCACCGAGCATGCGCGCCACCGAGCCGCGCGCGATCTCCATCACGTCGGGGTTCCGCTTTTGCGGCATCATGCTCGACCCCGTGCTGTAGCCGTCACCGAACTTCACGAACCCGAACTCACTCGTTCCATACAGGATCAGGTCCTCGGCGAGCCGCGACATATGCACGCCCAGCATCGTGAGCGCATAAATCGTATCCGCAATGAAGTCGCGGTCGCCGACGGCATCGATGCTGTTCGGCGAGACCTGCGCGAAACCAAGGCTCTCCTTCAGCAACACACGCGAGACGGGAAAGGCCGACCCGGCCACGGCGCCACTGCCGAGGGGAAGCGAGGAGGCATTGCGGGCCGCGGCGGCGAGTCGCTGGCGGTCGCGGTCGAGGGGCCAGAAGTGACTGAGCATCCAGTGCGCGGCCGCGACCGGCTGAGCGCGCTGCAGGTGCGTGTACGCCGGCATCAGCACGGCGCCGGCTTCGAGCGCCACGGCGTGAGTGACGATGACCTCCTGGAGCGCCCGGATGGCCGCGTCGAGTGCCGCGCAGGCGTCAATCGTCCATAGGCGCGTGGCGGTCGCCACCTGGTCGTTGCGGCTGCGTCCCGTATGCAGCCGGCTCGCAACGTCGCCGACTTCCTCGTGCAGGAGCCGGTCAATGAGCGTATGCACGTCCTCGTCGCTCGGCTGGGGCACGACGCCGGCGGCGATCCGGCGGGCGACGCCATCCAGGCCGGCCTCGAGCTGCGCGCTTTCGTCGAGGTTCAGGACGCCGGCGTGCCAGAGGGCAACGGCCCACGCCTTGGACAGCTTGACATCGAACGGCCAGAGGCGGAGGTCGACGCCGATCGACCGGTTGAGCGCCTCCAGGGCCGGGGCGGGGCCTCCCGCAAACCGTCCGCCCCAGAGCTTGTGCGACTTGCTTCCGCCGGAAGGCATGTCCGGGGGGTTCATGACCTGGCCCGCTCTACGGCCGGCCGGCTGCGGCCGGCGCGCCGCGGGACTTCTGCGCCCCCGTCTCGGCCGCATTCACCAGCTCGGCCTCTTGGTCCTTGAGGGCGCGAACGCGCGCGCTGAGGCCGTAGAGTCGAATGAAGCCGGCGGCATCGCTCTGCTCATACACGTCGTCCTCGCCGAACGTCACGAAGCGCTCGTCGTAAAGCGCGTGTGCGCTCGAGCGACCCGCCACGGTGATGTTGCCCTTGTAGCAGCGCAGGGTCACCGACCCGGTCACGCGTTCCTGCGTCACGTTCACGAAGGCGTCGTAGGCCTCGCGCTCGGTGGTCCACCACCGCCCCTCGTACACGAGGTCGGCGTAGCGCGGCGCGACGCTGTCCTTGGCGGCAAGGGTGCGGCGGTCGAGGACGAGCTGCTCGAGCTCGCTGTGGGCGGTGTAGAGCAGGGTACCCCCAGGAGTTTCATAGATGCCGCGCGACTTCATCCCAATGAGGCGGTCCTCGACCAGGTCGATGCGGCCGACGCCGTGACGCCCGCCGATCGTGTTGAGTGCCGACACCAGCTCGAATCCGTTCAGTCGCACGCCGTTGATCGACACCGGAGTGCCGCGCTCGAAGCCGATCACGACGTCCTCGGGCTCGGCGGGGGCGTCGCACGGGTCGACCGTCATCTGGAACACGTCCCGAGGCGGCATCTGTGCCGGATCCTCGAGCACGCCACCTTCGTGCGACAGGTGCCACAGGTTGCGGTCGCGCGAGTAGATCTTGGCGGTGGTCGCGGCAACGGGGATGTTGCGCGCCGCGGCATAGGCGAGCGCGTCCTCGCGCGAGCGGATGTCCCACTCGCGCCACGGGGCGATGACCGGAAGGTCGGGGGCGAAGGCCATGTAGGTGAGCTCGAAGCGGACCTGGTCGTTGCCCTTGCCGGTGCATCCGTGCGCGAGCGCATCCGCGCCAACCTGCTTGGCGACCTCGACCTGGCGGCGCGCGATCAGCGGGCGGGCGATGGAAGTGCCGAGCAGGTACTTCCGCCCGTAGATCGCGCCGGCCCGCAGCATGGGGAAGATGAAGTCCTCGACGAACTCGTTGCGCAGGTCCTCCACATGGCACTCGTCGGCTCCCGACGCGATGGCCTTGGCCTCCACGCCATCGAGCTCCTCGCCCTGGCCAATGTCGGCGGCGACGCAGATCACGCGGGCTCCCGGATAGTGCTCCTTGAGCCAGGGCACGATGATCGAGGTGTCGAGCCCGCCCGAATAGGCGAGGACGATGGTCTTCATGGATTCGGCGCTCCCGAGCGCGATGTGTGCGGTAGGTGGGCACCGCAAGTTTATGCAATCCAGCTCCCTTGGTCAAGTCGGTTGCTCGGGGCCTAGCGATGGGTCTCGGGAGCTGGCGAGGCACAGCGTCGCCGTCAGTCCGGCGATCGCCCGGCGAGGCTCCTGAGCTTCCGCGTGATCCGCTCGCGTCCCTGCGACGAGCGGCAGACCACGAGGATGGTGTTCTCGCCACCGATCGTCCCGATCACGTCCGGCCAACCGCTGGCGTCGATCGCTTCGGCGACCGGTTGCGCCCCGCCAGCCGTGGTCGAGAGGACGAGCAGCTCGCCCACACCGTCGGCCTTGTGGAAGAACTGGGGGAGCAGCGAGTCGAGGGAGTTTCGCTGTTCGTCGTCGGCACCGTTCAGGACCGCGTAGCGCGCCCCCTCCGGGCCCGGCACACGCGCCACCCGCATCTCGCGCAAGTCGCGCGAGAGGGTCGACTGTGTCACGTCCCAACCGCGCTGCAGGAGCAACCGGCGGAGCTCCTCCTGGCTGCCCACGGGCCGGGCGTCAATGAGCTCGACAATTGTGCGCTGTCGTTCCGACTTGTTGGCCATGCATTCCCTCAGCAGAAGCCGGAAAGGTCGCACCCCCGACGGGGCGCGGGAAGCCGCGGTTGACGGAGCGCGGACGCAACATTATTCATTCAGTGTGCATAAGATCCCAGTCGGCATCCTCGGCGCGAGCGGCTACGCGGGGCGCGAGCTGTGCGCCCTCGTGTCCGGCCACCCAGGCCTCGAACTCGCATTCGCGGCCGCCAACGCGCAACGCGGTGAGACGGTCCGCGCGGGCGCTCGCGAGGTGACCTTCGTCGCCGCAGACGATGCGCCGCTCGGAGCGGCCGAGCTCGTGTTTTCGGCGCTCCCGCACGGGGCCAGCGCGGCGTGGGTCGCGCGCGTGCGCGGGGCGGGGAAGCGCGCCGTGGACCTGTCGGCGGACCTGCGGCCGGGGAATGGCGACCACACCGCACCCTATGGCCTCACGGAGGCGAACCGGGCGGTGCTCAAGGGCGCCGAGGTGGTGGCCAACCCGGGGTGCTACCCGACGGCGATCCTGATGGCCCTGTTGCCGCTGGTCGAGCAGGACCTCGTGCGGCCCGGCGCCACGATCGTCATCAGCGCGGCCAGCGGCGTGACCGGGGCCGGCTTCACGCCGCGCCCGGACCTGCTGTTCGCCGAGGTGACCGAGAACTACAACGCGTACGGCGTCGGGAACGAACACCGGCACCTCAATGAAATGCGGGCGGTGATCGCCGCGGCGGGCTGCGACGTGGACCTGCTGTTCACGCCCCACCTGTTGCCGGTCGCTCGCGGCATCCTGGCCACGATCACGGTGCCGCTCGTCCGGTCGCTCGACGATCCACTGGCGCCGTTCCGGCGCCACTGGGCCGGCGAGCCGTTCGTCGAGGTGACCCCGCTGCCCCCGACACTGCACGACGTGACTCACCGCAACGTGGTGCGTATGAGCGCGCACGTCGCGGCCCAGATGCGCACGCCGACGCTGATCGTGCTGGCTGCGATCGACAACCTGGTGAAAGGCGCGGCGGGGCAGGCCCTGCAGAACGCGAACGTGGTGCTCGGGCTCGACGAGCCGCTGGGACTTCCGGCATGAGTGGACCGAGGCATAGGGTCGCGGGGTCGGCGTGACGGGAATGCGGGTCATCAAGATCGGCGGCCGGGTGCAGGGCGATCGTGCGCTGCCACTCGCCCTCGTGGCGGCCTGGCGCAGCGCCCCGGGGACGATCGTGGTCGTGCACGGGGGAGGCGACGAGGTGAGCGCGCTCCAGCGCCAGCTCGGAAGCGCGCCACGTTTCGTGGGCGGCCGCCGGGTGACGACCGCGGCCGACCTCGAGGTGGTGCGGATGGTGCTGAGCGGGACGGTGAACAAGCGCCTGGTCGCGCAATTGCAGGGCGCCAGCGCCGTGGGGTTGTCGGGCGAGGACGCGGGATTGCTCGAGGCGAACGTCGTCGATCCGGCGCTTGGGCGGGTCGGCCGGCCGCTTCGCGTGAATCCCGGCGTGCTCACGGCCCTCCTCGGCGCGCTTTTCCTGCCGGTGGTGAGCCCACTCGCGCGCGAGGCGGGGATCGCCGCCGGCACGGCCCTGAACGTGAATGGCGATGACGCGGCAGCAGCGATCGCGGCGGCCTTGCGTGCGGAGGAGCTGCTCCTGCTCGCCGACGTCGCGGGCGTGCTCGACGGCGGGGTTCCCGTGCGCGCCCTCGACCCCGATGGCGCGCGCGCGCTCATCGCGCGCGGCATTGCGGTGGGGGGGATGGCCGCCAAGCTCGAGGCGGCCTGCGTCGCCATCGCGCGCGGCGTCTCCCGCGTACGAATCGGCGGCCTCTCCGCCATCGGCGATCGCGACGCCGGCACTTGCGTCTCCCTCGAACCGGTTCCCGCGGAACCATGACCATGACCCTGCGCCCACCCGCGCCGGCCCGGGGGCCGGCGCCCACTCCCGCCGGCGCGCGCGCCGCGACCGGCGCGCTTGACGCCCTCGCGCCGACCTACAAGCGAATGGCCGAGCCGTTCGTGCGCGGCCAAGGCGTGTTCCTGTACGACGCCGAGGGGAAGGGCTACCTCGACTTCGCGAGCGGCATTGCCGTGAACGCGCTCGGCTACGGCGACCCCGGCGTCGCCCGCGCGATCAGCGAGGCGCTCGAGACCGGCCTGATCCACGTCTCCAACCTGTATCGCACGGCGCCGGGCGAGCGTCTCGCCGCGGAACTGGTTCGGCGCTCGTTCGCGGACCATGTCTTCTTCTGCAACTCCGGCGCCGAAAGCGTGGAAGGGGCGTTCAAGTTCGCGCGCAAGTGGGCACGAGCGAACGGAGGTGCGGCCAAGCACGAGATCGTCGCGCTGCGCGGCTCGTTTCACGGGCGGCTGTTCGCGAGCGTCGCGGCGACCGACCGGCCGGCCTACCGGCTCCCATTCAGGCCCCTCGCCGGCGGGATCTCGATCGCCGAGCGCGACGAGCGCGAGCTGGACGCGGTCCTCCAGGAGGAAACCGTCGCCGCGCTGATCGTGGAGCCGATCCAGGGTGAGGGCGGGGTGCGGGTGATCGAGCCGGGCATGCTGCACTACCTGCGGTGCATCACGCAGGAGCGGGGCATCGCCCTCATCTTCGACGAGATCCAGTGCGGCCTTGGGCGCACGGGAACGCTGTTCGCGTACGAGCAGGCGGGTATCGAGCCCGACATCATGACGCTGGCGAAACCGCTGGCCGGCGGGTTGCCGATGGGCGCGATCCTGCTGCGCGAGTCAATTGGCAGCGCGATGCAGCCCGGCGACCATGGGACGACATTCGGCGGCGGCCCGCTGGTGGCAAGCGTCGCGCTGCACGTGCTCGAGCGCCTCGCGGATCCCGCATTTCTCGCGCATGTGCGCGACGTGGGCACGTGGATGGGCGGTGCGCTGCGTGAGGTCATGTCGCGAACCGGGAAGTTCCGGGCCGTGCGCGGCCACGGCCTGATGTGGGGCGTGGACGTGCCGGAACCGGCGGCTGGTGTCGTGGCGCGCGCGCGTGACGCGGGGCTGCTCGTGGTCACGGCGGGCGAGCACACGTTGCGCCTGCTGCCGCCGCTGGTCCTGTCGCGCGATGAGGGAGCGCGCGGCCTCGAGATCCTCGAGTCGGTGCTGTAGGTCAGGGCCGTCGCCAGCCGGCCGGTCGCGCGCGCTGCCACCCTCAGGGTGCGTGGGGTAGAATACTTGCGCCCGCCAGCCGCCAGCGATGGCGCTGACCCGTCCGTTGCCCCGGGGAACAGATGCCACGACTGTCCAGGATCGTCCCGGTTCTCGCGTGCTTCCTCGCTGCAGCCCGCGTGCAGGCGCAGCCCTCGGCCGCCCGGCCAGCGGAGCTCGCGCCGCAGTCGCGACCGGGCGGGGGAGCCGCCGCGGGAGCGCCGACGCTGGTGGTCTTCCTCACGATCGACCAATTCCGCGGCGACTACCTCGCCCGGTACGGGTCGCAGCTCACGGGCGGCCTGAAGCGGCTGCGGACGGCGGGGGCGGTGTTCGCGAACGGCTTCCACGACCACGGCATCACGGAAACCGCGCCGGGTCACTCGGTGACCATGAGTGGCCGGTTCCCGGTGCACACGGGCATCGTGATGAACTCGCAGGGGGTGAACACCCGCGACTATCCGCTCCTCTTCCAGGTGCAGGGCCCGGGCGCGGCGCCGTTCCGCTTCCAGGGCACGACGCTCACCGACTGGCTGGTGGCGAGCGATCGCCGGTCGCGCGCGCTAAGCGTGTCGCGCAAGGACCGCGGTGCGATCCTGCCGATCGGGCGCAGCAGGCAGGCCGTCTTCTGGTACTCGAGCGACGGCGAGTTCACCACGAGCACCTGGTACGGCGACACCCTGCCGGGTTGGGTCGTGATGTTCAACGCCCAGCAGGTGCCGCGCAACTCGGCCGGATCGTCGTGGACCTTGCTGCGCCCCGCCGGCGACTACGCCGAGCCTGACAGCGTGCCGAGGGAGAGCAACGGCCGCGACTTCGTCTTTCCGCACCTGATGTCGGCGGACTCGGCGGTGGCGGCTGCGAGCTTTGCCGCCTTTCCGGCCATGGACTCGCTCACGCTGGCATTCGCGCTGCGGGGGCTGGAGGCGATGAAGCTGGGCACGGGGCCGCAGGTCGACCTGCTCAACGTCTCGCTCTCCACCACGGACGCGATCGGTCACCGGTTCGGTCCGGACTCGCGCGAGCTGCACGACCAGATCCTGCGGGTGGACCGGTACCTCGGCACGTTCCTCGACTCGCTGTTCAGGCTGCGGGACTCGACCCGGATCGTCATCGCACTCACCGGCGACCACGGGGTGACGCCGCTCCCCGGCGTGACGCTGTACGACCAGAACCAGGGGGCGACAGTGGTGCGCCTCGACACCGTGTCGAGCCTGATGCGGGCTGGGCTCCTGCGGGCACGGGTCGACCCCGCGAAGGCCGCCGACTTCGACGACGGCGTGTTGCTCGTGGACCGCGCGTACCTGCGCGGGACCAGCGTCAACGCGGACTCGCTGGTAGACTGGTTCGCCGCCGAGGCGCGGAAGGTGCCGGGTGTATGGCGTGCCGACCGGATGCGCGACCTCGCGCGCGCCGACACCGTGCACGACGACGTGGCCCGTCGCTGGCTGCACATGTTCGACCCGGCGCGCACCAACGTCGCCCTCGTGGTGACCACCCACCCGTGGAGCGTCTGGTCCCTGGGCGGCATCGCGATGCACGGCAGTCCCCACGACAACGACGCCAACGTGCCCGTCGTCTTCTGGGGACCGCCGTTCAAGCCCGGCCTGTTTCCCGACACGGTTCGCGTGGTGGACATGGCGCCCACGCTGGCGGCGGCGCTTGGCGTGACGCCGCTCGAGAAGCTGGACGGGCGAGTCCTGACGCAGGCGTTTCGACCGTAACTGGTCGTTCCCTTGGGCCTCGCACCCCTTCCGCTCCTTGACGGGCGCCCTATTATCGGGGCGCCCGTCGGCCATCATGACCCCCACTCGCCCGAAGTCTCCCGTGACGCTGCACCAGGCCTTCGACGAGGCCCGCTTTGGTGCGCGCCGCACGCTCAACCTGCGGCTGCAGCTACTCACGCCGACGCAGGCGGTGACGCGCGCCGAGGCGTGGCTCCGGGAGCGGCAGGTGGCGAAGGCGGGCGAAGTGCTGGTGATCACCGGACGCGGGAAACGCAGCCCCGGCGGCGTGTCGGCAGTCAAGACGGCGGTGGTGCGGCGCCTCGCGGTGCTCCGCCGGCGAGGCGTGGTGCAGTCGGTGCGCGAACATTCGCCAGGCTCTTTCGCAGTGACGCTGGCGCCGATGTCGGCGCTCGTGAACGCGGCACCGCGGGCCCGCCACCCCGCCGAGCAGGGCGCCGCGCCGCACCCCGCAGTGCTGGCAGGCATTTCGCCGGCCGGGCGCACGGCGCTGCGCACCCTCGCGGTGCGCTCGCTCGAGGAGCTGGGTGCGGGCTCGCTGGCCGATCGGGTCGTGCTCGACGAGATGGTGCGCCTCTACGGGCGGCTGTCAGGGACGATCGAGGGCACCTCGGATCCCGACGGAGCCCTGCGGGCCGCCGTCGCGGCGGTGCTCGACGAACTGGACGCCCGCTGATGGCCGCACGAGGAAGGCGCCGTGCGGGCACCGCACGCACGAAGACGCGCAGCTCCGCTTCTCCAAGGCCGGCGCACCGCGCGGCATCCGTGCGCCGCCCGAGACCAGAGCCGCGACCGAAGCCGGGAGCGAAGGCGGCGACGATGTTGGTGGCGAAGTCCGGCGCCACGCCGAGGCCGAAGCCAGCTGCCAAGCCGGCAGCGAGGCAACCGGCCGGTCCAGCCGCACGCCCCGCCGCGCCACCGCCGGCACCGGCCACTCTGCGGCCACCGGTCAGGCCGCCAGTGCGACCGGCGAAGGTCGCTCCGCCTCCAGCGATGCCCACGCGCGCGCTTGGCCGCCACGGACACGCCGTCTCTGTGCTGGGCCTCGGTGGCGGCCACCTCGCGCGGGCGACGCAGGCGGAAGCGCTCCGCACCATCCAAGACGCGCTCGACAAGGGCGTCACGCTGTTCGAGACCGGGCCGCAGTACGGCGACGGGCGGGCCGAGCGCTGGCTCGGGCTCGCGCTGCAGGGGGCGGCGCGCGAAAGGGCCACGATCTGCCTGCAGCAGCACGCACCGCTTCGGGACTACAAGACGGCCATGGCGGAGTTGGAGACGTCGCTGGCTCGCCTCAAGACCGACCGGGCCGACATCTGGATGATCCACGAGGTGATCTACGACAACGACCCAGAGTGGATCTACGCGAATGGCGCCCTCGACGCGGCGCTGGAGGCTCGCGACCAAGGCAAGGTGCGCTACATCGGCTTCGCCGGACACAAGGCGCCCCACATCCTGCTCAAGCTCCTCGCCAAGGGACACGACTGGGACGTGGTGGCGATCCCACTCAATCCCCTCGATGCGCACTTCCGCTCGTTCGAGCGGTACGTCTTGCCCGAGTTGGTGCGGCGGGGCGTTGGCGTGATCGGCATGAAGGCGTTCGCGGGGGGCGCCCTCGCGCAGTCGCGGCTGGCGAGGCCGGACGACGTGTTGCGCTACGCACTGTCGCTGCCGGTCTCGAGCGTGCTCGTGGGGGCGGAGTCGCGGACGGTGCTGCGGAAGTCGCTCGCGGTGGCGCGCGAGGGCCGGCTGTTTCACGCCGGCGACATGGACGCACTGCGGGCGAAGACGCGGCACGTCGCCGGCGACGGCCGGCTCGAGCGATACAAGACCACGATCGACGCCGACAGCACCGCGGGCCTGCTGGCCCACGGGTACATAACGGGAGCGCGGCACGACCGTTGACGGCTCCCCCCGGCGAGGCGCCGGCCCTAGCTTCCATGCCATGAGCGCGCCGCCCTCTCCGGTGCCCCACGCGTCACCTCCAGCGCCGCTGTCAACCGCCGAGCTGCTGCGCTACAGCCGCCAGCTGACGCTACCCGAGGTCGGCCTCGTTGGACAGGAGAAGCTGCGCGCCACTCGCGTGCTCGTGGTCGGCACCGGCGGCCTCGGTTCGCCGGTGGCCCTCTACCTGGCTGCAGCTGGCGTCGGCACACTCGGACTGGTCGACTTCGACCGCGTCGACGCCTCCAACCTGCACCGACAGGTGCTGCACGGCACGGCGAGCATCGGCGAGGCAAAGACCGAATCGGCCCGGGCGCGGCTCGCCGACCTGAACCCGCACGTGCGGGTGGTGCCGCACGCCGAGGCACTGACCTCGGCCAACGCGCTGGCGATCGTGGGCCAGTACGATCTCGTCGTGGACGGCAGCGACAACTTTCCAACGCGCTACCTGCTCTCCGACGCCTGCGTGCTGCTGGGAAAGCCGAATGTGTATGGCAGCGTGCAGCGCTTCGAGGGACAGGCCGCGATCTTCTGCACCGCGACAGGTCCCTGTTATCGCTGCCTGTTCCGCGAGCCACCGCCGCCGGGGCTTGTGCCGAGCTGCGCCGAGGCGGGCGTGTTCGGCGTGATGCCGGGGCTGATCGGGATGATCCAGGCCACCGAGGCGATCAAGTTCATGCTCGGCCTTGGCGAGACCCTGGACGGGCGACTGCTCCTCGTGGACGCGCTGCGGATGGGTATGCGATCGATCGCGGTGCGGCGCGACCCCGAGTGCCCGGCGTGCGGCACGCGGACGATCACCGCGCTGATCGACTACGAAGCCTTCTGCGGGGCGCCGTACGCGGGCGCGGCGCCGCTCACCGGACCGAGTGGGGCCTCGGCTGAGCTGACGCCGATGGAGGCCCGCGACCGGCTGGCGCGCGGCGGGGCCCTGCTGCTCGACGTGCGCGAGCCTCATGAGCACGCGATCGCGCACATCGATGGCGCGATGCTGATCCCGATGCGCGATGTGCCCGGCGCCCTCGAGCGGATTCCGCGCGACTGCGACGTGATCGTGCATTGCCACCATGGCCAGCGCAGCCGGTCAGTCATGGCGTACCTGCGCACGCAGGGCTACACGCGCGTCGCCAACCTGGATGGCGGGATCGCCCGCTGGAGCACGGACGTGGACCCGCGCGTGCCCAGTTACTAGGGTATTAGTGGATGCGCTGCGGGCACGGGGTGCGGATCGGGCTTCCGACGGGAAGGCCCTCGTGAACGCCCTCCTCTCCTCGGGCCTCGCGGCCCTCGCGGCGGCGGGCGCCGCCGTGGTGCGGACCGCGTCATGGCGGGCCGCGGCGCGCGGTGTGCGCCAGCGGCTTGGCCCGCCCGGCCCCGGTGGGGCGGTCACCGGGGCCGAGCCGATCCTGCTCGAGGGATCGGGCGCGGTCGCGGTGCTTGCCCTCCACGGCTTCGGCGATACTCCGCAGTCGCTGGGCTACGTCGCGACCGCCTGTCACGAGCGCGGCTGGACGGTGCACGTGCCGCTGCTGCCAGGGCATGGACACTCGCTGGAGGCGTTTGCCGCGTCGGGTGCCGCCGACTGGGAGCGGGGAGCGCGAGAGGCGTTGAAGGGCCTTTTGGCCCGGCACCGGCGAGTGGCCATCGTGGGACAGTCGATGGGCGCGGCCTTGGGCGCACTCCTTGCCGCCGGCGAGCCACGCACCCAGTCGTGCGTCTGGCTCGCCCCCCTGATCAGCACCACGCGCGGCATGGAGATCGGGGCCCGGTTCTGGTGGCTGGTCTGGCTCCTCCGGCCGGCCCTCACGGGCAGCGATCGCCGCTCGATCCACGACCCGGCCGAGGCCGCCCGGGCGAGGAGCTACGGCTCCCTGCCCGTCCGACTCGGCCCGCAACTGGTGAACCTCGTACATCGCGCCGTCGAGGCCCTGCCGCGCGTCACGGCGCCGACGCTGGTGCTCCAGTCTCGCGAGGACAACCGGGTCGAGGGCGTGCGCACGGAGGCCGCGTTCGGCCGGATCGGCAGCCCCGAACGGGAGCTGCGCTGGGTGACTGGGGCGGGACACGTGATCGCGGTGGACTACGGCCACGCGGCGGTTTGCGCGCAGGTGACCGACTGGATTGCGGCACATGCGGTTGCCCCGGCCGTGCACGTGATGTAAATCCCGCGCGGGCCGCTTCCGGGCGGCCACGTCGGGTGGCGCGCGGGTGCCCCCGCCGGTTGTGCCATGTCCCGCCCGAGCCTCGATCCCCGATCGCATGCGCGTTGCAGTCCTGAAGGAGACCGCCGAGCGCGAGCAGCGCGTCGCCGTCGTTCCCGACAGCGTCGTCAGGCTGCTGAAGGCTGGCGCCACGGTGGCCGTCGAGCACGACGCCGGCGCCGCCGCCGGATTCGCCGATGCCCTGTACGTCAAGGCCGGCGCGACAATTGCCGCCGATGCGGCCGAGGCGTGTGCCGGCGCCGCCGTGGTCTGCAAGGTGCAGAAACCGACCCTCGACGAGGCGGCGCGACTTTCGGCAGGCACCGTACTCGTCTCGCTGCTGCCGGCCGGCCAGAGCGCCGACCTTCTGGCGCGGCTGGCCGAGCGCCAGGTCACCGCGCTGGCCCTCGAGCGAGTGCCGCGCATCTCGCGCGCGCAGAGCATGGACGTGTTGTCGTCGCAGGCGACGGTGGCGGGGTACAAGGCGGTCCTGCTGGCCGCCGGCGCCCTGCCGCGCTTCCTGCCGATGCTCACCACGGCTGCGGGGAACATCCCCCCGGCCAAGGCCTTCGTGCTCGGCGCCGGCGTGGCCGGACTGCAGGCGATCGCGACGGCCCGCCGCCTCGGCGCGGTGGTGAGCGCCTTCGACGTGCGCGCGGCGGTGAAGGAGCAGGTGCACTCGCTGGGGGCGAAGTTCATCGCGGCGGAGCTCGCCGCCGGGGCGGCGGAAACCGCCGGCGGGTACGCGAAGGAGCAAGCCGCGGACGCGCAAGCGCGCACCCAGGCGGCGATCGCCGCGGTGCTGCCGGAGATGGACCTGGTGATCACCACGGCGGCGATTCCCGGCAAGCGCGCCCCGGTGCTGATCGCCGAGGAGATGGTGCGGACCATGAAGGCGGGCGCCGTGCTGGTGGACCTCGCGGCGGAATCCGGGGGCAACTGCGCCATCACCGTCCCCGGCGAGACCGTCACCCGGCACGGCGTGACGATCATGGGCCCACTCAACCTGCCCAGCACCCTGCCGACCCACGCCAGCGCGATGTTCAGCCGCAACGTGCTCGAGCTGCTCCAGCACCTCGCCCCCAAGGACCAGGGGCTCACGATCGACCTCGCCGACGAGATCACGGGCCCGATGGCCGTGACCCACGGCGGCCAGGTGCGCCCCTGATTCCCCGGACCCCACGATGACGCTCACGATCATCCTGCAGCTGTACGTCTTTATCCTCGCCGGCTTCGTCGGCTTCAGCATCCTCACGCGCGTGCCGCCGCTGCTGCACACGCCGCTCATGTCCGCGACAAACGCGATCTCGGCGATCTCGATCGTGGGCGCCCTGGTGGTGGCCGGCTCGCGTCACTCGACGCTGACGTCGATCCTCGGCTTCGTGGCGGTCACCTGCGCGACGATCAACGTCGTGGGCGGCTTCGGGATCACTGACCGGATGCTCCACATGTTCAAGCGGGCGGACACGAAGACGGCGGGCGACGCACCGTGACTCTCTCGACGCTGATCGACGCCGCCGGGTCGGCGGGGGCGGGCGCGCTGGCCCGCACCCTGCTGACGCAGGGGAGCTACTTCGCGGCGGCGGTCTTCTTCATCCTCGGCCTCAAGTCGCTCACCAAGCCCGACAGTGCCCGCCGCGGCATGCAGCAGGCCGCAGCCGGCATGCTGCTCGCGATCGTCGGCACGCTGATCGTGAACGAGATCGTCGAGTACCAGTGGATCATCGCGGGGCTCGCTGTGGGATCCCTGATCGGCTATCCACTCGGCACGAAGGTCCCGATGACGGCGGTGCCGCAGCAGATCGCCGTGTCGCACATGTTCGGTGCGCTCGCGGCGAGCCTGGTGGGAATCGCCGAGTACCTGCACCGCACCGCGCCCGACGCGACCGGCGTTGCGGGGGTGATCCCGCGCTTCGAGATGGGGGCGCTCGGCTTCGAGGTGCTGTTCGGCTCGCTGACGGTGACGGGCTCGTTCATGGCGTTCGGCAAGCTGCAGGAGTTCATCCCGGGCCGGCCGCTTACCTATCCCGGCCAGAACGCGGTGAACATCGCCGCGTTGGCGGGCACGGCGGGGCTGCTCGTGTACCTCGTGTTCGACCCGTCGGCCGCGTGGGCGTTCTGGACGATGTCCGCGCTCTCGTTCGCGATCGGCATCTCGCTCGTGCTGCCGATCGGCGGGGCTGACATGCCGGTCGTGGTGTCATTGCTGAACTCGTACGCGGGCCTGGCGGCCGCCGCGACCGGCTTCGCGATCGGCAACACGGTGCTGATCATCGCTGGCGCCCTCGAGGGCGCGGGCGGCTTCATCCTGTCGATCATCATGTCGAAGGCGATGAACCGCTCGTTCGGCAACGTCATCTTCGGGGCCTTCGGCACGCCGCCCGAGTCGTCGGCCCGGAGCACGGCGGGACTGAGCGTGAAGAGCATCTCCGCCGAGGACGCCGCGATCCAGCTGGGCTACGCGAGCAAGGTCATCGTGATCCCCGGGTACGGGATGGCGGTGGCCCAGGCACAGCACACCGTGCGCGAGCTCGCCGAGCTGATCGAGAAGAAGGGGGGTGAGGTGAAGTACGCGATCCACCCCGTGGCCGGCCGCATGCCGGGCCACATGAACGTGCTGCTCGCCGAGTCGAACGTGCCCTACGACAAGCTGTTCGACATGGACGAGATCAACGACGAGTTCGCGACCGCGGACGTGGCCCTTGTGATCGGCGCCAACGACGTAGTGAACCCGGCGGCGAAGCACGACAAAGGATCGCCGATCTACGGGATGCCGATCCTGAACGCCGACGTGGCGAAAAGCATCATCGTGCTGAAGCGAGGCATGGCGGCCGGCTTCGCCGGGATCGAGAACGAGCTGTTCTACGACCCGAAGACGAGCATGCTGTTCGGCGACGCCAAGACGTCACTGACGAAGCTCGTGGCCGAGGTGAAGCAGCTGTAGGCTGTGGCATGGGCGCCACAGAGCGTCGCGTCCGAGGCGCCACACACTCCTGGGAAAGGCAAGACAGCGCCAAATATCGAGCGCGGGTCGGTTGTCGAGAAACGCGTCGCGGCGCTCGGCCAGGATGTCCTTTCGCAGGCCGGGCCCGCCGGAGCCAGTCCTAGCGCCGCGCGAGAGGCGCCTGATCCCTTCGTGCATGTGGTTGCGTGGCTTACGTGATCAGCCGGCGAAGACGACTTGCCCACAGTCACGACCTGCAACGGCATTTTTGTGATGTAGTACGGGCCATCACAGCTCCGGCAGGCCGTGTGCGCCATGTCACCCCGGACGAGCAGGCATAACCGGCTCGATTTCATGCACTTCGGCGCGACTCCGCGGCAACGATCTTGCGACACACATGGCTTCGGAGCATTCTCTGCCCTCCGCTTGTCCCCCGGATATTTCCAAGGAGTCAGGTCCATGCGTAGCCTTCCGTTCACCCTGCGGGCGTCACTGCTCGGAGCCGCACTCGTCGCCGCGTCGTCGGTGGCCGGTGCCCAGATGGCCGTGACCGCTGCGGTCAACCCGGCGATCAGCATCACGAGCCCGGCCGGGCTCAACTTCGGGGCCGTGACCAAGCCGTCGGTCACCGACGTCGCGTTCAACGCGGCGACGACCGGTCTCATCGAAGTCGTCGGCGCTGCGAGTGCCAACGTCACCGTCACCTTCCCGCTCACCGTGACGTTCACGGGCCCTGGCACGGCGCCGGTGTACAGCATTCTCTCCTCGTCGGTCGGGACGAAGAACATCCCATCGGGCTCGTGTGATCGCTCGGGCGTCACGCCGGTGGACGTGACCGGCGGCGCGCTGAGCACGAACCTCGGCTCCGGCGGCATCCTCTGCTACGCGGTCGGCGGCCGGCTGACGACCACGGCGGGGACCTCGAACGGCAGCTTCAGCGGCACGCTGACGATCACGGTCACCTACGGCCCGTGACCTGCCCACGTCCGCGCCCGACGGGCGCGGACGGCGAGACCGTGTGACGCGAATTCCAGTGGTCGGCTCAGGCAGCAGCGTGCTTGGGCCGACCATTGGGTTATACGGACCCCACCACCCAGCCTCCCCTTGCCCCGCCCGCTACTCACCTTGGTCCGCGGTCGCGCAGCCGTCGCGCGCCTCGTGGCCGTGTTCGCCGGATTCCTGGCCGGCGGGGCAGCGGCATTGGCGCAGGCACCCATCACGATCGTGCCGCTCCGGGCGCTCGACTTCGGGTCGGTGCTGCCGGGACTGGTCAAGCCGGTCGACGCGGCGACCGCCAGCGGAGGCGTGCTGGAGTTCCGCGGCGACAGGGGGAAGCAGGTCCGCATCACCCTCACGCTGCCGACCGTGATCCTGACGACCGGAGGCGTGTTCATGCCCGTGCAGTACTCGACGAGCGACGCGCTCCTGTCGCCGACCTTCGACCCGTCGGCGGGGACGCGGTTCGACCCGAACGCGATCAAGCTCGGCTGCCTGGATCCGGCGACCGGCTCGCTCTTCCTCTTCCTGGGCGGACTCGTGCAGCCGCGCCCGACACAGCGCCGCGGCGCGTATGCCGGCACGGTGGTGGCGCACGTGGTGTACACGGGGGCGAGCTGCCCATGACGCGCCGCCGCCTCCGCCTCGGGGCCCTCGTCGCGCTTGTCGCCGCCGTCACCCTGTCGGGCATCGCCCGCGCGGTGCTCGTGTCGCCGCTGGCGATCTTCATGGACACGCGGACGCGCACGGCCGAGGTGATGCTCGCGAACACCAGCACGGCCACGGAGGAAGTGACGGTCGACCTGCGTTACGGCTACTCGACGACGGACACGAACGAGTCGCCAATGGTGCCGTCGTTCGCGCCGGAAAGCCTCTCGGCCGAGGCGCCGTCCGCGGCGCGGTTCATCCGAGTCTTCCCGCGGCGGGTCGTGCTCGCGCCCGGCCAGTCGCAGACGGTGCGATTGTTCGCGTCGCCGACCCCCGCGCTGCCGGACGGCGAATACTGGGCGCGCTTCCTCGCCACCGCGAAGCGGCTGCCGGACACCACCAAGGCCGGTGAGGGCACCCAGGTGGGTGTGAGCTTCGCGATCGTGACGAGCATCCCGCTCTGGTACCGCAAGGGCGCCGTCACCACCTCGATTTCGATGGACACGCTCACCGCCGTCGCTGCCGGCGACACGCTGCGGGCCCGGGCGGTGCTGTCGCGCGGCGGGAACGCGTCGTGGCTTGGCACGGCGACCTTCGCGCTGCTCGACGCCCGGCAGCGCCCGGTGCGCGAGTGGACGGTGGCGATGTCGATCTACCAGAAGAGCTACCGGCGCCGGCTGGCATGGCCTCTCGAGAAGCTGGCCGCCGGGACGTACACCTTGGTCGCGACGCTGTCGCCGGTGCGGACCGACCTGCGCACCGCCGACGTCCTGCCGGCGCCCGAGGCGCGGGCCCGCACGCAGGTCACGGTGCCGTAGCCAATGCGCGCGCGCCTCGCCTGCCTGCTGCTGGCTGCCGCCGCGACTCTCCCGCCGCTGGCGCGCGCTGCGGCGCAGCCGCCGGTTCGCGGCCGCCCGGTGGCGACGCCGCCGCTGGCACCGCCGGCGCGGCCGGCCTGGGCGCTCGAGGACAGCGCGGACGCCGACGCCGTGGTGCGCGTGGTGATCGAGAACGGCCCGCAGGCGACCTTGGTGGGGCTGGGGCGCGACACGATGCTGCTGCTGCCCGTGCGGCAGGTGTTCGGCATGCTCGAGATCGCGATGACCGTGGACGTTCCCGGGCGGCGGCTGGCCGGGCTCGTGGACCCGGAGCTGCCGCCGGTCGGCTTCAACACGGACACGCGGCGGCTGGAGGGGCGTGACAGCGTGGTGTCGTTCCGGAATGCGGACGTGGCTTGGCAGCAGGGCGAGCTGTACGCCACGCCGGCACTGCTGGCGCGCGCGCTCCGTGTGCGCGCCGATGTGGACCTGGGTTCGCTGACCGTGACATTCATGGGTGTGCGCGAAATGCCCGTGCTCCGGCGCCTCGAGCGGGTGCGCCAGCGCACGCTGGCCTGGCGCACCGCGGGCGCGCCGCCGCCGTTCGCCGTCACGGAGGACCGGCCACGGGTGTTCGACGGCGCAGTACTCGACTGGTCGTTCCTGTCGCCGCTCGACCAGCCGTCGCGCCTTTCGTCGGCGCGCCTGGCGCTCGGGGCGCAACTGTTCGGCGGCGGCGTGGAACTGCAGCAGCAACAGTCGGGGACGGAGCCCTTCAGCCGAGGAGAGACGACGTGGAACTGGACGCGCGCCTGGCAGGACCGCCGCTGGGTTCGGCAGCTGGGCCTGGGCTCCGTGAACACGAGCGGACGCCGGCCGCGGGCGATCACCGGTGCGATGGTCACGAACGTGCCGTACTTCCGCGCGGCGGACTACGCGGACGAATGGTTGCAGGGACGGCTGCCGGCGGGGTGGGAGCTCGAGATCCAGCGGTATGGCGCTCCAGTCGGCACCGTGCGCCCCGACGCGCAGGGGGCATGGCGGTTCAACGTTCCCACGAGTTACGGGCCGAACGAGATCGAGCTGCTCGCGTACGGCCCCGGCGGGGCCTCACGCCGCTGGCGCGAGAACGTGGTCGTGCCGTTCGAGCGGTTGCCGCGGGGGAAGCTCGAGTATGTGGCCGCCGCCGGTGCCTGCCGCTTCGAGCAGTGCGACCGCACCGGCACGGTGGACCTGCGCTACGGTGTCACCGACTGGCTGACGGTGCACGGGGGCACGAACGAATTCGCGTTGCGCGACGGTACGCGGTTCTCGAATCCGTTCGCGCTGGCGAGCGTGGGCATCATTCGCAGCCTCAACCTGACCGCCGAGCACGTGGCGGGTGGCCTGACCCGCGGCGAGTTCGACTTCCAGCCGAACCTGGACTTCCGGGTGACCGTGGGAGCAACGCGATTCGACACGAGCGCGTCGAGCCAGTTCGTGAACGTGAACCGGGCCTCGTCGCGCGTCGACGCCCGGCTCTTCTGGCGTCCGTACGAGGCCCGGCGTGGCTGGTGGGGTGCGGCGACGCTGTGGCGCGAGGAGCGCGCCGGCGTGGCGACGACGAGCGAGCAGCTCACCGCTTCCGCGACGCGCGGGCCAGCGCGCGTGCAGGGGTCACTGATCTTCGGCCAGACGGCGCTGGCGGGAAGCGGTCCGTCGGTCGCGACGCAGCAGGAGGAACTGATCGTCGAAAGCGCGGTGCTCTCGCCGTGGACGTTCACGCGCGGGCTGTACGGCCGGGCGTCGGCATTGTTCGAGGCCGACGGCTCGCTCGCGCAGGTGTCCGCCCTCCTGTTCAACAGCTTCTCGCGGCGCTTCCGCATCGAAGGGGGCGTGCTGTGGGTGCGCAGCCTTTCGTCGCCGATCGTCAGGTTCCAGGTGCAGGCGAACCTGCCGTCGTTCCAGCTCGTGACCACCACGCAGGTAGTGGCGGGGCAGGTGGTGGGTGCGCAGACGCTGTCAGGCACGGCGCAGTACGATGGCGGTCGCCGCCGTGTGCAGGTCGGCAATGACCTCGCCAACGGGCGCGGGCTTGGCTACGGTGGCGTGGAGGGGGAGCTGTTCGTGGACGCGAACGGCAACGGCAAGCGCGACACCGGCGAGGCCGGCGTGCCCAACGTGCACGTCACGATCGGGTCGCAGCAGGTCACGACCGATGGAGACGGCTGGTTCACGATGGGCACGCTGCTCTCGTATGTGCCCACGGTGGTCGAGGTCGACACGGTGTCGCTGCCAAATCCGATGTGGATGACCGAGCGTGCCATCGTGGGCGTGGTTCCGCGGCCGAACTCGTTCCTGCGGCTGTCGATCCCCGTGCGCCCCGGCGGCGGCATCGTCGGCATCGTCGAGTACGCAGACCGCTCGCGCGGGCCGGCCGGCGCCGAAATCGAGGTCGTCAACGTCGAGACGCGCGACATGCGCCGTGTGGTCACGTTCTCGGACGGCTCGTTCGAGGCGTACAAACTGCGCCCGGGCACCTATGAAGTGTCGCCTTCGAACGCGACGCTTCGCCGGGCCCGTGCCCGGAGCCTGCCGCTCCAGGTGGTCGTGCGGGAGAACAACGACGCGGCGTTCGTCGAGAGCGTGACCCTCCCCCTCGTGCCGGAGCTGGCGATTCCCGCCCCGGTGATCGAGCCGATCGCGCTGCCGCCCGCCTTCTTCCCCGACACGCTGCGCCGCCTGGCGACTCCCGCACCCGCAGGCACTGGTCGCGGGGTTTCCGCGCTGCGGCCCGGTGCGCGCCGCGCCCTCACTTCGCCGGCTCCCACACCCGCCCCTGCACTCCGGCCGGTGCGCCCGCCCGCCGCGCGCGCGCGCGCCGGTGAGAGTGCACCGGTGCGCGCGCCGGTGCGCGCGCCGAACGTGGCGCCGGTGCCCCCGCCGGTCTCCGCGCCCGCGCCGTCGGCCACGCCCACCCGGCCGGCCCCGACCCCGAGCCCCCGCGCGCGCTTGACCGAGAGCGCACCGGTGCGCCCGCGCCCGTCGGCGTCCGCGCGTCCGAGCGAGAGCGCCCCCGCCCGGCCGCGGCCGCGTGAGAACGTGCCCGCCCGCGTGCGTCCGAGCGAAAGCGCCCCCGCCCGCGTGCGACCGAACGCACCCCCGCGCTCGCTCGAGAGTGCCCCCCTGCGCCCGAACCCGGCCCGTCCGCCGGGGAGGCCGCCAGCGGCCCGCCCCGTGGCGCCTGCGCCGGGGCGCACGACCGAGAGCGCGCCGGTTCGCCCGAGGCCGAGCGCGCCCGGCCTCGGGCGCCCGGTGGCGCCGAGTGCCTCGGCGCCTTCGAGCCGCCAGCCTGGTGCGGCGAGCCGATCGGCGCCGGCTCCGGCGCGGTCCACGCCGGTGCGCCCGGCGCCACGAACGCGCCCCTCGGCGGCGCGGCCGGCGCAGCGGTAGCCGCCGCGCGAGCGGCCAGCGCGAGCGCTCACTGTCGGCCCGAGGTCGCGGCGGGTAGCTTGCGGTCAGCGGCCACCCCGGCGCCCAGTTCTGCGCCAGGGTAGTTCTCTCTCTCCGCACGACAGGATCGCGACATGCCCGAATTCGGCAGTTGGGCGACCGAGTGGTGGAAGCCGGTCGTTTTCATTCTCGTGGCTGGTCACTTGACCAACATCTGCGTCACCATCTTCCTGCATCGGGCGCAGACGCACCGGAGCGTGCGCCTGCATGCGCTGGCAGGCGTCCCGATGCGCGTCTGGCTGTGGCTGACGACGGCGATCGTGACGAAGGAATGGGTCGCCTGCCATCGCAAGCACCACGCCTTCGCCGACCGCGAAGGAGACCCGCACAGCCCCCTCGTGGAGGGTCTGCGCAACATCGTACTGAAGGGGGCGTTCTACTACCGGCGCGCTGTCCGGCAGGAGGGGGTGCTCGAGAAGTACGGCAAGGGGACACCGAACGACTGGCTGGAGCGGCACCTGCTCGGCCACCGCAACTGGCTTGGCATCGGGATCATGGCGCTGGTGGACGTGTGGCTGTTCGGCTGGCTGGTGGGCCCTGTGGTGTGGGGAGTCCAGATGGCGTGGATCCCCTTCTGGGCGGCCGGCATCATCAATGGCATGGGCCACGCGCTGGGATACCGGAACCACGACGTGAAGGACGCCAGCCGGAACATGACACCGATCGCGTTCATCATTGCCGGTGAGGAGTTGCACAACAACCACCACGCCGACCCGCACAGTGCGAAGTTCAGCCACCGTTGGTTCGAGTTCGACATCGGCTGGATCTACATCCGCCTGCTCTCGCTCGTCGGCTTGGCCCGCGTCGAGTACGCACGACCCGGGTCGTGAGCGCGGGACCCGCGTGCCCCGCGAGCGGTCGCGATGCCTGACGTCACCTGCCTCCGGTGCGGCCAAGCGCGCGCCGGCTTCGAGAAGCCGCCGTTTCCGGGGGTGATCGGGGCCCGGGTGCTCGAGGGCACCTGCACGGTGTGCTGGGGCGACTGGCTGAGGCAGCAGACAATGCTGATCAATCACTACGGCCTGAACGTGATGGATCCGCAGGCGCGCAAGTTCCTGACGCAGAACATGGAGGCTTTCCTGTTCCGCGCCGGCGCGCAGGCCGAAGTCGACACGAGCCGGCAGGGGACGATCGACTGGTGACGATGCGCAGGGGCTCGCGGCCGATCGTGGGCCTGATGACGCGCGCCTCGCGCCTCGCGGTGGCGGCGGTCGCGACCTGGTACGGCGCCGGGGCGGCGTGGGCGCAACGCCCGCCGACGCGGCCGCCGCCGGCGCCCAGACCACAGGCGCCGCGCACCGGAGGCCGGCCGGCCGCTGCCGGCGCGCCGCGGGCGTGGTCCGATTCCGTGCTGGGCGCGCTGTCGCTGCGGCAGAAGGCGGCCCAGTTGGTGTGGCCGTGGCTGATGGGCGATTACGTGCCCGAAGGGTCGCTCGAGTGGGCCCGCCTGATGCAGCTCGTGATGGAGCAGCAAGTGGGCGGCATCATCGTGAGCGTCGGGCAGCCCACGGAGATCGCTCTCAAGGTGAACGCGCTGCAGCGGCTGTCGAACCTGCCGTTGCTGGTGAGCGCGGACTACGAGACGGGGGTCGGCTTCCGGGCGCGCGAAGGGTACTTCGTGCCGAATGCGATTCCCCTTGGTGGGGCGACGAACTTTCCCCTGCAGATGGCACTGGGGGCGTCGGGAGACTCGGCGCTCGCGTACGAGCAGGGGCGAGTGACGGCGCTGGAGGGCCGGGCGCTCGGGGTGCATATCGCCTTCGGGCCGGTTCTCGACGTCAACAACAACCCGCTGAATCCGGTGATCGGCGCCCGCTCGATCGGCGAGGATCCGCGGGTCGTGTCGCGGCTGGGGGCTGCGCTGGTGCGCGGCATCGAGGAGCACGGCATGGTCGCCACGGGCAAGCACTTTCCCGGGCACGGCGACACCGAGGTCAATTCGCACCTCGCCCTCCCGGTCGTGTCGGTGAGCCGGGGGCGGCTCGACTCGCTCGAGCTGGTGCCGTTCCGGGCAGCGGTGCGCGCGGGCCTTGGTGCCATGATGACGTACCATGGCGTGCTGCCGGCGCTGGACTCGACCGGGGTTCCGGCGACGCTGTCGCGCCAGGTGCTGACCGGGCTCTTGCGTCGCGAGATGGCGTTCGACGGGTTGATCATCACCGACGCGATGGACATGGCGGGCGTGACGCAGCAGTTCGGCGTACTCGAGGCCTGCAAGCGCGCGATTGCAGCCGGCGCCGACGTGCTGCTGATGCCGCCCGACATTGCCGGGAGCATCGACGCGGTGGTGGCCGGGGTTCACGAGGGGCGCTACACAGAGGCTCGGCTGGACTCCAGCGTGCGGCGGCTGCTGGCGCTCAAGCAGCGGCTCGGGCTGCACCGCCGCCGCCTCGTCCCGGTGGACTCGGTGCGGCATCTGGTGGGTGACAGCGCGCACGTGGCGGTCGCGGGGCGCGTGGCGGCGGCGGGGCTCACGCTGGTCAGGGACTCCCTGGGCCAAGTGCCGCTGCCGCGGGAGTCGCGGGTGCTGTCGATCACAGTGGCGCCGCGGGCGGACCTCGCGGCGGGGACGGCGTTCAATGCGACACTGCGGCGCGGGGCGCCTCGGCTGCGCACGGAGCTTCTGCTGAGCGATCTCGACGCGGGCGCCGGGGCGGTGGAACGCCTGTTCGCGGCCGCCGACTCGGCCGACGTGGTGATCGTGTCGAGCTTCGCGATCCAGACGAGCACGACCAGCTCGTCGGCGGCGCCGGGGGGGCTGACGGCTCTGGTGCAGGGGCTCGCGGGGCGCGGAAAGCGCCCGGTGGTGGTGGCGTTCGGGAATCCATACCTGCTGCGCGAGATTCCGCAGGTGGCGGCGTACCTGGTGGCGTGGGGTGGCTCAACAGTGTCGCAAGTCGCCGCAGCGCACGGACTGCTGGGCGAGGTCGCGATCCGTGGTCGCCTTCCGGTCAGCATCCCGCCAGTCGCGCCACTCGGCGGCGGCGTGACACGTTCGCCTCGGACGAACTGACCGAGCGCCAGCTCGGGCTGGCGCGCGAGGGACGTCATCGCATTGCGGCGTCCGGCCGCGCGTGGTAAATCTGTGGCTCGCGTGCCGTGCCGGAGTCGCGCGCAGGTTCCGCGATCGTGACGCGCCGTTCCCGAGCCGAGGGGTTGACTTTAGTAACAGTTTGTTACTAATTGACCCGGCCATGCATCGCACCCTTCGCCAGCACCCGTCGTGACCGCCGCGCGGCGGGGGGCGACACACTCGGTGGACCTCGTGCTGCTGACACAGCGGGACGGGACGCTCGCGGTGCTGGTGCAGAGCGGCGCGGGCAAGGGCGTCGCGCTGCCCTGGTCGACGCCGCGGTCGGCCGATGCGCTCGTGCAATCGGCGAGACAGCTGGCGCGCAGCGCGGCCGGTGCCGAGCCGGGGTGGCTCGAGCAGCTGAGCGCCTTCGGGGGCGATGAGCGGCACCCGGCCGGGGCAGCGGTGTCGGTCGCGTTTGTCGGGGTAATCGGCGCGGCGGCGGCTCGGGCGACGAAAGGGGCGCAGTGGATGGCGGTGGACGGCGCGGCCGGGTTTGCGCCGCGACAGTCGGCGATGCTGGCGGCGGCGATCTCGGCGATCCGGGCGCGGCTCGACCACTCGCCGATCGCGTTCAAGCTGCTGCCGGCGACGTTCACGCTGAGCGACCTGCAGGCGATGTACGAGCTCCTGCTCGGCCGCCGGCTGCACAAGGCGAGCTTCCGGCGGTCGCTCCAGGCCGCGTACCTGGTGGAACCGACCGACGAATGGCGGAGCGAGGGCCGAGGGCGGCCGGCGCAGCTGTACCGCTACGCGCCGCGCAAGCGCCGGACGAGCCGCCGAGGCGTGCGCTTCGAGTTGCTGGCCGGCTGAGACCACGGGCCGCCGTCGCCGTGCGGGACGCGGCGAGTCGGGAGTGACCCAGCCGTGCCGTCGCGAACCTTGTCACGAACACGTTCCGGGCCCGTGATGGAACCCATCTTGCGGGCGGGTGTTATTAGTTGCAATATGTATTTAACGTCAAACCGGGAGGGAGCGATGCTCGGCTACCTGGACGGCCTGTGCGACGCGCTGCTGGCTCGCGACACCGACGAGGTGCGTCGCCTGCTCGACGACCCGCTCGCCGCCACGCTGCCACCGGCCGTGCACGCCGAGGCCCGGCGCGGGACGTCCGGACACCCGCCGGCGAGCTGGATTCCGCTGCAGACGCTGCGCTTCACCCACCAGGTGGCGCACCTCGAAGGGGCGGCGGCCGACCCCGCGGTGCCCATGCTACGCGCCCCGGCGCGAACGCGCACGAGCGCCGCGGCCTAGGCGCCCCCCCCCCGCGCCCCCCCCCGCGCGAGCGGGACCGGAAGGACCCCGCAGGGGACCCGGAACGCGAAACGCCCCGGCCGTGATCGGCCGGGGCGTTTCGCGTTCGTGGTCGATTCCGACTCGGGATCAGGCCGGCTTCGTCACGTCCGCCGCCTGCGGGCCCTTCTGGCCCTGGACAATTTCGAACTCAACCCGATCGCCTTCGGCGAGCGACTTGAATCCGGTACCCGCGATTGCGCTGAAGTGCACGAACACGTCGGGCCCCCCCTCGCGCGAGATGAAGCCGAACCCCTTCGCGTCGTTGAACCACTTCACTGTACCGGTGATGCGAGCCATACCGACCTTCCTTCGTCCCGTGCGGGACTCTGACGGAGATACGTGATTCCCGATCGGGTGTCGCCGCCGCAGCGCGCACCCACCCCCCGGGAATCCGAGCGAATGTGCGCTAACCTAGCACGAACCGGGCGTCAACGCATCACCGCAACCCCGGAACGCCAAGCCGCCGCACCCGCGGTCGGAGGCGGCGGCTCCAAGAATGTTCCACCGAAGGGCTAGGCGGCTCCGGCGATGTACCGGGCGAACCGGCCGCAACTAGTGCACGTCAGCGTGACATGGGAGAGGGGCGGCGGTGGACTCTTGGCCGGGTCCCGCTTGATCTTTCCCGAGCAGCTCGGGCAACTGAGGGCGCCGCCCGCGCGGTCGCTGGAAATAAGGTGGAGGGCCTGTGCCGGGTTGTACGAATTCGGGCGCGGCTTACGCATGCAACCTCCAAACGGTGATTCAGGCGTCGTCACGAGCGGTGACGCGCGCTGAGCAACGTAACCGCTCATGTTCCTAAATTGAAGTCCCCATGGAACTTGCGACTCGCCGCTGGCGGATCGTCCACAAGTGAGGACAGTTCGAAAGAGTGACGCAGTTCTGCCTCAACCAATTCGCGTACAATGGGTTGCGCGAGCAGCTGCGAAATGCGGCTCTCCGCCTGACGCGCCTACGCGCCGGAGGCGCCATACGCACCTGCCAACCTGTCGAGGGCCTTTCGGGCCGCGGAAACACCGCGATCCTGCGCCTCCTCGAAAATTGAGATCCCGCCCAGGTCGGCGTGGCCGTACCAGACCGGCCCCCGCGACGACTGCAACGTGCGCCGCCAGCGAGCGTCGAGAAAGCCGGGGACCGGTCGCGCCATTGCGTGTCCGTACCGGCGGAGGTCGAGGCGGGACACGCAGGAGCGGATGTCGGGGTGGGCCTGCTCGAGGTCGTCGAGGACAAGGTCGGCCCAGTCATGCCAGGGAGTCCGGAGCAGGTAGCGACGGGCGGCGGCGGGGGTGACGCCGGGAATCGAGCGGTAATAGGTCCACACCGACCTGTCCCCGGCCCGCGCCACCTGCTGGTGCGTGGAGACGACGTAGCCGAGACCCGGAGAGCCAACGATCGTATTGTCCCAGGCCGCCGGTGCGCCATGATCCTCGGGCCACCGGTCGAGCACGCAGTTGGCCACGAGCCAGGGGGCGTACGTGACGTCCGCGGTGGAGGGGAATCCCTGCACCATGTGCGCGGCGAGGAAGATCGGTGCCGCCCAGATCACGGCGTCCGCCCGGTACTCGGCAGTCGCCGTGCGCACGACCGCCCGGGAGCCCGAGAGCGTGACCCGCCGGACGGCGGCGCCGGTGCGCACGCGGTCGCCCACACGCTCGAGCAGGCGCTCGACGATCCACCCGTTGCCCGAGGGCCAGGTGAGGGGACCCAGCTCCTCGTGCTCGCGCGCGGCGAAGTAGTGCAGCCCGGCCCACGCCGACGTGTCGACGGCACGCGTGCCGTAGTCATCGCGGCAGGCGTAGTCCGCATACCAACGCAGCGCCGGCGACCGAAATCCCTCTCGCTCGAGCCAGTCGCTGAAGGTGACGCTGTCGAGGGGCGAGGAGGCCGGCGCCCCGATGGAGAGGGGCACGGTGAACCCGCCGCCGGCCCGCAGCTCCGCGAGGCGCTCGCTGAAGCGGGACCACTCAGCCCGGCCCGCCGGCGCGTCGAGGAGGAACGACTCGAAGCCCTCGTGCCAGCGGCCGCGCCAGAACAGCCGCTCCTGCGGAGCGTAGCAGAGCGAGCGCTCGTCCCATGTCCCGTCGCGAAGGACACCGAGGTCCTCGAAGAGGGCGCGGGCCAGCGTGGCGCGCTTGCCGGGCACCGGGACGTAGTGCGCCCCCCAAGGGAAGGCGCCGATGTCGTTTCGCCCGGCGCGCGCGTTGCCGCCGGCCTCGGCCTCGAGCTCAAGCACGACGAAGTCGCGCATCCCCTGTCGCTCGCACCACCAGGCGGCCGAGAGGCCCGCGATGCCGCCACCCACGATGACGAGGGGAACCCGCCGGCGCTCGCGGGGCTTGGCGAGCGTGGCCCCGTCGCGAATCAGGTGGCCGGCGGCTCCGCCATCGTCGGCGAAGGTGCCAGCGATGCGGGGCCCGCCCTTGCACGACAGCCCGACGAGTGCGGCGCTCGCCCCGGCCACCGCGCCGAGGAAGGCGCGTCGCGACTGTGGCATGGTCA
Source organism: Gemmatimonadota bacterium (assembly GCA_016191225.1). Lineage (GTDB taxonomy): Bacteria > Gemmatimonadota > Gemmatimonadetes > Gemmatimonadales > Gemmatimonadaceae > JACPPC01. The sequence goes on along the minus strand of JACPPC010000002.1, from coordinate 44,700 downwards.
CGGCGCCCTCGCCGGCGGCGATGGCGGGCGCCACGGGGTGCATCCGGCGCCGCTCACCGGTTGATGCGCTCCCACTCCCGCTCGTAGTAGCGCACGAGCACCTGGTCGTTCAGCCGGTTGGGCAGGACTGGCACCGGCTGCATGTCGAGGGGGAAGTCAAAGAGCGGAGCGAGCTGCGACGCGGTGAGGAACCGGAGGCCGGCGGGAAGCTGCGTCGGCGCGGCGTATGGCTCGCCGAGGCTGGCGAGGACGAATCCCCACTCGCCGAACGAAGGGACGTAGAGGTGGTAGGGTGCGGTCCGGAGTCCGGCCTCCCGCAGCGTCCGGTCGACGCACCAGAAGGACGCGCGGGCAAAGAGGGGAGAGGTGCTCTGCACGACGATGCGTGCGTCGCGGGACAGGTGACGGGTGAGGAGCCGGTAGAACGCCGTGGAGTACAGCTTGCCGACGGAGTAGTTGGAGGGGTCCGGAAAGTCGACGACAACGAAGTCGAAGCGATCCTGGCTGGTGTCGAGCCAGGAGAACGCGTCGGCATTGACGACGCGCACGCGCGGCGACGAGAGGGCGCCGCCGTTGAGCTCGACGAGGCGCGGGTGGGTGCGGAAGAGCCCGGTCATGCCGGCGTCGAGGTCGACCAGCGTGACGTGGGCGACGCCCGGGTACTTGAGGACCTCGCGGAGGGCGAGGCCGTCGCCGCCGCCGAGGACGAGGACGCGCCGCGCCCCCTGGAGGCCGGCAAGGCCGGGGTGCACCAGCGCCTCGTGGTAGCGGTACTCGTCGCGCGAACTGAACTGGAGGTGGTTGTTGAGAAAGAGCCGCAGGTCGTCCTTCCACACGGTGAGGACGATCCGCTGGTAGGGCGTGGTGCGGGCGAAGATGACGTCGTCGGCATACAGGCCGCGCTCGGCGGCGGCGGTGATGCGCTCGCCGTACACGAAGCCGCCCGCGAGGAGCGCGAGGGCGGCGACGCCGGCGACTCGCAGCGCCCGGGTGCCGCCGAGGGCGGCGCGAAAGAGCCAGGTGCCCCAGAGGGCAACAGCCGCATTCACGAGGCCGAAGGCGAGCGCCGACCGCACGAGGCCGAGCTGGGGAACGAGCACGAGGGGAAAGAGGAGCGAAGCGAGGAGCGCCCCGAGGTAGTCGAAGGTCAGCACGCTGGCCACCACGTCCTTGAACTCGAAGCGCTCGCGCAGGATGCGCATGAGGAGCGGGATCTCGAGGCCGACGAGGATGCCGACGACCACGACGATCGCGTAGAGCGCGAGCCGGAAGGCGTCAGTCCAGGCAAAGGCGAGGAAAAGGACGGTGGACGAGAAGCCGCCGACGACGGCGACGAGGAGCTCGACAGCGAGGAAGCGCGCCACGAGACCGCGGCCGATGAACCGCGACAGCCAGCTGCCGACGCCCATGGCAGCGAGGTAGGCCCCGATGATGGTGGAGAACTGCGTGACCGAGTCACCGAGGAGGTAGCTGGCGAGGGCGCCGGCCACGAGCTCGTAGACGAGCCCGCAGGCGGCGATCAGCAGCGTGGTGGCGAAGAGGGCGGCGGGCACGGATCGGCGATCGCGGGCGGAGGGGCGCGGTTACGAGTGGATCGACGCGGCGATGATAATGGAGATCCCGATGCCGAGCGCGCCCATGAAGAGAGCCATGGCGGTGTTGCGCTTCTCGAGCAGCTCGTTCCAGAGCTGGCCGGGCGTGATCTTGTCCACGACGATGAACGCCGCGGTGTAGATCACGATGCCGAGCACGGCGTAGAAGACGACCGCGGCGCTGTTGCGAAGCAGGTTGTCCATCAGCTGTTCCTCCTCACTTGCCGTAGTGGACGCGTCCACCGTAGTAGGTGGAGCGGTAGGACCCGGGATTGTTGCGAACCGAGCGGGGATCGGTGCGCGCCTCGGCGGTGCCGGCGAGGCGCCAGCCGCGCCATTCGGCGACACCGGCGAGGGCGAGCACGAGGATGCCGAACACGAGGTAGCCGCGCGAGAGCGCCATCAGTCGTCCCGGCCGTCGCTGTCGTTGTCCGATGCGGGGGCGTAGTCCGACTCGGCCCAGCGCTTGCCCTCGAACGACGCCGATCGCAGCGACACGACGACCGGCGGGAGCAGCAGGAAGACGAGGGCCGCCCCGAAGGGCAGCGCCCCGGGGGCGTCGCGGCGGACCTGCACCGCGTAGTCGATCGTCGCTCCCGTGGGCGGCCCCTCGGGCTCGATGCGCAGGAACCAGCGTCCTGCGGGAACGGCCGGAATGCGCGCGTCATCCTCGCGCGCCCCCTCCGACCAGGCGCCGTCGCTGTCGCGCCCGTGGTAGTAGCTCACCTCGCGACCGAGTTCGAACACGGCGCCCGACTCCTCGTTGATGAGCGTGTAGTTGACGAAGATCCAGCTGTTGTCGGCCGTGGCGGTGGTGCGCACGACGACGTTGGCCGTGCCGCCGGTGAGCGCGAAGGGTTCGGTCACGAAGGCGGCCGTGTCGCCGGTGCCGGGAGTGAAGCGGTAGGCCCCGCTGAAAGCGACCGCATTGGCGGCGGTGGCCTGTCGCAGGACGAACAGCGCCACGAGCAGCGCGAGGAGGAGGGCGAAGGTGCGCCAGCGGGCGCCGACGCGCCCCGACACCGGGTTCGGCTGGTTGGCATAGACGCCCTGTGGGGCCGGTGCGTCGTCCTCGAGGTTGAACGCCTCCCAGACGCGCGCGCCGCTGACATACTCGCCAAGCGACCAGGTGACCTCGTCGTCAGTGGTCTCGGACGACAGCATCAGCGGCGGGCTCACGAAATCCCGTGCCGTGACCGCGTCGCCCACCGCCACCGCCCAAGGGAACTCACCCACGGCGAAGGTGGTCACGGCTCGTGCCGTCTGGAAGGCCCTGAACTCGAGGTCGCGCCAGCGGGCGACGGGCCGGCCGGCGGCGCTGCCGGTTTCGGGGAGGCCGCGCAAGGCGGTCACATCGCACCAGTGGCCGTCGAACTGCGTGAGGTAGCGAAAGCCGAGGTACGGGTTGAAGAGCAGGTACTCGTGCCAGGAATACTGGATACCCTCCACGGCGATCGTGCGCACCTGGAACCCGATCACCTCCCACGGCTCCCCCTTCCAGCGTCCGCGCGTGCCGAGGGGAATGAGCGGGGTGCGGCGCGCCATCCGCTCGCCGAACTTCTGGATCACCGCGTAGCCGGGGTCCTGGGCGTCGAGCACGGCACAGCAGGAGTCGCAGATCACGCGCTGCGTGTACTGGAAGCCGCGCAGCTGGATGGCCGCGCCGCAACTGGGACAGTTGAGGCCGCGGACCTTCACCGGCCCGGCGCCCCGGGGACCCGCCGCGGGGCGGGTCACCATCCCTCGAAGGTGCGCAGGTTGCGCAAGGCGAGCTGGCTCAACTCGACCGCCTCGCCGGTGAAGAGCAGCGGCGGCTCCTCGCTGTAGTCGATGGTCGCGAAACCGCCGGTTGCGGAGCGGAGGTCGGCAAAGGTGACCTCGGCGCGGTCCCACGAGGCAAAGGGCAGCTCACCCTCGGTGCCCACGTACTGGGCCCGCGTCACGGTGGTGACCTCGTAGCGCACATGGCGGTGGAGCAGGGCAAGGCCGGGTGCCACGCCGTGCGCCCCCGGCAGTGCCGCCTCGGGGGTCACCTGCGAGGTGACGACGTACTCCGCCTGCGCATCGGAGAGCCAGGCACTCTCGTCGCGGTCGAGCCGCAGGTGCCACTCGCTCCAGCCGCCGCGCTCCCATGCGTACACGAGCCGGCCGATGACCGTGAACCCGGCGCCGCGCCAGGTGCCCTCGGTGCCGAGCTGCAGCGGCGAGGGCGTGAGCGGCACGATCGCGGACTCGCCGACCCGTTCCAGCGCGACGTCGTGGCGCACGAGCACCGAGCGGCAGTAGTCGCAGGTGGCCTGCACCGCCTGCGCCCAGCGAAACACGATGGCCGCGCCGCAGTTGGGGCAGCTGGCACCGACCGAGCTCACGGACCCCGGGCCTTCATGGGGCCAGCACGATCATCCGGCGCGGACGATGCGCACCGAGACCGGCGTGGTGCGCGCGACCTTGCCGTCCTGCATGGGCCCGTAGGCGCGCTCGAAGCAGCGCACCTGCACCACTTGCGCATCGAAGCGGGCTCGCAGCGCCGCCGCGAAGTCCCACTCAGGGCGCGGGCCGCAGCAGAAGAGGTTCATGCAGAGCGAACCGTGCTCGGGAAAGGTGTGGACGGTGAGGTGCGACTCGGCGAGCATCGCGACTCCCGTGACGCCGCCCGGCGCCGGGAACTTGTGCCACTGCGGCGGCGCCACGGGACTGAGCGACAGGTCGCCGATCACCTGGTCGAGGAGTGCCGCGACAACGGCGGGATCGGCGAGCCGTGGCGGGACGCAGCCGTGGGCCTCGACGATCCACTCGCGGCCGTGCACGGGCTCAGCTCCCCTTACCCGTGGCGGGATCGGGCGCCGGTGGTGCCGGTGCCGCGGGGGGAGCAGGGGCCGCGGGAGGAGCAGGGGCCGCGGGAGGAGCGGGCAGCGCGGGATTGAGGGCGTTCGCCATGGCCTGGCCGATCCCCATGCCCGCGCCGAGGCCCGCACCGAGCCCGGCGGCGCCGCCGGAATTGGCGGCGGCGATCGGGATCGACTGCGCCGCCTGGAACTTGGCGTACTGGTCGAGGTTGCCGACCATGTTCATGCCGATGCGCTCGTCGAGGCGCTTCTGGAGCTCCTCGGGGAGCGAGACATTCTCGACCACGAACGAGTCGAGCGCCAGGCCGATCTCCTCGAATCCGGGGGCGAGAAGTCCCTGCATGCGCTTGGCGAGGTCCCAGGTGTTCGCGGCCATGTCGAGGAACGGAATGCCACTCTGGGCGAATGCGTTGGACACCGCACCCACGATCGTGTTGCGCAGCTGGCCCTCGAGGTCGGCGGCACGATAGACGTCGCGCGTGCCGCCGACTTTCTGGTGGAAGACGAGGGGGTTGGCGACCTTGTAGCTGTAGATCCCGAACATGCGCAGCCGGACAGCGCCGAAGTCCTTGTCGCGAATCGTGATCGGGTTCTGCGTTCCCCACTTCTGGTTGACCTGCAGCCGGGTGGAGAAGAAGTAGACGTCGCTCTTGAAGGGCGACTCGAACCCCTTGTCCCAGTGCTGGAGGTTGGTGAGGACCGGGATGTTCCGGGTCACGAGGGTGTGGAGCCCGGGACCGAAGGCGTCGGCGACCTTGCCCTCGTTCACGAAGAGCGCCATCTGCGACTCGCGCACGGTGAGCTTGCCGCCGTACTGGATCTCCATGTCAGCCATCGGGAAGCGCCAGGCAAGCGTGCCCTCGGCATCCTCCGTCCACTGGATGACGTCGACGAACTGCTTCTTGATGAACTTGCCGAGGCCCATGGATTGCTCCGGGGTCGAGGGGGCTGTGCGGGTGTGCGCGGGTGGCGAGCGCGTGGCCGACGTCCTCGCCGGAGGCGCTCGCGGTCCTAGAAGGCCAGGGTCGCGATGACCTTGAAGTCGCGGTCGAGGACTGGGACGATCGCCGTGCTGTTGCCGAGGGCCTGCGCCGGATCGAATAGCGCCCAGCCGTCGCCGCCAAGGTCGAACAGGTACACCTGCGCGAATGGGTTGGCGATGCCGGAGCGCTTCTGCCAGGCGGCGAGGGCGCGCTGGCAGAGCCCCGGCTTGAGGACGAGGCGAATCCGGTCCGCCGCAATCGCCGGAAGTCTCACGCCGGGGGCCGGGGCCGCCGTGACGGCCAGCGCATCGGCCAGCGCGCCGCTGATCCAAGCGGCGCTCACGTCGCTCGGTCGGCAGGGGGAGGCTGGGGTCGGGATGCGCAGGACCTCGAGCTGCTGCAGCAGCAGGGCCTCGCCGCTTCGCAGTTCGAGGGAGAGCGAGTCGACGGCGCCGCGCCGGACGGTCATCACGTGTCGCTCACGCGTGAACCCGAGCATGCGCGCCTCGATCACGCGGGCACCAGCGGGGACGTCGGTGAGCAGGAACCGGCCCTCGGCGTCGGTGACCGTGGAGAAGTTCGAGACGGGGGCGCCGGGCACGGTGTCGATCGTCGCAAAGACCACCGCGCCGGAGATGGGCTGTCCGGAACTCGAGTCGGTGACCACGCCGCTCAGGTCGCCAGTCCCGATGTCGCGCCCTGCCGATGCCATGAGGGGGTCGCGTGGGGACCGGCCGAACGGCAGGTCCAGCGCCGACGACGTGCCACATCCGGCCAATACCGTGATCGCCGCCACGACGGCGACCACAGACGACGAATTGGCCAGGCTGGACCGATGAGGCAATGACACCTCCGGGGGGCAACCACGGGAGCCGTTCCAAGGTACCGTTCCCGGGGACCCCCGGCAACCAGTGGCTGTGCGACCCCGTGGGCGAGCCGGGATCAGTACCCGAGGCGCTCGACGGCGTAAGGAAGCATCTTGCGCCACCAAGGCCAGTCGTGGTTCACGTCGTGCCCCCAGAGGTCGAGCTCGTGGGGGATCCCCTTGTCGGCAAGGAGGCGCGACAGCTTGCGGGAGGCGTCGGGGACCTCGTAGGCCCCCTGTCCCGTGAGGACGAGGATCCGGCAGTGGTGGCGAAGGAGGTCGAGGTAGTGGCCACCGAGACCCGGCAAGAACCAGGCCGGGTTGTTGTAGAAGCAGTTGTCGTCGGAGTAGCCGTTGAAGTACGACTGGCTGAGGTCGTAGAAGCCGCTCATCGCGATCAACCCGTCAAACAGGTCCGGGCGCCGCAGCATGCAGTTGGCGCTGTGGAAGGCCCCGAAGGAGGCACCCGTGGTGAGGATGCGCGCGCCGCCATCGGCGCAGGCCAGCCGGATGTATGGGACGACCTCATCCTCGACGTACTTCACATAGAGCGCCTGGCGCCGCGCCGACTCGCGGACGGCGACCTTGCGGTCCATCCAGGCATGCTGGTTGATGGAGTCGATGGAGAAGATCCGCACCCGGCCGGCGAAGAGGAGCGGCTCCAGCGCCTTGACGAGGAAGAAGCGCTCGTTCTCGAGGTAATCGGCGGCGGCGGTGGGGAACAGCAGGATCGGCTTGCCGGCGTGGCCGTAGCCGACGATCGGCATGTTGAGTCCGAGCGACGGGCTGCGCCACCCGAAGAGGTGGCGCGGGAGCTTCGGGTCGACGAACTGCATCACGGGGCGTGGGCGGAGGCGGGGAGCGCGGCGGGTCCCCGCGCCCCGGAGGTCAGTTGGAGAGCACGAGCTTGAGCTTGACCTGCTGCGCGATCTGTCGCTCGAGCTCGCCGGTGGTGGTGCACCGGACGTCGTTGCCGGCGAACTGCACGGGCCGGCCGGTGGCCTGCACCAGCGAGGCGAGGATCGAGCTCCCGTCGCCGTTGTCCTTGACCTCGGACGAGACGGAGATGGTGAGCTGGAAGGTGTCGGCGTTGGGCTCGCCGGTGGTGCCACCGCAATCGAAGAGGCGGCGCAACGGCATGCTGCCGAGGCGGGCGCGGGCGCGGAGGTCGAGATTGCCGAGCATCCGCTCCTTGCTGACCATGGTGGTGACGGCGATCCCGAGCTTCTCGTAGACCGAGGAGAGGGTGCTGAACACCTGATCGGCGGGGGCGCCGAGGCGGGTGGTGGTCGCTGCGACGACGGAGGTCATTCCCGAGCCGATGTTGGGGCCATTCGCCTGCCCGGAGCCGGTGCTGAGGATGGAAGTGCTGGTACGCGTCATGGTCGCGGCAGCCGAATCGTCGTTCCCGCCCGGGGAGGAGGCGCAGGCGGCGAGCAGGGCGCACGCGGGGAGGGCGAGGACGCTGGGCAGAAGACGCATGGCGGGAGCGCCGCCGACGCGGCGCGGACTGGAGGATGCCGCCACGGGAGCCCAAGGGCGGGGGCCGGGCGACGAGGACAATATGCGCCCGCGCGGGAGTGGCGCCAACCATCCCGCGCGAGCCATTGTAGGGTGCCCGAATGGCCCCGCTTCCAGGAGAGACCCCGATGTCGCGCCAGATGTTAATCGCCGCCGCGCTGCTCGTTCCGGCCGGCGCCCCCGTTCCGGCGGCGGCGCAGGCCGGCGCCGCCGTGCCGATGCAGGAGTGGACCGTGCCGTGGGAGAAGTCGCGCCCGCGCGACCCGGCGGTCGACGCGCAGGGGCGGATCTTCTTCGTGGGGCAGGTCGGGAATTACGTCGCCAGGCTCGACCCGCGCACGGGTGACTTCGAGAAGTTCGCGATCGACGCCGGCACGATGCCGCACAACGTGGTGGTGGACCGGAGGGGGTTCGCGTGGTATTCGGGCAACATGAACGGCATGATCGGCCGGCTCGACCCGGCGACCGGGGCGATCACGCGCTACCCGATGCCGGACGCGAACGTGAAGGACCCGCACACGCTGGCGTTCGACCCGGCGGGGGACATCTGGTTCACGGCGCAGAACTCGAACGTGGTGGGGAAGCTCACGGTGTCGAGCGGCAAGGTGCAGCTGCTGGCGCTCGAGCGGCCGCGGTCGCGGCCGTACGGGATCGTGATCGACCCGCACGGCCGCCCGTGGTTCTGCCTGTTCGGCACGAACCGGATCGGGACGGTGGATCCGGCGACGATGCAGGTGACGGAGATCGCCGGCCCGGACTCGATGTACCGCCCGCGCCGGATCGCGATGACGAGCGACGGTCGCGTGTGGACGGTGGACTACATGCGGGGGATGCTCGTGGCGTACGACCCGCGCACGAAGCAATGGAAGGAGTGGGCGTCGCCCCTCGGCAAGGCGTCGCTGCCGTACGCGATGACGGTGGACGACAGGGACCGGCTGTGGTGGGTGGAAACCGGCAAGCAGCCGAACCGGCTGGTGGGGTTCGACCCGGCAACGCAGCAGATGCTGGGCGCGACCGAGGTGAAGAGCGGCGGCGGCACGATCCGGCACATGGTGTTCGACCGGGCGACGGGCGTGATCTGGTTCGGCACGGACAACAACACGATCGGGAAGGCCGTGGTGTCGCCGAAGCCGATTTCGTAGCGATCAGATACTATTTCTTCGGGGCGAGAATCTCGCCGGCGCGGCCGAGGGCGGCGATGGCGGCCTGGACCTCGGGGTCGAGCCGGGCACTGACGCGGTAGCGCCCGGCGTCACCCCACTTGGCGGCGGCGACGGCGACGAGGAGGTTGCGGCGCACCCGGGCCACCGCCGCGCTGTCGGGCGGGACGTCGCGGCCGGCCTTGGCCGCCAGCGCGCGGAATGCCACCATGGCGTCATCGAACGGCGGGAGCTTGGCGTCGAACTCGTCGAGCGTCGTGTACGCGGCCCCCTGGTCGGTGACCCAGCCCGCGGCAAAGCGCCCGAACAGGTCATCCTCGGCGAGGCGCACGAGCCAGGCCGGCGGGCCCATCCGGTCGGCAAGGAGGACGTCGGGGACGACGCCGCCCCCGCCGTAGACCGTGCGCCCGTTGTCGGTCCTGCAGCTGGGCCGCCCGGCGGTGTCCCGGTCGGCGCGCGCGCGGCGGTAGTAGTCCTGGGTGCGGAGCCCCTGGTATTCGCGCTGCACGGCGCGGCCGCACGGCGTCAGGACCTTGCCGATGACGAGCACGAACACGGAGCCGTCGGTCATGGGGAAGCTCTGCATCATGAGCGACTTGCCGAAGCTCGGCCGGCCGACGATGACGGCCCGGTCGTGGTCCTGGAGGGCGCCGGCCACCAGCTCGGAGGCGCTCGCCGTTCCTGCGTTGATGAGGACGGCCACCGGATAGTTGCGGGCTCCTCGCCAGAACGAGCGCTCGACGCGCCCCGTGTCGATGAACTCCTGCTTGCGTCCCCACGAGGAGTACACGAGGGAACCGCGCGGGAGGAACTCGCCGGCGATGCGGGCCGCCTCGCGCACGAGGCCACCGCCGTTGTCGCGGAGGTCGAGCACGAGCCGCTGGATCTTCATCCCCTCGACGGTCTCGAGCGCCTTGTGCAGGTCATCGGCGACCTTGTCGTTCGAGAAGGTCGTGATGCGGATGTAGCCGGTGCCATCCCCGAAGGTGGTGACGGCGGGAACCGCGGTGGGGGCGTCCCCGCTCCGCTCGCGCCGCACTTCGCGGTCGAGGCGGGAGAAGGAGCCGTCGGAGCGCAGGCGCTCGAGGGTCAGCCGGGCGCTCGTGGCCTTGGGGCCGGCGAGGGTGACCTCGAGCTCGAACTCGCTCTCGGCGACGATCGGCTTGCCGTCGGCGAGCACCAGCTCGTCGCCGGGGAGGATGTCGAGGGCGGCGGCCCTCGTTCCGGGGCTGACGCTGACCACGCGCGGGGCGCCGAGGCTGAAGTCCCACTGGATCGGGATCGCGACGAGCTTGCCGTCCTCCAGCTGCCGCTGCTTCTCGGGCGACATGCGCACCGCGGAAATGACGTAGGAGTGCGGGTCGGCCCGCCGCACCATCCCCTGGATCGCCGCCATGAGCAGCTCGTGCGAGTCCACCGTATCGAGGTGGTTGACGCGGATCTGGTTGAGGACCTGCGAGAACATCTGCAGGTCCTCGTAGGCCGTTCGCTTGCGCAGCACCTTGGTGGCGGTGTCGGCCTGCTGCGCCGCCAGGGGCGGGCCGGCGAGGAGGGCGGCGCACGTGGCGGCGATGGTCGCGGCGCGGAGGCGCGGCATGGGCGGCGGGGTCACTGCCTGGGCTTCGACGCCACGCCCCTGAGCACGGTGATCCGTTCCTGCGCAAAGGCGCGCTGCAGGTCCGACTGCGCGCTGCGCTGCAGGAAGGCATCGTACTCCTTGCCGGCGAGGTCGGCCATGTCACTGGCCTCGTAGAGCCGGGCGAGGAGGAGGCGCGGCTCGGCGTACCATGGCTCGAGGGCGATGGCCTCCTGCAGCTGGTGCGACGCCTCGGCGAGCCTGCGCGTGAGCGCGAGCACGTAGCCGTTCTGGTACTTCACCTTGGCGTCCTTGGGCGCGGCCTGCGCCGCGAGATCGAACTCGCTCACCGCGGTGGCGGTGTCGCCGGCCTCGAGGGCGAGCGCGCCGATGCGGACATGGGCCGGATAGAACGACAGGTCCTCGACGAGGGCCCGGCCGTAGGCCTCCTTGGCCTCCGCCGTGCGACCCTCGCGCTCGTGAATCCAGCCCAGCTGGTACTCGTACACCGCCTTGGGCTGGTAAAGGATGACGACCTTCTTGTCCTCGATCTTCTTCTGGTCCTGGATGGCCAGCTTGAACTGGGCCATGGCGCTGTCGGCGTTGCCGATCAGCCAGAACATCTCGCCGCGCATCTTGTAGAAGTAGGACTTCGTCTTGGCCTTCTCGAGCGCTTCGCGATAGTAGTCGAGCGCAGCCGGGAACTTGCTCTCGGTGTAGGCGGCGTAGCCGAGGGCGGCCGGCCCCCCGCGGCGCATCTCGTCCTCGACGGCCGCCCAGATCGCGGCCTGGCTGGCGCGGCCGCCAAGGACGGCGGTGACCTGCGCCATGAAGATCCGCCGCTGCAGGTTGCGGTGGAGGAAGGGGTCGAGGATCGTCGCCAGCAGGTAAAGCGAGTCGATGGCCCTGAGGTCGGAGCGGTCCCGGTCGTTCCTGGGGCCGTTGTAGCTCATCCGCAGGAGCCCGTCGTCGGCGAGCAGGGTCGTGATCGCGCGGCCGTAGATGGCCTGGCCCGAGTTCGGGTCGATGCGGCTGGCCCAGTAATACGCCTGCTGCGAGAGCCTGGGGTCCTTGTCGAGGTTGGCGACCGCGTAGAGCAGGTACGACTGCGCGTCGTTCGTGTCCTGGTCGGCGGCGAGCCTGGGCCGCGGTGGGAGCTTGTCCTGCGCTCTCGTGGGAATCGGGGACGCGAACACGGCCGCCACGCAGGCGGCGAGGGCAAGGAGGCGCATGGTGACGGGTCCCGCTCGGGGTGGGGGAGGACCGGCCTCGTCGCCGGCCTGCCAGCAGAAACACGTGCGCCAAGCATGTGCCTATCCAGCGGGGGCGGCAAGGGGGACGCCCGCGATGGCTACGGTCCGGCCCTGCCGCCCTTGAGTATCCGCAGTCGCTCCTCGGCGAAGGCACGCTGCTCGTCCAAGCGGAGCGCCCGGTCGAGGAAGGCCTGGTACTCGAGTTGTGCGAGGTCGGCCATGTCACTCACTTCATACAACTTGGCGAGGAGCAGGCGCGGCGCGGCATACCACGGCTCGAGCACGATCGCCTGCTGCAGGTGGTGCGCTGCGTCGCCGTGCCGGCGGGCCGCGACGAGGAGCCAACCCAGCTGGAAGCGGAGCGGCGCATCGCGCGGCGCGGCCTGCACCGCGATCTCGAGTTCGCTGAAGGCGGTCGCCGTATCGCCAGCCTCGAGCGCGAGAGCGCCAAGGCGCACGTGCGCCGGGTGGAACGCGAGGTCCTCCACGAGGGCCCGGCCGTACGCCTCGCGTGCCTCGGCCAGGCGATCGGTGCGCTCGAGCATGTGTCCCAGTTGGTACTCGAGTCGCGCGTTCGGACGGTAGAAGCGCACCACCCCCTTGTCCTCGACCCGGCGCTGCTCCTGCAGCGCGAGCCGAAGCTCGGCGATCGCGCTGTCGGGTTCCCCCCCGAGCCAGAGGGCCCCGCCGCGCCGTTCGTGCAGCAGGGCCCGCAGGACGCCGAGGCCGGGGGCCTTCGCCTCGTCGAGGGCAAGGGTGTACAGCCCGGCCGCATCTCCGAACCGGCGCTCGCTGTACGCGGTCCATGCCATGCGGCTTGATCCACTGGCGGCGAGGTACCGTCCGATGGCCAGCGAGGCGCCGGTGAGGGACGAGGCGATGCCTGGGTCGAGGTTCCGGTGCAGGAAGGGATCGAGCAGCGACGCACGGAGGAGCAGCGTATCGGCCCGCGCGAACTCGGCCTGCTGGAAGGGGTTGCGGCGCTCGGCGCGGATCGCGCTCACCGCGCGACCGTAGACGGCCATGGCGGAACCGGGGTCGATGCGGCTGGCCCAGTAGTACGCGGCCCCTGCCGCGCGCTCGTCGCGGGCGATTGCGCGGACGGCGAACAGCAGGTAGGCCTGGGCGTCGTTGGTGTCGGCCTCGGCGTCGAGGCGGGGCCGAGGGGGCACGCTGTCCTGCGCCAATGCCGGCGCGGGCGCAGTGCCGAGAGTGGCGCAGATTGCCGCGGCGACCAGGCGCCGGTTCACCGGAGCCCGCCCGCCTTCCGCGCCGAAAGCGTCGCGAGCCGCCGCGAGGCGAAGCCGCGCTGCGGGTCGCGCTCGCGGGCCCGCTCGAGGAAGGCGCGGTACTGCACGACGGCCTCGTCGTATCGCTCGCCGTCGTCGGCGAGCTTGGCGAGGAGGAAGCGGGGATCAGCGAACCAGGGCTCCAGCGCGATCGCGGCGCGCAGGTGCTCGATCGCGTCGGCCGGCTTGCGCGCGAGCACGAGCCCATACGCGCACTGGTACCGGCGGAAGGCGTCGAGCGGCGCGGCCTGTGCGGCGAGCACGAACTCGCCGGCCGCTGCCACCGTGTCGGCGGCCTGCAGCGCAAGGGCCGCAAGGCGCACGTGGGCCGGCGCGTACGAGATGTCCTCGAGAAGGGCGCGTCCGTACGCCTCGCGCGCCTCGGCGGCGCGGCCGGTCCTCTCGAGCAGGAGCCCCGACTGGTGCTCAAGCAACGCCTTGGGCGCGTAGATCCAGACGACCCGCGACTTCTCGCGCTTCTCGTGCTCGGCGATCGCCTGCCGCAATTGCTGGAACGCGCTGTCGTACTGCCTGGTGTACTGGAAGATCTCGGCGCGCCGCTGGAGGATGAACGCGAGGTCGTCGCCGCGCCGGAGGGCATCGGCGTAGCGCTGCAACGCCTCCTTCCATTGCTCTGTGCTGTAGAAGTACCAGCCCTGGACGGCGGGCTCCATGTCCCCGAGGGCACTCTCGATGGCGCCGAGCGCCTGTCCCAGGTTGCCGATGTGGTTCCGGCGCGCGACGTAGGAGATCAGGAACAGCTTGTCGTGCACGCGATGCAGGAACGGGTCGAGCAGCCGCGCCCGGGCATCGAGCGAATCCGCAAGCCGGAAGGCGGCCCGCGCCTTGTCACTCCTCGCGCCCTCGAAGCGCGCCCGCACCAACTCGTCGTCGGCGAGGATCGTCGCGACGGCACGCCCATACAGGGCGGCAGCGGACGACGGATCGAGCCGCTGTGCCCAGTGGAAGGCATTCGCGGCGGCGAGGGGCTCCTTGACGATCAGCTCGGTGGCGAGCTCGACGTAGGCCCGGGCGTCGTTGGAGTCGGCGTTGCCGCCGACCATCGGCCGCGGCGGCATGACCAGCGCCGGATCGGGTCCCTGAGCGGCAGGGGACTGCCCGGCGAGCGGGCCCGCGAGGGCGAGCCCTGCGACGAGCACGCCGGCAAGGGAGCGGTTGGAAACGCGGAAGCCCATGCGCGAAGCTGCCGCGCCAGTGCGGCTACCGCCAGTCGTGCGGCCGGCGCCAGACCCGGCGCCCCACCCGCCAGATGCGCTGCGAGACCTCCTCGCCGTCGGAGAACGCCGATGCGTCGGCCAGCGCGTCGCCCATGTCGCCCGCCTTCGCGCTCGCCTCGTCGGCCCAGTGCACGATCTCGGCCTCGAGCGTGGCCGGCTGCACCGGCGAGCCGAACTCGAGGACGCCGTGGTGCGCCAGGATCAGGTGCCGGAGCTCCTGCACCTGCGAGTCCGAGAGCGCATCGTCGCCGAGGGCGGGAAGGCGCCGCTCGAGCATCAGCATCCCCTGCACCACGTGCCCGATGAGCGCGTTCGCGGTCGTGAACGCGAACCCCGACGGCCCGATCGTGTACGCCTCGAGCTTGCCGATGTCGTGCAGCAGGGCGCCGGCCAGCGCGAGGTCGGCGTTGGCGCCCATGGTCGTCGCCATGGTGTGGGCGAAGACGGCGACCTCGGTGACGTGCTGCAGCAGCCCGCCGACCGTGGCGTGGTGCGCGTTCACGCTCGCCGGCCAGCGCTCAAAGCGCGCCCGGAACGCATCGTCGGCGAAGAAGAGGTCCACCACGCGTCGCAACTGCCGCGACTTCATCTTCGCGCGCGCCTTGTCGAGGCGCTCCCAGTAGACCTGCGGGTCGTCGGCGATGCGGGGGAGGAAGTCCTCGAGCTGCGCCTGCTCTAGTGGGACCACGTGCACGGGCCCAGTGACGTCGACCTGGCGCTTGCGCTGCCCGTCCTTGCCCCACTCGTTCACGTTGCCAATGACCTGGACGATGCGCCCCTTCGCGACCCCCTCGACCCAGGGCAGCTTCTCGCTCCAGATCGGCGAGGTGTCGATGCGCCCCGTGCGGTTGGTGAGCGACAGCACCACGAAGGGGTTGCCATTGCTGGCCTGCCGCTCGGCGCGCTCGGCGACGAGGAACTGGTGCTGGACCCGGTCGCCCACCTTGGCGTGCGCGAGGTCGAACGTGCTCATGGGCGAATGGTGCGCAGGGTTGGCGCGGGCGGCAAGCGCGTGGCGTTGCAGGAGGCACCGGATCCTTGCGGGGCGGGGTGCCGCATGGGCGTACGGCCCGCCGCCGGGCTAGGCGGCTGCCGCCCCGCGCGCGCCGGCTTCCGGCGGGGCGCCGGGTCGCGGCGCGAGGACCGTGGCCACCGCGAGGTCGCCCGTGACGTTCGTGGTGGTGCGGAACATGTCGGGAATCGTGTCGACGCCGAGGAGGATGCCGACGCCGGCGACGGGGATCCCGGCCGCCTGGAGCACCGGCACCATGGTGATGATTGCGCCGCCGGGGATGCCAGGGACGCTGAAGCAGGTGATCACGGTGGTGAGGACCATCGCCGCGAGCGCCGTCGCGCCGATGTCGACGCCGTAGAGCCGGGCGAGGAAGAGGGCGCCGATCACCTGTCCCACCGCGCCGCCGGTGCGGAAGGTGCTCGCCGCGAGGGGCACGAAGAAGCCGCTGATCTCGTCGCCCAGCCTGAGGGTGCGCCCGGCGGCCTCGACCATGGCGGGGAGCGCGGCCATGGAGCTGCGGGAGCTGAAGGCCACCGCCTGGGCGGGGAGGGCGGCACGCGCGAACGCCCGGAAGCCCACGCGCCCGGCGATCGCGGCGAGGGGATAGAGGGCGAGCAGGCTGAAGGCGGCGCTCAGCCCGCAGACGAGGGCCACGTAGCCGGCCACCGCACCGAGGGCGGCGACGCCGAGGCGCGCCGACAGGCCCACCGCCAGCGCGAAGACGCCGACCGGGGCGAGCACCAGCAGCCAGCGCACGAGCACGATCGACGCGTCGCGCGCCGCGGCCACGACACGCACCAGCGCCTCGCGCCCCTCCGCGGGAACGCGCGACGCGGCGGCGCCGAAGGCGAGGGCCGCGACGATCAGCGGCAGCAGCGCCCCGTCCGACGCCGCGGCGACCGGGTTCGCGGGCACGAGGCTCACGAGCCACTGCGCAAGCGTGGGCGGCTCGATCACGCGGGTGGACGCGCTCCCGGCCGCGACGGCGTGCTCGCGCAGCGCGGCGGCGGCGGCGGGGTCGATCGCGAGCAATCCCACGAGCGGCGGCCCCACCATCGCGGACACGATGCCAGCGGCGAGAACCACGAGCACGAAGGCGACGAAGGCGCGCAGGCCGATGCGGCCGATGGTGCGGGGATCGGGGGCGCCGGCCACGGCCACGACCAGCGACGCGACGACGAGCGGAATCACGGTCATGCGGATTCCGTTCACCCAGATCGCGCCCACCGGGTCGAGGACGCCGGGGATCGCGCGGAGCCAGCCCGCGTCGCTGCCGCTCACGACGAGGCCCAGAGCGAAGCCGGCCACCAGCCCCGCGAGGACCCGCGCCGTCAGCGACATGGCGCGGTCCTAGGCGGCGCTAGTTCGCATACAGCACCTCGCCTTCCTCGTCGAGCCCGAGCTCCGACTCGGCGCCGCACACCCCGCACCGCAGCAGTGCGTGCCAAGCTTCCTTGAACTGGGCGGCCGCCTCGGGCGTCGCCTCGACGATCTTGACCTTCTTGTAGCTGTACTCCCCGCAGCGCACGCAGCCGTGCGCCCGCGCCACGCGTTCGGCCATCGCCTTGGAGATCGGCGTCGTCACGCGCCCTTGGGGACGTTCGGGTCGATCGTGGCCCGCGCGCTGACATTGCGTGCCGCGGCGGCGAGGTCGCTGGACTGGGCACTGGACTTGAGCAGTTCCTTGAGCCCACCGAGGGCGCCCATCACGCCGGCGGCCTCCGACGGGAGGAAGATCGTGCTTCCCTTGCCCTGGGTGATCTGGGGGAGCGCCTCGAGGTACTTCATCCCGAGGAGATAGGTGGCCACGTCACCGTCGGGGAGGGCGGCTGCGATGCGGCGGATCGCCTCGGCCTCGGCGTCGGCCATGGCCAGTCGCGCCTCGGCGAGGCCCTGCGCGCGCAGCACCGCGGCCTCCTTCTCGCCCTGGGCCCGCAGGGCCTGCGACTCGCGCGAGCCCTCCGACTCGAGGATTGCGGCCCGCTTGCCGGCCTCGGCGTTGGTGACGGCCGCGCGCCGCTCGCGCTCGGCGCGCATCTGCAGTTCCATGGACTGCTGGATGTCGCGCGGCGGCTCGATGCTCTGCAGCTCGACGCGCGTCACCTCGACGCCCCAGCTGACCGCGGCCTCCTCGATCACCTCGCGCATGCGCTTGTTGATCATGTCGCGGCTGGCGAGCGTCTGGTCGAGCTCGATCTCGCCGACGATGTTGCGGAGCGTGGTGCGGGTCAGCGTCTCGAGCGCGAAGGGGAGGTTCTGCACCGCGTAGGTCGCCTTCTGCGGGTCGGCCACGCGATAGTAGAGCACCGCGTCGATGTCGATGGTGACGTTGTCCTTGGTGATGACCGGCTGGCTCGGGAAGTTCAGCACCTGCTCGCGAAGGTCGATCCGTGCCGAGGAACTTGCGATCATCTTCTTGATGCCGGAGCTCGCGTCGGCCTCGATATACCGCACATCGATCGACCGGGGGCGGTCGAGGAACGGCAGGAGGACGTTGAACCCGGAGCGGGCGAGGCGATTGAAGCGGCCAAGCCGCTCGATGACCATGACTTCGGCCTGCCCGACGACCTTGAACGACGAGAACAGCAGGACGACGAGGGCGGCGACGATGATACCGGTGATGAACATGGCGTCGCTGGGTGAGGGTGCGCGGAAGATGCGGAGTGTGGGCGGGCGGGGGTAGGGGCGCCCCCGCCGCTACGGCACCCAGTCGGCGATGAACAGGTTCGTCTCGCCCTGCCGGTTGTCGTGCCGGTTGCTCGCCCACACGATCCGCGTGCCGTCGGGACTGAACATCGGGAAGCCGTCGAAGTCCTTGTTGGTCGTGACCTGCTCGAGCCCGGTGCCGTCGAGGTTCACGAGGTACAGGTCGAAGTTGCCGCTGCGCGGGTTCCTGTGGTTCGACGCGAAGATGATCTGCCGGCCCCCCGGCGCCCAGCTGGGGCCGAAGTTCGCGCCGCCGAGCCTCGTGACCTGCCGCTGGTTGCTGCCGTCGGCGTTCATGACCCACAGTTCCATCTTGTTCGGCCGCACGAGGCGCTGGTCGAGGAGCGCCTTGTACGTGGCCAGGGCCGTGTCGCCTGGCTCGTAGTGCCAGGCCCGGTAGACGATCTGCTTCCCGTCGGGAGACCACCAGGGGCCGCCGTCGTAGCCGGGCGTGGTGGTGAGCCGCTTCACGTTCGAGCCGTCGACGTTCATGGTGTAGATGTCGAGGTCGCCATCCTTGAGCGATGTAAAGACGATGCGCTTCCCGTCGGGGGAGAGGATTCCCTCCGCGGTGTAGACGCCGTAGTTGGTGAGGCGCTTGAGCCCCTTCCCGTCGCGGCCGACGGTGTAGATGTCGAACGGGTCGAGCCGCCAGACGTAGCCCTTGCTGGGGTCGGGGCGGGGGGCGCAGGCGGTGTCGACGGCGTGGGAGCTGCCGAAGAAGAGACGCCGGTCGCCGGGGAGGAACCAGCCGCAGGTCGTCTTGCCCTGCCCGGTGCTGATGCGTGTCGTGCGCGCGTCGCTCAGTCGCAGCACGTACTGTTGGTCGCAGGTCCGGCCGTCGCGCGTGCTCTGGAAGGTCAGCCACTTGCCGTCGCGCGAGAAGTACGCCTCGGCGTTCTCGCCGCCGTCGGTGAGCTGGGTGACGTTCCGAAGGTGGCGCTCGGCGGTGTCGCCGGGGATCGGGCGCGGCAGCGAGCGGGGAGCGGGCTGCGCGCGCAGCCCGGCGGCGGGCGCCGCCGCGACGAGGGCGGCGGCGAGGAGTCGGCGGATCATCTGGACGGGGACGGCCCTGTGGGCGTGGACGGTCGGCGGGCGAAATGAAGCGGGGCGCCCCGCGCGCGTGCCGCGATGCGCGCCCCGCCGATCGGGAAATCCTACTGCTTGGACGAGCGGGCGGCCGCCATGCCGAGGGCGAAGACGTCCTTCTGGCTCTGGCCCTTGCGCAGGATCTCGATCGCGCGGCGCAGCTGCACGTCGTCGTCGAGGTCGCGGCGCTTGGCCGTCGAGTCGCCGAAGGCGAACCGCGCCACGCGGTTCTCGAGCAGCCGGTCGACGTAGCGCTGGGCGGCATCGAAGGTGGGCTTGTCGACCTTGACGCCGACCGTCGTCATGCGGCGGAAGAGCGAGTCGCGCCATCCCTGCGTGACCTGGAAGTCGGCGCCGACCTTCCCCTTCTGCGTCAGGGCGAATTCGTAGAGTTGCACGTACACGTCCTGCGACTTGGGGGCGATCAGCTTGACGAACGCCTGCTCCCCGACGGTGAAGGTGTCGGGCTTGACGATCAGGTCCGGCGTGACGGCGCCGCCGCCGAACACCAGGCGGCCGCCGTCGCTCTTGTAGGCGGGGCGGGCGCGGCGCAGCGAGTCGGACTCGAGCGAGTCGGGGTGCGTCTCCACGAACTGGCCGTCGGGGAGGAGCTTGCGCTCCTTCTGGATCGTACGGCCACTCGGGGTGAACCACTTGCCGGTGGTCATCTTGAGGGCCCAGCCGCCGTCGAGCTGGAACACCGTCTGGACGAGCCCCTTGCCGAACGTGGTCGTGCCGATGATGAGCGCTCGGTCGTGGTCCTGCAGCGCGCCGGCCACGATCTCGGACGCCGACGCCGAGTAGCCGTCGGTGAGGATCACCATTGGCAGCGTCGGTGCGAGGGGTGCATTCTGTGCCATGTAGCGTTGCTCGGCCTCCCGGCCGCGCACGCTCGCGATCTCCTGCCCGCGCTGCAGGAACATGTTGCTCACGGACAGGGCCTGGTCGAGGTAGCCGCCGGGGTTGCCGCGCAGGTCGAGCACAAACCCCCTCGCCCCATCGGCCTGCAGCTGCCGCAGCGCGCGCGCGAGGTCCTCGCTGGTGCTCTCGTTGAAGTTCTGGAGCGGGACGTACCCGATCTTGCCGTCGAACGAGATCGTGTACGGAATGGAGGGGATGTGGATCACGGCACGCGTGAAGGTGACCGCGATCGGCTCGCTGATTCCCTGACGGGCGAACCTGGCGTCGACCTTCGTGCCCGGCGTGCCGATCAGCCGGTCCGAGACCTGCTGGATCTTCCAGCCGCGCGTGGACGACGTGTCCACCTGCACAATCCGGTCCCCCTCGAGGATGCCGGCCGCCTCGGCAGGCGTCCCGGGGAAGACGCGACTCACCGTGATGTTCCCCTGCTGGTCCTCGATCTGCATGCCGACACCGCCGTAGCGGCCGGCGGTGTTGCGGTTGAAGGTCGAGAGCTGCTTGGGCGAGAGCAGTTCGCTGTAGGGATCCTGCAACTCGCGCACGAGTCCGCGGGCCGCCCTCTCGTACAGCCCGGCCGCACCGACGGTGTCCACGAACCGGTCGGAGACGAGCGAGAAGACCTCGTCGAACAGGCGCGCCCCATCGGCCGAGGCGCGGGCCTGCCAGGCAAAGCCCCCGGCGAGCAGCGGGAGGGCGAGGATGCCGGCGGTCGTCAGGAATCGGGCGCGGGACATTGGGGCGACTCGGGGAAAAGGGTCGAACGGTCGAATCTACTCAAACCCTGGGGGGTCAGGCAGGGTTCCGGCCCGCGCGGCGGACGATCGGGCGCAGGTCAGGCGACACCAGCGGGCGAGCCCGCATCAGGTGCGAACTGCCGGCGGATGGACCGGTCAGGGGGCCCGGGGCGCCAGCGCGTACTCGGCGAACCACTGCCGCTTGACCTGCTTGATCGCCGCCAGCCGCACCAGCCCCGCCGTAAGCAGCATCTCGTGCGCCGGCTGCAGCACGCGCTGCAGGTGCGACGGGTACCGCTGGGCCAGCGGCATCTGCCCTGCCAGCCGCTCCAGCGGCACCCGCCACGCCACCATCCCTCCCTCGCGCGCCACCTCGAGCAACCGGTACAGGCGGCGCGCGACGGGCGACGGCAGGGCGCGGTAGTGCACCGCCGACAGGGTGACATTGTGCCCGGCCGCAACGTTGCCCCGCACTTCCGGACCGATGATCACGCGCGCGTCGCCGGGCTCGCCCGCGGGGAGGGCGGGGAAGAGCGGAAACTGGTCTCGATCACCCGCCCGCCGACGGTCGATCGCGATCGACGACAACACGGTGAACCTCCCGGCGAGGGCGGCGCCACGGCTCACGTAGGCGCCGTTCGACTCGAGGGTGGTGCGCTCGAGCCTGGCGAGGGCGCCGCGGAGCAGCTCGTAGGTGCGGCCGTCGGCCCGTCGCCCCATCGAGCGCAGGAAGTCGTGCAGGGTGAAGTGCACCACGCCGTCGCCGGGATGACCGGCATCGTGCCAACGGTGCATGAGCTCGACGTAGACATCCTGGTCGAAGGTCCCGGGAAGGCGGTCGCCGGGCGCGGGGAGCACGCGCCAGCGCACCCCTTCGGCGGGCGCGTAGGTGATCGCGCCGTCGTCAGCCGAGTCGCTGAGCCGGAAGAGTGGCAGCGCCTCGAGGGAACGATCGAGCAGGATCGTCCGCACCATCGCGCGTCGCCGCTCGGCCAGGGTCATGGGCGGGCCGCCGGCGTCGTCATGCCAGGCGGACGACCTGGCCGGTGATGGCGCGCGACTCGTCGCTGCACAGGTAGCAGACGACGTCGGCCACCGCCTCGCGCTCGACGTAGCGCACCGTGTCCCCCATCGACGCGGTGTTGGCGGCGGTGCGCACCGCGGTGGGAGCGACGGCGTTGGCCCGCACGCCGGTGTCGCGCTCCTCCTGCGCCACCGCCTGCATGAGCGCGAGCACGCCGGCCTTGGCGGCGGCGTAGGCGCTCATCCCCTTGACCACGCCGCCGGGCAGCACCGAGGCGGCGCCGAAGAAGACGACGGCGCCCCGGCCGACGCGGAGCAGCGGCAGGAAGGCGCGCGTGGTGCACCAGGCGGTGACGAGCGAGATCGCCAGCTGCTGGTGGAGCACGGCCGGGTCGGCACCAGCGAGGGGGCCGCTCATCGCGAAGCCGCCGGCGAGGTTCACGAGCGCGTGCACGCCGCCGGGGTGGGCGGCGCCCACGCGTGCCGCCGCCGCCGACACGGCGTCGGCATCGGCAAGGTCGCAGACCTCGCCGGTCACGCGGCCCGAGCCCGCACCCAGCGCGAGGGCGCGCTCGTGCACGGCGGGATCGCGGTCGAGCAGCACGCACTCGGCGCCGCGCTCGAAGAAGGCGCGCGCGACGGCCTCACCGACCTGGCCGGGCCGGCCAACCCCCGTGAGCACGACGGTGCGTGCGGCGAACGCGCCGGGGTTCGTCATCGGCGCGGCCTCAGCTGGCGTCGTGGCGGGCGAGCGCCGACCGCACCGACTCGCGGATGGCGACGAGGGCGTCGTCGCGCGCGGCCGGGGAGTCGGTGCGGACATGCACCTCGATCCCGTCGGCCACGACGAGGCGGCGCCAGGCGGGCGCGTCGCCGGTGTCCTCGGATACGCCGGCGGCGGGGGCGATCGCGCCGAGGGAGGCGGCGAGGGCGGTGGCCACGCGACGCTCGAGCGCATCGCCGGTGACGTCGCGCATTTCCGCCTTGATCACGTCGAGGGTCTGCCCCTCGCGCTGGCGCACCTTGATGGCCAGCAGCTGGAGCAGGTGCTTGTAGCCATACGTCGCGGCCGTTCCGGCGCCCTCGGGCCGGTCGAGCAGGCCGATGGAGACGTAGAAACGCACCGACCTCGCACTCGGCGCGGCGCGGGCGACGGCGCTGGTGGGGCGCACGCCGGCGGCGCCGGCGAGGGCGGACGCATGCGCCGCGAGGCCGCGGGCGTTCCACGGCGCGTGCTTGGCGTGGGCGCGCAGGAGCACGACCGGGTTCTCAGTCATGAGGCCTAAAGTAGCGCGCACGAGCGCTGCGCGCAGCATCGCGCCAGTTGTCGGAGAGTGCGACCGGGGAGGGCCTCGGCGAAGTGGGACGAAACAAGGCGGGGGGCTCCAAATGGAGCCCCCCGGCCCGCGTTACCCCACCCACTCCCTAGCGGCGCCCCTTCTTTGGCTTCTTCGCCGCCTTCGCCTTGGCCGGCTTCCGGGCCGGCTTGGCAGGCGCCTTCTTGCCGGCCTTCCTCGGCAGCGTCTTCGGCTTCGCGGCCGCCTTCTTCCTTGGCGCCGCCTTCTTCACCGCGTTCTTCGCCTTGGGAGCGGCCTTGGCCGCTGGCTTGCCGGCGGGCCTCGCCGCAGGCTTGGCGACGGGCTTGGCGACGGACTTGGCGGCCGCCGGAGCGGGCTTCGCGGCCGCCGCCTTGGCACCGGCTGCGGGAGCCGCGCCCGCTGGCGCTGGCGCCACCTTGGCGGACTTCGGCCCGCGCTGGCGCGGCGGCGGCGCAGAGCCGAAGACCATCTCCTCCTCCTCCTCGACTTCGACCACCGGCTCCTCGGCCTCGTCGGTGTCGTCGTCGAGATCCTCGGTGCTGTCCCAGAGATCGTCGCTGCGATCCTTCGTCAGCGCCCAGCCCCCATCCTCCTCGTCCTCGTCATCGTACGAGGCGCTCCCGCCACCGCCGCCGTAGCCGAGGTCGTCACCCTCGTCATCGCGCTCACCGAACTTCCAAGCCTTCTCCCGTTCATCACCGCGGGGCATGACCGCCTCCTCTCTGGTTGATCGCCTGCAGCTGGTCGCATCCTGGTTCATGCCGCGTCGCGCCAATTCGGGGCGCCTCGCGACAGGAAGATTCCGGTACACCGGTTTTCCGAAGCAGGGTATATAACGACATCCCGGCGAGGTCAAGGCGGCGTTTTCGGTCAGGCCGATTCCGGAAACCTCGTGTCGCAAGCCGCCGTACAACCGGGCGACGCAGCCCTCCCACCCGGAACTCCTGAATGTCAACGACGGCTGTGCTGGTTTCCGCCCTGCTGCTCACGTCGGTCGCGCAGACCCCCGCCGACAGCCAGCGGAGTGCCCGGGGGGGCACCGGGCCGCTGCCGTCCGTCCCGGGTGGGGCGGACACGGTGCGCGTGCCGCCCGGTCCCGACACTGCCACTTTCGCGACATCAGCGCTGCGCGAGATCGTGAACCGGGCCACGGTTGCGAACCGGGCGCTGCCTGCGGGGCTCGAGGCCTATCGGGCACGCGTGGAATCGGAAATCGGCCTGGTGCTGAACATGACAACGAGCAGCCCGGGGGCGGTCGCCGGAACGTCGGCGGGATCGAGCGAGCAGTCGGGGCAGGTGGAGCAGTTCCAGAGCGACTCCCGGTGGGACCGGAGCGGCGCCTACGAGCAGCGCGTGATCGGGTACCGGGCCCAGATGTCGGGGCCGAGCGTCTCGGCCCTCACCTGGTTGCGGCGGTCGTGGACGGTGCCGCTGCTGTACGGCAACCGGATGGCGTTCTTCTTCGGGCTGCCGCCGGCGGCCGACTCGCAGCGCACGGGAGGAGTCGCCGCCCGCGACACCACGGCCCGCGCGCCGGCCGTGGACAGCGGCCGCCCCCGCTCGGCGGTGCATCCCCTCGCCATCGATGCCGCGCAGTACTACCGCTACGGTGGCGGCGACACGGTGGCCCGCATCGGGCTCGCCACGCGTGTGGTGACTGTGGTGCGGGTGACGGTGGATCCGCGGCCCGACCCGGCGAGTGCGTCGCTGCTCTTCGGCGGCGAGCTGTTCCTCGACGCCGAGCGCGCCGAGCTGATCCGCATGCGCGGCCGGCTCTTCGCGTCCGGACCGCCGCGAGGGCGGATGCCGCTGGCGCTGCGCCTCGCGCAGTCGGTGGCGCGGCTGGAGGGCGTGGCGTACATCGACTTCGAGAACGCCGAGGTGCTGGGCCGCTACTGGCTTCCGCGGCGGCAACGGCTCGAGTTCCAGGCCATGACCGCGCTCACGGAAACGCGGCCGATCATGCGCATCGTCTCGCAGTGGCACGAGATGGAGGTGACCGCGCGCGAGGATGTGCCGGGGGCGGCGCGGGACTCGATGCGCCTGGCGCGATACCGGCTCACCTTCGCACCGCGGGACAGCCTTCACGCGTGGGAGGACTGGCGGCGCGAGATCGGCTCGACGACACGCGAGGTCACCGCGCGCGACTTCGATGATGTGGCGCCGGAGCGGCTGCGCCCCACGGGGCGGCCGCAGTTTACGTGGCAGGCCCGCCGGTTCGGCGACATCGTGCGGTTCAACCGAGTGGAGGGGCTCTACACCGGCGTGTCCGGCACACTGGCATTCCGCGACCTTGCCCCGGGGCTGCAGGTGCGCGGGATGGTGGGATGGGCGTGGTCGGCGGCGACGCCCAAGGGGGGCATCGAGGCGGCGCTGGTGCGGGGGCCGTGGGTGACGAGCCTGCGCGCGGAGCGCCTGCTGGCCTCGACGAACGACTTCTCGTCGCTGCTCGGCGGTGGCGGGAGCGCGCTCGGCGGGTTATTCGGCCGTGACGATGCCGACTGGGTCGATCGCCGGGTGGCGCTCGTGGGCGTGACGCGCGAGCTGGGCACGGCGCACGCGGCCGCGGTGCGCGTCGAGTCGGGGTGGGCGGAGGACGTGTCGCCGCCGGTGGTCGAGACGCGGGGGCCGTTCGGCGGGGCCTTCCGCCCGAATCGCCCCGTGGCGCCGGGGAGCTTCGTCCTGACCAGCGTGACGCTCGAGCTCGGGCGAAATGCCGGCGCACATACGGCGCAGGGCGGCACGCGCACCACGCTCACCTACCAGCGCGGTGACGGCACCCTCAACTGGCAGCGCTTGGGCGCGCGCCTCGAGACGCGCACCTGGCTCGGCGCGTTCGTGTTCGCGGCCCGCGGCGACGCGAGCTGGGTGATCGGCCGCCACCTCCCGCCGCAGCAGCTGCTGGAGGTGGGCGGCGTGGAAGGGCTGCCGGGATACGACTACAAGGCATTCGCCGGGGACAAGGCGGCGCTGGCACGCGTCACGGTCGGCTACCAGCTCCCGCTCTGGACGGCGCCACTCCGGTTCTGGGGGATCGTGCTGCCCGGGGTCGCGCCAATGCCGTTGATCGGCGTCTTTGCCGGGCGCACGAGCGCCGACGCCACCACCTACGCGCAGATGCAGGGGTTGGGGTGGGTGTCGACGCAGGGTGCGCGGGCAACGGTGGACGCGCGGATGCGCTTCTTCGGGGGCGCGTTCAGCGTGGGCGCGAGCCGGGCGGTCGACCGTCCCGACCGGTGGAAGCTGCTGGTGGCGTTCGGCGGCCAGCTGTAGGGCCGGGACGCGCCCGCCGCGCTAGACGATCATGTCGTCGATGAAGACCAGGCTCTTGCGGCGCACGACAACCGCCCGCAATGCCTCGTAGACGCGCGGGTCCATGAGCGAGTTCACGTGCGCGGCGAGGTACTCGATCGCGTCGGCGGCGGCAATCGGCTCGCGGTACGGCCGCCGGGTGGTGAGCGAGTCGAAGGCGTCGGCGGCGCAGAGGATGCGCCCACCAATGGCGATGTCCTCGCCCTTGATGCCGCGGGGGTAGCCGCCGCCGTCCCAGTGCTCGTGGTGGTCGGCGACGAACTCGAGGGCGACGCCGAGGAACTCGAGGGGGCGGAGGACCTCGAGGCCGATGCGCACGTGTTCCTTGACGTGCTCGAACTCCTCGGGGGTGAGCGCCCCCGGCTTGTGCAGCACGCCCTCGCGAATGCCGATCTTGCCGACGTCGTGCAGCCGTCCCGCGACACGCACCGCCTCGACGACCTCGGCGTTGAGCCCGAGGTACTCGGCCATGCTCGCCCCCATGTCCGCAACGCGATGCCCGTGGCCGCGCATGTAGGCATCCTTGGCCTCCTGCACGGCGATCAGCGAGTCGATCACGGCCACGGAGAGCTGGCGAAGCGCCGCGCGCTCCTTCTCCAGCTCGCGGGTCCGCTGGGCGACCTCCTCGCGGATCATCGTGTCGACCTTGCGCTGCTCGATCCCCAGCTCGCGCTTGTGGAGGGCGCGCTGGATGACCTGCTCGAGGTCGGCGAGTTCGATCGGCTTCATGAGGTAGTCGACCGCGCCGAGGAGGAGGGCCTCGGTGGCGGTGGGGGCGTCGTTCACCGCCGTCAGCATGAGGATCGCGACGTCTGGGTCGAGGGCGAGGGCGCGGGGCACGAGGTCGAGACCGCTGATCCCGGGCATGCGCACATCGCAGAGGAGGACGTGAAAGCGCTCGATGGCGAGGATGTCGAGGGCGACTTCGCTCGACTCGGCGGTCTGCACCTCGTAGCCCCTGGACCGCAGGAACTTGGCGAGGGCAACCCGGATCGCCTCCTCGTCGTCGATCACGAGCACGCGCTTGACACCCGTGTCCGCGAGCGAGCGCATCGTGCGCGTCATGCGGAGCATCTGCGAGGGGCGGGTCGGCGAGCTCATGCGGCGGACTCCCGGGGGGACGGGGCGGCGGCCGGGGCCGCCGGCAAGCGCATCGTGACGCGCGTGCCGCGTCCCGGCGTGCTGTCGACGGCGATGGTGCCGCCGTGGGCGGTGATCACCTGCCGCGCGATGGCGAGGCCCAGTCCGGCCGCGCCGACGGCGGCACGCGTCGTGAAGCGCGGCTCAAAGATACGCGCCAGGACGTCGGGCGACATCCCGGGTCCGCTGTCGTCGATGGTGCAGACCACCGACATCCCGTCCCTGGCGGTGATGATCCGCATCTCGCGCACGCCCGGCTCGAGGTCGGCGAGGGCCGTCTCGGCGTTGGCCACCACGTGCATGATCGCCTGCTGCAGCTGCTGCGCGTCGCCGCGCACGCGGGGAAGCTCGGGCTCGAGCGCAAGGTGCACCTGCAGCCCCCCGCCCCGGTGGAGGTAGCCGCGCAACCGCAGGGTGGACTCGAGGATCGCGTTGAGGTCGACGCTGGCCGAGGGATTGGCCGAGCCGCGGGCGAAGGCCTGCACGTCCTTGAGCAGGCGCACGGCCTTCATGGCCTCGGCGCGGATCATCCCCAACGACTTGCGGTGCTCGGGGTCCGTGACCTCGGCCTCCAGCAGCTCGGCGAAGGCCGAGATGCCGGTGAGCGGGTTGTTGAGGTCGTGCACGAGCGCCGGCATCAGCTCGCCCAGGGCGGCGAGGTGCCGCTGGCGGCGCTGGCCCTCGGTCAGCGCGGCGTCAGCCGGGGTGGCGGGCGCGCCGCTCATCCGTCCGCGAACTCCACCGCGACGGCCTGGGGGATGATGCCCGCGTGAACGCCGCGCTCGAGGAAGAGCCGCACGGCCTCGCGCCCGCGGTCGCCGTAGTCGAGGGTCCAGTCGTTCACGTACATGCCGACAAAGGTGTCGGCCTTGCCGCGGTCGAGGCCGCGCGCGTACCGCATGGCGTGGTCGAGGGCGACGCCCCGGTGCTCGAGGGCGAGGGCGATGCTCGCCCGCAGGTGGCGCGAGACCTGCGACACGAGGGCGGGGCCGAGGTCCTTGCGCACGACGTTGCCGCCGAGCGGCAGGGGGAGGCCGGTCTCGCCGAACCACCACTCGCCCATGTCGGCCACGAGGTGGAGTCCCCGGTCGCCGAAGGTCAGCTGTCCCTCGTGGATCAGGAGCCCGAGGTCGACGGCACCGTCGGCGACGGCGTCCTCGATCCGGTCGAACGGCGTCGGTACCGCCACGAAGTCGGGCTCGTAGAGGCGGAGCGCGAGGTAGGCGCTGGTCAGCGGCCCCGGGATCGCGATGCGCTTGCCGCGCACGGCGGCGCGGGTCATGGGGGTGCGGGCGACGAGGCGCGGGCCGTAGCGGTCGCCGATCGAGGCGCCGTGCGGCAGCAGGGCATAGCGGTCGGCGATGTAGGCGTAGGCGTGGATCGAGACCGCGGTCACCTCGAGCTCGCCGCGCCGCGCGCGCTGGTTCAGCGTCTCGATGTCCTGCAGCTCGTGGACATACGTGAGCCCCTCGGTGTCGATCCGCCCCTCTGCCAACGCCCAGAACATGAAGGCGTCGTCGGAATCGGGGCTGTGGGCAACGTGGATCGTGGTCATCGGGGACCCGGGGGCGCGGTGCGCGCGGCCGGCGTGGCCGAGCGGTCGAACCCCGAAAGGTACCGCGCCGGCGCCGGCCGGGCGAAGGGCGCCGGCGCCGGTTACCTTCTGGCCGCGCGCCGCCGGCGCGCCCCGCCCTCCCCGCACCGGTCCCTCGTGGCCCCCACCCCCCGCACGCCCCTGCCCGACCTCTCGGGCGCCACGCCCGCCGACCTCACATCGCTGGCGCAGGCGCACGACGTGCGGTTCCTGCGCCTGCAGTTCACCGACATCCTCGGGGTCAACAAGAACGTCGAGGTGCCGTCGTCGCAGTTCGCGAAGGCACTGGCCGGCGACATCATGTTCGACGGGTCGTCGATCGAGGGGTTCGTGCGGATCGAGGAGAGCGACATGCTCCTCGTGCCGGACCTGCGGACCTTCCGGATCTTTCCCTGGGGGGAGGCCGACTCGCGGGTCGCGCGCCTGATCTGCGACATCGTGCATCCCGACGGCCGGCCGTTCGAGGGCGACCCGCGGGCGGCGCTGCAGCGGCAGGTGGCGCGCGCGGCGAAGCTCGGGCTGGTGATGAATGCCGGCATGGAAGCCGAGTTCTTCATGTTCAAGCAGGGGGACGACGGCCGGCCGACGATCACCACGCACGACGTGGGGAGCTACTTCGACCTGACGCCGGTGGACCGCGGCGAGGACGCGCGGCGGGCGATCGTGGACGTGCTGGAGCGGATGGGGTTCGAGATCGAGGCGGCGCACCACGAGGTCGCCCACGGCCAGCACGAGATCGACTTCCGATACGCGGACGCCCTCACCACCGCCGACAACATCGCGACCTTCCGGTTCGTGGTGCGCAACGTGGCGCAGCAGTTCGGGCTGCACGCGAGCTTCATGCCAAAGCCGATCTTCGGCCAGAACGGCTCCGGCATGCACGCCCATCTGTCGCTGTTCAAGGGGGGCACCAACCTGTTCTGGGACCCGAAGGCACGCTGGGAGCTGAGCAAGTACGCGCACTGGTTCATTGGCGGCCTGCTGGCGCACGCGCGCGGGATGTGCGCGATCACCAACCCGCTGGTGAACTCGTACAAGCGGCTGGTGCCCGGGTTCGAGGCGCCGGTCAACGTGGCCTGGTCGATGCGCAACCGGTCGCCACTGCTCCGCGTTCCGGACCGCCGCGGCCTCGGCACGCGCGTCGAGTGCCGGATGCCGGACCCGAGCGCGAACCCCTACCTCGCGCTGGCGGTGCTGCTCGCGGCCGGGCTCGACGGCCTCGAGCAGAAGCTGAGCTCGCGCGAGCCGGTGAACACGAACATCTGGGAGATGTCGCACCGCGAGAAGCGGCGACTCCGGATCGACGACCTGCCGCACGACCTCAACGAGGCCTGCGACGAGCTGGAGCGCGACCGCGTGGTCACCGACGCGCTGGGCGAGCATATCGCGCGGCACTTCCTCGCCGCCAAGCGCCAGGAGTGGCGCGACTACATCTCGCAGGTCTCGAGCTGGGAGCTCGAGCAGTACCTGGCCAAGTACTAGCCGGCCGGCGCGCGGGGCGGCGGCACGGCAGTGTCGCGGCGGGGCCGGCCGCGCTATATCCCCACCGGGGCCGCGCGCCGACGCCCTGGGCGCCCTCGACTTGGTGGCGTCCGGGGCCGCCGCCCCCGACCTTCCGTTGACCCCGTCGTGGAGATTGTCCGCATGACCCGACCACTCATCCGCCGGACCCCATTCGTCGCGCTGCTCTGCGCGGCCGTCCTTGCCTTCCCCGCGCCGGCGCGGGCCCAGTTCGGCTCGCTGCTAAAGAAGGCCCAGGACAAGGTGGTGGACAAGGCCACCGGCGCCGAGGACGAGGTGTCCCCGCGCGTGCAGGGCACCGAGCTCACCGATGAGCAGATCAACAAGCTGTTCAAGGGGCTGGCCGTGGTGGCGGCCAAGATGGAGGAGCGCGACCGGATGGCCGCCCGCCAGCAGTCGGTGAGCGACCAGGTGAGCGCGTTGCGCGAGAAGCACCAGGCTGAGATCGACGCCAACGACCAGGGGCGGCGCAGCTGGCAGTCGTGCTTCGACGTGCAGTGGGAGAAGCTGCAGGAGTCGCGCAATTCCGAGATGCAGTCGCGCTTGATGAAGGCGATGTCGGATCCCAGGGTGCAGCAGCAGTACGCGCAGGCCTCGCTGGCGGCGTCGCAGGAGATGCAGACGGCCTTGGCAGCGGGCGACACCCTGGCCTACCAGCGGGCGAGCGCCAAGGCCCAGTCGGCGCACCAGCAGATGCTCGGGATCGACGTGAAGAAGGACTCGGCGACGGCGCGCGGGCCGTGCGGCGCCGAGCCGCGGCGCCTCGCCGTGGCGGTCACGATCGACACGCTGACCAACCGCTCGAACAAGCTCGGCGAGGAGATTCGCGCCCTCGAGGGCACCGCGCAGGCGCAGGGCTCGGTGGCGGCGGGGATGAACGGCACCGACTTCGCGCTGGCGCGCGAGAAGGTGCTCACCTTCTCGGGGACGGGAAAGGGCGGCAAGCTGCTCACCGCCGCCGAGCTCGAGCGCCTGCGTGCGCGCAAGGCCGAGATCGACAAGCTGAAGCGCGCGCTCTGATGCGGGTGCGGCAGCGGCGACGCCTCGCCGCTGTGGCCCTGGCGGCGCTGGCGGCCGGGCCGGCGGCGACGATCGCGCCTCCGGTCCGGCCGACGCTGCCACGCTCGACGCTCGCCGTGCGCGAGGGAGGTGCCTGGCGCACCTGGTGGCGTTCGGACGAGGCGCCGCGCGAGTGGGGCCCGGAAGCCCCCCTCGCACGGGCAATCGCGTGGCGCCCGCTCGCCCCGGGGTTCCGCTGGGGCCGGGCCGAGCTGGCGGGGAAGGGCGAGGCGTGGCGGACGACGCTGATCGTCGTCCAGGTTGACCCGCACCGGGCGCGGCTCGCGCTCGACACCGCGTTCACGGGCAAGCTGCGGCGGGCGTGGACGATCGACCGGGCGCCCGTGGGCGCGCGCGTGGCCCTGAACGCCGGACAGTTCGTGGCCGACCTGCCGTGGGGCTGGGTCGTGCTCGACGGCCGGCAATACCTCGCGCCGGGGCGCGGGCCACTCGTGAGCACCCTCACGATCGACACCACCGGCGCGCTGCGTTGGTGGCACGGCGCGCCCCCCCCCGGCGCCGGCGGCGTCCGGTGGGCCTTCCAGTCGTATCCCACGTTGCTCGCCGCCGGCCGCGTGCCGGCGCCGTTGATGGCCGACACGGGGGGCGTCGACGTCGCACACCGCGACGCGCGACTGGCGATCGGCACGCGAGCCGACGGGACACTCCTGATCGCGATGACGAGATTCGGCGCGATGGGCGAGTCGCTGGGCTTCGTGCCGTTCGGCCTCACGACGCCGGAAATGGCGGCCGTGATGGGCGCCCTGGGCGTGAACGACGGCGCGCTGCTCGACGGCGGAATCTCGGCGCAATTGCTGGTACGCGAACCGGGCGGCGAGGGGGCCCGCTTCCCTGGTATCCGCCGGGTGCCGCTCGGCTTGCTCATCTTCCCGGACTCGGCTGCCACTCCGTAACACATTTATTTATAGCAACTTGCACAACAGCATCGCCGACAGTGCATAATATGCACAAGCACAAGCGCAATATTGCAAGCCAAGCGGTTGCACGCGGTTATGCTGTCGACTAGGTTTGCACATTCTGCAAACGGCGCTCGGCAGCGCCCGAACGACCACCCACCGTCGCACCCCCAACCTGGAGCGTTCCAGCCCATGGCGAGCGGTTCACTGACTCCGCGGCAGCAGGCCCTTCACGAGATCACGCAGCGCCACTTCCGCACGCCCGAGGCTTACCGCGCCGACGCCGGCACGCCGCCCTCGCAGCTGTACGGCACGAACACCTTCGGCGCGCGCCAGATGCGCGACAAGCTCCCGAAGGAGGTCTATGCCAAGCTCCTTGCCGCGGTGCGCCTCGGCAAGAAGCTCGACCTCGAGATCGCCCCCACCGTGGCGCAGGTCATCAAGGAGTGGGCGGTCTCGCGCGGCGTCTCGCACTTCTGCCACTGGTTCCAGCCGCAGACGGGGAGCACCGCCGAGAAACACGATGCCTTCCTGAACTTTGACGAGAACAAGCTCCCGGTGGAGCAGTTCACGGGGGAGCAGCTGATCCAGAGCGAGCCCGACGCGTCGAGCTTCCCCAGCGGTGGACTGCGGGCGACGTGGGAGGCTCGCGGCTACACGGCGTGGAACCCCGCGAGCCCGGTGTTCATCCTCGAGTCGGGTGGCACCAAGACGCTCTGCATCCCTTCGGTGTTCATCGGCTACAACGGCGAGGCCCTCGACGAGATGACGCCGCTGCTGCGGTCGTCGGACGTGCTGTCGGCCAAGGCGCGCGAGCTGCTGGCGCTGATCGGCGACCAGGGGGTGCTGCGGGTGACGACGACCCTTGGCCCCGAGCAGGAGTACTTCCTGATCGACCGGGCCCACTTCGCGCTGCGCCCCGACCTTGTGATGGCGGGCCGGACGCTGGTGGGGGCGCCGCCGCCGCGGGGCCAGCAGCTCGAGGACCACTACTTTGGCGGCATCCCGGAGCGGGTGCAGGCCTGCATCGCCGAGGTCGAGTACGAGCTGTTCAAGCTCGGCGTGCCGATCGTGACCCGGCACAACGAGGTGGCGCCCTGCCAGTTCGAGATGGCGCCGATCTTCGAGGAGACCGACATCGCGGTCGACCACAACCAGCTGGTGATGGCAATGCTGCGCCGCGTGGCGCTGCGCCACGGGCTGCAGGCCCTGCTGCACGAGAAGCCGTTCGCCGGGGTGAACGGGTCGGGGAAGCACTGCAACTGGTCGATGTCGGTCGTGTCGGACAACGAGCTCGACGGTGCCAACCTGCTCAAGCCGGGCAAGACGCCGCACCAGAACGTCCGCTTCCTGCTCTTTCTGGCGGCGGTGCTCAAGGGGGTGCACACGCACGCCGGCCTGCTGCGCTCGGGAATCGGGACCTCCGGCAACGAGCACCGGCTGGGAGCCAACGAGGCGCCGCCGGCGATCATCTCGGTGTTCATGGGTGACCTGCTGACGCGGGTGATCGACGACATCGCTGCCGGCAAGACGGGGGCACAGGGGGCGGCCGAGGCACTGATCGGCCTCGGCGTGAACAAGCTCCCCGACATTTCGCGCGACAACACCGACCGCAACCGGACGTCGCCGTTTGCCTTCACGGGGGCCAAGTTCGAGTTCCGCGCGGTCGGCAGCTCACAGTCGATCGCCTTTCCGGTGATGCTCCTCAACGCCTGCGTGGCGGGCGCGATCGGTACGCTCACGCGCGAGCTCACGGCCGAGCTCAAGAAGACGAAGTCGGTCGACGATGCGGCGCTGAAGGTGGTGCGCAAGGCGTTCAGGGAAACGAGTGCGGTGCGCTTCGAGGGGAACAACTACAGCGAGGCCTGGGTGAAGGAGGCGGCCCGGCGCGGGCTGCTGAACCTCCGCCGCACCCCCGAGGCCCTCGCGCAGCTGGTGACGCCGGAGTCGCATGCGCTGCTCACCGGGCTCGGCATCCTCACCCGGGAGGAGCTCGAGTCGCGGTACCACGTGCGGCTGGAGCGGTACGTGAAGGACATGCTGATCGAGATGCACACGCTCGAGCAGATGGCCGGCACGCTGGTGCTGCCGGCCGCCCTCGGGTACGCCAGCGGGCTCGCCGCCGCGGCGGCGAACGCCAAGGCGGGCGGAATCAAGGTGGCGCCGCAGGCCGCGGAGGCGAACCGCGTGGGCGCGGAGGTGGCCGCCCTGGTGGCGGCGCGCGACGGGCTGCGGGGGGCGATCGAGAAGGCGGAGGGCATGCACGACGCCCTCGAGCGCCAGGCCCGGTTCCTGACGACACGCGGGGCGGACGCGATGGCGGCGGTCCGCTCGGCCTCGGACGCGCTGGAACTGGGCATCGGGGACGGGGCTTGGCCCCTCCCCCGTTACCGGGAGATGCTCTTTCCCGTCTAGGGGAGGCTGCGGGTCCGGCCGGGGGCGCCGCACGTGCCGTCGCCCCTGCGGCCCTGTCGGGTATTTGACTGTCATCGGCGTGACACGCCAGCGGTTACCTTGGTGGGGGCTTGCGGCCCACCCTCGGAAGGGGACATTTTTTGGTTCGCCGAAATCCGCGTATCGGCCCCACCCGGGGCTGGTGTGGGTCGTCGCGCCTCCGGCGTGGTTGCCGGAGCAGGGCGCGCGACGAGCCTGAAGGCGGGGAACGGCCCGTACGTCCGTTCACACTCTTGGAGGAAGCATGAGTCTTCGTCGCGGTGCGCTGCTGGCCGTTGGTCTCGCCGCGCTCGCGCTCCCGTCCCGCGCTGCGCGTGCGCAGGACCCCGGTACGATCACGGTTGGAGCGTTTTTCAAGTTCGAGCGCCTGGATGCCGGCATGCCGTGGAGCAGCCGGAGCCAGACCGGCTTTGGTGGCCGACTCGGCTACTTCTTCATGCAGAATCTCGCGTTGGAGGTGACCGGCGCGAAGACGACGGGTGATCCCAACGAGCGCAACTACTCGCAGACGGGCACGCTCACGTACCACATCCCCGCCCTCGAGGGCGTCGACGTGCACTTCGGCGTCGGCTACCTGCTCGCGAACGCCGGCTACTACCGCACGGGCGGTTTCGGCTACTTGAACACGGTGCCGGTCAACAGCGGCGACACCAAGGTGACCGACTTCGGCGCTCGCGGCCTGCTGGGCCTCGACTGGTGGTGGGGTGACCACTTCGGCGCCCGCGTCGACGGCACCTTCGGCTTCGTGCCGTACCCCAAGCAGCGCCTTGGCTCGTCGCCCAACGGCATCGACGTCAACCTCGGCCTCGAGGCCGGCCTAGTCTACAAGGTCGGCGGATCGAAGGACACTGACAAGGACGGTGTGTCCGACAAGAACGACAAGTGTCCTGACACGCCGGCGGGTGTGAAGGTGACGCCGGATGGCTGCCCGGTCGACACCGACAAGGATGGCGTGGCCGACCACCTCGACAAGTGCCCGGGCACGCCGGCTGGCGTGCGCGTGGATGCGTCGGGCTGCCCGGTGGACAGCGACCGCGACGGCGTGGCCGACTACCTCGACAAGTGCCCCAACACGCCCACGACCGCCAAGGTCGACGCGACGGGTTGCCCGGTCGACACCGACAAGGACGGCGTGGCGGATTACGTCGACCGCTGCCCGAACACTCCCGCCGGCGTGCGAGTTGACGCCGCGGGTTGCCCGGTCGACACGGACAAGGACGGCGTGGCCGATTACCTCGACAAGTGCCCGAACACGGTCCCCGGCGCCAAGGTGGACGCGAACGGGTGCTCGATCGACAGCGACTCCGACGGTGTGGCGGACAACGACGATCGGTGCCCGAACACGCCGCGTGGCATCAAGGTCAACGCGCAGGGCTGCCCGGTCGACACCGACGGCGATGGCGTGACCGACGACCTCGACAAGTGCCCCAACACGCCGTCCGGCACCAAGGTCGACGCGAAGGGCTGCACGCTGCTCTTCGAGACCGGCAAGAAGAGCGTCACCCTGCAGGGCGTGAACTTCGTGACGGCCAAGGCGGACCTCCTGCCCGAGTCGTCCGGCGCGCTCGACAAGGTGGCCGAGAGCCTCGTCAACAACCCCGACGTGAAGATCGCGGTCGAGGGCTACACCGATAACCGTGGCAGCGCGGCCGTGAACCGCCGCCTGTCGCAGGCCCGTGCGGATGCGGTGCGCAACTACCTCATCAGCAAGGGCGTCCCTGCGGAGAACATCACCGCCAAGGGCTTCGGTCCGGCCAAGCCGGTGGCGAGCAACGCCGCCGAGGCGGGCCGCGCACAGAACCGCCGCGTCGAGCTCCGCCGCACCAACTAGGCAGACCCGAACGGCACCGGCAGCACGCGGGCGCCTCCGTCACCTCGGTGACGGAGGCGTTCGTGCGTTCGGCCGGGTAGTTTCCGCCCCACGATGGCTTCGCACCCGTCCGCGCCGACGCTGCAGCATCGCGCCGAGTACGCCGCCCTGCGCGGCGTGTTCGGCGCGCTGCGCCTGGTGGGCTGGGACGCGGCGGCCAAGGCGGGCGAGTGGATCGGGCGGCTCGGCTATTGGCCCCTCGGCATCCGGCGCGACCTGGTGGAGGGGCACATCGCGATGTGCTTTCCGCAGTTCACGCCCGAGCAGGTGCGCGCGACCGCCCGCGCGAGCTATCGGCACCTGGGGCGCGTGTCGATCGAGGCGGCCCTCCTGTCGGGGGAGAAGCCGGAGACGGTGTTCGAGCGCTTCGAGCCCTGTGCCGACTGGCCGGTGGCCGAGGCGGCGATGGCGGAGGGCAAGGGGGCCTGCTTCGTGACCGGCCACTTCGGCAACTGGGAACTCGCCGGCGCGTATGTGGGGGCGCGGATGACGGCCGCCGGGTCGGGGCTCGACGCGATCGTGCGGCGGCAGGGCAACCCGCTGTTCGACGCGTACCTGTACCGCACGCGGCGGCGGCTGGGGATGACGGTGGTGCACGACAGCGAGGCGGTGCGGCGCACGCCGCGCGCGCTAAGGGAAGGGCGGGTGGTGGCGTTCGTGATGGACCAGGGAGTGGTGGGCCTCGCGTCGACCTTCGTGCCCTTCTTCGGCAGGCTGGCCAAGACGCCGCGCGGGCCGGCGGTGTTTGCGCTGCGGTTCGGGGCGCCGGTGGTCTTTGCCGCCGCGATTCGCCAGCCCAGCGGCAAGTACGTGCTGCGCCTCGAGCGGGTGCCTGTGGTGCCGACCGGCGACCGTGAGTTCGACGTGGACACGATCGTGGCCTCCTACACGGCCACGCTGGAGCGCTACGTTCGCGAGACGCCGGGGCAGTACTTCTGGCAGCACCGGCGGTGGAAGCACGCGCCGCCCCCGGGAACCACCTGGCCGCCGGTGCGACAGGGCGCGGCCGTTGCCGGGGCCGCTCCGCCGGAGGAGTGACAGGCCGGCGCGGGCGCGGCGCCGGCAGGCCGGCAGCTACCGCTCGCGCGCGACGCGCTCGACTTCGCGCCGCACCTCGTCCACGTCGATCGCGCTGATGTCGAGGGTGGCGTGGTCGCCACCGGGCGGCGGTGCCTGGAGCAGCATCGTGGTACGCGCCCCGAGCGGCTCCCAGCGCGCGGGCAGCCCCGACTCGCGCGCCGGGTAGAGCCCGATCGTGGGCACGCCGAGCGCGGCGGCGATGTGCAGCGGCCCGGTGCTCGCTCCCACGAAGCAATCGGCCGCGCGCGTGAACGACAGCAGCAGGGCCAGCGACTGTCCGGTGGCGTCCTCGACGTGCGCTGGCAGGGAACGGAGCCACTCGCGCAGTTGCGCCCCCTCGTCCGCGCTCCCGGTCACGAACAGCTGGAATCGCGAGGGATCGAGCGCGCGGGCCAGCGCGGTCCACCGCTCGAGGGGCCAGGCGGGCACGGTCCCGCCGGTGAGGGGCTGCACCAGCACCGTGCAGCGGGCCGGGTCGATTCGCGAGGCCCACGCGGCGTCGAGCGGGGCCGCGCGCGTGAGTCCGGCGTGCGGCACGAGCTCGGCGAGGGAGAGCCGCGACTGGTGGAGCAGGGGCGCGGCGACGAGCAGGTTGAGCTGGGCCTCGTGCAGCGCCGAGCGCTTGCGCGAGACGTTCACGCGCTCGGTGCAGGTGAGCCAGTGGTACCAGCGGCGCGCGGTGCCGATGCGGCGGGCGATGCCCGCGTCGCGGCCGGCGATGGCCACCTCGCGCCGCGGGAAGAGGTGCAGCAGGGTGTCGGCGCCGGTGTCGCGCAGGAGCGCCGCGCGAGCGGCGGCGGTGGCCGCATGGTGGTCCGGCCACTCGACCACGCGATGCACGTGGGCGCAGGCCTCGGCCACGGGACGGGCGTACTGCCGCGTGAGGAAGAGGATCTCGGCGCCGGGCCAGCGCTGCCGCAGGAGCCCGAGCAGGGGGAGGGTGAGCACGACGTCGCCGAGGCGATCGGTGCGGCTCACGAGGAGGCGAAGGGGGTCGGGGGCCATGGAGTGCCGCGGGCGCGCGCGACGCGACAAGTTACCCCCCGCGCCCCCGGCTGCACGAGCGCGTGGCACGGGCAGCGGGGCGCCACTCTGCCGGGAGCGCATGGAGCTCGCGATCTTCCACCCGATGTTCGGCGCCGTGGGCGGTGCCGAGGTGCTTGCCGCCGCGGAAGCGCGCGCGCTGCGCGAGGCGGGGGTCGATGCGGGGATCGTGACCGGGCCCGTGGACGCGGCGCGGTGGCGCGAGGCGCTGGACGGGATTCCGCTGCGGCAGTTCCGCCAGCGCGCCCTCGGCGACGCGGTGGCCTGGACCACCGTGGCGCGGCTGCGACTGCGGGCGCGCCGCGCACGCCGGTTGCTCGACGGGGCCCGGGTGGTGATCGCGCACAACCATCCCTGCAACGCGATGCTGGGGGCGATGCGGCTCGGCGCCCTGCGCCTGTGGCAGGTGAACGAGCCGGCCCGGGCGCTGCACCTCGCCGCCACGAGCCCCGTGCTCGCGGCGCGGGCCCGCGCCCTCGGGGTGCGGGCGCCCGACCACCTGACGCGCACGTTCGCGCAGCGGCTGGCGCGCTGGGAAGTGCGCGCCGCGCGGGCCGGCGACCTCGGGGCGCGGCGCCAGTTCGACGTGCGGATGACGGCGCGCCTCGACGGGCTGTACGCGATCAGCGCCTACGCGCGCGACATGGCGCGGCGGATCTACGGCCGGTGCAGCGAGACGATCGTGTACCCGCCGGCGGTGCTGCGCGAGGAGGGAGCGGCCCGGCGACGGGGAATTCGCCGCGACGGACTCCAGGTGCTGGTGCAGACGAGGCTCGAGGCGGTGAAGAACGTGGAGACGGTGCTGGCCGGGTTCGCGGCCTTCGCGCGATCGCACGCCGGGTCACACCTGCACGTCGTGGGCGAGGGAGGGGACGCGGAGCGGTTGCGGGAGGTGGCCGGCGAGCTCGCGCCGGGGCGCGTGACCTTTCACGGCTTCCTCGACGACGACCGCCTGGAAACGGTGCGCGACGCCTGCGACGTGTTCGCGCTCCTGCCGGTGGACGAGCCGTTCGGCATGGTATTCACCGAGGCGATGGCGCAGGGACTGTTGTGCATCGGCCCCGACCATGGCGGTCCGCAGGAAATCCTCGAGGGGGGCGCGGTGGGGTGGACCGTGGACGCCTTCAGCGCCGAGCAAGTGGCGGCGGCGCTGGCGGAAGTGGCGGCCCTTCCCGACGGCGCGGCCGACGCCCGGCGCCGGGCGGCGCGGGCAAGCGTGCGGGGTCGCTTCAGTGCCGCGGCAATGGTGGGCGCCCTGTCCGCCGTGGTGCGCGAGGCCGGGGGGCACGGGTGGTAGCCGCACGCCGGCCGGGGCCTGCGCTGCGCGGGGGCCGCGTTGGCGGGGAGGCGCGGTGCTGAAGCGCCGGGTGTACGGCTGGCTGGTGCCGGTGTACCGGCTCCTTTGCGGCGTGGGGGTGCCGCGCGGCGCTCGCGTGCCCAAGTCGGTGCGCCGCGTGCTCGTGGTGCGGCACGACCGGCTGGGCGACATGATCCTCACCACGCCGGTGTTCGACCTGCTGGCGCAGCTCGCGCCGGGGGCCGAGGTGGACGTGCTGGCCTCGCCGCGCAACGCGGCGCTGGTGCGGGGCGACGACCGGGTGCGCATGGTGTTCGAGGACGACGGCACCTGGCTCGGGCTGTGGCGGCTGCGGCCGTACCTGCGCGAGCGGCAGTACGACGCGGTGTTCAGCCTCATCCCGGGCCGCTCGATCCGCGAGGGCTGGACGGCGGCGGTGGCGTCGCACGCGCGCACCCACCGCGTGAGCACGTGGCGCCCCAAGCGCTACCACGGCTTCTTCACGCGGGTGGTTCGCCTGCCGCAGTCGCTCGCCATGGCGCACGTGTCGCGGCAGATGAGCTACGTGGTGCGGGCGGGCTTCGGCAAGGGGGGACGAGACGTGGCGGCGGCGAGCGCGCTCGCGGCGCCGATCAGGCTCGCGATTCCCGCGGGCGCGCGGGAGGAGGCGGAGCGGTGGCTCGCGTCGCACGCGACGGGGGACTTCGTGACCATCAACCTCGCGTCGGCGGCACCGGCGCGGAGCTGGACGGCGGCCGAGTGCGCGCGGCTGCTGCCGATGCTGCTGGCACGGCACCCGCAGCTGTCGTTCGTGCTGGTGCCGGGACCGGCCGATGTGGCCGAGGCCGAGGCGGTGCGCGTTGCGGCGGCGTCGCCGCGGGTGCACGTGTTCGATGCCGGGGCGCCGCTGCTCGCGGTGGCGGCGCTCGTGTCGCGGGCGAAGCTCATGATCACGCCGGACACGATGACGCTGCACCTGGCCGTGGCGACCGGCCGGCCGGTGCTGTCGCTGCACACGACGACGGACGGCAACGTGCCCGACCTGTGGAAGGCGGTGGGGGTGCCGAGCCGGGCGCTGGTGGCGCCGCCGGGGCAGGCGGTGGGGGCGATACGGGCGGAGGAGGTGGCGGCGGCGTTCGAGGCGCTGCTGGGTGGGGAGGCGGACTAGTCGCGCCGAGGAGAGTCCGGACGGAGCGGAGCGCGACCGGAAAGCCGAGGCGTGCGGGACCGGGTCGCTCAGTCCCTCGCGAACGGCGGAGCGCACGAGAGGTTGGCAAAGGTGTACCGAGACATGCCTGGCCGAGGGGTCTTGCGCGAGGGGGGGGGTGAGGGCTATCGTTGCGCCAATCAAGCTGGTGGGTGCGCGGAGTGAGGCGCGCCCGGGATGGGGCAACGAGGCCTCGTCGGTTTGGCAGACTTCACGATCGGGCGCCGGGCGCCCGCTGGAGTGCCCCGCATGTCCTCGTCCCTCTCCCTCGCCGGAGGAATTCGGCGCATGTCCCTGATTGCCTGCATGCTCACCGCGGCCGGGCTCTCGGCCTGCGATCCTGGACAGTCGCTGGATGCGCGCGGCGGGCGGGTGCTCTCGCTCGCGAACCCCGACAGCGTGTCGGTGGCGCGCATTTGCGGCAACCGGCTGACGATCAAGACGCATTTGCGGCAACCGGCTGACGATCAAGAGCGCGAACGACGACCCGATCACGCTCAAGTATGTCGTGCCGCCGGCGACGGACTCGGTGACGGTGACGCTGCCGGGGCGCCCGCGGGGGACGCCGTACAGCGAGACGTTCCTGGTGATGTCGAACCCCGGCGGGTTGATGATCCTGCGGGCGGGGACGCGGTCGGTGTTCACGCAGTGGGGGCCGCCGGCGTGCCCTGTGCGACCGGTGGTGCCCGCGTCTGCCCCGCCAACCATCACCGCCGCGACGGTTGCTTCGGGCGCTGCCTATCTGTTGCCGGACCCCGGCTTCGGTGGAAAACGACTCTCGTACCGCCGATTTCACGTCGAGTTCGTTGCGGGCACGTCGCAAGAAGTGCGTCAGGCGGTGCTTGACGCGGCGAACGCGACCGTGCTCGGCGGGGCGCATGTAGACACGCGCGAAGGCCTCTACTACGTCGATGTTCCGCTGCCACTCGACAGCGGCATCGCCCGCCGCGATGCAGTCTGGTTTCAACTGTTACGCAACGCTGCCGTTAGAATGGTCTTCCCTGAGCGGTCCCCTGAGTGGCTCTCGCCCCAGGGGCTCGCTCCAAACGATGGTCCGCGCTGGCACTCATGGAACATGGATTCGGTCGACGTGAGCCACGACGGATGGCACCTGGAGAGCGATCGCGCGCCGCTCGCATGGGGATGCACAACAGGGAGCGGCTCAGTCCCCCTCGCGACCATCGATGAGTTCTACACTGCCAACCCTGACGTGCCGGTCTCGGTCGGCGGCGCGTCCGGTCCCTCCGGCAGTCATGCTGCGGCCGTCTCGTCCATCCTTCGTGCGAATGGGAACAGCGGCGCCGGAATGGCCGGCGTTGCGTGGGCCGGCGGCCTGACGTTCTACTGGAAGGGCGACCTGGCGTCGCCGGTGCCGGGAGACACGGCTCCAGCCGCCGGCTTCGAGCTGCTCCATGCGATCAAGCGTGCGGTCGGCGGCGGCGCGCGTGTCGTGAACATCTCGGTCGGGCTGAACTGGGCCTACGTGCCGACGAGCCTGAAGGACTCGCTGGACGTCGCCGGAACCGCTGATCTGGTCGGACGAGCTCTCAAGGCTGCTTTTCTGCGCCAAGACAGCCTGGGGAAGCCGCGCCCGCTCGTCGTGCTCGCCGCCGCCAACAACGCGCTGGACGCGTTCTGGTCTGAGATCGCAGCTGCCGTCAGCACGGCCGACTCGGCAGCAATCGCCGCCCAGGTCATCATCGTTGGAGGAAGCGCACATACCACGCAGCCCGCACTTTGGTACGACTTCGCGCTTCAGGGCTCGAATGTCGGAAACCTGCTCGACGTCGTCGCTCCGGCGAAGGACGTGCATGCACTCGTCGGAAATGACGTCGATGGCGTAGTTGCGGGCACGTCGTACGCGGCGCCGCAGGTTGCGGGCGCTGCCGCGCTGGCCCTCGCCAACGACCCATCGCTCTCGGCAGCAGCGACAAAGTCCGCGATCATCGAGGGAGCTCGCAACGGTGGCCGCCTTGTGTTGAACCCGACAGCCAGTCTCCCCGCCAAGGCAACGGTGCCCGCGCTGGACATCTACGAGGCACTGAAGCTCGTCGCGCGAACGCCCGGCACGCCCCTGTGCGGCAACCGCATCTGGTCCGACGGCTCCAGCGTGTGGGCCCGGCGCGGCGCCACGAACGAGATCATCGGAACCGTCCCGACCAACCTCTTCATCTCCGCTCTTCAACCGCATCATGGTGGCCGGGTGCTCGGCATCCTTGCCATCGACACGACCATCTACAGCGGCGTCGCCGCCGACAGCTCCCGCGGCTTCGTCCTCGACAGCGCCGGGCACTGGAAGCCATACGGCCTGCTGCCCCCCGACTCCTTCGCGACCTCGATCTCCGGCTCGGCGCGCTCGAGCGGCAGTGCGCAGGGCGACAGCCTGACCTACGCCCGCTCGGCGTCCGGGCGCAGCCATGGCGGCGACACCGTGATCTACGCCCAGCTGGAGATGCCAACGCCGTACCCGTACGCCCTCGGCGTAACGTCGCCGGGCTTCGCCTCGCTGACCTTCCGCCGCTCGACCGATGGCGGCGCCACAAATGCGCCATTTGCCGCCTTCACGCTCCCGATCGCGCAGCCGTCGACGAACACGGCGGTCGAGATGTCGTACGGGGTGCCACCGGGCGTGGGCACGGCGTTCCGGTTGTGGACCGACGTGCGGCTGCTGCGATATCCCGCGATGGCGGTGTCTCCCGCCGGCAGGTACGTGTACCTGGCCGTGAACCGCCGCCGGGCGGGCATTACCGAACTGGGGACGACCTGGCACACGAACTGCCAACCGTATGACGACTTCGGGAACCTGCGCACCTGCCGCAACGGAATCATGCAATTCAGCGGCGAGGGAGCCGTCGTACTGCGCCTCAACCTCGCGACACAGCAGCTCGACACGGCATTCGAGGACGCGACGCGGCACATCGACTGGCTGAGCGTGTCGGAGGACGGTCGCGAGGTGGTGTACGCGGGTCGCATCGCGGAGCAGGGCAGCGCCGCCTGGGGATACGTGGGGCAGGTCTCGCACTACGACGACGACCCGCCGTTCATCTGGTCGCTGTACGACCCGGGCGTGAACGG
>JACPPC010000001.1 GCA_016191225.1 Gemmatimonadota bacterium | reverse complement strand
GTCGCTACCGCTGGGTGGTCGAGCGCGATTTCGCGTGGTTCAACGCGATGCGCCGCCTGCGCACCAGGTACGATCGGCGCGCGAGTCACTCCCTCGGCTTTCTCCATCTCGGCTGTGCGCTCATCTGCTGGAACTACCTCACCCGGTTATGAAACGCTCTCTTACGCCATTGCTGCTGGTGGCCGACGTCGAGGCGCAGTCG
This sequence comes from Gemmatimonadota bacterium, assembly GCA_016191225.1. Taxonomy (GTDB): domain Bacteria; phylum Gemmatimonadota; class Gemmatimonadetes; order Gemmatimonadales; family Gemmatimonadaceae; genus JACPPC01. The sequence continues at coordinate 424,734 of JACPPC010000001.1, read as the reverse complement.
CGCTCGGCGCCGGCCAACGCCAGGCACGTCGAGGACCACACCACCACGCAGTGCCGGGCGCCGCACGATGCGGCATGTGTGGTGTGCCAGCACCTGCTGCTCGCCTCGGCGCCGCCGCCGGCGGATCCGCCCGGCGCCTCCGCGGGGCGGAGCGATGCCCCGCGCCGCCACACGCCCGTGGCGGTCCGGCGCGCGGGGCGCGGCGAGTCGACCTCGCGCGCCCCGCCCACGCTCGCGTAGCGAAACGCGCCCGCACCCGGCCGAGTGCCCGCGCCCCCGCGCGGTGCCGGTGCCGCGGCCGTGGGCCCCCTCGCGCGCGACGCCCCCGCCCGACTCGCGGGTGGGCGACGCCGTTGCGCGCGCACCCGAGCGCGAGACCCAATCCATGGCACTTCCATTCCTGGCCGGAATGGCGCTGGCCGCGTCGCTGACGGCGACCGGCACGTTTCCCGGTCCCCGCGTGAGCGGCACAGTGCACGACGAAGCCGGCCGACCCCTCGCCAACGTCCAGATCGTCGTGGGCGGCATCAACCGCACCACCAGCACCAACGACGAGGGCAAGTTCGTCCTCGTCGGGCTCCCGGCCGGGAGGCACCACATCGACGCGCTGCTCCTCGGTTTCTCCCGCGCCGACGCCAGCGTGGACGTGCTTGCCGCCGGCCCCGACCTGGTGCTCGACATCACGATGAAGCGGGCGACCGTGCGCCTGAGCGGGGTGCAGGTGACCGCCACGCCCCTTGGCGCCGACCCGCTGCAGATCTCCCAGTCCACCGTCGAACTGAGCGGCGCCGAGTTGCAGCGGCAGCTGGGCGCGACGGTGGCGCAGACGCTGGCGAGCGAGCCGGGCCTGAGCATGCGGTACAACGGCCCGGCGGCCAACACCCCCGTCATTCGCGGCCTGAGCGGCGAGCGCGTGCTCGTGCTGCAGGATGGCGACCGCGCCGCCGACCTCTCGAGCTCCTCCCCCGACCACGGTCTCAGTATCGACCCGAACGCGGCGCAGCGCATCGAAGTCGTGCGCGGGCCGGCGTCGCTTCTCTACGGCACGAACGCCCTCGGGGGCGTCGTGAACGTCATCACCAATGACATCCCGACCGCGGTGCCCCAGCACGTCGAGGGATTCGGCTCCCTGCAATCGGAGAGCGCGACGCCGGGCGAGGCGCTGTCGTTCGGCATCACCACCCCGGTGGGCGCCGACTGGGCCGTGTCGATGCGTGGCGGGATGCGCAACACGCAGGACCAGGCCATCGGCGGCGGCGGCACACTGGCGAACACCTTCTTCCGCAACTGGAACGGCGTGCTCTCGGCGGGCTACGCGAGTGACAACCTGCATGCGGGCGTCGCGATCAAGCACTACGACTTCAACTACGGGCTCCCGGCGCCGGCCGGCGACCCGGAGTCGGGCGCGCAGATTCGCGGCAGCCGGCAGGAGCTGCGCTTTCGCGGCGACGCCGGACTCGGCGGTGGCTGGCTCGCGTACGTTCGCCTCGACGGCACGCTGCAGTGGTACGCGCACGACGAGGTCGAGAACACGGGGGACGTGGGAACCAGTTTCAGGCTCAACACGCAGACCGTCAACGTCACGGCCAAGACCAGGGCCGGCCGCTGGGAGGGTGCCCTCGGCCTGCAGGGCTTGTTCAGGCAGTACACGTCGAGCGGCGCGGAGGCCCTCACCCCGCCCGTGACCACCACGGCCGTCGGCGTCTTTGCGTACCAGAAGACGCGCCTGACCGGCGGCAACGAGCCGGTGATGCTGGAGCTCGGGGCGCGATTCGACCTCGTGAACGTGGCGTCGAGCACCGCGCCGGCTCCCTTCGGTGCCGGCCAGGCCACGAGCGTGGGGAGCGCGTCCGGCTCGATCGGCGTGAGCTGGCCGCTCGCCGACGGCGTGTCGCTCGGTGTGTCGCTCGCGAGGGCCTTCCGGGCGCCGAGCGTCGAGGAGCTGTTCTCGAACAACGTGCATGCGGCGGCGGGGAGCTACGACATCGGCAACCGCACGCTGCAGCCCGAGGTGAACCAGGGGATCGATGCCGTGCTGCGCGTGCAGCGCGGCGGCATCGACGCGCAGCTGGCGGCGTACGCCAGCGCCATCGACAACTTCGTGGTGCCGAATTTCACCGGCGACACCCTGCTCGGCACCGCTCCCGACACGTTCTCGGTTCCCATCAACCGTTTCCGGCAGGCGAGGGCCGGCATGTGGGGGGTGGAGGGGCGCGTCGAGTCGGAAGTGCGGCGCCACCTGTATGCGGTCGTCATGGCCGACCTGGTGCGCGGCGAGTTCGAGGCCGGGGGCGGTTTCTTGCCGTTCCTGCCGCCACCGCGTGCCGGCGCCGGCTTGCGTTGGGACGACGGGCGGTGGATGGCGGGGGGCGACGTGAGGTACGGCCATCGCCAGTGGCGCGTCACGGGGGGAAACGATGTCGCCACCGACGCGTTCACGGTGGTCAACCTGCAGGGCAGCTACACCTTTACGGGGCGCGGGCTCGTGCAGGCCGTCGCCCTGCGCATCGACAACGCCAGCGACGTGCTGTACAAGGATAGTGCGAGCCGGGTCAAGGCCTTCAGTTTCAACCCGGGGCGGAACGTCTCGGTGTCGTACCGCGTGCTGTTCTAGCGGCGGGTCCGCGGCAGAGAGTGGCGGGGCGGGGCGCCGTGCCCGCATTATTCGGCATGCGCGCCCTCGCCCTCCGCTCGCCCGCGTTCCGTGCCGTCCGGCGCGTGGCGCTGCTGACCGCTTGCGCCGTGGTGGCGGCGGGCTGCTCGTCCACGGCGGGACTGGGCACCTCAACAAACCCGCCGGCGCAGATCATCGTCACCGTCACGCCGCTTGGCGGCTCGTCGAGCACCACGGTCGGGTTCCCGTCGTCGTTGCCGCGGGGGTTGTCGACCCTCACCGTCACCGCCCGCGACGCCCTCGGGGCGCCGGTGGCGATCACCACCGCGCGGTACCGGCTCGACGTCACGCCACTCGCGCAGGGCAACTACACGGCGAGCGCGCTCAACAACCTCGCGTACTCGGTGACGATCTCCGACGCGGGGACGGTGAGCCTGACGTGGAAGCTGGTCGACCTGCAGAGCTCGAGTGTCGTGATCGGGCCGGTGATGGTCGTGGTCACGCTGCTGTAGCCCGGGCGAGGCCAACGGCAACTACAAGGTCAGGGGCCTCTCACAGAGGAAGATGAGGGGCGGGGCCAGGCGGGTGCGCGCGGGCCGGAAGAGGGGCACCGAGGCGGCAACTGCGGGTGCCTGGGGGCGCCGAGGCCGGCACTCGCGCAGCGACCCTGGCCGGGGCGAGCAGTTCCCAAGGAAGTTGCAGCCTCTGTGCCCCTCGCCTTGTTCTCGCCCTTCCTCTGTGAGAACGCCCTTGATCTTGCTGTTCCCTCACCGACCCGTGGCGTAACTCCTCAGCAGTTGCAGCATCCGCCGGTCGTTGGTGACCATGTCGTCCCCCTTGGGCGTCTCGAGGAGCTTGGGCACGCGCGCGAGTCGCTCGTCGGTCATGATGCGGCGAAAGGGCCCCGCGCCGAGCGAGCCCCCGGCGAGCAGCTCGTGCCGGTCGCGGCGCGAATTGAAGGGGGTCTTCGAGTCGTTGAGGTGGAGCGCCCCCAGCCGCTCCCATCCGATCACGTCGCCAAAGCGCGCCCAGACGCCGTCGTAGTCGTTCACGAGGTCGTAGCCGGAGCTGTGGGCGTGGCAGGTGTCGACGCAGACGCCGACCCGCGGCTGTTGCGCCCGCGGCAGCTGGGCGATGATCCACGCCAGCTCCTCGAAGGTCGCGCCGAGGGCGGTGCCGCTGCCGGCGGTGGTCTCGAGGAAGAGCTTCGCCGGCCCCGGCGAGCGCTCGAGCGCCTCGGCGATCGCCTCGGCGTTGCGGGCGAGGCCGCTCGCGCGGTCGTCGATGTAGTTGCCCGGGTGCGAGACCACGCCCGTGAGGCCGAGGGCGTGGGCGCGCTGCAGCTCGCAGACGAAGCTCTCGGTGGACTGGCGGCGGAGCGCCGGCACCGGCGAGGCGAGGTTGATCAGGTAGCTGTCGTGCGAGACGACCGCCTGCGCCGGGTGCGCGGCGAGGGCGGCGGCGAATCGCGCGGCCTCGTCGGCGGTGACGGCGCGCTCCTTCCATTGGTTGGCGGTCTTGGTGAAGAGCTGGAAGCAGCTGGCGGTGATCTGCCAGGCGCGCTCCGGCGTTTCCCACGAGCCCCCGGCCGACGACACGTGCGCGCCGATGAGCGGGAAGGGCTCGAACGGCTCGGGTGGAGGGATGGGCGCGGTGACCTTCGGACGGGAGGGCTTTCCCCCGCCGGTCGCCTTGGGGGGCGCGAGGGTCCTGGCTTTCGCCTTGGGCCTGGTCTTCGTCCTGGGCTTCGGCTTGGGCTTGGTCCTCGGCTTGGGCGTGGGCTTGGGCGTGCCCTTGGGCTTCGGCTTCGACTTCGCCTCGGGCTTGGCGTTCCTGGTCCCCGTCGTCCTGAGCGCAGCGATGGGCCTGCTTTTCGCCTTCTCTTCTTTCTTCCCCTTCTTCGCGCTCACGGCTGGTTCCTCAGCCACACCAGCGGATCCATCGCCCGCCCCTTGGGCCGGATCTCGAAGTGCAGGTGGCTCGGCAGGTCGGGGTCGCTCGCCCCCACCGTGCCGATCACCTGTCCCTTGGCCACCATCGCCCCCTTGGGCACGTCGATCGACGCCAGCGAGCCGTACACCGAGTAGTCGCCGCCGCCGTGCTGGATGATCACGGTGCTGCCGTAGGTGCCGATGCTCTCGGCCACCATCACCTCGCCCGCCGCCACCGCCCGCACCTGCGCCCCCTGCATGGTCGCGATGCCGATCCCGTTCCAGCGGATCGCAGTGTTGTTGGGGTTGATCACGCGGCCAAAGCGGTAGATGAGCGTCCCGTCCACCGGCCAGTCGAGGCGCCCGAAGTCGCTCGTCTTGATGCTGCTGCTGGTCATCGGCGCCGCCGTGGCCGCCGGCGTGCCGGGGGCCGCCGCGACCCGTGCCGCCTCGGCCTTCTTGCGCGCCGCCTCGAGGCTCGCGATCAGCGAGCCGAGCTTGGCCTCGTCCTTCTGCAGCTGCGCGAGGCGCGCCGCCGTCTGCCGGGCCTGGCTCTGCACCGTGCGCAACGATCGGATCCGCTCCTGCTCGAGTTCGCGCAGCCGCTTCTCCTCCTCGGCCTTCTGCTCGCGCGACAGCGCCATGTCGCCCTGCAGCCGCACCAGCTGCGTCCGCTGCGACTCGATCCGCGCCCCCAGCGCCTCCACCCGCGTCACCAGCGCCCGGTCGCGCAGCGTGAGCAGGTGCAGGTACTTGTAGCGCGACACCAGCTCGCCGAACGACTGCGCCGCCAGCAGCGCCTGCATGGTGTACAGCGGGCCGCGCTTGTAGACGTCGGCCAGCCGCCGGCGGAGCACGGCCCGCTTGACCTCCAGCTCGTCCTGCGCGAGCACGAGGTCGGCCGTGGTCTCGCCCACGCTCTCGCCGATCGCCAGCAGCTGCCGGTCGAGCGAGCGCACCGCCGCCTCGGTCGCGTCGGCGAGGCGGTCGTACGTCTGGCGCTCCTCGCTCAGGTCGTGCGCGGTGCCCTGCAGCGAGCGCATGCGCGACTCGAGGTCGGCGCGCTCGCGGCGAATGCGGTCGAGCTCGTCCTTCTGCTCCTGGATGCGCGTGGCCGCGTCGGGAATGCGGCCGGGGGACGGCAGCGGGGCGGGGGCGGCCGCCGGGGTCGTCGCCGCCGGCTGGGGCTCGGGCTGCTGCGCGCCGCCCGGGGCCGTCGGGGCGGCGATCCCGGCCGCGGCCAGCGCCGCGCACGCGAGGGCCCGGCGCGCGGCCCCGGCCCTCACGTGACCTCGCGCAGGTGCCGTCCCACGCTCAAGGCGCTGCCGAGGGCGCCGATCAGCCCCCCCACGAGCACCCCGGCCACCGCCACGCGCGGCGAGAAGAACTGCGTCTCCAGCACCATCTGCGTGAACAGCCGGTGCGCCCCCCACGTGAGGAGGAGCGCCATCGCCCCGCCAAGGATCCCCTTGGCGAACCCCTCGATCAGGAAGGGCGACCGGATGAAGGAGTCGGTCGCCCCCACCATGCGCATGATCGCGATCTCGCGCGATCGCGCCAGCACCGTCATCCGGATCGTGGCGCCGATGATGATCACGCTCACCGCCGCGAAGGCGAGGCCGAGCACGAGCCCCGTGATCGTGGCGATGTTGCGCAGGCGGTACACCTTCTCCACCCACTCGTCGCCGTAGCGCACCTCGTCCACGAACGGGTACGAGCGGAGCCGCGCCGCGACCGCGTTCACCGTCTGCGGGTCGCGGAAGCCGTCCTTGAGCCGCACGTCGATCGACGCCGGCAGCACGCTCGCGTCGAACTCCTCGCGGAACTCGCGCAGCTCGCGCCGCGCGAGCGTGAGCGCCTGCTCCTTGCTCACGAACTCGGCCCTGGCCACCTCGGGGAACGACCCGATGTCGCCCACCGCCACCGCCGCCACGTCCACCGGCGTGCCGTCGATCAGGAAGGCGCGGATCTCCACGCGCTCCTCGATCAGCCGCACCGTGTTGCGGATGTTGAGCGCCACCAGCCCGAACAGGCCGAAGGCGAACAGCGAGAAGCCGATCGTGACCACGCTCAGCGCACTCAGCAGCGGCGCGCGGCCGAACGACCGCGCCGACTCCCGCAGGGCGAGCCTCATGCGCCCCCCCGCGCCGCGCGGGACGCCGCGGCGTGGCTCACCGTGCCCCGCCGCCGCCGGCGGCCGGATCGGCCGCCGAGTCGAACACCACCTGCCCGCGGTTGAGCTCGATCGTGCGCAGCTCGCTCCGCTTGATCAGCTCCATGTCGTGCGTGGCCATCACCACGGCGGTGCCGGCGGCGTTGATGTCGCGCAGCAGCTGGAAGATCCCCCGCGTCGCCCGGTCGTCGAGGTTGCCCGTGGGCTCGTCCGCGATCAGCACGAAGGGGTCGTTCACGAGGGCGCGCGCGATCGCCACCCGCTGCTGCTCGCCGCCGGAGAGCTCGCGCGGGAGCGACGTGCCCTTGCTCGCCAGCCCCACCTGCGTGAGCGCGCGGGCCGCCTTGGCGTGCATCCCGGCGCGCGGCGCCCCCGTCACCTCGAGCGCGAACAGCACGTTCTGCTCGGCGGTGCGGTCCTCCAGCAGCCGGAAGTCCTGGAACACGATCCCCAGCTTGCGCCGCAGCCGGGCGATGTCGCCGCCGCGCGCCGTGCTCGACGAGACGCCGCTCACCCGCACCTCGCCGCGCGACGGCCGCTCCTCCATGTAGACCAGCTTGAGCAGCGTGCTCTTGCCGCTCCCGCTCGGTCCCGTGAGGAACACGAACTCCCCCTTGGCGACCACGAGGCTGACGCCGGCCAGCGCGGTGCCGGTGCGCGGATATTCCTTGGCGACGCTCGAGAAGCGGATGATCCCCGACGCGCCGAAGGTGCCGGTGTGCGACGGCGCGCCCGCGGCGCCGGTTCCCCCGTCGGCCGGCCGCGGCCCGGTCACCGCAGCGCCTGCTCGAGGTCGGCGATCAGGTCGTCCGCGTCCTCGATCCCGATGCTCAGCCGCAGGAAGCCGTCGGGGACGCCGAGCCGGGCGCGCTCCTCGGACGTGAGGTGCGTGTGCGATGTGTAGCGCGGCTCGCTCACCAGCGAGTCCACCCCGCCCAGCGACGGGGCGTGGCGGAAGATCCGCAACCGGCGCAGGAACCGGTCGGCCATCTTCGCGCCGCCGCTCAACTCGATGCCGAGCATCCCGCCAAAGCCGTCGAGGATCGCCCGCGCTGCCTCGTGGTCGGGGTGGTCGGTGAGGCCGGGGTAGTGCACCCGCCGCACTTCCTTGCGGTCGGCGCACCAGCGGGCCACCCGCATGGCGTTGTCGTTCTGGCGACGCACCCGCACGTCGAGGGTCTTGAGGCCGCGCTCGAGCAGCCAGCAGGCGAACGGGTCGGGGGCCTGGCCCCAGACCATCATCTTCTGGCGCACCTCCTCGATGTAGGGCGCCGTGCCGTACACCACGCCCCCCAGCACGTCGTGGTGGCCGTTGAGGTACTTGGTCGCCGACTGGATCACCACGTCGGCGCCGTGCTCGATCGGCCGCAGGTTGACGGGGCTGGCGAAGGTCGAGTCCACCACCAGGGCCAGCCCGCTCTCGTGCGTGAGGTAGCTGATCGGCCGGAGGTCCACCACGCGGCAGCTCGGGTTCACCGGGCTCTCGAGAAAGATCGCCCGCGTCTGCTTGCGCATCCGCTTGCGCCAGCCCCGGCTTTCCATCGGGTCCACCAGCGTGACGTCGATGCCGATCGTCGCGAACTCCTCGGTGAGCAGGCGCCGCGTACCGCCGTACAGCCAGCTGCTGGCGAGCAAGTGGTCGCCGGGGCGGAGCAGGGCGAGGAGCCCGCAGGCGGTGGCCCCCATCCCCGACGAGAGCACCAGCGCCCCCTCGGCCCCCTCGAGCGCCGCCAGCCGGCGCTGCACGACCTCGGCGTTGGGGCCGTTGCCGTAGCGCGGGTAGCGCATCCCCTCGGCGCTCGAAATCTCCTGGATGAAGTTGACCGACTGGTGCAGCGCGGTCGCCACCGGCGCGTCGGTCTCGCGGTCGGTGCCGCCGCCGTGCACCGCGAGGGTCGAGAGCCCCGGGCCGCGCTCCTTCTTCACCATGGCGGGACGCTCCTACACGTAGCGCCGACGGTCCTCGGCGCGATCGAAGTCGGGTTTGCGCACGCGGACGATCTCGGTGATCGTCACCCCGGCGAGGTCGCGCACCACCACCGTGCCGCGCTGGAGCGAGTCGTCGATCTGGAGGGTGGCGAGCTGCTGCTGGCGCGGGCCGTACACCCACACCAGCTCCCCGTCGTTGAGCAGGCGGCCGGCGGCCTCGTCGGTGCGCATGCGCACGAGCGGGCCCCGCTCCTCCTCGCCCTTGCGCGTGGCGATGAAGCCGACGACCTGCAGCGGCTGGTTCATCGCCTGCACGGCCACCTCAGGACTCCGGGCGCACGGCCACGAAGCGGTCGGCCTCGCGGCGCAGGAGCCGGCGCTGGTACAGCTGGTCGAGGGCCCACTCGGCGCGCGACGCGTCGATCCCGGCGTGCTCGGCCACCACCGGGAACGAGGCCGCGCCGAGGCGCCAGGCCACCTGCCACACGGCGCGCTCGTCGTCGTTCACGTCGCCCAGCAGGTGGGCCTCGCCGTCGAGCGGCTCGGCCACCAGCGCGAGGCCGTGGTGCTGGAGCACCCACTCGATCGCCTCGAGGTGCGCCTCGTTGAGGCCGCGGAAGACGAAGTACGCCGTCTCCGGCGCGTCGGCGTGGTGCCGTGCGTCGTAGCGCTGCAGCAGCTTGGCGATGATCTCGTCGGCGCACGAGAAGTCGAGCAGCCCGACGTGCGAGAAGTCGATCACCGTCAGCGTCGCCGAGTCGATCGAGCGCATGATCTGCTCGATCGCGCCGCGCACCGCGTGCCCCGTGGGGCGGGTCACGAGGTTGGTGTACCGCTCGCTGACCGTTCCCCGGAGGACCGACCCGAGATCAATGTGCTTGATCATCGCGCCAGCTTCTCGGGAATCGTGATTTGCATCTGCGCGCCGGCAAACGGTGGGAGGTTCTCGACGAGGGGAACGTCCTCGTCCCAGTCGGGGATGATCGACAGCTTCGCCGTGCCGCTGCGGACGGAGAGCTTCCCGTCCCACCGTCCAACGTAACGTCGGATCCCGGCGAGGCCCTGTCCGCGACCCGGGTCACGATACCGGCTCACGCCACGCATGATCGCCTCCTGCAGCGCCATCCCGTCGTCCCACCGGTCGCTCGCCGGCCGGCCCCCCGAGCTCTCGAGGGAGCGCTTGAACCCCTGGCCGGCGTCGCACACTGCTATGACGACGACGCGGCGGCCGAGTCGTTGCCGATACTTGTAGGTCTGGACGGCCACCCAGCCCCCGGTGCCGGCGTGCTCGATGATGTTCTGGCACGCCTCCGAGAGGGTCATCGCGAACCCCATCGTCGCCTTGGACTCGATGTTCAGGTTCGCAAGTAGCGACTGCGCCTTGGTCTGGATGCGTGCCACGACGTTGTGGACATCCTCGGAATGTGACACCGGGGTGATCTCCAGCAGCACGTCCGACTCCCCCGGCGTGCGCGCCCGCGGCACGTGGCCGTGGAGCTCGAAGAGCGACTCGGCGTGCTTGTAGAAGCCCGCCCGCTGCCAGTAGCTCGCCGTGTCGTCGGCCTCGGGGCCCGAGAAGGCCGCCTTCTCCGTTCGCGTCTGGGCGAGGGTGAGGAGGGCCGTCAGGCCGTAGGGCGACGACCAGCGGGCGTGGCGGGCATCGACGAGGATCTTCGCATCCGCGGGGACCGCCGCCACCTGCTCGAGCACCTTCTCGAAGGTGCCCTCGTCGAGCGATGGCGGAACGTTGATGACGGTCGTCACGGTGTGCCGAGCTCTCCCCGGAGATGATGCGCGAGCCCGGTCGCTCCCCGGTGCCGCACGTTCCGCGCGGCCGCGGCGTGCGCAGCCTGCATTGAGGTAACGATTCTATCACCGCCAAGCAATCGCGAGAAGTAGGTCGCGCCCCACACGTCGCCACATCCCGTTGGGTCGAGGCCGCCGTTGTCAAGCACCGCTTGCGCCGGCACGAGCGCCGTGCGCACGGCGCCACTTGACGCGGCGGTTAGTGACACGTCGCGACGAAGGCCCGGCCGGAGGTCCGCCAGCGAGTCGAAGCCGGGCGCCGCCACGAACACCGCCCCCCGCGGGCCGAGCGTGACCGTCAGCGCGCGCACGCCATGCGCCATCGCCGTCGCCGCGAGCGCCATCGGGTCGCTCGCCATCAGCGCCATCTCGTCCTCGTTCACCTGCACGAAGTCGAAGCACCGGCACCACCCCACGACTTCCTCGGGCGAGAGGCGCCGCGGTGTGCGCAGCCCGTCGGGATTCACGCCCAGGAGCAGCGAGTGCAGGTCCGCGTAGATCGGAATGCGGAGGTGCTGCCGCATCAGCAGCGCCGTCTCGAGGTCGAGCTCCCACCCGCTCATCAGGTTCACGTACAGCGCGTCGAGCCCCGCCAGCAGCGGCTTGAGCCCCAGCCAGCTCCACGCCGGCACGCCCCCGCTCAGCGTCTCGGTGCGGCGCTCGGCGTCGAGGTAGCGCAGCGTCACCCGGTTGTTGGCTTGCGTCACGATGATCGGCTGCGCGTCAGGCGCCAGGCGCCGCAGCGTGCCGAGGTACGCCCGCGCCTGCCGCTCGAGGTCGGCGCCCACCTTCACCAGCGGCACCACCTCCCAGCCCTCCGGAAGCGCCGCGTCGAAGGCGCTCAGCGCATAGGTGATCCCGCCCCATTCCTCGACCGGGGCGTCACGGCTGTCGCGCCCGTAGATCCGGTCCCAGACGAAGCTGCCGATCACGCCGACCCGGCGTGCGGTCACACCGCACCCATGGTCTGCGCCTTGAAGGTGGCGATCGCGCCGAGCACGCCGGCGGCGTCGCCGAGCGTGCCGGGGACGATCCGGCAGGCGTCGACGGCCGGCTTGAACGCGCGGCGGCGGAGCTCGGCCTGCAGCGGCTGGAAGAGCGCCTCGCCCGCCGCGGTCACCCCGCCGGCGAGCACGATCGTGTCGGGGTTGAAGATGTTGAGCAGGTTGGCGAGCCCCGTGCCGAGGAAGCGCGCCGTGTCGCGCACCACCAGCCGCGCCAGGAAGTCCCCATCCTTGGCGGCGTCGTACACCAGCCGCGCGGTGATCTTGCCGAGGTCGCCGTTCACCCGCTCGGTGAGCACGCTCGCCTCGTCGCCCGCCAGCGCCTCGCGCGCCCGCTCGGCGATCGCCGGCCCGCTCGCGTACGCCTCGAGGCAGCCGTAGTTGCCGCACTTGCAGCGCCGGCCCGTGCTGTCGATGGTCGTGTGGCCGATCTCGCCCGCCACGTCGCTGGCGCCGTGAAAGAGCTTGCCCCCGAGGATCAGCCCACCGCCGATCCCGGTGCCGATCGTCACCCCGATCACGTCGCGCCCGCCGCGCGCGGCCCCCTGCCACCACTCGCCGTAGGTGGCGCAGTTGGCGTCGTTGTCGAGGGTGGCGGGGAGGTTGACCTGCGCGCTCACGCGGTCGCGCAGCGGGAAGTCGCGCCAGCCGAGGTTGGGGGTCATGATCACCAGCCCCTTGGCGCGGTCGAGCGGCCCCGGCGACCCGATGCCCACGCCGAGGAAGTCGGCGCGCTTGGCCCCGGTCTCGGCCATCGTTTGCGCCACCACCGTGTCGATCATCCGGCCAATGCGTTCCACCACCGCGTCGGCCCCCTGGTCGGCGCGGGTGAGTTCGCTGCGGAGCGCGTACTGCCGGTCGCCGCTCTCGGTGGCGGCGCCGACCACGACGTTGGTGCCGCCGAGGTCGACGCCGACGATGTAGCGGCCGGGGCTGTGGGCGTGGCGCGTGTGCGGGGACATGGCTGGTGGAGTCGGTCGTGGGTCGGGCGTGGGCGGTGGCGCTAGCGCGGCGAGGTCGCGGCGCGGCGTGCGAGGCCGGCCACCGTGACCGGGGTGACCTCGCGCATGCACTTGAAATGTCCCAGTGGGCAGGTCACGGGGCCATGCCGGTCGCAGGGACGGCAGGGCATGGCGTCATGTTCGGCGATCAGGCTCCCCGGCGCCAGCGGGCCGAAGCCGAACGCCGGCACGGTGGGCCCGAAGATCGCCACCGTGGGCGTGCCCATGGCGCTCGCGAGGTGCTGCGGCGCCGAGTCGTTGGTGACGAGGCAGGCGGCACGCCCGATCAGCTCGGCCGAGCCGAGGAGCGAGAGCCTGCCGGTCGCGTCGAGGGCGCCGGGGGCGGCGGCCACGATGGCCGACGCCAGCTCGCTGTCGCCGCCGGCGCCGATCACCACCAGCCGGAAGTTCGGGGCCAGCGCGGCGGCGAGCGCCGGGTAGGCCGGCCAGCGCTTGGTCGCCCACACGCTCCCCGGCGCCAGCGCCACGAGGGGCCGGCGGTCCCCCGCCAGCGGGGCGAGCAGCGCCGTCACGGCGTCGCGCTCGGCGGCGCCCGGATACAGCCGCGGGCGCAGCACGCCCGCCTCGGCGCGCGTGGCCGGCCGCGCGTCGCTCGGGAGCGCGAGCGACCAGACGCGCTCGGCGTGGTGCCACTCGGCGTGGTAGGGCACGCGCCGCGTGTAGAGCCGGCGGCCGGCCGAGCTGGCGAAGCCCACCCGCTCGGGAATGCCGGCGAGCACGGCGAGGGTGGCACTGCGGAGCGACCCCTGCGCGAGGTAGGCGGTGCGGGGACTGCCGCCCGCGCCGGCCCCCTCGGCCACCTCGCGTGCGGTGCGGTAGAGCCCCCGCACGCCGCGCGCGGCGCCCCGCTTGTCGTAGATCACGAGGCGGCGCAGGGACGGGTGGTTGGCGAGCAGCGCGGCGCCGGCGGGCGTGGTGACGACGTCCACCGGCCCGCGCGCGGCGAGCTCGGCGATCAGCGGCGTGGTGAGCACCACGTCGCCGAGGAAGCTGGTCTGGATCACGACCGCCGACACGCGCGCGCCGACCGGGACGGCGCTAGTCGACCTGCAGGACGGCCAGGAAGGCCTCCTGCGGAATCTCCACGGCGCCCACCTGCTTCATGCGCTTCTTCCCCTCCTTCTGCTTCTCGAGGAGCTTGCGCTTGCGGGTGATGTCGCCACCGTAGCACTTCGCGAGCACGTCCTTGCGCAGGGGCTTCACGGTCGTGCGCGCGATGATCTTCTGCCCGATCGCCGCCTGGATCGCGACCTCGAACAGCTGCCGCGGGATCAGCTCCTTGAGCTTGTCGGCGATCTTGCGCCCCCAGTCGTAGGCCTTGTCGCGGTGGATGATCACCGAGAAGGCGTCCACGGGGTCACCGTTGATCAGCATGTCGAGCTTCACGAGGTCGCTCGTGCGGTACTCGAGCATCTCGTAGTCGAGCGAGGCGTAGCCGCGGCTCACGGTCTTCATCCGGTCGAAAAAGTCGAGGATGATCTCGCCGAGGGGGAACTCCCAGTCGAACTCGACCCGCTCGGTGTCGAGGTAGGTCATGTTCCGGTACACGCCGCGCCGCTCGTTGCCGAGGTTCATCAGCGCCCCGATGTACTCGGCCGGCGACATGATGCGCGCCTTGACGTACGGCTCCTCGATGCGGTCGATGATCGTGGCCGACGGCATCAGCGACGGGTTCTCCACCAGCTGCATCGTGCCGTCGGTGAGGTGCACGCGGTACTCGACGCTCGGCACCGTGGTGACGAGGGACAGGTCGAACTCGCGCTCGAGCCGCTCCTGCACGATCTCCATGTGCAGCAGCCCGAGGAAGCCGCAGCGGAAGCCGAAGCCGAGGGCGGTGGAGGTCTCGGGCTCGTACTGCAGCGACGCGTCGTTGAGCTGGAGCTTCTCGAGGGCGTCGCGCAGGTCCTCGTACTGCTGGGTGTCGGTGGGATAGATGCCGGCGAAGACGAACGACCGCACCGCCTGGTAGCCCGGCAGCGCCTCGGCGGCCCGGTGCTCGGCGTCAAACACCGTGTCGCCGGCGCGCGTCTCGCGCACCGAGCGCACGCTCGCCACCACGTACCCCACCTCGCCGGCGGAGAGCTCGTCCACCGGCACCTGCCGCAGCTGGTTGATCCCGACCTCCTGCACCTCGTACACGGCGTCGTTGGCGCCGAAGGTGATCTTGACCCCCTTCCGGATCGTGCCATCGACGACGCGCACGCTGGGAATCGCGCCGCGGTACTTGTCGTAGTACGAGTCGTACACGAGGGCGCGCAGCGGCGCGTCGGGGTCCCCCCGGGGCGCGGGCACGCGCGCGATCACCGCCTCGAGCAGCTCGGGGATGCCGAGCCCCTCCTTGGCGCTCACCAGCAGGATGTCCTCCGGCTTGCAGCCCAGCAGGTCGACGACCTCCTGGCGGCGCCGCTCCGGCTCGGCCCCGGGGAGGTCGATCTTGTTGAGGATCGGGATGATCTCGAGCCCCGCGTCCATGGCGAGGAAGAGGTTCGAGAGGGTCTGCGCCTGGATCCCCTGCGAGGCGTCGACCACGAGGATCGCCCCCTCGCACGCCGCCAGCGACCGGGAGACCTCGTAGGTGAAGTCCACGTGCCCCGGGGTGTCGATCAGGTTGAGCTCGTAGTTCTCGCCCGTGGGGGAGGTGTGGCTCATCCGCACGGCGTTGAGCTTGATCGTGATCCCGCGCTCGCGCTCGAGGTCCAGGGTGTCGAGCACCTGCGCCTTCATCTCGCGCTTGGCGAGCATGCCCGTGGCCTCGATCAGGCGGTCCGCGAGGGTGGACTTGCCGTGGTCGATGTGTGCGACAATGCAGAAGTTGCGGATGTGGTCGAGGCGCACGGCGGGCAGGCGGGGGCGATGGGACCGGAAGAGCCGAAAGATAACCGGGCCGCACATTGCACGACGCCGCCGGACGCGCATCTTCCATGGGGAAGCGCATCCCCCCGATTCCCGGCCGCGCCTCGCACCCGCTCCAACGGCATGCCACCGCCTCCCTCCCAGCCGCCTCCGCGAAGCCTGCAGTCCAAGCCGCGCCGCGTGCACCTCGTGCTGCGCGACGGCGCCGAGGTCGAGGGGGGCATCTTCCTCAACGACGGCCAGGCGCTCGCCCCGTACCTCGGCTCGCGCAAGGGCGGCTGGGTGAACCTCGTGGCCGCCACCTGGCTCATGCCCGTCGAGGAGACGGTGAATCACGCCGTCCTCCAGGCCGACCACGTGATGTACGCCTACGGCGTCGAGGGCGACGTGCCGGTGAACGCCGCGCAGGGCGGCGTGATCTCGGTGCGCAGCATCGAGGTCACGCTCACCAACGATGCCCGCGTGCGCGGCACGCTGGCGATCGCCGACCGGCAGCGCCTGAGCGACTTCCTGCACACGGTGGGGAAGTTCATCCCCATCGTGGGCGCGGTGCGCTCCGACACCGGGCAGCTGGTGGGCGACATCGCCCTCAACCACTCGGCGGTGCGCGTCCTGCGCGACACCGCGCCGGGGGGCCGGGCGACGCAGGTGTTCGACGCCAAGACCATGGGCTCGCCGGCCGCCGGGCTGCCCGCGGTGCCGGAGGGGGCGCCGCGCAAGCGCGCCTCGCTCATGATGGGCATCCCGGCGATGGACGACCACATGGTGTCGCATCCGGGCTCGCATCCCCCGGTCACCTCGCCGGCGCCTTCCCGCCAGACGATCCCCGTCTCGCCGCGGCCGGGCGGAACGCCGCCGGCCGGCGCGCCGGTGAGCCCGTCGGCCGTGACCCCCGTCAGCTCCCCGGTGATCCGGGCCGACGGGCCGACGCTTGCCGACGAGAAACCGGTGCGGCGCACGACCATCAAGGGGCCGGTGGTGGACTACGTGCTCGAAGTCGAGGTGCCGGCGCAGGCCGAGCGTCGTTCTGGCCCCCGTGCCTCGCTGGGGAACGAGCCGCGCCCCGACGCCGCGCCGGCGCGTCGCGAGCCGCTCCGGCCAAGCTTCCGCCTCAACCTCGACGACAACGCGGCGTCGCCGATCGAGGAGTTCGTTCCCGAGGAGGAGGAGACCCCGTTCTCCCCGGCGGTCCGGGCGATCGCCGACCGCGCCGCGCGCCACTGGCTGTCGCTCGTCGCCGACCGGTTCGGCCTCTCCCCCGCCGACCCGCGCAAGCTCCGTCCCGACTACAGTACCGAGGACCTCTGGAACGGGATCGCCCGCGCCAACGAGCTCACCGTGGACGAGCTGGCGGTGCACGTGGCGACGACCTTCCGCCTCCCCGTCGCGCACCTCGACAGGATCGACCCGGCGGCGATCGCGGTGCTCGAGGAGAAGGTGGCGCGGCAGCACCTCGTCTGCCCCGTGCGCGCCGACGACAAGAAGCTTGTCGTCGCCTGCGCCGACCCGGGTGACCTCGAGGCCGAGCAGGCGCTGCGGTTCGCCACGCGCCGGACGATCGAGTTCGAGATCGCGCCCCCCAAGGCGGTGCGAGGCGCGATCGACTGGTGGTACAGCGGCATGGCCCCCCGCGCGACCGTCCCCACGCCGGTCGAGAACCCGCCGGTGACCTGAGGGCCGCGCGAGCGGCTCGAGGGAAGGGCGAGGAAGGGGAGGGCCGACCACAGAGACACAGAGGCCACCGAGGCCAGAGAGGGGGCACAGCGGAGGCAACCGCAGGTACTTGGGGGTGCCGGGGCCGGCCCTCGTGCGCCAACGCCAGCCTCCGTGCGCCTCCGCTTCCCTCCGTGTCTCCGTGAGAGCGCTCCTCTCATTCTCCTCTCCCTCCCCCTCGCCGTTCGCCCTTCGCGAAAGCGATCCGCGCCGACCGCAACGGTGTCCAACGGTGTCGCCGCTGCCGCCGTACTGCTCGCGTCCCTAGCTTCGTCTCACGAATGGATCCGGCACGCGCCGACCTGATTGAACCCGCCTCGCTCGCCGCGCTCGGTCGCGTCGAGCTCATCGCCCGTTGGGTCGTGGACGGGTTCATCACCGGGCTGCACCGCTCGCCGCGCAAGGGATTCTCCGTCGAGTTCGCCGACTATCGCGCCTACCAGCCCGGCGACGACCTCCGCTACCTCGACTGGAAGGTCGCCGCCCGCGCCGACCGCTGGGTGATCAAGCAGTTCGAGGAGGAGACCAACCTCCGCGCCGTGATCCTGCTCGACATCAGCCCCAGCATGGCGTGGGCGGGGCTCCCAGGGCGCCTCACCAAGCTGGCGTGGGCCGAGCGCGCGGTGGCCGCGATCGCCCTCCTGCTGCTGCGGCAGAAGGACGCCGTGGGGCTGATCCGCTTCGACGACGCGGTGCGCACCGTCCTCCCCCCGAAGTCGCGCATGCAGCACTGGCACCGCATCCTCTCGCAGCTGGGCGACCCCGGCACCGGCGAGGCCACCGCCGCCCCGGCCGCGATCGCAGCCGCCGCGGCCCTTGTGCGCCGCGCCGGGCTCGTGGTGCTGGTGTCGGACCTGCTCATGGATCCCGGGCCGGTGATCTCGGCCACCCGTACCCTTCGCGCCATGGGCCACGACATCGTGGTGCTGCACGTGATGGATCCCGCCGAGCGCGACCTCGCCGAGCCGGGGGACGCGCTCTTCACCGACCCCGAGAGCGGCGACGCCCTCGCCGCCCGCGGGGCCGACGTGAAGGAGGCCTATCGCCAGACCGTCGAGGTCGCGATCGGCGAGTGGCGCGACCGGTTCATCGCCTCCGGCGCCTCGTACGAGGTCGTGATGTCCAGCGAGCCCTTCGGCGTCGCGCTGCGGCGCGCCTTCGCGGTGCGGCAGGGGCTCCCCTAGCCGCCGATGAGTTTCCTGTCGCCATGGCTCCTCGCGCTCGCGGGGGCCGCAGCGGTGCCGCTGCTCCTGCACCTGATGCGCCGCCGCATCGGGGCCCGGCTCGACTTTCCCGCCGTGCGCTACCTGCGCCGTGCAGAGCGGGAGCATTCGCGCGAGCTCAAGCTCCGCAACCTTCTCCTGATGCTGCTGCGCGTGGCGATCGTGCTCCTCCTCGCCCTCGCCGCGGCGCGCCCGCTCGGCCCCGGGCTCGGCCCGGGCCACCCCCCCACCGCGTGGGCGATCGTGCTCGACAACTCGATGAGCACCTCGGCGATCTCCGAGGGGCGCCCGGTGCTCGACCGGTTGCGCGAGGTCGCCCGGCGCGCCGCCGGCGAGGCGTCGAGCGGTGACCGGCTCTGGCTCGTCACCGCCGATGCCCGCGTGACCACCGGCTCGGTGTCGCAGGTGACCGCGGCGATCGGCCGGGCCGAGCCCCTCGCCGGCGCCGGCGACCCGCGCGCGGCGCTCGACCGCGCCCTCGCCCTCGTGCGCTCCTCCGGGCTCGATGCGCGCCATGTGGCCGTCGTCACCGACGGCCAGGCGACCGCGTGGACCGGTGCCACCGACGCCGGCCACGTCGCCGTGTCGGTGTTCGCGGCCGAGGGCCCGCCGCCGCGCAATCGCGCCGTCACGCACGCCGTGGCCTCGCCGGCATACTGGACCCCGCGCGGCCGGGTCGAGGCGCAGTTGCGCAGCACCGACTCGGTCACCTGGCGCGTGGTGCTCGGCGACCGCACCGTGGCCCGCGGCACCAGCGCCGCCGGGGAGGAGGTGGGAGTCAGCACGGTTCCGCTCGGTCGTGGCTGGCTGGCAGGCCGTGTCGAGATCGACCCCGACGAGCTGCGCGGCGACGACGTGCGCTGGTTCGCTGCCTGGGTGGGCGATGCCCCGCGCCTGCGCGTCGAGCGCGAGGCCGGCCCGTTCGCCGACGGCGCGGTGGAGGCGCTCGTGCAGGGACGCCGCGCCGAGCGCGGCGACGGCATTGCCGTGACCCCCGCCGACCTCGCCGGCGCACGCCCGGCGCTGGTGCTCGCTCCGCGCGACCCGGTGCGCCTGGGTGCGGCCAATCGCGCCCTCGAGCGGGCCGGGATTCCGTGGCGCCTGGGCGAGGTGCGGCGCGAGGGCGCGCGCGCCCGCGGCCTCGCCGGCGCCGGGGCCCGGCTGGACGGCGCGCGCGTGGCGCGGCGCTACCAGCTCGTGCCGGTGAGCGGCGCGGGGGCGACCGACACCCTCGCCACGGTGAGCGGAGAGGCGTGGGTGGTGGCCGGCGACGGCTACGTGCTGGTGGGTTCGGCCCTCGACACCGCCGACACCGACTTGCCGGTGGGGGCGGCCTTCGCGCCGTGGGTGGCCGCGGTGATCACCGAGCGCCTCGCTGGCAACACGGGTCTCGTGCTCGCGCTCGCCCCGGGGGCGCCGCTCGCCCACGCTGCGGGGATCACCGGGCTCGAGCGTGCCGACGGCAGCGTGCTCCCACTCGTGGCCGGCACGACGCCGCGGGCCCCCGCGATGGCCGGGGTGTACCTGCTGCGCCGCGGCGCCGCCCGCGCCGGGGCGGTGGTGGTGAACCCCGAGCCGGGGGAGTCGGACCTGACCCGGCTCGGCACCGATGCGCTCGCCGCGCGGGTGGCGAGCACCGCCGTGGCGACCACCAGCGAGCGGGCCTTTCGCGCCGCGTCGTGGGCCGGCGGCACCCGCCGCCCGCTGATGGCGTCGCTCCTCCTGCTCGTCGTCCTGGCCCTTGCCGCCGAGGCGCTCGTGGCCCGCCGGGGCATCGGCACCGGCGCCGCCTGATGGCGCTCGACACCCTCCTCGACGCGATCGCGGGACTCCCGGCCTTCGCCCGACTCTCGCAGTCGCTGCCGCAGGGCCGGGGGGCGGTCGCCGCGTCGGGGCTCATCGGGTCGTCCGATGCCGCGCTCGTCGCGGCGCTCGCCCGCGAGCATCCGCAGCGCTTCTTCGTGGTGGCGGCCGGTGCGGTGTCCGACGCCGAGCGGTGGCTCGCCGACCTCGAGTCGCTGCGCGGCACCGACGGGGTGGCGCTCTATCCGCCGCGCGAGGGATTCGGCGAGCTGGAGCCGCACGCCGAGGTCGCCGGCGAGCGGGTGGAGACGGTCGAGCGGCTCGTGCGCGGCGAGGTGCAGGTCCTCCTCACCACGGCCCGGGCCCTGCTCGAGCGCACCCGCCTGCCGCGCGCCCTGCGCGAGATGCGCCTCGAGCTGCGCAAGGGCGACGAGTGGCGTCCCGAGTCGCTGGCCGGCCGCCTCGAGGCGATGGGCTTTGCGCGGGTGCCGCTGGTGGAGGAGGTGGCGCAGTACTCGATGCGCGGCGGGATCTTCGACGTGTACGGTTTTGGCATGGCCGAGCCGGTCCGCCTCGAGTTCTGGGGCGACGAGATCAGCGAGCTGCGGCACTTCGACCTGCTCACGCAGCGCTCCACGCGCGACGCGGCGGTGGCGGTGGTGCTCCCGGTGGACGGGGCGGCGCACGAGGGAGCGCACACGTTCGAGCGCCTCTCGATCGCCGAGCTGTGGCCCCCCGACACGGTGATGGTGGTTCCCCTCGGCACCCACCTCGCGCCGGAGTTCGAGCGCACCTGGGCCGAGGCGCACCACCACGTGGAACTGGCGCGCCGCCGCGGCGAGGACGCCCCGCCGCGCGAGGAGCTGTTCGACGCGCCGTCGGCCGCCGTCGCCCGGCTGCGGGCCGTGGGCACGGTGACACTCGAGCCCGGGGGCAGCGCGGGGGCGATCGCCTTTCCGGTGAAGGCCCCCGAGGCGATCGACCGCGACATCCCCCGGCTCAAGAAGGTCGTCGCCGACGGCCTCCCCACGCTCATCCTCTGCGACAACGCCGGGCAGGCCGAGCGCCTCGAGGAACTGCTGGGCGACAGGCATGGTGGCGTCACGGCCGCCGCACTCACGATCGGGGTGCTCGGCGGCGGCTTCGTGCTCCCCCCGGCGGAGTGGCGCAAGGGACTGCGCGTCCTCACCGACCACGAGATCTTCCGCCGCGAGCGGCGGATGCGGCGCACCCGCCGCTACGGCGCCGGCGTGGCGATGGAGACGATCACCGCGCTCAAGCCCGGCGACTACGTGGTGCACCTCGAGCACGGCGTCGGCATCTACCGCGGCATGCAGACGATCGACGTGAAGGGGAGCGTGGTCGAGGTCGCGGTGATCGAGTACGAGGGGGGCGACCGCCTCAACGTGCCGCTCTACCGCCTCGACCAGATCGAGCGGTACCGGGCCGCGTCGGACGTGGGCGACGACGCGCCGCCGCCGCGCCTCCACGCGCTGGGAGGGAAGCGCTGGGCGGCGCAGCGGGAGAAGACCCGCCGCGCGATCGAGGAAATGACCACCGAGCTCCTCGACCTCTATGCACGGCGGCACATCGCCACCCGGCCCCCGCACTTTCCCGACGGCGCCTGGCAGCGCCAGCTCGAGTCCAGCTTCCTGTTCGAGGACACCCCGGACCAGGTGCGCGCCACCGAGGACGTGAAGCGCGACATGGAGCGCGCCCGCCCGATGGACCGCCTCCTCGTGGGCGACGTGGGCTACGGCAAGACGGAGATCGCGGTGCGGGCCGCGTTCAAGGCGGTGCAGAGCGAGCGGCAGGTGGCGGTGCTCGTGCCGACGACGATCCTCGCCGACCAGCACCTGCGCACCTTCAGCGAGCGGCTGGCCGACTTCCCGGTGCGGGTGGCGGTCCTCTCGCGCTTCCAGACGGCGCAGGAGCAGGCGCGGGTGATCGCCGAGCTCGGCGAGCGCAGGATCGACATCGTGATCGGCACCCACCGGCTGCTCAGCGAGGACGTGAGGTTCAAGGCGCTCGGGCTGATCGTGGTCGACGAGGAGCACCGGTTCGGCGTCAAGCACAAGGAGCGGCTCAAGCAGCTCAAGCTCGACACCGACGTGCTGACCCTCACCGCGACGCCGATCCCGCGCACCCTGCACCAGTCGCTGGCCGGGCTGCGCGACATGACGATCATCCAGACGGCGCCACGGGACCGCTCGCCGGTGCTGACCTTCGTGGAGCCGTGGGACGACGCCCTGCTCGAGGAGGGGATCTCGCGCGAGCTCGACCGGGGCGGACAGGTGTTCGTGGTGCACAACCGGATCGAGACGATCGAGGGGATCGCCGACCACCTGCGGCGGCTGGTGCCGCGGGCGCGCGTGGCGGTGGGGCATGGCCAGATGCGGGAGCGGACCCTCGAGGGGGTGATGCGCCGGTTCGTGGGAGGCGAGGTCGACGTGCTCGTCTCCACCCTGATCGTGGAGAGCGGCCTCGACGTGGCCAACGCCAACACGATGTTCGTGAACCGCGCCGACTACCTGGGGCTCGCCCAGCTCTACCAGCTGCGCGGCCGGGTGGGACGCTCGCACCGGCGCGCCTACTGCTACCTGCTCGTGCCCGACGAGGTGGACATGGACGCCGAGCGCCGGCTGCAGGTGCTCGAGCACCACACCGAGCTGGGGAGCGGCTACCAGGTGGCGCTGCGCGACCTCGAGCTGCGCGGGGCGGGGAACCTGCTCGGGCCCGAGCAGTCGGGGTTCGTGCACGCGGTGGGATTCGACCTCTACCTGCGCATGCTCGACGACGCGGTGCGACGGGTGCAGGCGGGGGCCGAGGCGCGGCGCGTGGTGCCGGCCGAGGTGACGGCCGACGTGCCGCACTACCTCCCCGACGACTACGTGCCGATGCCCGCCGCCAAGCTGGACCTGTACCGTCGCATGACCGCCGCCGGCGACCCGGCGGCGCTGGAGGCGCTGCGGCTCGAGGTGCGCGACCGGTTCGGCCCCCTGCCGCCGCCTGCGCAGGCGTACCTGGGGGTGGCCCTCCTGCGGTCGATCGGGGGGCTGCTGGGGATCGAGGGGATCTTGGTGCGCGGCAACGAGGCCCGTGTTACATTTTCTGGCTCCGCTGTCCCGCGCATGAAAGGGTTGGCGGCCGCGTTCCATGGCGTGCAGTTCCAGGCCGACGTGAAGCGCGCGCACCCGCTGTCGCTCAAGCTCACGCGGTTGGGCGGCGCCGGGATGCTCGATGGGCTGGTGCAGGCGCTTCGCGGCCTGCTGCCGGCCGGGGCCGCCGGAACTCCCGGGGGTCCAGCCCGGTAGCCATCGCGCGACCCTGCCGATCCCCACCACTCCTCCCATGCCTTCGCGTCCCGCCCCCATGAATCGCCGCCTTGCCCTCCTCGCCGCGTCCGGCGCCCTCGCCGCCGCCGCCGCCTGCGACAGTGATGCCCTGAGCGCGCACGCCGATGTCGTCGCCAAGGCCGGCTCCCTGTCCCTCTCCGTGGACCGCCTCGGCAACCTGATCGGCGAATCGCAGGCGCCCGTCCGCAAGGACGTCGCCCGCTCGATCGCCGACATGTGGGTCGACTACCAGCTGCTCGGGAAGGCCGCCGCGGCGAACGACTCGCTGGGCGACCTCAAGCTGGTGGACGAGGCCATGGAGCCGCTCCTCCAGCGGGCGCGGATCGAGAAGCTCTACGCCGACGTCTCCAAGCCGTGGCGCGACAAGCCGGTGGACACGGCCGGCCTCGAGGCCCGCTTCAACCAGGGCGAGTTCCTCTCCGCGCGCCACATCCTCCTCCCCGTCACGCAGGGGAGCACCGCCGAGACGCTGCGCAAGACCGAGGGCGAGGCGCGCGACATCCTGCGCCAGGCCAACGCGTCGAACTTCGCCGCCCTCGCCACCAAGTACAGCAAGGACCCCGGCTCCGCCACGCGCGGCGGCGACCTCGGCGTCTTCCCCCGCGGCGTGATGGTTCCCGACTTCGAGCGCGGCCTCCTCGCCCTCAAGCCCGGCGAGATCTCCAACCTCGTGCGGACGCCCTACGGATTCCACATCATCCGCCGCTCCGCCTACGCCGACGTCAAGGCGCAGGTGGTCAAGGCCGCCGGCGACCGCGCCGCGGCCCAGGCCGAGAGCACCTACCTCGCCAAGCTCGAGACCGACGCCCGCATCGACGTCCGCAACGACGCCGTGCTGACCGTCAAGGCCGTCGCGATCGACCTCGAGGCGCACCTCACCGACAAGAGCGTGATCGCCAGCATGGAGGGGGAGGACTACACCGCCGCCAAGCTCGCCAGGCTCCTGCGCACGATCCCGCAGAAGGCGCAGCTCGTGACGCAGCTCCAGAGCGCCCCCGACTCGGTGATTTCGTCGCAGTTCCTCAAGCCGGTGCTTCGCACCGAACTCCTCGTCCACCAGGCCGACGAGAAGAAGATCCAGCTCGACACCTCCTACATCAACAACGTGCGCCGCTCGTTCTTCGGCCTCGTGCACGGTGCCTGGAACGGCCTCGGCATCGCCCCCGCGATGCTCGCCGACAGCGCGAACAAGAACGCCACCGCCGAGCAGCGGGAGCGCAAGGCGAGCGACAAGGTCGAGGCCTACTTCGACAAGCTGATCAAGCAGGAGACGCAGTTCGTCGAGATCCCGCCCCCGCTCGAGATGGCGCTGCGGCAGAAGTTCAGCTACGCGATCAGCAAGGCCGGCATCGATCGCGCGGTGGAGAAGGCGGTCAAGGTGCGCGCGGCCGCCGACTCGGCGCGCACCAGGAACATCCCCCAGTCCGCGGTCCCCATGCCCGACGGGGCCGCGAGCTCACCGGCCACGCCGCCGGCCGCCGCGCCGGCGCGCTCGGCCGGGACCAGGAAGCCGTAACCGGCGCGGCGGGCGCCGGGGAACTCCCCGGCGCCCCCTCGCCGCTCCCGCGTGCCGGCCGGACCCGCGGCCGCGCCCGCCGGGTATGCAACCCTCATGCGCGCTCTGACCATCCGCCTGCTCGCCGCCGTCGCCGGCGCCGCCGCCCTCGCGGCGCCGGGCGCCGCGCGCGCGCAGGACTCGGCCGCCGCTCCCCGGGCGACCCCCGTCGCCTGGCAGAAGCCCTACGTCCTCGACCTCGTGGTCGGGATCGTCGGCGACCGCCCGATCCTCTGGAGCGACGTCCTGATCGGGATCGGCGGCAAGCTGCGCGGCGCCCCCGTCCCCGCCGGCGAGGCCGACCAGCTCAAGCTCGCCCAGGATGTGCTCAACGAGCTGATCGACACCGAAGTCCTCGTGCAGAAGGCGCGGCGCGACACCGCGATCAAGGTCACCGACTCCGAAGTGGCGGGGCAAGTCGAGGGGGCGATGAAGCGCATCCGCGACCAGTTCAAGTCGGAGGGCGAGTTCCGCGACGCCCTGCGCAAGGAGGGGCTCGGCACCCCCGACGACTACCGCAAGAAGCTCGCCGAGGACGCCAAGCGGTCCGCCCTGCAGCAGCAGCTGATCGCCAAGCTGAAGCGCGACAGCAAGCTCCTTCCGGGGCTGGTGAACGAGAAGGAAGTCACCGAGGCCTACGAGCGCACCCGCACCCAGCTCCCCAAGCGGCCGGCGACCGTGGGATTCCACCAGATCGTGATCGCGCCTCGTGCCGGCGACGTGGCCCGGCTCGCCGCCTATGCCCGGCTCGACTCGATCGCCCGCGACCTCGCCAGGGACCTGTCGCGCTTCGAGTCGGTGGCCAGGAGCGTGTCGCAGGACCCGGGGAGCCGCGAGCAGGGAGGTGACCTTGGCTGGAACCGCCGCGGCCAGATGGTTCCGGCCTTCGACCGCGTCATGTTCTCGCTCCCGCCCAACGTGCTGAGCGGGATTGTGGAGACGCCATTCGGCCTGCATGTGATCAAGGTCGACCGGGTGCTCCCGGCCGAGGTCAAGGCGCGGCACATCCTCATCCGCCCGGTGATCGACTCCTCCGACATCGCGCGCGCCCGGCACGACGCGGACTCGATCGCCGGCGTCTGGCGCAACGGCGGCAACTACGACTCGCTCACCCGCGCCTGGCACGACCCGCGCGAGGAGCGCGGCAGCGCCACGCCGTTCGTCCGGGACTCCCTCCCGGTCCCGTACAGGGCGGCCCTCGCCGAGGCGAAGGTGGGCCAGGTCGTGGGGCCGTTCGAGATCGTCGACGTGCGCACCGGCCTGCCCAAGTACGTGCTGGCGCAGGTGCTCTCGGTGACGGTCGAGGGGGAGTACACCCGCGAGGAGTACAAGGAGAAGATGCGCGAGCAGCTGGGCGAGGAGAAGTCGATCCGGCGCCTGCTCGACCTGCTCCGCAAGGAGACCTTCGTCACCACCAGGCTGGCGGCGCTCCCCGCGCCGCTGAAGTAGCGGGCCGGGGCGCGACGGCCCCGTGGTGAGCGCCTCGTGAGCCTTCGCCGGAGCGGCGCGCACGGCCGGCCGCGCCTCGCCGTGACCCTCGGCGATCCGCGCGGGATCGGTCCCGAGGTCGTCGAGCAGGCGGCGCGGACGGAGGCCGTGCGCAACGCGGCGGAGCTCGTGTTCGTCGGGCCTCGCGGCACCAGCGTGGACGTGCAGGAGAGCGTGGGCGAGTGGCGCCCCGGCGGCTCGGCGGCCGAGGCGGGTCGGCTCGCCGCCGCGGCGATCGAGCGGGCGGTGGAACTCGCGCTGTCGGGTGCGGTGCTTGGCATCGCCACCGCCCCGATCGACAAGGCGGCCCTCCTCGCCGGTGGCACCGACGACGCCGGCCACACCGAGATGCTCGCCCGCCTGACCGGGCGTGACGTGGCGATGATGCTCGCCAGCGACCGGCTGCGGGTGGTGCTGGCCACGACCCACCTGGCCTTGCGTGACGTCCCCGGCGCGGTGACGGGAGAGTTGCTGGTGCGCACGGCGCAGATCGCGCGCGAGGGGCTCGTGCACGGCTTCGGCATCGCCCACCCGCGGCTCGCCCTCTGCGCCCTCAACCCGCACGGCGGCGACGGTGGCCGGTTCGGCACCGAGGACGACACGGTGCTGCGACCGGCGGCGGCGCGGGCCGGGATCGCCGGCCCGTTCAGCGCCGACACCGTGTTCGTTCGCGCCATGCGCGGCGAGTTCGACGCGGTGATTGCCCCCTACCACGACGTGGGGATGACGGCGATCAAGGTGGCGAGCTTCGGCGCGGCGGTGAATGTGACCCTCGGCCTTCCCTTTCCGCGCACCTCGCCGGACCACGGCACCGCGCTCGACATCGCCGGCCGGGGGATCGCCGACGCGTCGAGCATGGTTGCGGCGCTGCTGATGGCCGCGCGACTGGCGGAGGCGCGGCGCGCCGAGGCAACTTCCGCGGCGTGAGCCACACGCGGCTGGTGCGGCACCGACACCCCGGCGCGCACGACCGGGGGCACGATCACGCGGGCGGCCATGCGCACGCCCACGGCCACGCGCATCGCCCCACGGGCCCCGACGCGGGGCGCCGGCTGCGCTGGGCGCTGGCGATCACGATCGCGTTCCTCGTGGCCGAGGTGGTGGGGGGCTGGCTGTCGAATTCGCTGGCCTTGCTCGCCGACGCCGGGCACATGGCCACCGACGCGGGCGCCCTTGGCCTGTCGCTGTTCGTGTCGTGGTTCGCCCGGCAGGCGTCCAACAGCCGCAAGACGTTCGGCTACCTGAGGCTCGAGATCCTCGCCGCCTTCGTGAACGGCACGTCGCTGCTGGTGATCTCGGGATTCATCTGCTGGGAGGCGGTGTCGCGGCTCCGGGCGCCGGAGCCCACGGCGGGCGGGTTGATGCTGGCGGTGGCGGTGGCGGGGCTCGTGGCCAACCTGGTCGCGGCGTGGCTGCTGCGGCCCGCGCCGGGGGACTCGCTCAACGTGCGGGGGGCCTACTTGCACGTGCTGGGCGACCTGCTGGGGTCGGTGGGCACGGTGGCGGCGGCGGCGATCATCGGGCTCACCGGCTGGCTGGCGGCCGACCCGATCGCCTCGCTCGTGACCACGCTGCTGATCGTGCGGGGGGCCTGGTCCCTGGTGCGGGAGAGCGTGGACGTGCTGCTCGAGGCGACGCCGGCCCACATCGATTGCGACGAGGTGCGGGAGGTGCTGCTGCGCCTCCCCGGGGTGCAGTCGGTGCACGACCTGCACGTCTGGACCGTGACGAGCGGAGTGGTGGCGATGAGCGCCCACGCCGTGGTGCCCGACGAGGAGCGGCACCAGGAGGTGCTGGAGCTCGCCCACGCCGCCATGGCCCCGTTCGGGATCGGTCACATCACGGTCCAGCTCGAGCGGGCCTCGCTCCTGCATCTCGAGCGGCACCAGCACGCCTGATCGCGGGTCGCCCCGGGCGCAGCGAGGGGCCCGCGTTCGCCCGCGTCAGGGATTTGCGGGCACCGCGTCCCGGGGTTCTCTTTACGGGGCGTGCGCCGGCCCGTGGCGCGCGTGCCGCCGACCGACGACCCCCACCCTGCCCTGAACGATGGCCCAGCTCGATCGCCTGATCGCGGTGATGGTGACCAACAAGGCCGATTCCATCTCGCTGATGGAGAACGACGCGGCCAGGATGATCGTCAAGGGGACGCCCACGCCCCTCACCAAGACGCCGCTTGGCGGGGCGCAGATCGTCGCGCTGCTCGGCGAGATCGCCCCGCCCGACGACGCGGCCAAGCTCACGGCGGGGCAGGGGACCACCTTCCGCTACGATTCGGCCGACGGCTCGTTCGGCGTGCGGGTGCGCCGGGGCGAGACCGGCTGGATGGTGAACATCGCCAAGGACGACCACGGCGAGTTCCAGCGCATGACCGGCTCGTTCCGGGCGATGCCCGAGGACGAGCAGGCGGCGGTGCGGGCTTCCACGCCGGGGGGCACGGTGGCGGTGGGGGACGCGCGGATCCCGCTGGAGCTGGCCAAGTCCGAGATCGACGGCCTCCTCACCACGCTGGTGCAGAAGGGGGGCTCGGACCTCCACCTGCGCGTCGGCGAGCCGCCGGTGATCCGCCTCCACGGCGAGATGATGCGCATCGACGGCAAGCGCCCCCTCGAGACCGACATGCTCGAGGCGATGCTGCAGTCGATCATGCCGGAGCGCAACAAGAAGGAGTTCGCCGAGACCTGGGACTCGGACTACGCGTACGAGATCGAGGGGCTGGCCCGCTTCCGCGCCAACGCCGCCAAGGAGCGCAAGGGGGTCGCCGCCGTCTTTCGCGTGATCCCGGCGACGGTCGTCAACGTCGAGCAGATGCAGGTCACGCAGGAGGTGCAGAACCTCTGCTTCCTCACCAAGGGGCTGGTGCTGGTGACGGGCCCCACCGGCTCGGGCAAGTCGACGACCCTCTGCGCCCTGATCGACCTCGTGAACCGGTCGCGCACCGACCACGTGATCACGATCGAGGACCCGATCGAGTTCGTGCACCCCAACAAGAACTGCATCATCACGCAGCGGCAGGTGGGGGTGCACACGCAGAGCTTCAAGAGCGCCCTCCGCGCCGCGCTGCGCGAGGACCCCGACGTGATCCTCGTCGGCGAGATGCGCGACCTCGAGACGACGGCGATCGCGATCGAGACGGCCGAGACGGGCCACCTCGTGTTCGGCACCCTGCACACGACCACCGCGGCGAGCACGATCGACCGCGTGATCGACCAGTTCCCCGCCGACCGGCAGGACCAGGTGCGCACGATGCTCTCGGAGTCGCTCAAGGGCGTCGTGTCGCAGGTGCTGCTCAAGAAGATCGGCGGCGGGCGTGTCGCCGCCCGCGAGATCATGCTCGGCGTGCCCGCCCTCTCCAACCTCATTCGCGAGGGCAAGACCTTCCAGATCCCGGGCGTGATCCAGACGTCGCGCCGGTTCGGCATGATCACGCTCAACGACGCCCTGATCGAGTACGTGAACGACAAGGTCGTGGAGCCCAAGGAAGCGTACATGAAGGCGGTGGAGAAGGTCGGCTTCCTGAACCAGCTCAAGCAGGCGGGGCACGACGTGAGCTTCCTCGAGGCGAGCGAGGAGTTCGGCGGCGCCGGCGACAAGCCCAAGGAGCCGCCCAAGCCCGGCGGCGCCGCGCCCCGGCCGCCGCTCAAGCGCTGACGTCCTGGGCGAAGCGAGGGAGCCGATTGTCCGGGCCTCCCGCCACACGCATGCGATGAAGCCGATCGCGGCGATCCCCCGCCGGACCGCCGCGACGCCCGTCGTTCCCCGGGGAGGCGCGGGTCACGACTGCGCAGTCGACCGTCGCCACTCCCGGGACTCGCCGCCGGGACGCCGCCGGAAAGCCGAGGGTGACGCCGAGGGTGACGCCGATCGCGAGCGACCGCGGCAGGTTGAACACGCTGAACGCCCGGGCCGGCCCATGGCGGGGCGGGTCGCTGGCGTGGCCGGCGGCGCCCGCCCGCGGCTGAGGCCCGGCGACGCGATGGTGCGCCTGCGGTCGAGGACGGTCGCCGTCCCCCCCGCTACGGCGCGGCCGTGCGCAGGGAATCCCGCAGCGCGACCCACCCGCGCTGGTCGGGCTCGAGCTTGAGCCCCGCGTCGAGCACCGCGATCGCCTCGTCGCGCCGGCCGCGCGCCACCAGCACCCGCGCAAACACGGTGCGAGACCGCCGCGCCGCCGGCCACCGTTGCAGCGCCGTGCGGAACCAGTACTCGGCCTCCGCCGTGTCGGCCGCGAACAGCATCTGCACCGCGGCCGCGTGCACCAGCCGGTGGTCCCGGTCGAACAGCGCCAGCGCACGCTGGTAGGCGGCCAGCGCTTGGGGCCGCTCGTTGCGCAGCATGTGCACGTTGCCGAGGAACATCCATCCCGCGTAGCTCCTCGGGTTGCGCTCGGTGAACGCCTGCACCACGCTCGCGGTCGAGTTCCACACGGGCACGTCGCGCCACGCCAGCCCCGCGCTCGCCCCGCACCAGAGCGCCGCGGCTCCCAGCGCCAGGCGCCGGGCCACCGGCCGCAGCGTCGCCACGGCGGGAGCGGCGAGGGTCGCCAGGAGCAGCACCAGGCCGATGCTCGGCGCATAGAGCGTGCGCTCGGCGAGCACGATCCCGGCGCGAATGAACAGGTTCGACACCGGCGCCAGCGTCACCGCGGCGAACAGCAGGCAGAAGGCGGGCCAGCCGGGGCGGCGCACGCAGCGGACCACCACCACCGCCCCGGCCACCACGAGCAGCACGCCCAGCGCCATCATGAACGGGTCGGGATCGGCGAGCGCGGCCGACGTCGGCGAGTACTCGTACACGGGGCGCTGCGGCACGAGCATCAGCGCCACCGAGCGCGGCAGCATGGCGAGCGCGAGTTGCAGCCCCCCCCACCACGAGGTGGCCTGGAACGCCATGTGCGGCTGGTCACCGCCGAGGGTGCCGAGGATCGCCGCGCGAGCGACCAGCAGGGGCGCGATGCCGACGGTGCACCAGAGTGCCAGGCGCGCCGCGCGCGCGCGGTCGCGCACCACGACCCACGACCCCGCGGCGGCGATCGCCGGCGCGACGACGCCGCCTTCCTTGGCACCGAGGGCGGCGAACGAGAGGAGCGCGGCGAGCAGGAGCCGGTCGCGATCGCGCAGCGTGGTGTTGGTGGCCACCATGGCGACGCCGAGCAGCGCCGCCGCGCTCATCAGCTCGCTCCGCCCCACGCCGTTGCACACCGCCTCGACGTGCACCGGGTGCACGGCAAAGGCGACGCCCGCGAGGCCGGCCGCCACGGGCGGCAGCCACCGGAGCGCGAGACGCACCACCAGCGCCGAGACGCCCGCATGCCAGAGCACGTTCATGAGGTGAAAGAGCCACGGCGCGCCCCCGCCGATCGCCCAGTCGATCCCGAAGGCGAGGGTCGTGAGCGGCCGGTAAAGCGTGCCGTACTGCAGCCAGTAGGGGCGGGCCAGCGCGTCGGGGAGCTCGGCCAGCGAGTGGATCAGCCGGTTGCTGGCCAGCATCGGCTCGTCGTCGTAGGCGAAGCCGAGCCGCACGGCCAGGGCATACGTGGCGAGGGCGGCGACGACGGCGGCGATCGTGGCAACGATCGGCGCGCGCGCGCCGCCAGCGGGCGCACGGGTGGG
The DNA here is from genome assembly GCA_016191225.1 of Gemmatimonadota bacterium. Classification (GTDB taxonomy): domain Bacteria; phylum Gemmatimonadota; class Gemmatimonadetes; order Gemmatimonadales; family Gemmatimonadaceae; genus JACPPC01. The sequence continues at coordinate 392,655 of JACPPC010000001.1, read as the reverse complement.
GGGCGCGTCACGACGTGCCGGCGGCCAGACGCCCGCGCTTGTGCTCGTCATGGGCGGGGAAGGTACGCCAAATGCGCCGCGGGGCGAGGGCCGTTGCCGGCCCTCGCCCCGCGCATCTGGTGTCACCTGGAGGTGGCCGAGCCGTGGGGCTCAGCTCACCGGCTTGGCCTTGGCGGCCTCGGTCTCCTCAGGACGGTCCCGCAGCTCTCCCCGGGATCGTTCGAACTCGTCGCGCGCGCTGTGGCCGTATCCGTTGAACACTTCGCCGCCGCGCATGTAGTCGTGGCCGTAGCCGCGTCCTTGCGGGTAGCCCTTCGCGCTCGCGCCGTCCTGTGCATTCATCGTGCTGACCTCCACCGAGAGAAGTGGCGCGCCACCAAGTGCCCCCTCGCGCGCGTTGGGCCGAGGGGCCGCAGGCAGGGTGACAGCGAAACGATACGGGATTCGTCCCGCGTTGAACAGAGGGGGAACCGGGCGCCCTTCTGCGAGGCGCACCCGCGCCGGCGCGCGATCGCGGGAGCCGGTGCGGCCGCACGGAGGCCTCCGTCGCGCGAAGTGCGGCGACCGATTCAGGTGAAGTCGCGCCCGCGCAGGGGGTTGGGCGGCGCCGGGCCGGCGGGTTCGGGGTCGAGGAGCGTGCGTCTCCCGACTTCGCGGCCCGCCGGACCGCGCCGCCCGCGACGACGGAGGCACGCAGGCCCTTCGCCGAGCCCGCCCCTGGCGAGTGCAGCGAGCCGAACGGGCCCGCGACGACAACGGGCGGGCGCCAGCCCCCCGTGGCCGTTCGCCGACCTCCTTGCCTCCTCCGTGAACCTCCGTGCTCCTCCGCCTCGCCGTGGCTGCGCCGTCCTCCCCGTCCTTTCCGCTCGCCAACCGGAATCCTCCCATCCGCCACGAAGAGTCGGCCGCCAAGCGTTGAATCCAGCTCCCTGACCGACTACGTTGCAAGGCTATGCCAATTCGCAACATCGCCATCATCGCGCACGTCGATCACGGCAAGACCACCCTGGTGGACAAGATGCTCCGCCAGTCGGGGGCTTTCCGCGAGAACCAGGTCGTGGAAGAGCGCGTGATGGACTCCAACCCGCTCGAGCGCGAGCGGGGGATCACGATCCTCGCCAAGAACACGTCGATCCGGTGGAAGGGCACCAAGATCAACGTGGTGGACACCCCCGGGCACGCCGACTTCGGGGGCGAGGTCGAGCGGATCCTGCGCATGGTGGACGGCGTCCTGCTGGTCGTCGACGCCTTCGACGGCCCGATGCCGCAGACCCGGTTCGTGCTGCGCAAGGCGCTCGAGCTCAACCGCGCGCCGATCATCGTCATCAACAAGATCGACCGCCCCGGCGCCGACCCCCTCCGCGTGCACGACGAGGTGCTGTCGCTGTTCATCGAGCTCGAGGCCAACGAGGCGCAGCTCAACTGCCCCGTCGTCTACGCCTCGGCCCGCGAGGGAGTGGCGACGATGGACATGGACGTGAAGCCGGTGGACCTCGCGCCGCTGTTCGACGCGATCATCGAGCACGTGCCGCGGCCCCCCGACGACGCCGCGGGCCCGTTCCAGATGCTCGTCTCGACGATCGACTACTCGCCCTATCTTGGCCGCCTCGCGGTGGGACGCGTGGAGCGCGGCACGGTGAGGCTCGGCGAGCAGGTCGCGTACCTCGGCATCGACGCGGCGCAGGCGCCGGTGCGCGGCAAGGTCGTCAGGCTGTACGCGTTCGAGGGGCTCGAGCGGATCGACGTCCCCGAGGCGAGCGCCGGGGAGATCGTGTCGCTGGCCGGCTTCGAGAACGTCGAGATCGGCACCACCCTCACCGACCCCGACCACCCCGACCGCCTGCCGGGGATCGCGGTCGAGGAGCCGACGATCTCGGTCGACTTCCTCGTGAACAACTCCCCGTTCGCCGGGCGCGAGGGGAAGTTCGTGACGTCGCGGCAGCTGCGCGAACGGCTGTACAAGGAGCTCGAGCGCAACGTCGCGCTGCGCGTCGAGGACACCGACAGCACCGACACCTGGTCGGTGTCGGGACGGGGCGAGCTGCACCTGTCGATCCTCATGGAGACGATGCGGCGCGAGGGCTTCGAGTTCCAGGTGTCGCGCCCGCGGGTGATCACGCGCACCGCGGCGAACGGGGAGCGCCTCGAGCCCTATGAGGAACTCGCGATCGACGTCCCCGAGGAGTACCTCGGCACGGTGATCGAGCAGCTCGGCCCGCGCCGCGCCGAGATGATCGAGATGAAGAACCCGGGGCAGGGGCTGGTGCGGCTCCTCTACCGGATCCCCGCCCGCGGCCTGTTCGGCTACCGCTCCGAGTTCCTCACCGACACGCGGGGCACCGGGATCATCCACCACCGGTTCCTCGAGTACGGGGCGTGGGCGGGGCCCCTCGAGGGACGCACCCGCGGCACCCTGGTGTCGATGGAAGGGGGGACGATCGTCGGCTTCGCCCTCAACAACCTGCAGGACCGCAGCACGCTGTTCGTCGCCCCCGGCGACGCGGTGTACGAGGGGATGATCATCGGCGAGAACGCGCGCCCGGGGGACATGGACGTGAATCCCTGTCGCGAGAAGAAGCTCACCAACATGCGCAGCAAGTCGGCCGACGAGCACATCACGCTCGAGCCGCCGCGGCTCCTGACCCTCGAGAGCGCCCTCGAGTACATCGAGGAGGACGAGCTGATCGAGGTCACGCCGCAGGGCATCCGGCTGCGCAAGCGCACCCTCCTCGCCAGCGACCGCAAGAAGACCAATCGCGAGGCCAAGCGCGAGCGCGAGGCGGCGGGGCGCTAGGGACGAGCTCCGCGTCGCCCTTCGGCCGGCGAGCGAAACCTGGGCCGGGCCGGGCACGCGCACCGTGACGCCGGGTGCAAGGCGCAACCACCGAGCCATTGCGGCGCGCGGAGTCGCACGCAGGAATCGGGGGCACGGCCACCGATCCTTGGCAACCGGGCCCCTCGGCCGGCGGTCGCGCCTCGGCGCGAGCACTTGCCCGCGGGCCCCGAGTCCCGGGCCGCTGTCGCCTCGGTGACCCTCCGTGGTCGCGCTCCGTGGTCGCGCTCCGTGGTCGCGCTCCGTGGTCGCGCTCCGTGGTCGCGCTCCGTGGTCGCGCTCCGTGGTCGCGCCTTCCTCATCCTCCCCCCGGTTCACCTCGGGAGCCGAGCGCACGGAGAATGACGCCGGAGCGTCTCCGGCCGGTAACGATATGCGGGCTCGCGGTGTCTGACGGGTGAGGCGATGGGCAGCCGCTTGACGCTGCGCGCGCGCCATGCACATTCGGGGGAGTCCCCCGCACACCACGACTGACAGGAGCCTGGCACCATGGCACGCGCGTTCGAGTCGCCGAATCCCGATGAGGAACGGGAGTGGGTGACCGGGCCCATGCATCTCGCGCCCCGCGGCGACGAGGACGACCTCGACGACGAGCTGCTCGTTGACCAGAAGGACCTCGACGGCGACCTCGACGACGACGAGGGGCTGCTCGACGACGACGCGCTCGACGGGGAGCTGGACGACGACGACCTCGACGACGACGAGTTCGACGACCTCGACGACGACCTTGTGGACCTCGACGACGAGTACGACGACTTCGACGACCACGCGCCGGGGGGCGGGAGCGGGAAGTTCGACGACTGAGGGAACTGCGCCCGGGTCGTCCCGGGCCGGGCTGAAACGCCCCGGGCCTTCCGCGCACCCGGTGGGTCATCTCCCGCCGCCCCGGTGTGGGACGTGGACCGGCGAGCGTTCCCCTCGTACTCCGCCGGCGGGACGCGGCCCGGCGCTCCCGTCAGGCGCTGGCCAACCTGCGGCGCCAAGTCGATTCCGACCCTTGCCGCGCTCGCGCCGCCGCGCGCTCACTCGTCGGCCGTCGCCTGGCTCGCGTCGTCCGGCCCTCCCAGCAGCCTGCTCCAGCCGCCGCCCATCATCAGCACCCCGAGCCCCGTCATGAGCCAGGCGCCGAACCGCGAGTAGCCGGCCCAGCGGGAATACGCCGCGGCATCGGCGACGGACCTCGTCGAGAGCTCCTGCAACTGCTCCTCGAAGTGCGCCGAGGCGCTGTCGAAGCGGGCGAGGAGCGCGTCGTCCTGCTGGGGCGTGGTCGAGGCCTCGCCGTACGACTTCATCAACTCGGCCGCCACCGCCTTCGCGCTGTCGGCCGCCGCCACCACCGGTGCGACATCGTCGTCGTCGAGGGCGAGGGTCTTGAGCCGTGCCTCGAATTGCTCGACGCTCGCCGTCAGCTGCCGCCCGGCGGCGTCGATCTCCTTGTCGAACCCCGGGTCCTTCTCCACGCTCCCCGGGTCCTTCTCGAGCAGGTGCTCGATCCTGACAAGCCGCTCGCTGGCCTCGCGCTGGTCGCGCTCCTGCAGCTGCCGCTGCGACTCGGTGTCCAGCGCCGCCTGCACCTGTTGCGCCGCGGCGGAGCGTCCCTCGAGGGCGCTGGCGAGCTGGTCGCGCAGGAACCACGGGATCCCGACAATCGCGAGCGTGAGCATGCGCCGGCGGCGGCCCGAAATCTGGGACATCTTCATGCCTTCCTCCCTGGGTGGGTGCGAGGTGCGGACGGTGCCGCGCAGATTCTAGTGCGGCGGCCCGGGCGCCGCAGCCTGACGCCGGCGGCGACGGGCCGGGGCGTGCCGTCGGCGCGGGCGGCAACCATGGCCGACACCAGCGCCGGGTCGCGCCCCCGGCGCGTCGCCCGAGGTGACTACGCCGTCGGCGCCTGCGAGTGCAGCCTCACCGCCTGCCCCCGCGCCCGGACCCTGAGGTTGATCATCTCGACGCCGATCGAGAAGGCCATCGCGAAGTACGTGTACCCCTTCGGGATGTGAACGCCGAGCGACTCGGCCACCAGGTTCGCGCCGATCATGATCAGGAACGCCAGCGCCAGGACCTTGATCGTCGGGTGGCGGTCCACGAACCCCGCAATCCCGCCGCTGAAGGCGAGCATGAACACCAGCGCGATCACGTTGGCCGCGATCATGATCGACACCTGGCTCACCATGCCGACCGCGGTGATCACCGAGTCGAGCGAGAAGACGATGTCGATCAGCATGATCTGCACGATCACCGCGCGGAAGGTCGCCCCCGTGCGACCCGCCGATCCCGGCGCTTCCCCCTCGGGGCCCTCGAGCCTGGCGTGGATCTCGTGCGTCGCCTTGAAGATCAGGAACAGCCCGCCCACCAGCAGCACGAGGTCGCGCCCGCTCAGGTGCACCCGCCCCACGCCCACCAGCGGGGTGGTCAGCCCCACCAGCCACCCGATCGACAGCAGGAGCAGCACCCGCGTGACGAAGGCCGCCGCCAGTCCCACCTTGCGGGCCCGGTCGCGCACCGCGTCGGGGAGCCCCCCGGCGAGGATCGAGATGAAGATGACGTTGTCGATGCCGAGGACGATCTCGAGCGCCGACAGGGTGACGAGACCGATCCAGATGTTGGGGTCGGCGAGCCAGTGCATGGGTTGGGGGGGCCTGGTGGGACGGTCGGACGGCTAGGGCAGCGTGCTCCGGCGGCGGGCAAGCCCCGCCACCAGCGCGAGTCCCGCCCCCACCAGCAGCAGCGTGGCCGGCTCGGGGACCACCGCGCGCACGTCGCCGCGCAGCTCGAACGCGAGGTCGGTGTCGCCCGGGCCGCCGACAATCCTCGCCGGGGCGCTCCCCGCGTACACGTTGGCGGTCTCCCAGTACATCACCGGTGACGGCGACGGCGCGGCGAGGCCGAGCCAGTAGATCCCCGGCGCGAGGGGGACGCTGAGCGAGAAGTCCATCGCCCACGACTTGAAGTAGCCGCCGTAGGCCGGGAACGGCCCCACGTAGGTGGCGGCCGTGGCGGCGGTGCCGGTGGCGAGGGCCGCTCCCGGGCTCCCGGCGGCGTTCGCGTAGATCGTCCACGCCACGAAGCTGGTGGGCGTGAGCGTGGGGACCATCAGCGCGAAGTACCGCACGCTGGTGAGGGTCACCGGTGCCGTGAGCCGGAAGTCGTCGAAGACGCCGGGAGCGACGTCGATGCTCCACCCGTCGAGCCCGTTGGTGGGGTTGGAATAGACCTGGGCGGTGGCGGGGGTGGCCACCAGCCCCGCGAGGATCGCGCCCAGGTGCAGGTAACGTCGCATGGCAGCCACTCCGCTCGTCCGTGATCGCGCACCGGTCTCCGCCCGGGAATCTGCAACATGCGTGCCCCGGGCGACACCGGCGGTCGCCGCGGCCCCGGCGCCGGCGAGTCGACGGCGAGTCGCCGCCCGCGGGGTGCCCTCGGAACCGCTCCGGCGGTGGCCCGCCCGACGCTACTCGAACCTCAGCGCCACGATCGGGTCGAGCTTCGCAGCCCGCCGCGCCGGCCAGACGCCGAAGATGAGCCCCGTTGCGGTGGCGAACCCGACCGCGACCAGGATCGACACCGGATCGACCGCCGTCTCCCAGCCCAGGCTCACGTGCAACTGCCACGTGGCGATCACGCCCACGGCGACGCCGATCAGCCCCCCCACCACGCACAGCACCACCGCCTCGATCAGGAACTGCAGCAGGATGTCGCGCCGGGTCGCGCCGAGCGCCTTCCGCACCCCGATCTCGCGCGTCCGCTCGGTGACGGCGACGAGCATGATGTTCATGATCCCGATCCCGCCCACCAGCAGGCTCACCGCCGCCACGCCGGCCAGCAGCATGGCGAACGTCGCGTTGGTCTCGCTGAGCGCCACGAGGAAGTCGGACTGGTTGCGGATCCGGAAGTCGTCAGGTCGTCCGGGGCGGATGCGGTGCGACCGGCGGATCGCCGCCTGCACCTCCGCCATCGCCGACTCGAGCGAGTCCTCGCTCGCGGCCAGCGCCCAGATGTCGTTCACGCGGTCGGTGCCGAAGACGCGAAAGCGGCCGGTCGAGAATGGAATGAGCACCTGCTCGTCGCCGTCGCCGAAGCCGGTCGTCCCCTTTTCGGCCAGCACCCCGATCACGGTGAAGGTGAGCCCGCCAATGCGGATCCGCTCGCCGATCAGCGACGCCCCGTCGTCGAAGCCGAGCAGCGGGGCCACCGTGCCGCCGAGCACCGCGACGTTCTTGCGCGCCGCCTCCTCGGCCCGGGTGAACATGCGCCCCGACGCGATCCGGAAGCCGCGCACGTCGAGGAAGTTGGGCATCGTGCCGGTGACCTGGATGTTCGCGTTGCGATTCGTCCACTGCACCTGCAGGGTGCGGTCCTGCTGCGGGTTCACCGCCACCACGTTGTGCGACCGCTCGACAACGGCGTCCACGTCCTTCATGGTCAGCTTGGCGGTGGATGCCGTGGTCACGCCCCCCTGCTGCAGCCGCACGGCATTCACCTGCAGCACCGTGGTGCCGAGACGCGCGATCCGCTCCCTGACCGCGTTGGCGGCGCCGGTGCCGAGGGCCACCATGGCGATCACGGCGCTCACCCCGATCACGATGCCGAGCATGGTGAGCAGCGATCGCATCTTGTTCGCGCGCAGGGCGTCGAGGGCGACACCGACCGTCTCGGCGGCGATCATGCGGGGAGTCCCGAGGGTGCCGCCTGGCCGGTGGTGAACCGGATGGGGTGCAGGGTAGCTTCCGGGCGGAGTGTGAGCGACCAAACCCTGCCGCCGAATTCTACGCACATGCGCCGCGCCGCCAGTCCCGCCGTCATCGTCCTGTCATCCACTCTCCTTGCCTTCACAACGGCCGGGGGTCAGCGCCCGTTGCCGGCCGACTCGGAGGTGCGCGCCATGATCCGGGAGCGCGTGGAGTCGCGGCATTCGTCGGGCATCGTGGTGGGGCTGATCGACCCCGACGCCCGACGGCGGGTGGTGGCGTGGGGCACCGGCGCCGGTGGCGCCCCGCTCGACGAGCACTCGGTGTTCGAGATCGGCTCGGTGACCAAGACGTTCACCGCGAGCGTGCTCGCCGAGATGGTGGCGCGGGGCGAGGTGCGGCTCGACCAGCCGGTGGCGGAGCTGCTTGGGCCGGGGGTCGTGATTCCCGAGCGCAACGGGCGCAAGATCACCCTGCTCGACCTCGCCACGCAGTCGTCGGGGCTGCCGCGGATGCCGGGAAATTTCGCCCCCAGGGACCCGTCGAACCCGTACGCCGACTACGACGGCGCGCGGATGCTGGGCTTCCTCGCCGGCTACCAGCTGCCGCGCGACATCGGCGAGCGATACGAGTATTCGAACCTTGGCGTGGGGCTGCTCGGCTTCGCCCTCGCCCGCAAGGCAAACATGAGCTACGAGCGGCTGGTCGCGGAGCGAATCCTGCGCCCGCTGGAGATGGCCGAGTCGGGGGTGACGCTCACGCCGGCCCTGACGGCGCGGCTGGCACCGGGGCACAACTCGGGACTCGACCCGCAGCGCACCTGGGAGCTGGACGCGCTGGCCGGCGCCGGCGCGGTGCGCTCGACCGTGGGCGACATGCTGCGCTACCTGGCGGCGCACATGGACTCCGCCTCGCGCCCACTCGGCCGCGCGCTCGCCACCACGCACGAGCGGCGCCGCGCGGGGCCGCAGCCGAACCTGTCGCTGGGACTGGCCTGGCACCGGCTCAACAACGCCGCCGGCGACACGATCGTGTGGCACAACGGCGAGACGGGCGGCTACCACAGCTTCGTGGGGTGGAACCCCGCCCGGCGGGTGGGGGTGGTGGTGCTGTCCAACAGCGCGACCAACATCGACGACGTGGCGCTGCACATCCTCGACGAGCGCATTCCCCTCACCAGGCCCCCCGTGCAGCGGGTGGCGGTGGACCTCGCCCCGGAGGTGCTGGCGCGGTACGTGGGGGTGTACCAGCTCGCGCCGACGTTCAGCATCGCGATCACGCGGGAGGGGTCGGCGCTTCATTTGCAGGCGACCAACCAGCCCCGGTTCCCGCTCTACGCCGAGTCGGAGGGGAAGTTCTTCCTGCGGGTGGTGGACGCGCAGGTGGAGTTCACCAAGGACGGCACGGGGGCGGTGGACGCGCTGATCCTGGTGCAGAACGGGGCGCGGCAGCGCGGGGCGCGGGTGAAGTAGTGGGAGGCGAGTCGGGCGAGCGGCCCGGGGGGAGCGGCGCTGCGCGATTTCGGCTTGAATCGACCCACTCGCGGGACTAGGTTTCGAGGTTCCGCAACAGGACTGCGCGGAGGCAGGTGAGGGCCATTAGCTCAGGTGGTTAGAGCGCACGCCTGATAAGCGTGAGGTCCGAGGTTCAACTCCTCGATGGCCCACTGATTCCAGGGAAGTCGTTGCCCTTCGGGTCAACTCCTCGATGGCCCACCGACTCGACCGAAAACCCCGCCGCGCGACTCGTCCGCGGCGGGGTTTCTCCGTTCGGGCCCGCGGCGAATGCCTAGAACTCCACTCCCACCGCCAGGTTCACCTGCCGCGTCCTCACCGTCCCCGCCGTCGCGTACGTCGTCTGGATCTCCTTTAGTTCCAGCCCGATCACCGGCAGCCCGCCCGGACGCCAGATCGCGTGCGTCTCGCAGCTCACGTTGCGCTGGGTCGAGGGTCGGTCGGCCAGGAGCGGTTGCGACTGCCCGCAGCCCCCGCCCATCGTCCACCGCGCGTTGGGCCTGACGTTCACCTGCAGCCAGCCGCCGGTGTCGCGCAGCGGAATCGGCTGCGACAGCGCGTTCAGGCCGAAGTTCTGCCCCGCGCCGCCGCCGCCAAGCCCCGCCAGCATCTGGCCGCTGTAGGCCTCGCCGCGTGCCTCGAGCCAGGACGCCAGCGGCACGATCCAGCTCACCGCCACCGCGTTCGTCGACAGCGTGCTGTCGCCGGCGGTGCCGAGCCAGCCGATGTGCCCCGACACGCCGACCTCGCCGCGCTGTTCCTCCTCGCCCCAGCGCGCGCGGAGCCGAGCCTGGAGCATCGGCAGCCGGCTGCGCTCGCCGATGTCGGTGCGGTCCGCGTCGCCGGCGATGATGCCGTTGCCCCACGGCGCCACGAGCGCCCCCTGCAGCGCCCACCGCACCGGCCCCGACTCGCCAATCGACTTCGTCAACCGAACCTGCGGCAGCCAGAGCCACAGGTTCCCCGCGCCGGCGAAGCTCGGCTTGCCGGTGGACGCGAGCCCGGTCGGCTCCACGGGCGAGAGCAGGGGGACGTCCTGGCCGACCATCAGCTCGGCGTCGCCCCAGGTGAGCATCGCCCGCGCGATCCGCAGCCGCGGCTCGGGAAAGAGCAGCCGTCCGCCGGCTCCCGCTTGCGCGCCACCAAAGAAGTCCACCTCCAGATATCCGGTGGCGTCGGCCCCCCAGAGCCTGGCCCCCTGCGCCGAGAGGGCGAGCTGCGTCTGCCGGAAGGTGGCTCCCCCCGAGCGATCCTGAAACGCCGCCGCTGCCGGCACGGCGAAGGTCGGCACGTCGGCGTTCTCGCTGTGGCCGCTGTTGTAGAACGCGTTCATCAGCACGCGTCCGCTGAACTCGATCGGCGAACGCGACTTCGTGCCGGCGGCCGCGGCGGCCTGCGACTGCAGCTGCTCGCGCAGGAGCCTGATCGCGGCCTCGGCGCGGGCCAGTCGCTCGGCGAGTGAGTCCAGGCGGGCCGCCGAGTCGGTGCGCGCGGCGTGCGTCGAGTCCTGCGCGCCCAGCCCGGGGGCGGCAAGCAGCATTCCAATGAAGGCGGCGATCGTCACGCGCCGCAGGGTGGCCGCGATCGGAGTCATTGCGGTGGCCTCGGCGCCGCCGGCGCCTTGAAAGTGGCGCAGGCGTCCGGCCTCGTCGCCGGGGCGGTGAACACGACCACCTCGTACATCGACGCCGGAGGCAACGCCGGCCGCGCGCCGTCGGCCCCGAGCTCCATGAAGCCCACGGCCAGCACCCGGGCTCCCGGCGCCTGCGCCGCGAGCCACCGCGGCACCGCGACGTCGCTCCGCACATGGCCGTTCCCGGCCACGAGCCAGGGTGTGCCGCTCGCGCGGGCGTCGAGCATCGCCGTCGCCATCGCCACGTCACGCACCACCTGCGCGTCGCGCATCCCGGGCACCATGCTCGCCGGGAGCTGGCCGCAGTGCCCGGTCACGATCTCGGCGTCGATCACGGCGCGCGCCGCGCTGTCGAGGGGCACGCGCCTCATCACGGCGGCCAGCTCGGGCGGGGCGCCGTCGCTTCCCCTGCGTACCACGTCGCGCAGCGCCTCGCGGCTCACGTTGCTCCCGCGCCAGGTGCGGCCGCTCGCGAGCACCGCGTCCACCAGCGGCTCGTGCAGCGGCCAGCGCCATCCGGTGCGGTCGAAGCCGGTGCGGTCGAGCCAGGCGACGCGGGGCTCGCCCGTGCCGGGGAGGGCCACCGTGCCACGGGGCCAGTGCTCGAACACGACCGACGCCCGGTCGCCGCCCACGCTCGACAGCAGCGCGGCCCGCACGCGGTGGTGCGCCGGGTTGTCGTGCTGCTCGCCCAGCAGCACGAACTCGGCGGCGCGAAGGCGATCGGCGAGCGCGGCCGGGGTGAGCGTCGTCCCCGAGGCGACGTCGACGATCTGGACCGGGTCGGGGAGGGCGAGCGGCGCGGCCGCGGGCGACGGGCGCATGCCGCCGCAGGCGGCGAGGGCCGCGACCGCGGCGAGCAGGGGGGCGGTGCCGGCGCTGCGGAGGGCGGCAGGTCGGGCCATGGGCACGAATCTAGCAGCCCCGGCGCTCGACCTTGTCCTTGGCCCTGGCTTCGGCCGTGGTCTGCCATTGCATGTTTGACGGCGAGTCGCGGCCGCCGCAGGCGAGGGGGACGATGTGGTCAACCACATGCCCCGGCCAGCCGCGCGGGTGACCGGTGCTCTTCATGAACTCGCGCTTGGCGCTGGGGCTGCGCTTGAGCCGCCCACGGCTGTTGCGCGCCCCCGGTGCCGCGCGGGCCCGGGGAGCGCGGGGGGGCGGGGCGGCGCGCACGCGTGGGGACCCGGGTGCGCCCGGGGCACTGCGCGCACGGGGAGCGCGAGGGGCCGATGGCACTCGGTACGCGGGCCCCCGCGCGCGTGGCGTGCCGCCGCCGCGATACGAGCCGCGCTGGCCATCCGCCGGCGACGCGGCAAGCAGCGTGCCGAAGGCGAGCATCGCCAGCGATCCGATCCGAAGGATGGTCACGGTGGTCCTCCCTGTGCCGCGGCAGTGGCCAGATCCGGTGCGGCGACCGCCCGACTGGTGCGCGTCCACAATGGGCGCCCACGGAACGGCTGTCCAGCCCTCGAGCGTTCACCGGGAGTCTCCGGCCGGCATCGAGCCCGCCGGGAGCACCGGCGCACCACGGCGCCGCAACTGGCGAGGCAACTCCGGCCGAACCAGCTTCCGGTGGGCAGGCACCAGGGGAGGCCAGGTGAGCGTCACCACGCACGACATCTTTGGCAGCGCCGCCGGCGCGCAGCCGGCGACTCCAGGCAGCTACGGTGAGGTCCCGCGGGGGTTCCGGCTCCCCGCCGCGCTTCGCCTCGGGCCGGTGCACCTGCAGGTCGCCGACCTGGCGCGGTCGGCCGCCTTCTACACCGAGACGCTGGGCCTTCGCCTGATCGAGCGCGATGCCGCCGGTGCCGTGCTCGGCGCCCACGGCGGCGATCTGCCGCTTGTCGTGCTTCACGAGCGGGCGGGGGCGCGGCCGGCGCCGCGGCGCGGCCGAACGGGGCTGTTCCACTTCGCCATCCTGCTGCCGGAGCGTGCAGCGCTCGGTCGATTCGTGCGTCACCTGTCGGAGATCGGGGCACAGGCCGGAGCGGGCGACCATCTCGTGAGCGAGGCGCTCTACCTGCAGGATCCCGACAACCTTGGCATCGAGGTGTACGCCGACCGGCCCCGGGACACATGGAAGCGCCTGGGCCGCGAGCTGATGATGGCGACCGATCCGGTCGACATGGCGGGGCTCGTGCGCGCCGCCGGCGACGAGCCGTGGACGGGCATGCCGGCCGGCACCACGATCGGCCACCTGCACCTGCACGTGGGCGACCTCGCCGCGGCGTCGGCGTTCTATCACGGCGCCCTCGGCTTCGACCGGATGGTGTGGCAGTACCCGGGCGCGCTCTTCCTCGCCGCCGGTGGATATCACCACCACCTCGGCACCAACACATGGGCGGGGAGCGGCGCGGCGGCGCCGGCGGCCGACGAGGCGCAGCTGCTCGAATGGACGATCGAGCTGCCGGATCCGGCGAGCCTGCTCGCGGTGACCGAGAGCCTCGGCCTCGCCGGCCATGAAGCCGAGGCGTCGACGAGCGCGCAGGGATCCGTGGGCGTCGCGGTGCGGGATCCGTGGGGGACGCGGCTCCGGCTGCAGATCGCCGCGCCGCGCGGCGGGTGATCGCGGGCGGGAGCGAGGCACGCCCCGGCGCGTTCGCCTGGTTCCACGTGACCTTCCACGCGCCTGGGCCGGTGAGCAACCGCGACGAGGCCGAGGCTGGGTGGCGCACCGGTGCGCGATGCATCGACGAGGCGGTGGACGCCCGCGGTGCCGAGGCGTCGCGCGTGCATGTCGTCGCTTCGGCCGGGGCGCGACCATGGCGCCGCACTCCCCGCGCACCGTGCCGGATCTGGTCGCGGGGGTCGTGGTGATGAGCGGCCGTCTGCCGCCCAAGGTCTTGCCGCACGCCGCGACGCCGGGGGACCCGCGCGGCAAGCAGGTGCTGGTGGCGCACGGCACCGCCGACGACGTGCCGGCCCTGTCGTATGCGCACGCGGCGCGCACTGATGCCGCGCGCGCCGGTCAGGGCTTTGGCGGCCCCACCGGCGCACCCTGCGGCATCGCCGCGCCGTCGTGGCGCGGCTCGCTGGCGCCGAAGTTCACGCCCCCCGGCGTGCGCTGCACCGCCTGGCCCCACCCGAAGTTGCTCGACCGCGCGCCGACGGTGGTGACCTTGTGGCCGAGCCGCTCGAGCTCGGCGCGAACGCTCGCCGGCACGAGCCACTCGACATCGACGTCGCAGCCGTCGAAGGTGCCCTTGCTGAACCGCCCCGCCTCGAGCGCCTGCTGGATCGTCATGTTGAAGTCCGCGATGTTCGACACGAACTGGGCGTGGGCCTGCGACTGGTTCCAGCCCCCCATGATGCCGAAGCCGATGCGCGTCCCGTCCTTCTCCATGAAGCCGGGTATGATCGTGTGCAGCGGCCGCTTGTGCCCCGCCAGCACGTTCACGGCCGTCGTGTCGAGGGTGAACAGGGCGCCGCGATTGTGCAGCAGCACGCCGGTGCCCGGCGCGGTGAGCCCCGAGCCGAACTCCGAGTAGATGCTCTGGATGAGCGAGACGATGTTGCCGTCCTTGTCCACGACGGTGAGGTAGATCGTCTCGCTGCCCGCTTTCTGCGAGACGGAGCCGTACGTCGCCGGCTCGGTGCGGCACGAGGCATGCGCGGGGTCGATGGCCTTCACGCGCGAGGCCGCCCCCGCCTTGTCGAGCATCTGCGCCACCGGCACCCGCGCGAAGTTGGGGTCGGCCGTGTACCGGAGCATGTCGGCGTAGGCGAGCTTCTTGGCCTCGATCATGGCGTGCATGGTGCGCGTGCCGTGAAAGCCCCACTCGGCGATCGGGAACTGCTCCATCATGTTGAGCATCATGAGGGCGGCGATTCCCTGCGTGGGGGCGGGGAGCTCGGTGACGGTCCAGCCGCGGTAGGTCGTGCTGATCGGCGCGATCCACTCGGGCTGGAGGTCGCGCAGGTCGTCGAGGGTCATCAGGCCCCCTTCCTCGCGCGAGAGCCGGACGATCGCCTCGGCGGTGGCGCCGCCGTAGAAGCCGTTGCGCCCCTGCCTGGCGATGCGCCGCAGCGTGGCCGCGAGGTCGGGATTGCGGAACAGCTCCCCCTCGCGCGGCGCGCGGGTGCCGCCGAGCAGGAAGGTGGCCTTGCTGTACGGGTTGGCAGAGAGCTTGGTGACCGCGTTCTCCCAGAGGCGGGCCACCTGCTCGGTGACCGGAAAGCCGTGCTCGGCATACCAGATCGCCGGCGCGAGCAGCGTGTCGAAGCCCATCGTGCCGAACTTGTCGCGAAGCGCCTGCCAGCCGGCCACCGCGCCCGGCACGGTGACCGCATGGATGCCGGCGCGCGGCATGCGCGTGATCCCCTTGTCGAGCAGGGTGCGCGCCGAGAGGGCCCCCGGCGACCAGCCGGCGGCGTTGAGGCCATGCAGCTTGCCCGTCCTGGCCTCGTACACGATCGCGAACAGGTCGCCGCCGATCCCGTCGCCCGACGGCTCGGTGAGGGCGATGACCGCGTTGGCGGCGATCGCGGCATCGACGGCATTGCCGCCGGCCTCGAGGACCTGCGTGCCGGCCCGCGCGGCGAGGGGGGAGCTCGAGGCGACGATGCCGAGCGTGGTGGTCACCATCGAGCGGCCGGTGACGGGCAGGGGGGCGCCCTGGGCCCACGCCCCGGCGGGGAGCGCGAACACCATCGCGGCGAGGAGGCCGGCGCGGAGCGAGGAGCGGGCAACACATGAGTCGTGCCGGGCGAGTCGTGCGGTCACGGGCGAATCCGGTGCGGATGCGGGCGAGCGGGAGCAGTTCCGAGGGCGGCGCCGACGGATCCCCGCGGGCATTCTGGCGGTCACCGCGTGTGCGCGCAACGGCTGGCCACGCGCGACGAGGGCGCTCAGCGCGAGAGCGCCTTCAGCAGCGCCCGCGACTCCTTGTCGAGCCGGCCGCACACGAGGTCGCAGAGCTGCAGGACGTCCCCGTCCGCGAGGGCGTGATAGGCGAACGCGCCCTCCCGGCGTCGCACGACGAGTCCCGCCGCGTGCAGCACCTGCAGGTGCTTCGACAGGTTGGCCTGGCCGAGGCCGGTCAGTGCCACGAGATCATTCACCGACTTCTCACCGCCGCGCAGCGAATACAACACCTGCAGCCGCGCCGGCTCGGCGAACGCCTTGAAGCGCTCGGCGAGGATGGCGAGGAGTTCCGGGGGCATGCGGGTGGGCGGCACGGGCGGCGGGGACTCCGGCGAGGGGCGGACCGTCCCGGAAGCTAGCGTGGTCGGGATCGGGGGATCACCGGTTTCCGCGGGGCGCGGGGCGGCAGGCGAACAACCGGGCGCGGCCGAGGACGCGTTCCAGCGGGCAAAAGCCCGTGAGGCTCGACTGCAGCAGGTTGAACCCCACGAAGGCCGTGAACCAGAAGGCGGCGGGATGGACGAGCCAGCCCACGGCGACGGAGCCGAGGATGAAGAGGCCGGCGAAGCGGCGAATGATCTTGTCGGGGCACATGGGTCAGCGATCCTCGGCGATGGGGGAGGGGCGGCCGGCGGCATCCACCGCCGACGTGGGGCGACGACGGGCGAGTTCCCAGTAGAGGAGCGGCACGACGACCATGGTGAGCAGCGTGGCGACCACGGCCCCGCTCATCAGGGCCACCGCGAGCCCCTCGAAGATCGGGTCGAGCACCATCACGAGTCCCCCCGCCACGACGGCCGCCGCGGTGAGCGCGATCGGCCGGAACCGCACCGCCCCCGCCTCGAGCACCGCCTCGCGCAGCGGGCGGCCGCGCGACTCGGCGAGCTGGATGAAGTCCACCAGCAGGATCGAGTTGC
This sequence comes from Gemmatimonadota bacterium, assembly GCA_016191225.1. Taxonomy (GTDB): domain Bacteria; phylum Gemmatimonadota; class Gemmatimonadetes; order Gemmatimonadales; family Gemmatimonadaceae; genus JACPPC01. The sequence continues at coordinate 376,203 of JACPPC010000001.1, read as the reverse complement.
GCACGATGATGCCGGCAAGCGCGATCATGCCGATCATCGACGTGGCGGTGAAGAAGGCGCCGAAGATGGCGTGCCCCGGCAGGATGCCGATGAGCGTGAGCGGAATCGGCGCCATGATCACCAGCGGCACCGTGAACGACTGGAACCAGCCGACGACGAGGACGTAGATCAGCACCAGCACCACCGCGAAGGCGATGCCGAGGTCACGGAAGACCTCGATCGTGACCTGCCACTCGCCGTCCCACTTGATCGCGGTCTCGTCGAGCCGCGGGGGCTGCACCGCGTTGTAGTGGTGGATCGTCGCGCCGCGCACCCGCACCGCATCGAGGGCGCGATTCATGGCGAGGATCGCGTACACGGGCGCCTCGACCTCGCCGGCCACGTCGCCGGTCACGTAGATCACGGGGCGCTGGTCGCGGCGCACGCGGATGTCGTCGCGCGGGCGCCGCTCCACGCGCACGAAGGCGCCGAGGGGCTGCGGGCCCGTCGCGGTGGCCACCGGGATGGCGAGCAGCGCCTCGCGCGACGACCGGCGGTCCACCGCGAGGCGCGGGGCGATCGCCAGGGGGTCGCGGGCGGACGACGACGCCGCGATCGTCGCGGTCGGGCCGGAGAGCGCCATCGCCAGGGTCTGCGCGACCTGCTCCACGCCGGCCCCCGCCGCGGCGGCGCGGACGCGGTCGATTTGGAACACCTCGGTGGCCTGCGGCGCGACCACCGTCCAGTCCACGTCCACCACGCCCGGCGTCGCCTCGAACACGCGCCGCACCTGGCGCGCCGCCTCGAGGCGGCCGCTGTCGTCGGCCGCGTACACCTCGGCCACGAGCGTCGCGAGCACCGGCGGCCCCGGCGGGATCTCCGCGACCTTGGCCGACGCGCCGAAGCGGCGCGCGATCGAGTCCACCGCCGGCCGCACGGCGACGGCAATGGCGTGGCTCTGCCGCGTGCGGGCGCCCTTGGGCGCCAGGTTGACCTGCACGTCGGCCACGTTCGCGCCGCCGCGCAGGAAGTAGTGCCGCACGAGCCCGTTGAAGTTCACCGGCGCGGCCGTGCCCGCGTACGTCTCCGTGCTGCGGACCTCCGGCACCGTGCGCAGGTACGCGGCGATCTCCGCGGCGGCGGCCTGGCTCGTCTCGAGCGTGGCCCCCTCGGGGAGGTCGAGCACCACCTGGAACTCGGACTTGTTGTCGAACGGGAGCATCTTGACCTGCACCCCCCTCAGCAGCAGCAACGATGCCGAGCCCGCGAGGAGCGCGAGCACCGTGCCGTAGAGTTGCCGGCGGCGGCGGCGGCTGTCGAGCAGGGGCGTCATGATGCCGGCGTAGAACCGGCCCATGCGGGTCCCCTCCTCCTCCTCGTGCGCCAGGTCGTGCGGCGGGCCGGCCGTCACGTGACCCTTGAGCAGCCGGTAGGCGAGCCACGGCGTGACGATGAAGGCCACCGCCAGCGAGGCCAGCATCGCCACGCTCGCGCCGACGGGGATCGGCCGCATGTACGGACCCATGAGCCCCGACACGAACGCCATCGGCAGGATCGCGGCGATGACGGTGAAGGTGGCGAGGATCGTGGGATTGCCCACCTCGTCCACCGCCTCGATGGCCGCCACGTCCGGCGCGCGGTCGTGCCGGCGCATGTGCCGGAACATGTTCTCCACCACCACGATCGCGTCGTCCACGAGGATGCCGATCGAGAAGATCAGGGCGAACAGGGTGATCCGGTTGAGGGAATACCCGAGCGCGTAGTAGGTGAACAGCGTCAGGGCGAGGGTCACGGGGACCGCGACGAGCACCACCACCGCCTCGCGCCAGCCGAGGAAGACCCAGATCAGCACCGTGACCGACACGGTCGCCAGCGCCAGGTGGAGGATCAGCTCGCGGGCCTTCTCGCCCGCCGTCTCGCCGTAGTCGCGGGTGACCGTGACGGTCACGTTGCCGGGGAGCACCCGGCCGCGCGCGGCCTCGACGCGGGCGAGCACGGCACGCGTCACGGCGGTCGCGTTGGCGCCGGCGCGCTTGGCGACGCTCAGCGTCACCGCCGCCTCCGGCGGGCCGCCGCGCGCCGCGTGCGTGACGTACGTCGTGGACTCGGCGAAGTCGTCGCGCACCGTGGCGACGTCGCGCACGGCCACCGGCCCCGTCCGCGTGGCGACCAGCACGGCGCCGACATCCGCGGCCGTTCGCAGGGGGGCGCCCGCCTCCACCCGCACGGTGGCGTTCGCCGACGTGAACTCGCCGGCCTGCACCCGGGCGTCGGCCCCCCGCAGCGCGACGAACACCTCGGCCGGGCTGGCGCCGGCGGCGGCGAGCCGCGCCGGGTCGAGGGTCACGCGCAGCTGCCGGGGAGAGCCCCCGATGAGCCGCGTGGTGGAGACCTCCGGCACCGTGCGCACCTCGTCCTCGAGGCGCCCGGCGACCTGGCGCAGCAGGTTCGAGTCCATGTCGCGCGCGTGCAGCGTGAGGGCGAGCACCGGCACGTCGTCGATCGCGTGCGGCTGCACCAGCGGCGGCGGCGTCCCCGGTGGCGACTCGTCCATCGCCGCGCCGAGCTTCGCCTGCACCTTGGTCACGCTCGCCTCCTGGTTCTCGCCGACCGTGAAGCGCACGGTGACCAGCGCGAAGCCGTCACCGGCCGTGCTGTACACGTGCTCGACGCCGGCGAGTTCCTGCATGCGGCGCTCGATCGGCCGCACGAGGCGCTGCTCCACCTCGGCGGGCGGCGCGCCGGGGAGCCGCGCGATCACGTCGATCATCGGCACCGAGATCTGCGGCTCCTCCTCGCGCGGCGTGGCGAGGATGCCGAGCGCGCCCACGGCGAGCGACGCGAGGGCGACCAGCGGCGTGAGCTTCGAGCGCAGGAAGGCGGCCCCGATGCGGCCGGCGATGCCGGAGGTCATGCGCCACCAATCCGCGGCACGAGCACGCGATCGCCCGGCTGGAGGCCTGCCAGCACCTCGGCCATGCCGCCGTCGCGCCGGCCCGGCTTGATCCAGCGGAGTGCATCGCCCCGCCCGGAGCGGACGCGCACGCCCACCAGGTCGCCGTCCTCGATCAGCGCCGCGGCGGGCACGACAAGCGCCGCGCGCCGGCCGAGCGGAATGCGCAGCGAGGCGGCCCCGCCCGACAGCAGGCGACGGTCCGCGTTCGGGACGAGGGCATTCACCGTGTAGATGCCGCCGGCGGCGGCCGGCACGACGCCCTCGACCACGGCGCGCACGAGCCGCCCCTCGACGGTTGCGTCGACCGGCATGCCGGCGCGGAGGCCGCGCGCTGCCTCGGCCGTGATCGCCGCCGTGACGCGCAGGCGGCCGGCGTCCTCGATCGCGAGGAGCGGGGCGCCGGGCGCCGCCATCGCGCCTCGATCCACCCACCGGCGCGTGACGACGCCCTCGAACGGGGCCCGGATCTCGGCGTCGTCGCGCACGGCGGCGACCGCCGTGGCGCCGGCACGCGCCGCCGCCACGCCGGCGGAGGCGCGGGCGAGCCCGGTCTCGGCGGCGTCGAGCATCGCCCGCGGCGCGGCGCTGTCGGCGAAGAGCGCCCGCATGCGCGCAGCCTGCCGCGCGGCGTCCGCGTGCACCGCCTCGGCCTCGGCGAGCGCGGCAGCGGCCTGCTGCCGCCGGGCGTCGAGTTCGCGGGCGTCGAGGCGCAGCAGCGGCTGGCCCCGCACCACGCGGTCGCCCTCGTGCACCAGCACGTCGGCGACCGTCGCCATGAGGTGCGTCGAGAGCGTGGCGCGCTCGACCGGGGCGGCCACGCCGCCGGCGTCCAGGGTAGCCGCGAGCACGGTGTCGCGCACGGGGACTTCGCGGCTCGTGCGCTCGATGGCCGTGGCGGGGGGCGCGTCCTGCGCCCGGGGGGTGCCGCATCCCGCGGCGGCCGCGAGGAGGATCGGGGCGATCAGCCGGGTGGACATCAGTCGTGCTCCTTGGTCGGGCGGTTGGGTGTCGCGGTGGTGTCGTCGAGTGCGGCGAGCGATCCGGGGTCCAGTCCGAGGGCGAGGCGCCGGGCGGCGAGCGCCGCGACGACGTCGAAGCGTGCCTTCGCCACGCCGAGCGCGGTGGCGGTCTGCGTGGCCTGTGCGTCGAGGAGCTCGGTCACCGCGGCGAGGCCCCCTTCGTAGCGGCGCTCGACGATGCGATGCGCGTCGGCGCCCTGCACGGCGCTGCGTTCGGCGAGGGAGAGGCGCTCGAGGGCCACGCGCAGGGCGCGTTCGGCGTCGTCGCGCTCGAGTCGCGCCCGGGCCGTCACGCCGTCGGCGGCGGCCCGGGCGGCCGCCTCGCGGCCGGCGGCGGCCCGCGTGGCGGAGAGCGTGCTCCCTCCGCTGACGATCGTCCAGCTGGCGACGACGCCGACGGTCCATGAGGGCTCGCCGGCAAAGGGCGTGGCGCGGTCGTTCCAGTCGTAGCGGGCAAAAGAATTGAGTCGCGGCAGGTTCTCGGCCCGCGCGCGACGCCCGTCCTCGCCGGCGGCCTCGGCCGCCAGGTGCGCCGCGCTCTCGTCGCGACGCGGGGCCGCGGCGAGGAGCGAGTCGCCGGCGGCCGCGGCACGAAGCGTGGGCGGGTCGGGGAGGGCGCCGGCCGGGGTCACCAGTTCGCCGTCACTGGCGCCGAGCAGGACTCCGAGCGACTGGCGCGCGGTGCGGGCGGCGGCGGTGGCCTCGAGGAGTTGCGCCTCGACGTCGGCGGCGCGGACGCCGGCGAGCATCGCGTCGCTGGAGGTGACGACGCCGTTGCGTTGCAGGGTCGCGGCCTGCGCGACGTGGGCTCGCGCGGCGGCGAGGCCGGCGGCGAGGGTGGCGGCGCGCTCGTCGGCAAGGAGGACGCCGAACCAGGCGCGCACCACATCGGCGCGGATGGCGAGGCGTGCCCAGTCCCCGGCGTCACGGGCGGCGCGGGCGGCGGTGCGGGCGGCGGTGCGGCCCGCCCAGGCGTCGGCGTTGAGGAGGGGGATGTCGGCGACGACGCCGCCGGCGACGTTGGCGGCGACGCCGGGGCGGTTGAGCGTGGCGGGGTTGAAGTCGGCGGCGGCGAGGTTGCGCTGGCGCATGGTGGTGCCGAAGACCGCGACGGGATCGGTGGTGCGGACGAGGGCGGCCTCGACGCGGAGGGTGGGGAGGATGCCGCGGAGCGGGGCGAGGGCCTGGGCGTCCAGGGTGCGGCGCTGGGCCTCGGCCACGCGGGAGCCGAAGGCGGCGGAATCGGCGCGGCGCAGCGCGTCCGACAGGGAGTGGGGGGTGGCGGCGCGCGCGGGGGGCTGGGCGCCGGGGGGCGTGGCGATGGGCGCCGCGAGGGCGAGGTGGAGCGCGAGGCGGATGGGGCGTGACGGGGTGCGCATATGATATAACCATATAAGCATATAGTGCTGTAGTCAAGGGTGACGGGCGGGCGCCGCCCGCCGGAGCCCCCGCCATCGCCACCCCTTCCGGCGCCGGGGCGGCGGTCGCACCCGTGCCCCCGGCTTCGCCTCCCGGCCTCGCCGGCCGATACTGCGCCCCGGCCCGGGTCCGGCGCGCGCGATTCGCCAGCGCCACTGCCGATACTCAAGGCTCGCGACGCCTCCCCGGCGCCGCGCCCGCCACGCCGGTCCCCGCCCATGCGCGACGCCGCCCCCTTCGACTTCGACCTCGTCTGCATCGGCTCGGGCCCCGCCGGCCAGCGCGGCGCCGTGCAGGCGGCCAAGCTTGGCCGCCGCGTGGCCCTCGTCGAGCGGCGGAGCGGCCTCGGCGGGATGTGCCTCGAGTCCGGCACGATCCCGAGCAAGACCTTTCGCGAGGCCGTGGTGCGCCTCACCGCCCTCGCCGAGGACTCGGGGAGCGGCGGTGCCGCCGCCGCGCGCGCCGGGGCCCGGGAGCTGGTGGCGCGCGTCGGGTCGGTCGTCGCCCGCGAGGGGGCGGTGGTCGCGAACCAGATGCAGCGCAACGGGGTCGAGGTCTTCTGCGCCGACGCCGCCTTCGTGTCGCCGCACCGGCTGCGCCTCGTGGGGGCGCAGGGCACCCGCGAGGTCACCGCCGCCAGCGTGCTCGTCGCCACCGGCACCGAGTCGGCGCCGGCGCGCGGCGTCTCCCCCGACGGCCGCGTGATCATCACCAGCGACGACATCGTGGCGCTCGGGCAGCTGCCGCGCTCGCTTTGCGTGGTCGGCGCCGGCGTGATCGGCATCGAGTACGCCTCGATGTTCGCCACCCTCGGCGTCGACGTCACGGTGATCGACCGCCGCGCGCGGCCCCTCGAGTTCCTCGACGCCGAGATCGTGGACGAGCTCATTCACCAGATGCGCCATCGCAAGGTGCAGTTCCGGCTCGACGAGGCGGTGGAGAGCGTGTCGGTGTCGGGGGAGCACGCGCGGCGCGCCACGATCCTCCTCGAATCGGGCAAGCGGGTGGTGGCCGACATGGTGCTCGTCTCCACCGGGCGCGTGGGGGCCACGGCCTCGCTGGGGCTCGAGCACGCCGGCGTCACCGCCGACGATCGCGGCCGGCTCACCGTCGACGCCGCCTTTCGCACCAGCGTCCCGCACATCTTCGCCGCCGGCGACGTGATCGGGCACCCGAGCCTCGCCGCGACCTCGAGCGAGCAGGGACGGCTCGCCGCCTGCCACGCCCTCGGCGCGCCCGCGGTGGCGATGCCGTCGCACTTCCCGATCGGCATCTACGCCATGCCGGAGATCTCCATGGTCGGCGCCACCGAGCAGGCGCTCACCAGGGCGCGGGTGCCGTACGAAGTCGGCGTGGCCCGGTACCGCGAGATCGCCCGCGGCCAGATCCTCGGCGACGACAGCGGCTTCTTCAAGATGCTCTTCCACCGCGACGACCGGACGCTGCTCGGCGTGCACATCATCGGCACCGGCGCCACCGAGCTGCTGCACATCGGGCAGGCGGTCCTCGGGCTGGGCGGGGGGCTCGACTACTTCCTCGAGACGGTGTTCAACTACCCGACCCTGGCGGAGTGCTACAAGGTCGCGGCGCTGAACGCGGCCAACAAGCTCGCGGCGTAGCGCGCGGCGGGCCCCTCACCCCTCGTCCGGGGGCTCGGACGCGGCAAGGGGAAGGGTGAAGAACACCGTGGTGCCGCGCCCGGAAGTGCTCTCGATCCGGATCTTGCCGCCGTGCGCCTGCACGATGCCGCGCGCGATCGCGAGCCCGAGCCCCGCCCCCGAGCGGTTGGTGCGCTTGCTCTGCCAGTAGCGGTCGAACGCCCGCGGCAGTTCCTCCGCGGAGATGCCGATCCCCTTGTCCTTCACGGCGAAGTGCACCTCGTCGTCCACCCGCGCGGCCTCGATGCGCACCTCCGAGCCGGGAGGGGAGAACTTCACCGCGTTGCCGACGAGGTTGGAGAGCAGCTGCACGAGACGGTCGGGGTCGGCCTCGAACTCGGGCACGCCGGCGTCGACGCTGACGGTGAGCTTCACGGCGCTTCCCGCCGCAAGCGGGGCGAGGGTGCCCACGGCGGTGCGGATCGCCCGCTCGGCGTTGGTGGCCTGGGCCACCAGCCGCATCTTTCCCGACTCCAGCAGGGTGACGTCGAGCAGGTCCTGGATCAGGGCGTCCATCTGGGTCGAGGCCTGGAGCATCACGCCGGCGTGCTCGGCCACCGCGTGGGGCACCGGCTCGCCGGCGCGCTGCATGCGGATGATCGCCCCGGCCAGCATCTTGACCGCGTTGACCGGGTTGCGCAGGTCGTGCGAGACGAGGCCGAGCATGTCGTCGCGGGCCCGGATCGCCGCCTCGGCCTCGGCCAGGAGGGTGCGCACCATCCCCTCGGCGCGGCGCTGCTCGGAGACGTCGCGGAGGACCACGGAAAAGACGATCCCGACCGGCGACTCGACGCGCGAGATCGACGCGTCGGCGGGGAATTCCTCGCCGTTCTTGCGCACCCCGAACACCTCGGCCCGATCGCCCATGCGGCGCGAGGCGACACGCCCGCTCGCGAAGTCCCGGAGGTGGTGGTCGTGGCGGGCCCGGAAGCGCTGGGGGAGGAGCTTGCTCAGTGGCTGGCCGAGCATCTCGCTGGCCTGGTAGCCGAAAATCCGCACCGCTCCCTCGTTGAACACCGTCACGAGGTACTGCTGGTCGGCGCAGATGATGGCGTCGGTGGCCAGGTCGACGACCGAGGCGAGGACCGAGTCCGGGATCTTGTTCATGCGCGGGGTCGGCGGCACGGTGGCGCCTCCGTCAAGGTTTCCCCGACACGCCTGTAAGGCGAATCGGGTGAAGAATCCGTTATCCCCTGACCGATGGGAGCGGGCTGGCGGGGCAGGTTCCCCGCACCGAGTACCGACCTGTCCGCCGAGGATTCTACCATGCCGACCCAGAAGCCCGCTGCCCCCGCGGCGCCAACCCGTGCCACCGCGCCGCCGGCCGCCGCCGATCCCGCGCCGGTCCATCGCGTCGGCCTGCTGGATGTGCAGGGCGGGGACGCGGCGCTCTCGGCCCCCGTGGTATCGTTCAGGCGACGGGAGGGCCGGATGCGGGGCGACGTGATTCGCGTGCTGCTGGCGGACGACCATGCGGTCGTGCGGGCGGGGCTCAAGGCGGTGCTGGGCAGCGCCAAGGACATCGAGGTCGTGGGCGAGGCGAAGAATGGCCGCGAGGCGGTCGACGCCGCGCTCCGCCTCGACCCGGACGTGATCGTGATGGACCTGTCGATGGACGAGATGAGCGGTGCCGAGGCGACCAGGGAGCTGATGTCGCGCGGCTCGACGGCCCACGTGCTGATCCTCACGATGCACACCGAGGAGGAGGCGCTGGTGCCCCTGCTCGAGCTTGGGGTGAGCGGCTACCTGGTGAAGAACGCGGCCGATCGCGAGCTGGTGGACGCGGTGCGGATGGTCGCGGCGGGGGAGCCGTTCCTGCAGGCGGCGGCGGCCCGGGCGCTGGCCAAGGAGCTGCGGCGCCGCGACGCGCGCAGCGGCGAGCGGGAGCAGTTCGAGAAGCTCTCGGAGCGGGAGCGGGCGATCCTCAAGTCGATCGCGCAGGGGTACTCGGCGCCGGAGATCGGCGAGAAGCTGAACATCAGCGCCAAGACGGTCGACACGTACAAGCAGCGGATCCAGGAGAAGATCGGCCTGAAGCACCGTCACGACTACGTGCGCTTCGCGATCCGGCTGAAGCTGCTCGACGAGTAGGCGGCGGTGGCCGATCGCCCGGGCGGGGGGAGGGCGGGCCCGCGCCGCACGGCCGCCCCGGGCGGCCACCGCACCACGCACATGGATGGCGGCCGCCGGGCCTGGCCCGGCGACCGGTCGGTTGATGGGCGGGGAGGTTGCACCGGCTCCCCGCCGTGCCACGATCGGCGTGGCCCGTTGCACCGTGCGCTTCCCGCCGAGGGGCGGGGGCACGACGACTTTCTCCCGAGGACACCGGCATGACAGGCCCCGGCGCGAACGCGGCCGCGCGATCCCCAGGCGGCGCGGCGCTGCTCGACGAGTTTTCCTACGACGACGACGTCGTCCGCAAGTTCCTGTTCGCCTCCGTGGCCTGGGGGATCGTGGGAATGCTGGTTGGGCTGGTGATCGCCCTGCAGATGGCCGACCCGCGGTTCAACTTCGGCCTTCCGTTCACGAGCTTCGGGCGGCTGCGGCCGCTGCACACGAACGCGGTGATCTTCGCCTTCGCGGGGAACGCGTTCTTCACCGGCTGCTACTACTCGACGCAGCGGCTGGTCAAGGCGCGGATGTTCTCCGACGCGCTCTCCCGGATCCACTTCTGGGGGTGGCAGCTGATCATCGTGGCGGCGGCGCTGACGCTCCCGTTCGGCTACACGCAGGCCAAGGAGTACGCCGAGCTCGAGTGGCCGATCGACATCGCGATCGCGGTGGTGTGGGTGGTGTTCGCGGTGAACTTCATCGGCACGCTGGTGAAGCGGCGCGAGCGGCACCTGTACGTGGCCCTCTGGTTCTACCTGGCGTCGATCGTCACGGTGGCGCTGCTGCACATCTTCAACAACCTGTCGATGCCGGCGGGGTGGCTGAAGAGCTACAGCATCTACGCCGGGGTGCAGGACGCGTTCATGCAGTGGTGGTACGGCCACAACGCGGTGGCCTTCTTCCTCACGACGCCCTTCCTGGGGCTGATGTACTACTTCATGCCCAAGGCGGCCGAGGGGCCGGTGTTCTCGTACCGGCTGTCGATCCTGCACTTCTGGTCGCTGGTGTTCCTCTACATCTGGGCGGGGCCGCACCACCTGCACTACACGGCGCTGCCGGAGTGGGCGAGCACGGTGGGGATGCTGTTCTCGGTGATGCTGTGGGCGCCGAGCTGGGGCGGGATGATCAACGGCCTGCTGACGCTGCGCGGCGGGTGGGCCAAGGTGGTGGACGACCCGATCCTGAAGTTCTTCGTGGTCGGCATCACGGCCTACGGCATGAGCACGTTCGAGGGCCCGATGCTCTCGATCAAGAGCGTGAACGCGCTGGCGCACTACACCGACTGGATCATCGCCCACGTGCACACCGGGGCGCTGGGGTGGAACGGCTTCCTGGCCGCGGGCATGGTGTACTGGCTGCTGCCGCGGCTCTTCCAGGCGCCGCTGTACAGCAAGAGGCTGGCGGAGCTGCACTTCTGGATCGCGACCTTCGGCATCCTGCTCTACGTGGTGGCGATCTACAGCGCCGGCGTGACGCAGGGGCTGATGTGGCGCGCCTTCGACGAGACGGGACGGCTGTCGTATCCCGACTTCGTCGAGACGGTGGCCCGGCTGGTGCCGATGTACTGGACGCGGGTGCTGGGCGGATCGCTGTACCTGGCCGGCATGCTGGTGTTCATGTACAACATCGTGATGACCTGGCGCCGCCGCCCGGCGGTGTACGAGGTGCCGGTGGTGCGCGCCGCGCCGCTCGCCCGGGCGGCCGCCCCCGAGCCCGAGGACGGCCACAGGCTCGGCGGCGTCTTCCCGCTGCGGCTGCACCGCACCTGGGAGCGGATGCCGGTGACCTTCACCGTGCTGGTGCTGGTGGCGGTGGTGGTGGCGTCGCTGTTCGAGGTCATCCCCACCTTCCTCATCAAGTCCAACGTGCCGACGATCGCGTCGGTCAAGCCGTACACGCCGCTCGAGCTCTACGGGCGCGACATGTACATCCGCGAGGGCTGCTTCAACTGCCACTCGCAGATGGTCCGGCCGCTGCGCTACGAGACCGAGCGCTACGGCGAGTACAGCAAGCCGGGGGAGAGCGTGTACGAGCACCCGTTCCTGTGGGGCTCGCGCCGCATCGGCCCCGACCTCGCCCGCGAGGGGGGGAAGTACCCGAACCTGTGGCACGTGCGGCACTTCGCGAACCCGCGCGAGCTCGCCGCGAAGTCGATCATGCCGGGCTACGCGCAGTTCGCCACGAACGCGATCGACTGGGAGGTGATCCCGGGGCGCATCCGCGCGATGGCGATGATCGGCGTGCCGTATGGGCCCGCCGTCACCGACGCCGTGCCGATGGCGAGGCGGCAGGCGGCGTTGATCGCGGCCGACATCGAGAAGGCCGGCGGCCCGGGCGGGCTCGCCGACCGCGAGGTGGTGGCGATTGTGGCCTACCTCCAGCGCCTCGGCCAGGACATCAGGGGGACGGCCGCCGCGGCGGCCACGCCCGCGGGCGCCGCCGGAGCGGGCGCCCCAGCAGGCGGTGCCACGCCGGCAGGTGCCACGCCGGCAGGTGCCACGACTCCGGCACCGGCGCGGGGGGGCAGGTGAAGCTCTCCGACATCATGGCCCACGCCGGCCTGGCGGGATACGCCGAGGTGGCGCTGGTGCTCTTCCTGTTCGCCTTCGCCCTCATCGTCTGGTGGGTGCTCCGGCCGTCGCACGCGGCCGAATTCCAGCGGGCCTCCCGCCTCCCCCTCGACGACGAGATGTCCCCACAGCCTGGAGGCCCGCGCGCCGGGTCCCGTTCATGACCGAGCCAGCCAAGCATGACCGCCTGATGGAGCACGAGTACGACGGAATCGCGGAGTACGACAACCCGATGCCGGGGTGGTGGGTGTTCACCTTCTGGCTGACGATCGTGTTCGCCGTGGCCTACGCGCTGAACATCGGCGGAATCGGCACCGGCGACGGGCGGGTGGCCGAGTACGAGAAGGACATGGCGGCGTTTCGCGCGGCGAATTCGGCGCCGTCGGCGGGGACCTCGGCCGAGGCGCTGCTGGCGATCGCCGGTGACCGCGAGAAGCGCGAGGAGGGAAGGGAGGTCTTCACCAGGACCTGCGCCGCCTGCCACGCCGCGGACGGGGGCGGGATCATCGGCCCGAACCTGACCGACGACAACTGGCTGCATGGCGGGAGGATCGACCAGATCAACGCCACGATCGCCAACGGCGTCCTGGCCAAGGGAATGCCGGCCTGGGGGAAGATCCTCAAGCCGAAGGAAGTGGACGAGGTGACGGCGTACGTGTGGTCGCTGCGCGGAACCAGGCCGGCCAGGCCGAAGCCGCCGGAGGGGGAGCTGGTCGCGCGGTGAGCGCCCCGGCCGCCCACGGCCGCGTCCTGCCGACGCTCAACGAGGACGGGAGCCGCAACTGGCTCCGGCCCAAGCCGGCGGCCGGCCGCTGGTGGCGGCGCCGCCGCACGGTGGCGTACGCGCTGATGGTGCTCTTCCTGGCCCTGCCGCACCTGACGGTGAACGGGATGCCGGCGGTTCTGCTCGACCTGCCGCGGCGCGAATTCACGATCCTCGGCACGATCTTCCTGCCGACGGACACGCTGCTGCTGATGCTCCTGCTGGCGAGCTGCCTGATCGCGATCATCGTCTTCTCGGCGCTGTTCGGCCGGGTCTGGTGCGGCTGGGCCTGCCCGCAGACGGTGTACATGGAATGGGTCTTCCGGCCGCTCGAGCGCTGGATCGAGGGGGGGCGCAGCGGCTCGCTCGGGATCGACCGCCGGCACGCCTACGTGCACCCGCGCCGGCTGGTCAAGTACGCCGTGTACGCGGCGATCTCGCTGGTGCTCGCCCACACCTTCCTCGCCTACTTCGTGGGGGTGGCGGCGATCGAGCAGTGGGTGCGGCTGTCGCCCTACGAGCACCCGGTGCCGTTCGTCGTCATGGCGGTCACCACCGGGCTCGTCTTCCACGACTTCACCTTCTTTCGCGAGCAGACCTGCGTCATCGCCTGCCCGTACGGGCGGATGCAGTCGGCGCTGCTCGACCGCCAGTCGCTCGTGGTCGCCTACGACCGCGCACGCGGCGAGCCGCGGGCCCACGCCGAGTCGGCGCGCACGCACCGTCCCGCCAACGCCGGCGACTGCATCGCCTGCAACGCCTGCGTCACGACCTGCCCCACCGGGATCGACATCCGCAACGGGTTGCAGATGGAGTGCATTCACTGCACGCAGTGCATGGACGCCTGCGACCAGATCATGGCCCGCGTGGGCAAGCCGCCGGGGCTGATCCGCTATTCGTCGCAGGCGATCCTCGCCGGGGAGCCGCGGCACCTGCTGCGGCTGCGGGTGGTGCTGTACCCGCTGGCCTTCGCGATCGCCTTCGGCGGCTTCCTCTACGCCCTGTCCACGCGCAGCCATGCCGACGTGACGCTCTTGCGGGGCACGGCGGCGCCGTTCACCGTCGAGCCGGACGGGCGGGTGGCGAACCAGGTGCGGGTCAAGATCGCCAACCGCAGCCGGCGCGAGCGCTCGTACGCGATCACGGTGGTGGGCGCCGAGGGGGGGCAGGTGATCGCCCCCGAGAGCCCGCTCACCGTCAAGGCGGGCGAGCAGCGGACCACGAGCGTGTTCGTGCTCCTGCCGCGGACCGCCTTCATCAACGGGCGCCGCGACGTGCAGGTGTCGATCTCCGACGGCGACGACTTTGCCGGCACCTTTGCCTTCAACCTGCTCGGTCCCGCCGGGGACGGGGGTGGCCGATGACGCGGCGCCGGCTCGGCAAGGAGCACGTCTGGCCGACGATCGTCGTCGTGCTGCTGGCGGGCAACGTGGTGGTCGGCGTCGCGCTGTCGCGCATCGCGTCGCGCGGCGCGAGCCTCACCGTCGAGCCCGACTACTACCGCAAGGCGGTGGAGTGGGACTCGACCATGGCGCAGCAGCGCCGCAACGTCGCGCTCGGGTGGCGCCTGGTGCCGAGCCTGGGCGCGCTGCGCGACGGGGGCGGGGCGGACCTCGCGTTCGCGATCGTGGACTCGGCGGGGGCGCCGGTCACCGGCGCCGTGGTGCGCGTCGACGCCCGGCAGCTGGCCCACGCCGACGAGGCGCTGGTGGCGACCCTCGCGGCGGGGGTGGCAGGGAGCTACTCCGGCCAGCTGCCGATGCGCCGTGACGGGCTGTGGGAAGTGCGGGTGGACGCCGAGCGCGGGGGCGATCGGTTCACGGGACTGGTGCGCCTCGACGCGTCGCGCACGGCGGCGGCGCGGATCGTCGCCGACCGTCCCGGCACGGCGATCCCCGCGCGGCTTGCCGCGGGCACGCGCCGGGAGCCCCCCGCCCGGTGACCCTCGCGCTGGCGGTGCTCGCGGCGAGCCTCCTCGGCAGCGTGCATTGCGCCGCCATGTGCGGTGCGTTCGCCTGCTTCTACGCCACGAGCGCCGGGCCGCGCGGTGGCGTGCGCGCGAGTGGCTGGTCGCACGCGGCCTACAACGGCGGCCGGCTCGTGTCGTACGCCGCGCTCGGCGCGCTGGCGGGCTCGCTCGGCGGGCTGATCGACGAGGCGGGCGCGCTGGCCGGCGTGGGCCGGGCGGCGGCGATCGTGGCCGGCGTGCTGATGGTCGCGTGGGGGCTGCATGCGGTGGCGCTGGCGCGCGGGGCGCGCGTGCCGTTGCCGCGGGTCCCCGACGGCTGGCAGAAGGCGATGGGTGCGGTGCTGCAGCGGGTCCGGTCGCGGCCGGCCGTGGCGCGGGCGGCGGTGATGGGGCTGGTGACGACGCTGCTGCCGTGCGGGTGGCTGTACGCGTTCGTGGTCACGGCCGGCGGCGCGGGGTCGGCGGCGGGGGGGGCGGCGATCATGATGGTGTTCTGGCTGGGCACCCTGCCGGTGATGCTCGCGGTGGGAGCGGGTGCGCAGCGGCTGGCGGGGCCGCTCCGCACGCGGCTTCCCCTCGTGACGGCGGCGGCGGTCACGGCGATGGGGGTGCTCTCCATCGCGCTTCACCTGCAGCTGGTGCCCGGGGCGGAGGCGCTGCACCGGCTCACGCCGGGCGCGCCGGACGTGCGGGCGGCGGCGCCCCCGCAGTGACGGCGGCGAGTGCGGTGAGCGGAGCGAGCGCGGCGAACCTGGCGGGCCGGTTCGGCGTGGCCTGCACGCACTGCGGGCTCGCGGTGCCGCCGGGGCTCGTGCGCGAGGGAGCGCCGCACGGGACCCGGTTCTGCTGCGCCGCCTGCGCCACGGCGTACGACCTGCTCCAGTCGCACGGGCTGGGCGGCTACTACGCCTTCAGCGAGCGCCGCGAGGTGGCGGTGCGGCGGACGGACCGGAGCTACGACGAGTTCGACCACCCGGCCTTTGCCGAGCTCTACGTGCAGCCGGCGGGGGAGGGGCGCCTGCGCACCGAGCTCTACCTCGAGGGGGTGCATTGCGCGAGCTGCGTCTGGCTGGTGGAGCGGGTGCCGCTGCTCGTACCGGGGGCGGTGCGCGCCGAGCTCGACGTGCGGCGGTCGCTGGCGCGCGTGGAGTGGGACCCGCGGCAGGTGTCGCTGTCGGCGATCGCGCGGGCGCTCGACACGCTGGGGTACGCGGCGCACCCCTTCCGCGGCGTGACGCGCGACGCGATGCGCACGCGCGAGGACCGGGCGATGCTCACCCGGATCGGGGTGGCGGGGGCGATCGCGGGAAACGTGATGCTGGCGGCGTTGGCGCTCTACAGCGGCGAGTTCCACGGCATGGAGCGCGAGTACGAGCGGCTGTTCCGGTGGGTCAGCTTTGGGCTCACGATCCCGGCCCTGCTCGGTCCCGGGCGGCTCTTCTTCGCCGGGGCGTGGAGCGCCCTCCGCACGCGCACCCTCCACATGGACCTGCCGATCGCGATCGCGCTCGGGGCGGGCTTCGCGCGGGGGGCGATCAACACCCTGGCCGACAGCGGGCCGGTGTACTTCGACGGCGTCTGCGTGCTGGTCTTCCTGCTGCTCACGGGGCGGTTCCTGCAGCAGCGCGGGCAGCGGGCCGCGGCCGACGCGGCGGAATTGCTGTATTCGCTGGCGCCGACCTCGGCGCGCGTGCGTGGCAGCGACGGCGCCGAGCGCGAGTGTCCGGCGGCCGGGCTGCTGCCGGGAATGGAAGTCGTGGTGCGGGCCGGCGAGAGCTTTCCCTGCGACGGCGAGGTGGTCGAGGGGCGCTCGAGCGTGAACGCGGCACTCCTCACCGGCGAGTCGCGGCCGGCGGGGGTCGCGCCGGGCGGGGCGGTGTACGCGGGGACGCTCAACGTGCAGGCGCCGGTGGTGGTGCGGGTGGGTGCGCCGGGGGAGGCGAGCCGGCTGGCGCAGCTGCTCCGGCACGTCGAGGAGGGCGCCGCGCGCCGCGCGCCGGTGGTGGCATTCGCCAACCGCCTCTCGGGCGTGTTCGTGGCCGTGGTGCTGGTGCTTGCCGCGGTCACCTTCGCGCTCTGGTACGGGCGCCACCCGCAGGCGGCGTGGGACCACGCGATCGCGCTCCTGATCGTGACCTGTCCCTGCGCGCTCGCGCTGGCGACGCCGCTGGCCGTGACGGTGGCGGTGGGGCGCGCGGCGCGCGGCGGTCTCTACATCAAGGGGGGCGACGCGATCGAGCTGCTGGCGCGTCCCGGCGTGCTGGTGCTCGACAAGACGGGGACGGTGACGGAGGGGCGCACCACGCTCGTGGCCTGGCAGGGCGACGACGCGGTGCGCCCGGCCGTGCTCGCGCTCGAGGACGGCTCGTCGCACCCGATCGCCGACGGCTTCCGCCGGGCCTGGCCCGGACTGGCGGCGGCGCGCGCGACGGAACTCGCGCACCACGTGGGTGGCGGGATCACCGGTGTCGTGAACGGCGCGGAGGTGCTGGTGGGGGCGCCGCGATTCGTCGCCACGCGCACCGGCGCCGATGCGGATGCCTGGGTGCGGCGGCTCGGCGACGCGACGCTCACGCCGGTACTGGTGGCGGTCGGCGGCCGCGTGGTGGCGGTGGCCGGCCTCGGCGACCGGGTGCGCGACGATGCCCGCGCCACCCTCGACCGGCTGCGCGCGCGCGGCTGGCGCACGCTGTTGCTCTCGGGCGACGACCCGGGCGTGGTGGCGGCGGTGGGGAACCGGCTCGGATTCGCGCCGGGCGAGGTGACCGGCGCCGCGACGCCCGAGGCCAAGCTCGCCGCCGTGGTGCGGCTCAAGGCCGGTGCGCGCGACCGGCGCGCCCCGGTCGTGATGGTGGGCGACGGCGTGAACGACGCCGCCGCGATCGCGGCCGCCGACGTCGGCATTGGCGTGCATGGCGGCGCCGAAGCGTGCCTGGCGACGGCGGACGCCTACCTGACGACGCCGGGGATCGAGCCGCTGGTGCGCCTCGGCGACGGCGCCCGCCGCACGATGCGCGTCATCCGGCGCAACATCCTCTTCTCGCTCGGCTACAACCTGCTGGGCGTGGTGCTCGCCATGACCGGCGTGATCAGCCCGCTGATCGCGGCGATCATGATGCCGGCCAGCTCGATCACGGTGGTGCTGGGGAGCTGGCTGGGGCGGAGCTTCGATGCCACGGCGACACGACCCGGGGGGCGCGCCCACGGTGCGGCCGGCGCGGAGCCGGGGACCGGCGCGGCGGCGGTCGCGGCGTGAGCCGGGGATGAGCCACTCGTGAGCGTGCTGTTCATCGTCGTGCCGCTGGCGCTGTTCGTGGTCGCCCTTGCCGTGGGGGCGTACGTCTGGTCGGCGCGCGCCGGCCAGTTCGACGACCTCGACACGCCGGCGGTGCGCATGCTGCACGACGACGGCGCCGAGGGGCCGCACCCGCGCTGACGCGCGACGCGGTCCGCCGTCGCTACGCGCCCGCCGCCCGTCCTACGGCTTGCACGACACTCCGCGGTCGAAGACGCCACTGTTGGTCGTCACCTGCGTGAGCGTCACCGGCCCGGTGCGGGCGACCCACACGTGCGACGCGCGATCGTTGCCAAGCGCGCTGAAGGCGATCCGGTTCGCCCCAAGCCAGCAGAGCGAGAAGTCGTTGAGCGCCGTGCTGGAGAACTGGAAGGGGAGGGTGTTGATGGTGACCGTCGTGCCCTCACCCGTGCCGTCGGGGTTCATGAGCTTGAGGCTCGTGGAGACCATCTGGTCGGCCACGTTGTAGTTGACCTCCATGAACGCGATCTTCGACCCGTCGGGGGACCACGCGGCCCCCTGGTAGATCGGCCCGAGTTCCGAGCGCGCGTCGTACCGGAGCCGCACGCGGTTGCCGCCGTCGAAGTCCATCGCCCAGATCGACCACCCCAGCGAGCGGATCACCACCAGCAGGCGCCCGGTCGAGGGGTGCACCGACACCGGCGAGTCGACGTTCCACTGGTAGCCGCCGGAGTCGAGCAGCGTGAGCGTGTCGCGCGGCGTCGCGGTGGCGATCGGGCGGCGGACGATGACCGTCTTTCCGTTGCCGCGGTAGGCGTGGTAGAACGAGGTGCCGCCGGGCGCCCAGCCGGGGTAGCTCTCCGTCTCGACGCCACTGGTGAGGCGCGTCTCGACGCTGTCCGCGAGCCGCGTGGTGAAGTCGTCGAACACGCTCGACCCGACCTCGGTGGTGCCGCCGTACAGGAGCACGGTGCCGTCGGGCGAGAGCTGCGACCGGTCGAGGGCGCGGCCACTGAGCAGCGACTGCGTCCTGTTGGTCCCGCCGTTCACCACGTACACGCCGCGGAAGTTGCCGGCCGTGGTGCCGAAGCGCTGGAAGGCGAGCGTGGCGCCGGCGAGCGAGTCGTACGGCGGGAGCTCGAGGGCCGGGAGGATCGTGACCGGAGCGTCGGGCGCGAGCGCATCGTTGCCGAGGCAGGCAGCGAGGGAGGCGGCGAGGGCGGCGATCGCGAGGGCGGCGCGGACAGACGAGCGAAGGGTCATCAGTTGGGCTCCGGGCACTCGGGCGCGAGAAGGTCGCGCCTGATACCCTCGCGCCTGAGCGCGGGGTCCCGCAACTTAGCCGGGTCGGCACCCTGAGCGCAGGGCGCCCGCCCCCCGGTCCCGATCCCGTGCCATGGAGGCACGCGCATGTCCCGATCCGTCCCTCGCCGCCGGCGCGCGGCGATCCTCGCCGCCGCCCTCCTCGTGCACGCGGCGGCGCCGGCCCGGGCCCAGGGCCCCGTTGGCGCCGCCGACCTCGGCACCCTCGGCTTCCGCAACATCGGCCCGGCGGCCATGAGTGGCCGCATCACCGACCTCGCCGTCGTGGAGCGGGACCCCACCACGATCTACGCCGCGAGCGCCACCGGCGGACTCTGGAAGTCGGCCGACAACGGGATCACCTGGGCGCCGGTCTTCCAGCGGGAGCGGACCCACTCGATCGGCGCCGTGGCCGTGGCGCAGTCGCGCCCCGAGGACGTCTGGGTCGGCACCGGCGAGGGGACCAACCGCCAGAGCTCGAGCTGGGGCGACGGCGTGTACAAGTCCACCGACGGCGGCCGCACCTGGCGCAACATGGGCCTCGGCGAGACTCGGCAGGTGGCCCGCATCGTGGTGCACCCCACCAACCCCGACATCGTCTTCGTGGCCGCCCTCGGGCACCTCTGGGGCCCCAACGCCGAGCGCGGGCTGTACATGACCACCGACGGCGGCGCCACCTGGACGCGCCCGCTCGCGGTGGACGAGAACACCGGCGTCGCCGACGTGGCCATCGACCCCGCGATGCCCGAGGTGATGTATGCCGCCAGCTACCAGCGGCGCCGCGCGCCGTTCGGCTTCGTCGGTGGCGGGCCCGGCGCCGCCCTCTGGAAGTCGGTCGACGGCGGCCGCAGCTGGCGCAAGCTCTCCGCCGGCCTCCCCACCGGCGACCTCGGGCGCATCGGGATCAGCATCTACCGCCGGGACCCGGGCATCGTGTACGTGAGCGTCGAGCAGGGGCTCCGCTACACGTCGTCGATCAGCTACGGGAAGCGGCTGGCCGGTGTCTACCGCAGCGACGACCGCGGCGAGCACTGGCGCCACATGGGCGACTGGAACCCGCGCCCGGCGTACAGCAGCAGGATCACCGTCGACCCGAACGACGTGAGCCGCATCTACCTGGTGCAGTACTCCGTCTCCGACGACAGCGGGAGGAGCTTCAGGGAGCCGCGGCAGTCGCTGCACGGCGACGACCGGCTGGTGTGGGTCGACCCGCGCGACTCGCGGCACCTCGTCAAGGCCGACGACGGCGGCGTGGGGATCTCGTACGACCGCGGGGCGAAGTGGCTCTACGCCAGCACCCTGCCCGTGAGCCAGTACTACCATGTGACCGCCGACAACGCGCGCCCCTACCGCGTGTACGGCGGGCTGCAGGACAACGGGAGCTGGCAGGGGCCGAGCGCCACGTACTCGAGCAACGGGATCGTGAACGACGACTGGGTGCGCGTGGGGGGCGGCGACGGCTTCAACAACGTGGTGGACACGAGCGACAACCGCACGGTGTACTCGAGCTCGCAGTACCTCGGCCTGCTGCGCGTGGACCTCGTGTCGCGCGAGGCGACGAACATCCGCCCCACCGTGCCGGAGGGAGAGGGGCCGAAGCTCGGCAACTGGGGGGCGCCGCCGCCGCGCGTGGGGCGCGCGATCCCGCCCGCCAACTGGAACAGCCCGGTCATCATCTCGCCGCACGACCCGCGCACGATCTACGCCGGCATGAAGGCGCTCTGGAAGAGCTCCGACCGCGGCGCGTCGTGGACCTCGCTCGGCGACCGCACCACGGGAACCGACCGGCGCACCCTGCCGATCATGGGGCAGCTCCCCGTCGAGACCACCCTGTCGCTCGACGACGGGGTGAGCTACTGGCCCACGATCTCGGCGCTCAGCGAGTCGCCGCGGCGCAAGGGCGTGCTGTGGGTGGGCACCGACGACGGCAACCTGCAGCGCTCGCTTGACGGCGGCCGCACCTGGACCGGCCACGCGGGCGCGGTGCCCGGCGTGCCGAAGGGCACCTGGGTGCGGCACGTGGAAACCTCGCGGCATGACGCGCGCCGCGTGTACGCGGCCTTCGACGGCCACCAGGCCGACGACTACCGCAACTTCCTGTTCGCCAGCGACGATGACGGCGCCTCGTGGCGTTCGATCGCCGGCGACCTCCCGCCCGAGCGCGGGATCCACGTGATTCGCGAGGACCTCGCCAACCCCGACCTGCTCTACCTCGGCACCGAGATGGGGCTGTACGTGTCGCACGACCGCGGCGCCCACTGGGTGGCGTTCATGGCCAACATGCCGCGCGTGCCGGTGAACGACCTCGTGCTGCACCCGCGCGAGCGCGACCTCGTGCTCGCCACCCACGGCCGCGGGATCTGGATCCTCGACGACGCCACGCCGCTGTCGCAGCTCACTCCGGCGGTGCGAACGAGCGCGGCGCACCTCTTTCTCGTGCGCGAGTCGGAGATGAAGCGGCTGCAGAACGAGAAGCCCCACACCGGGGACCTCTACTTCCGCGGCGAGAACCCGCCGCCCGGGGCGCTGGTGAGCTACTGGCTTCGGGAGGCGACCGACACCGCGCGCTTGCGGCTCACCGTGCTCGACGCGGCCGGAACGCCGGTGACCCGGCTGCGGCCGGCGGGCGGCGCGGGGCTCAACCGCGTGACGTGGAACCTGCGCTATCCCGACCTTCCCGGCCCCGAGGTGGGGGGCGACGACGACGCCGCGCCGGCAGCGCCCCGCGGGCACTGGGTCCTGCCGGGGCGCTACACCATCCGGCTCGAGGCGGGCGGCGTGGTGCAACAGCAGGCCGTGCACGTGATCGACGATCGCCGGCTCACGGTGGCGCCGGCGGCGCGGCTGGCCTGGCACACCGCCATGCGGCAGGTGACGGCGCTGTACGTGCGCGCCGACTCGCTGGCGTCGCGCCTCCGCGCCGCGGCCGACGTCGCCAAGGGGAGCGCCGGCGCCCACGCCGCCGCGGAGCGTGCGCTGACCGCCGCCGAGCTGCGCGCGCGCATCGGGTCGCTGTACGGCAACGCGGGCCGGGTGACGGCCCCGCTCACCGCCGACCAGCGCGCGCAGCAGCGGTACTTCACCGCCACCCTCGACTCGCTCGCGCGCCCGTCGCCCTGACGCCGGCCATCGCGGCGGCGCGCCTTTCGCCGGACGGATCAGGGGGCGAAGATTCTCCCATGTCCGCCCCCGACGTCGCCGCGCTCTTTCGCCAGTACTTCGGGGCCGAACCCGAGGTCGTCGCATTGGCGCCGGGGCGGGCCAACCTGGTTGGCGAGCACGTGGACTACTGCGGGGGCCTTGTGCTTCCGGTCGCGATCGGGGTGCGCATTGGCGTGGCGATGCGCCGCCTGTCGCCGCGGTCGGCGTCAACCGCGGTGAGCGGCACGGGGGCCGAGGGGGCGGCGCGGTTCGACCCGCTGGCGTTGCGCCCCGTGGGGCGCTGGACCGACTACCTGAGCGGCGTCGCCGGAGTGCTGGCGGCTCTCGGCACCACGATCCCGCCGGTGGAGGTCGCGGTGGCGAGCGACATCCCGGTCGGGGCCGGGCTGTCGTCGAGCGCGGCGCTGTCGGTCGCGGCGGCGATGGCCTTCAGCGCGCTCGCGGGCGAGCCGTGCGATCCCCGCGCGCTCGCCACGGTGGCGCTGCGCGCCGAGCGCTCGTTCGTGGGGATCCCCTGCGGGATCATGGACCCGCTCGCGGTCTCGCTGGGCCGCGCCGGCCACGCGATCGCGATCGACTGCCACGCCGGGGCCACCGAGCTGCTGCCATTCGACGGCGCCGTGCTGCTCGTTGACACCGGGGCGCAGCGCGCGCTGGTGGCGTCGGCCTACCGGCAGCGGGTCACCGAGTGCGCGATGGCCCTCGACGCCGTGCGGCTCGTCGATCCCGCCACGCGCGACCTCGCCAGCGCGAGCCCCGCCGCGGTCGAGGCGGCCCTGATGTCGCCCGAGGTGCGGCGGCGCGCACGGCATGTGGTGGGCGAGATGGCGCGCGTGCGGCAGGCCATCGCGCAGCTCCGCGCGAGCGGCACCCTCGACGGGGCGCTGCTGTCGGCGTCGCACGACTCGCTGCGCGACCTGTACGAGTGCTCCACACCGGCCCTCGACTGGCTGGCCCGCGAGGCCACGCGCTTGCCGGGAGTCGCCGGGGCGCGCCTCACCGGTGCCGGCTGGGGGGGCTGCCTGGTCGCGATCGGCGACGACGATGCGCTCCGCGCCAGCGCGCCGCGGCTGGCCGCCGGCTTCGCCAGCCAGTTCGGCCGCCCGCCGCGGTGGTGGCTCCTCCACGCCGCCGACGGTGCGACCCTCGAGTCCGGCCATGTCGCCCACCGGAGTTAGGACCCGGATCACCGCGGCGGCGCTGATCGAGCGCCGCTTCGACATCAACCGTGCGCTGATTCCGTGCGCGGGGACCGGCTCGCGCATGCGTTCGGTGACGGATGGCGCGCCCAAGGAGCTGCTCGCACTTGGTGGCCGGCCCGCGCTCGAGCGCGCGTTGCACGAGTGCTGGCTGTCGCAGGTGCCGCAGGCGGTGGTGCTGGTCGGCCCCGGCAAGGAGGCGATCACCGAGTGGGTGCGGGGCAAGGCGGGCACCCCGGGCATGCCGGCGTCGATCACCGTCATGGAGCAGCCCTCGCCGCGCGGCCTCGCCGACGCCGTCGTGCGCGCGCGGGAACTCGCCCCGGCCGAGCCGCTGGCCGTGATCCTCCCGTCGCACCTCTTTCGCGGCGACCGGCCCGCCCTTGCCCAGGTGATCGGCACCTACCACAAGACGCTGCACTCGGTCGTGGGACTGGTCGAGGCGCGCGCCGCGATCGCCGCCACGCGCGGGGCGGTGCCCGTGGTCGAGGGGCGGCTCATGGGCGAGGAGTTCGAGTTCCGTCGCATTCCCGATCCCGGCGTCGTGGGCGGCCAGCTGCCGATCGGTGCGGTGCCCCTCACGATCGTCGGCCGCGCCGTGATCGCCCCCGACGCCTTCCAGGCGATCGACGCCGTGCTGCGCGCCGCCCCACCGGAGGCCGAAGTGGACCTCGTGCCAGCCTTCCAGCGGATGCTCGCCCGCGGGCAACTCGCCGGCCGGCTCGTTCGCGGCCGGTTCGTCGACCTGTCGGTGCCCGAGGGATACGCCGACGGCCAGGAGGCCTTCGCCCAGGGCTGAGCCCGGCGGCGTCCGGGGGGCGCTACTTGCCCGTCACCTCGATCACCCGCTCCGACCGCACCGCGAACTGCCCCGGCACCTCGAGCTCGAGCTCGAGCCGGTAGGTCCCCCTGCTCAGTGTCGAGATGTCGAGGGTGACCGCTCGCGAGGCGCGATTCACGCCGGGGGTGGTCTGCTCGCCGATGCGCATCGACACTGGCTCCTCGCTCTTGAGGAGCCGCAGCCGGCGCGCCTGCCGGGTGAAGAAGCCCGGGTCGTCCCCCTCCTTGATCACCGTGATGCTGATCGTCGCCTGTTCGCCGGCCGCGTTCACGCCGTACATCTCCCAGAACAGGCCGAGCTTCTCGCTCGCCCGCACCCGAATCGCGCCCATGGTCCGCGGCGCCGCCTCGTCGAGGTTCTGCGGCAGCTCACCCGAGGGGGTGAAGATCAGCAGGTCGCTGAGCGTCACCCGCGCCCCGATCGCGTACGGGGGCATCACGCCGTAGCGGGCGCGCGCCGTCCAGGCGCGCGGGGGGTCGCGCAGCTCGAGGCTCAGCAGCCCCGGTCCCCACGGCGCCCGCGCGGTGAGGACCCCGGTGGTTCCGGCCGCGTCGAGATGGCTGATCCCCGTGTGCAGCTGGCTGTCGGCGTACACGAGGGTCGCGACGAGCGGGCCGCGGGCCGCGTTGGCGTCGCCGCGCACGTCCCACGCCGCCACCACCAGCGCCGTGTCGCCGCGCCGGAAGAGCGCCGTCTGGTGTCGGATCCCCGCCAACACCTTGGCGTAGGCGGGCCCGTACCGCGCCAGCGCCGGCCGGAAGTCGGGGGACCAGGCGCCGGAGTCGCTGCGTCCCGGATAGTCGAATGTTCCGGTGGCCGGCCCGAGCGGGTACGCCGGCACGGTCTCGTGCCCCACGATCGTCTCCTGCGGATACGGCCCGGGGCCGCGCACCGTCGCCTTGGTCCAGGCGCGGGACCAGCCGTAGCGGATCACCATCTCCCGCTCATCCTTGCTGAACGCGAACTGGTACGGGCTCGCCGACCCGTCGAGCACCTGCGCCATGGTGAGGCGGGCGCGAAACTCCGTTCGCGCATCGTTGGGGCCGAGTCCATAGAAGGGCCGGGCCAGCCACCAGTACCGGTCCTCGAACGCCTGCTTCTGCTCGCACGTCATGTTCCGGTAGCGCTGGCGCAGCGTTTCGTCGAGCAATTGCGACACCTCGCCCCAGCGGCACCGCTCGAGTGGCGTCATGCGGCTCGTGGCCACGGCAAAGGCGCTCTCGGCCGCGGCGTACTTCCCCCCCTCGTGCAGTGCGAGCCCCACCAGCTGCGCGCACCAGCTCGACGAGCCCTGGCACTCGCGCGCGGCCCGTTCGGCGTCGGCCACCTTGTTGCCGTCGAGGTAGTAGCGCACCCGCTGGCCGGCAATCCAGCGCTCCCCCGGCAGGCGGGCGGCCACGGAGTCGAGCAGGGCGAGGAGGCGGTCCCGCGCCTGGCCGATCGCGGGATCCTCGGCGGGGGGCGGCGGCTGCGTGGGGTCGTACCAGTAGCAGAAATTGCCGATCTGGTCGTCGCACTCGCCGTTGGGGCGCGACGGTCCCTCTTCCTTGAGGCGCCATCGGCGGTACCGCTCGAAGTCGCGCTGCGCGATGCGCACGTCCTCGGCGGTGGGCTCGCCCGGGACGCCCTCGGGGCGTCCGCCGGCGCGGGGCGTCGTGTCGGGCAGATCGCGCACCGGCGGGGGCGGCATGCGGCCGCCGTTCCCCATGCCGCCGTGGGGTATCCCGCGCTGCGCCGCCGCGGGCGACGCGCCGCCGCCGGCGAGAGTGGCAACGACGACTGCGATGGCGCCGGAGCGCGAAAGCGATGTGGCGATGCGGATCACGCGAGGGGAGCCCCGGGCTGTGGCGGGCCTGCCGGAATCACGAGGGTCGGGAGCGCGGCCGGCCGCGGCCGTTCGCGCCCCCCAGATACCCGGAGACAAGCTATTCCGTTCACCCTGCCCGTGTTCCCTCCCCACGGTACGTCCCCTTGCGGCCCCGCCAACCCTGCGGCAAGCTGCGCCCGTGCCCCTGGTCGTCTTCGCCTGCCCCCGGCTCAGCCCGAGCGCCACGCAGATGCTCGCGGCCCTTGCGCGCCAGGCCGACGTGCGCGCTGCCGTGGTGACGGGCGACCCCGTCGAGGCCCTCGACGCGGGGTTGCGCGCGCAGCTCGCCGGCCACTGGCGCGTGGACAACCTGTTCGACGCCGCGCACCTCGCCGTGGCGGTGCGCGAGCTCGCGGCGCGCCACGGGCCGGTGCGGGCCCTGTTCGGCGCCTTCGAACACCTGCAGGTGCCGCTGGCCGAAGTGCGCGCGCAGCTCGGCATTCCCGGCATGTCGGTCGAGGCGGCGCACAACTTTCGCGACAAGGGGCGCATGAAGGAGCTGCTGCGCCGGCACGGCATCCCGTGCGCGCGGGCGGCGCTCGCCGCCACGGCCGACGAGGCGCTCGCCTTTGCGGCCACGTCGGGGTACCCGGTGGTGGTCAAGCCGCCGGCGGGGGCCGGCGCGGTGGCCACCTTTCGCGCCGACACCGCCGAGCAGCTGGTGCAGGGCCTCGCGGCGGTGGGGCTCGGCCGCGGCGACCCACTGCTGGTCGAGGAGTTCGTGCAGGGCGAGGAACACTCGTGCGAGTCGATCACGATCGGCGGCAGGACGGTCTGGCAGTCGACGAGCCGGTACGCCCCCACGCCGCTCGACGTGAAGCGCAACCCGTGGATCCAGTGGTGCGTGATCGTGCCGCGCGAGCAGCACCCGCCCGGCGAGCACGACCTGCGCGAGGCCGCCGCCCGGGCCCTCTCGGAACTGGGCATGGAGACGGGGCTGTCGCACATGGAGTGGTTCCGCCGCGGCGACGGGTCGATCGCGATCAGCGAGGTGGCGGCGCGCCCTCCCGGCGCCCAGATCACGACCCTGATCTCGCGGGCCCACGACTTCGACTTTGTCGAGGCGTGGGTGCGGCTCATGGTGCATGGCACCTTCAGCGCGCCACCCCGCCGCTACGCGGTGGGGGCGGCGTACCTGCGCGGGCAGGGGACGGGCCGCATTCGCGCCATCCATGGACTCGAGATCGCGCAGCGCGAGCTGGGGTCCCTCATCTGCGACTACCAGCTCCCCGTGATCGGCGACGCGCCGCGTGACTCGTACGAGGGCGACGGCTACGTGATCCTCCGGCACCCCGACACCGCCGTCGTCGATCGCGGACTCCTGCGCCTGATCTCCACCGTTCGCGTCGAGCTCGGCTGACCCCGCGAGACCGCGGCTCCCACCTCCATTCCCCCGAACGAGACCCCATGAACGTGCTCTTCCTTGCCCCCGGATATCCGGCCGAGATGCCGTGGTTCGTGCGCGGCCTCCGCACCCGCGGCGCGCGGGTGATCGGGGTCGGCGACGGCCCGGAGAACGAGCTCCCCGCGATCGCCCGCGAGAACCTCGCCGGCTACCTCCGCGCGCCGGGAATCTTCGCCGACGGGAGCGACCTCGGGCCGGTGGTGCGCGGGCTGGGCGAGACGACCATCGACCGGGTGGTGTGCAACTGGGAGCCGGGGGTGCTGCTCGCGGGGCGGCTCCGCGACGCGCTCAAGGTGCATGGCATGGGCTACCAGGCGCTGCTGCCCTACCGCGACAAGGACATCATGAAGCAGAAGGTGGCCGCGGCGGGACTGCGCTGCCCGAAGCACGTCATGGCGACCACGGTGGCGCAGGCCCGCGAGGCGACGAGGGACCTCGGCTACCCGGTGATCCTCAAGCCCCTCGCCGGCGCCGGGTCGATGGACACCTTTCGCTGCGACAGTGCCGCCGAGGTCGAGGTCGCGCTCAAGCGGATGGGTCACGTCGACGCGGTGAACGTGGAGGAGTTCATCGACGGCGAGGAGTTCACCTTCGACACCATCTGCCACGAGGGGAGGCCCCTCTTCCACAACATCTGCTGGTACCGGCCGCGGCCGCTGATCGCCCGCAGCGTGGAGTGGATCTCGCCGCAGACGGTCGCCCTGCGCGACCCCGACGCCCCGCACCTGCGCGGCGGGCGCGACCTTGGCTTCGCGGTGCTCAAGGCGCTCGACTTCCGCACCGGCTTCACCCACATGGAGTGGTACATGAAGTCCGACGGCGAGGTGGTGTTCGGCGAGATCGCCGCCCGCCCCCCCGGCGCCCACACCGTGGACCTGATGAACTGGGCGTCGGACATCGACCTCTACATGGGATTCGCCGAAGCCGAGCTCACGGGGACGTTCAGCATCGACCTCGTGCGCAAGTACAACGCGGCGATCGTCTTCAAGCGGGCGCAGGGGAAGGGGATCATCCGCCGGGTGGAAGGGGTGGAGCGCCTGCGCGAGCGCCTCGGCGACCGGCTGGTGGCCATGGAGCTGCTGCCGGTGGGGGCGCACCGCCGCGACTGGGTGCAGACGCTGGTGAGCGACGGCTGGGTGTGCGTCCGCGATCCCGACCTGCAGGGGCTGATGGACGCCGCCGACTTCGTGGGGACGGACCTGCAGATGTACGCGAGCTAGTCCGGGGCAATCGACGACGGGCGAGCGTCGCGAGTCCCGGGGCCTATCCCTTGCGCGCCACGTGCCAGGCCACTCCTCCCAGCAGGTGCGTCGCCCTCGCCTCCACGGTCAAGCCGACCGCCTTCAACTCGCGCTCGTACTCGGCCACGGTCGCAAAGTGCGCAATGCTCGGCGCGATGTAGCCGTACACGATTCCCTGGCGGTGCCACGCGTATCCGACGATCTCGCCGGCCGCCCGCAGGTAGCCCAGGAAGAGCACCCGCCACCCCGCGTTCGCGGGCCGGTAGAAGTCGAGCGTGGCGAGCAGCCCCCCCGGCGCGAGTACCCGCGCGCACTCGGCGAGCGCCGCGCGCCAGTCGGGCGCGTTGCGCAGCGCGTAGCCGCCGGTGACGAGCTGCACGCTCCCCGTCGCCGCCGGCAGCGCCGACATGTCGCCCACGTGGAACTCCGGCGCGTCGTCGCCGGCCGTCGTCGCGCGCCGCTGCGCCTCGGCGATCATCCGGATCGAGGCGTCGATCCCCCGCACCCGCGCCCCCGGGACCAGGCGCTGCAGCGCGAAGGCGAGGTCGCCGGTGCCGCAGGCGACGTCGAGCGCCCCGGCCCCCGCTTCCACGCGTGCGGCGACGGCGTCCAGCATCGCCCCCTTCCACCTGGCGTCCATCCCGAGCGAGAACAGCCGGGTGAAGTCGTCGTAGCGCGGCGCGATGATGTCGAACATGGGCGTCACGAACTGCTGCTTGCGCGCCGGGTCGCGCAAGTGCGCCTCCAGGTCGCGCCCGCGCAGCGAGGGCTCGGTCACGCCGTCGTCCTGAGCGCAGCGAAGGACCCGCCCCGCACCGTCGTCCTGAGCGCAGCGACGGACCTGCCTTTCATCGCTACAAGCAGACCGTTCACGTCGCCCAGGGCGACACCCCGCCCCTCGCCCAGGGCGACACGCCCCCCCTCGCCCAGGGCGACACGCCCCCCCTCGCCCAGGGCGACACGCCCCCCCTCGCGCGGGGCGACACGCCCCCCGTTGCTCGTGGTGACACCGCGCCGGGCTCTCATTACCCGCAAACTGCCCGCCTCGCCGCCCCCCGGCCAGCCGTCAGGGTCTTTCCTCTGGCACGCCCCCAGTCCCGCCAGCACTTTTCCCCGATGCTCGAACTGCGCGGCGCCTTCACCCTCCTCACCGGCGCCGCCGGCGGCCTCGGCCCCGTCATTGCGCGCGCCCTCGCCGCCGAGGGATGCGCCTTGGCCCTCGCCGCCCTCCCGGGCGACGACCTCGACTCCGTGATCGCCGCCTGCAGGGCCGAGGGGGCCGAGGCGATCGACTTGCGGAGCGACCTCGCCGAGCCGGGCGCCCCGGCGGCCCTCGCCGCCGCCGCCGAGGAGGCCCTGGGAGGGCTCGACCTCCTGGTCAACAATGCCGGGATCGAGCGCATCGCGGCCTACGACCGCATCGACCCCGAGTACGTGGCGCGGATGATCGCCGTCAACCTCACCGCCCCCATGCTCCTCACCCGCGCGGTGCTCCCGGGGATGCTCGCCCGCGGCCGCGGGCACGTCGTGAACCTCTGCTCCCTGGCCGGGATCGGCTCGCCGCCGTACGCCGCCACCTACTCGGCCACCAAGGCCGGCCTGATGAGCTTCACGCGGTCCATCCGCTCGGAGTGCCGCGAGCGCAACGTGAGCGCGAGCGCGATCTGCCCCGGGTGGGTCGCCGATAGGGGGATGCACGCCCGCGTCCTGGCCGAGACCGGCGTCCAGTCGCCCGCCCTCGTGGGAGCGACGACGTCGGCCGACGTCGCCCGCGCCGTGGTCATGGCGGTGCGCGACGACCTCCCGCTCCAGATCGTGAACCCGGGGCCAATGCGGTTCATGCGCGCCCTCGAGATGCTCGCCCCCCGACTCGGCGACTGGCTGATGCCCGCCCTGGGGGTGACGACGGCCATGCGTGCCTGGGCGACCCACGGCGACGGCGAGGCCCCGCACGACGTCGCTGCCGCGCAGTAAACTTCCCCCGATGTCGCGCGAGCACAGGGGACCCGGAGGCGGCAGCGGCGGGGCGGGGAGCGGCGGCTTCGCCAGCGGCGTCTCCGACGCCACCGGCACGACCCTCGCCGACCCGCAGCCGCAGGCCGAGCTCGACCGCACCGTCGGCGTGTCGATGTGGGCGATCGTGCTGGCCGGCGGCATCGGGTCCCGCTTCTGGCCCCTCTCCACACCGGAGCGCCCCAAGCAGGTCCTGCCGCTGGTCAACGACCGGCCGCTGATCGCCGACACGATCGCTCGGCTGTCGCCCCTCATTCCCCCCGAGCGCGTGCTGGTGCTCACCAGCCTCGACATCGAGGCGGCGATCCACGCCGTGATTCCCGAGGTGCCCGGGGCCAACGTACTGGCCGAGCCGCGCCCACTCGGCACCGCGGCCTCGCTGGCCTGGGGGGCGAGCGAGATCGCCCGCCGCGCCGGCCCCAAGACCGTCTTCTGCTGCCTGCACGCCGATCTCGCCGTGGGTTACCCCGACGCCCTCCGCTTCGAGCTCCGGCGCGCGGCGGCGATCGCCTCGCGCGAGCGCTACCTCGTGGCCCTCGGCGCCCCGCCGTCGCGCCCCGACACCGCCTTCGGCTACATCGACCCGGGGCCGCTGCTCGAGTTCGGCACGTCGCTCACCCGCGGCGGCGCGGCGAGGGTCGGCGCCTTCGTGGAGAAGCCCGACGCCGGTCGCGCCGCCGAGCTGATCGCCGGCGGCGCCCTCTGGAACACGGGCATCTACGTGTGGGAGGCCGGGCATGTGCTCGAGCTGATCGAGGAGCACGTGCCCGAGGTCGCGCCGGGGCTCGCCGCGCTGCAGCGCAACGACCCCGATGCCTTTGGCCGCAAGGTGCGGCCGGCGTCGATCGAGCGCGGCCTCCTCGAGCGCACCGACCGCCTCGTGGCCCTCCAGACCGACTGCGCCTGGGACGACGTCGGCACCTGGGCCTGCCTGCGGCGCTCGCGCGAGCTCGACGACGACGGCAACGGCGCCATCGGGCCGGCGTACTTCGTGGACGCCACCAGCAACGTCGTGCACGCCGAGAACGGGCCGGTGGTGCTGTTCGGCGTGCACCACCTGCTCGTCGTCTCCCTCGAGGGGATCACCTTCGTCACCACCCTCGACCGCGCGCGCGAGCTCAAGCCCCTCCTCGATGCGCTCCCCGGGAGCATGCGGCTCAAGCCGACGCGCCGCCCGTGAAGACGATGCGCGCCGTAGTCTACGACGGCGCCGGCGACGCCAGCGTGGTGCACGTGCGCGACGAGCCACGCCCGGTGCCGGTGGCCGGCCAGGTGCGTGTGCGAGTGCGCGCCTCCGCGCTCAACCGCGCCGACGTGCTGCAGCGCGCCGGGCGCTATCCCCCGCCGGCCGGCGCCCCGCAGCACATTCCCGGCCTCGAGTTCGCCGGCGAGATCGACCTCCTCGGCTGCAACGAGTCGCCATGGCGCGTGGGCGACCGGGTGCTCGGCCTCGCCGACGGCGGCGCCCACGCCGAGTACCTGTGCGTCCCGTGGTCGCATTGCGCCGCGATTCCCGCCGCCCTCACCTTCATCGAGGCCGCCGCCGTCCCCGAGGCCTTCATCACCGCGCACGATGCCCTCGTCACGCAGGGCGGGCTCGGCGAGGGAAGCCGGGCGATCGTCACCGCCTGCGGCAGCGGGGTCGGCACCGCGGGCGTGCAGCTGGCGCGGGCCCTGCGGGCGGTCGCCTTCGGCACTTCGCGCACCGCCGCCAAGCTCGAGCGCGCGCGAGCCCTCGGGCTCGACGCCGGCGTCACGATCGGCGACGACCCCGCCGCCCTCTCGGCGGCAGTGCGCGACTGGAGCGGCGGCACCGGGGCCGACGTCGCCATGGACCTCCTCGGCGGGGCGTACGCGGGAGCCTGCCTGCAGGCCATGGCTCCGCGCGGCCGGGTGATCGTCGTCGGCCTCCTCGCCGGGGCCGAGCTGCCGCTCTCCCTCGGCCTCCTCCTCTCGCGCCGCCTCACCATCCGCGGCACGGTGCTGCGCTCACGGTCGGTCACCGAGAAGGCCAACGCGGTGGCCGCGTTCGTGCGCGACGTGGTGCCCTTGTTCGAGGCGGGAAAGGTCAAGCCGGTGGTGCACTCCGTGCGCCCCTTCGCCGAGATCCGCGCCGCGCACGCCGCCATGGAGGCGGGCGAGCCCTTCGGCAAGCTGGTGCTGGCTTGGTGAGCCTGGCTCGCTGGCGCACTGTCGCCCGCGCCGGGGTCGAGCCTCTCCTCTGCGTCGCGGTGCTGCTGGCCGGTGCGATCGCGTACGCCGCCGATCCCGGCGGCAACGCCGACTGGTACACCTGGTACGCCGGCCTCGTGGTGATGGGAACGCCGGTCGTCTTTCGCACGGTGCGGGGGATGCTTCGCGGCCAGTTCGCCTCCGACGTGGTGGCGATGCTCTCGATCGTCACCGCGGTGGTGCTCGGCCAGCCCCTCGCCGGCCTCGTGATCGTGCTCATGCAGACCGGGGGCGAGGCCCTCGAGCGCTACGCCGAGGGACGGGCGAGCACCGCCGTGCGCGAACTCGAGGCGGCCGCGCCGCGCATCGCCCACCGGCTCGACGGCGAGCGCGTGGTGGACATCGGCGCCGAGCAGGTCATGGTCGGCGACCGCCTGCTCGTGCGCGCCGGCGAGATGTTCCCCTGCGACGCCGCCGTGCTCGAGGGCTCGTCGGCGGTGGACGTGTCACGGCTCACCGGCGAGCCGCTCCCCGTGCTCGCCGCCACCGGCACCGAGCTCCCCTCGGGCGCGATCAACGGCGACGGCCCGCTCACGGTGCGCGCCCTCAAGCTCGGTCGCGACTCGCTCTACGCCCGCATCGTCGAGCTGGTGCGCTCGGCGCAGGCCAGCAAGGCGCCCCTCCAGCGTCTCGCCGACCGGTACGCCGTCTGGTTCACGCCGGTCACGCTCGTCGCCTGCGCCGTGGCCTGGACGATCACCCACGACTGGCTGCGGGTGCTCGCGGTGCTGGTGGTCGCCACGCCGTGCCCGCTGATCCTCGCCACCCCGGTGGCGATCATCGGCGGCATCAATCGCGCCGCGCGGCGGCAGGTGATCGTGCGCACCGGCGGCGCCCTCGAGCAGCTGGCCGGCGTGCGGGTCGCGGTGTTCGACAAGACGGGCACCCTCACCGTCGGCCGGCCGGTGGTGTCGCTCGTGGAGCCCGAGCCGCCGTTCACGGTGCGCGAGCTGCTGCGCCTGGCGGGGAGCGTGGAGGTGCGCAGCGCGCACCTGCTGGCCCGGTCGCTGGTGGAGGCGGCCGAGGGCGAACTCGGCGCCCACGCCCTCCCCGAGGCCCGCGAGGTGACGGAGGCGCCGGGGCGGGGCATCGCCGGCACGGTTGACGGGCGGCAGGTGGCGGTGGGCTCGTCGGCCTGGCTCGCCGAGCGCTCACCAAGCGCGGCGGCGTCGCTCGGGGTGCAAGTGGCGCGCGCCGATGGGCTGCGGGCGTTCGTCGTGGTCGATGGCGTGGCGGCGGGGGTGGTGCACTACGCCGATGCGCTGCGCCCGGGCGTGGCGGACGTGCTCGCGCGGCTCGCGGCCCTCGGCGTGCGCCGCACCCTGCTCCTTTCCGGCGACCACGCGCTCAACGCCGACCGCGTGGCCGCCGAGCTCGGCATCACCGAGGTGCGTGGAGACCTCCTGCCCGACGACAAGACGCGAGTGGTGCGCGAGCTGGTGGACCGTGGCGACCGGGTGCGGATGGTCGGCGACGGCACCAACGACGCGCCGGCGCTTTCGGCGGCGACAGTGGGGGTGGCGCTGGCGGGACATGGCGGGGGCATCACCGCCGAGGCGGCCGACGCGGTGGTGCTCGTCGACGACCTCGGCCGCGTTGCCGACGCGGTGGCGATCGGCCAGCGCACCATGCGCATCGCGCGGCAGAGCATCTGGGTCGGGCTCGGCATGAGCGGCGCGGCGATGGTCGTGGCGGGGGCGGGCTTCCTCCAGCCGACGATCGGCGCGCTGGTGCAGGAGGCGATCGACGTCGCGGTCATCGTCAATGCGCTGAGGACGAGCCGGGCCTGACCTGTCGCGCAATTAACGGAACGGCAATTCCGGAGCGATTAACACCGCCCGCGCGCGCGCGTCTGCGCGTATGTGCGAGTGCGGCCACGACCGCGGCGCAAGCCGGGTCGTCGTGCGGTCGCGCGAACGCACCCCCGCGTCCCCCCCCCAGCGCGAGCGTCCAACACTCTGGCCATCCCGGCCTCGTCGGGAGGAGTTCGCCATGTCCGTCGCTGCCAGCACCGCGGCCCGCGTCGTCGCCGCCAGCCTTGTCGCCCTCGCCGCCGCGTGCGGCGACACCACGGCCCCCGCGTTCGTCGTCTCGTCCATCTCCGCCACGGCCGGCAACGGCCAGCACGCCGTCGTGGCCACGGCGCTCCCCACCGCTGTCGCCGTGCAGGTCATGAGCACCGCCGGCGTCCCGGTGCCCGACGCCACGGTGCGGTTCGCTGTCGTGGGCGCCGGCGGCTCCGTCAGCACCAGCGCCGCCTCCACCGACGCCTCGGGAACCGCGCAGGTCCTCTGGACCCTCGGCACGGTCGCAGGCATCGACTCCCTCACGGCGACCACCGGCAGCTACTCGGTGACGTTCACCGCCAGCGCGACCCCCGACGTTCCGGCCCAGGTGCTGGTGGTGAGTGGCGATGCCCAGAGCGCCCCCGCGGGAACGGCGCTCGCCGCGCCTCTTGTCGTCATGGTGCTCGACAAGTGGGGCAACGCCGTGCCGAGCACCGCGATCACGTGGAGCACGAGCGCCGGCGGCGTCCTGGCGAGCGCCACCACCACGACCGACGCGAATGGCATGGCGACGGACGCGCTCACGCTTGGCGCCACGCCGGGACCCGAGCCGGTCACGGTGTCGGTGTTGGTCGGCACGGTCACGCTCGTCGCGACCTTCGTCGAGCAGGGGAACTGAGGGCGACGCGTCCGGGGGGCGAGGCGCGGCCGACGGGTCGCGCCTCGCTCACGGCCTCCGGGGGCCGATCCGCAGGTCGCATCCCGGGATCGTCGCCACGAACTCCCGCCCGAACGCGAGGCTCGGCGTCCGGTACCCGGGCTTCACTCCACCGGAGAGCAGCCGCCGCACGCACTCCACGGCGGCAAGCGCGGTGAGGTCGTAGCCCTCTGGCGTCACGAGCGTCCCCTCCACCGACGTGGCGCCGTCGCGCACCCTTCCCCACAACTGCATCGGCGACCGGCCCCGCCGCGACTCGTCGGGCCCCGCCGCCCCGGCGTCGATCCGCGCCGTCAGCCATCGCTGCACCAGCGAGCTCCCCAGCAACGGCCCGAGCCAGCGCATCACCTTCATGCCGCGAACCTGTCCCGGCGGCGCGGCGCGATACACCACGATGTCGCCAATCCCCGTCGAGTGGTACGACGTGCTCACGTCTCCCCACGGGATGCTCACGCTCAGCCGCGGCTTGTCGCGGTACGGCACCGTCAACACCGCGTGCGCCAATGGCACGGTGCGGATCTTTCCACCCTGGCGGATCGCGCCTCCCATGCCGAGGCCGGCGACCATGGTCCTGGCGGTGCCGCGGCTCAGTCCCGCGCCGCCGCCAAAGGCGAGTTCGAGCGACGTCGCGGTGGGGAGTGCCGCCTTGAGCGACGCCGCGAGGCAGTCGCTCGGCACCACGTCGAACCCGACCCCCGGGAGCACCACGATCCCGGCGGCCCTGGCGTCGGCGTCGCGCCGCGCGCACCCCTCGAACACCGCGATCTCCCCCGTGATGTCGAGGTAGTGCGCCCCCGCCGCGAGGCAGCCGGCCAGCACCTGCTGGTAGGTGCGGAAGAACGGTCCCGCGCAGTGCAGCACCAGTCCCACGCCCCGCAGCCCCGACGCCAGCGCCGCCGGGTCGTCCACGACGAACGCCCGCCACTCGAGGCCGTGCCGTGCCGCGAGGGCCTTCACCTTGTCCTCGCTCCGGCCGGCGACGATCGGCGTCATGCCGCGCCGCACCGCCTCGGCCACGATCAGCTCGCCGGTGAATCCGGTCGCGCCGTACACCATCCACCCGGCGGCGCTCAATGCGCGCTTCCCCCATCGGGCATCTGCGACCCGAACCGCCATGCCAGCGAGAGCCGCACCATCGAGACGTCCTCCACCTGCGTGTAGATCTGCGCGGTGAGGTCGATGTTGGGCGTCGCCCGCCAGGTTCCGCCGGCCATGAACGCCATCCGGTTCAGGCGGCTCCCCAGCGTGACGCGGTTCCGGTCGCGGTAGCCCGTCTTGTCGGTGAAGTCCACCTGGAACTCGGGGGCCATCGAGTTCACCCCGAGGCCGGCGAACATCGCGTAATCCGACACGTCGAAGGTCGCCACCGTCTCGAGTCCGCTCACGTTGGGCGTGAACCGGTCGTTCGACTCCCGGGCGCCATAGCACGGCTTGCTCGGGTCGTTCTGCAGCGCGTCGAGGCTGCAGGTGATCGGCCCCTCCACGTACCCGAACAGGGTATGGCCGCGCACCTGCAGCAGCACGCTCGATCCCGCGAACACGTACACGCGCCGCACCCAGGCGAGCGACAATCCGGCCAGCAGCGCTTGCGCGTCCTTCACCCGCACCGGCGGCACGACGCTCAGCTCGGCGACCAGGTTCATCGGCAGCCCCACCGCCACCCGCGGGCGCGGGAAGATCGACGCCAGGTTGGTCGTCTCCCCCTTGGACGCCGAGTAGCACTGCGTCGCCCGTCGCGCCGAGTCGGCGCTCGGCATCGGCGTGACCTCGAGGGCGACCTCGACCTGCCAGGGGCGCAGCTGCATCGGCTGCATCACCGTGTTGAAGGCCAGCGGGGCGGCGTAGAAGGCCAGGAGCTTCGCCTCCGGCGTGTTCGCCCCGAGGTTGAGGCACCCCTGTGCCTGCGCCGGCGTGGCCGGTGCCGCGAGCGCGAGCGCGACCCCGAGGGTCGCCAACGCGGGACGTGCGACGCCGGCGAGTCGCGGGCGCGAACGACGAACAGTCACGGCAGCTCCGGAGGGCGTGGCGAGCGACTCACCGGCACAAAGGTCGTGCGCGGGCGCTCCATCGGGAAGCGGGGGCGGAATGCCGGTGGCGTACCCCGTCGCGCGGCCGGAGTGCCCGAAGTGCCGCCTTTCCCCCCTCAGCAGTCGAACGCCACGATCTCGAACGCCGTGATGGCGTACAGCCGCTTCCCCACGGCCGCCATGGCGCGCCAGCCCCCGACCGCAATCGCATTCGGTGCCGTGAGGTAGTTCGTCAGCTGCCCCGTCTGGGGGTCCAGCACCCAGGCGTCCCTGGCCAGCACCACGATCCGGTTTCCGCAGGCGATCGTGCGCGACACGAGCGACACCGTCGCGCCGCCGAGGAGGACCCGGAAGCGTACCGCCCCCGTGGCGGCGTCGATCACGAACGTGCTCTGGCCGTCGGTTACGCCCACCAGCCCGTTCGCCATGGCGGGCTCAGGCGGCCCGTCGAAGTCGACCATTCCCGGGTCGGCGAACCAGCGGCGTCGCATCGTGCGCCGGTCCACCGCCGTGATGCGACGTGAGTTCCCCGTCGGCAGGAGCACCACGCCGCCAGGGCCCAGCGCCGGTGGCCCGGCGCCGCCGAACGCCACCTTTACGTCGTCCTCGTATCGCGCGAACAGCGTCCCGCTGGTCGCCGAGTATGCGTCCAGCATGGCCGTCAGCAACGGCGCGGCGCCGCTCGCCAGCTGGGAGCTCGCGCTGACAAACAGCGTATCGCCGCTCGCCACCCCGCCGTTCACCTGGCAGGTCGGCGTGGGGCAGGGAATCGCCCGGTTCCAGAGCACCGTCCGGGTGGCGCGATCGATCGCCGCGATTCGGTCCGCCTGGAAGAGGTAGAAGCGTGTGGCATCGGCCCGCAGCAGCGTCGGCGCCGTGATCGAGTCGGCCCGCAGCGAGTCGACGGGCGCGCCGTCGGCGGCGCGATACCCGCGTGCCCAGCCTCCCGCCACCATCCAGATCGTGTCACCGAGCGTCTGCGTGAGCCGGGCCACCGGAATCGTCGCTGACCAGAGCGTCTGGCCGGTGGCGGCCGAGAGCCGTCGCATCGTCCCCGCGTCGAGGTTCCCCACGATGACGCCCAGCGAGTCGGCCCGGCGGAGTCCTTCGCTCCCGGTCACCAGCGAGTCCCACGCCACGGGGAGGGACGGCTTGTCGCGCCCAAGCACCGCACCGAGGGGCAGCACGCCGTCGGTCGGTGCGGTGTTGGCCACGCAGGCGGCGGCCAGCGCGAGCAGCATCGTCGCCGGCGCGAGCGCGAGGGGTCGCCACCAGCTGCGCTCCATGCGTCCAACGCTACGCCACCGCCCCCACCCGCGCCAGCGGATCGACCGTGTGTGCGTGACAGGGTGAGGCGCATCACGGCCCGCCTTGGGTCCGGCAGCGAATGCTTCCCTCCCTGCGTCGGGGACGTCCCGCGGAGGGCCCGGCGACGCGCTCGCCGACCCCGCCCCCGAGCGGCAAGTTGACGCGACCGGAGATCCCACTGGCCCCGCATCATCGCATCGGCCGCATCGTCGCTTCATCGAACTGGCGGACCCCCGGCCTGGTCCTCGCCGGCGCGATCCTCGCGGTCGGGATCGCCTGCTTCAAGGACAGCACCGGGCCTGCCCTCCGCCCGCGGGCCGGGCTGGTCGTCGTCCCCGCCTGGGCCAACCCCCTCGCGGCCGGCGCCCCCGTCAACCGCGCCAAGGTCACCGCCCGCTACCTCGACGGCACGCGCGCCGCCGATACGATCGTCACCTGGCCCACCGGCGCCGATTCGCTGACGCTCAACATGCTCGTGCCACTGACCTCCGGCGCGATCTCCGGGCGCCAGGACTTCACGGTCACCTTCAAGCTCCTCAACGCCACCGGCGACACTCTCTTCTCCGGCGGCCCGATCACGGCCACCGCCGTCGCCGCCGGCGCCCCCGCCGTGGGTGCCGTCACCGTTCCCCTCGTCTACTCCGGCCCGGGGCGCACCGCCCGGACCCTCACCGCGATCGTGCAGGACACCGCGATCGCCTTCGGCGACTCGATCGTCCTCACCGCCCTCGCCACCGACACCGCCGGCAATCCCCTCCCCGGCACCCTCGTTGGCTGGACATCGCTCGACACCAGCAAGGTCAAGGTCAAGGACAAGTTCGGCGGCAAGCTCGGCGCCAAGACCACGCGCGGCATCACGAAGGTGATCGCCGCGACCCTCACCGGCCCGGCCGACACCGTCAACGTCACCTCGCAGCCGGTGCCGGCCATCCTGTCGCTCGTGAGCGGCAGCGGCCAGACGGGAATCACCGGCACGGCGCTGTCCCTCCCCCTCCGGGTGCGCGTCAAGGCCGCCGACTCGCTCGCCGTGCGCTCCATCCCCGTCGCCTTCGCCGTGACCAGCGGCGGCGGCAGTGTCTCCAGCGCCACCGTCTTCACCGACTCGCTCGGCTTTGCCCAGGTCACCCAGACCCTCGGCGCGGTGCCGGGCACCGTCACCGTCACGGCCAGCGTCGCCGGCGTGGCCGGCTCGCCGGTGACCTTCACCCAGACGGCCGGCTCCGGCGTTCCGGCCAAGCTCGCGTTCACCACATCGCCGCCCGCCAGCTCCGCGGCCGGCGTCGCCTTCGCCACCTCGGTCGTGGTGCAGGTGCAGGACGCCGCGGGCAACCTCGTCCCCACGGCCACCAGCACCGTCACCCTGTCGATCGGCACCAACCCCGGCGGCGGCACCCTCGCCGGCACCGTGTCGCTGGCCGCGGTCGGCGGCGTCGCGACCTTCCCCGGCCTGTCGATCAACAAGTCCGGGGCGGGCTACACCCTGAGTGCCGCGGCCAGCGGGCTCACGCCTGCCGGCAGCGCGACATTCAACATCGTCGCCGGCGCGCCGGCCGGGCTGGCCTTCATTACCGGGCCCAGCTCGGCCGCGTCGCTCGCGGCGATCTCGCCCGCCGTCGTCGTGGCCGTGGTCGACGGCGGCGGCAACACCGTCACCAGCGCCACCAGCACGATCGTCATGTCGATCCTCGGCGGCACCGGAACGGCCGGCGCCGTGCTGGGCGGCACGATCACCGTGGCCGCGGTGGGCGGCCTCGCGACCTTCAGCACGCTCACCATCGACAAGGCGGGCACCGGCTACCGGCTCGCCGCGAGCACGGTCGCGGTTCCGGGAGCGACGTCCGGGCTGTTCAACATCGGCCCCGGGGCGCCGGCCCTCCTCGGATTCCAGGCGGCGCCACCGTCCGCGGCCACCTCGCTCGTCGGCTTCGCCACCACGGTCGAGGTGCGCGACGTGTCCAACAACGTCGTCACCACGGCCACCAACACGGTCACCCTCAACCTCTCGTCCTTCCCGGCCGGGGGCACGATCGGCGGCACCGTGTCGGTGGCGGCCGTGGCGGGGATCGCCACCTTCGCCGGCGTCACGCTCGACAAGGTGGGCACCTACACCATCGGCGCCGCGAGCACCGGGCTGGCGCCGGTGGTCAGCGGGTCGGTCACGCTCAATCCCGGCGCGGCGGCCGCCCTGCAATTCGCGCCCGCGCCGTCGGGCACGGCGGCGGCGCGCGCCGCGCTGGCCACGCAGCCCGTGGTGAAGGTCGTCGACGCGGCGGGGAACACCGTCACGTCGGCGTCGGGCACGGTCACGGCCAGCTACACCGGCGCCGGCGGGAGCATCTTCGCTGGGCCCACCGCCACCGTGAGCGCGGGGGTGGCGACCTTCTCGGGCCTCGCGGTCGGCGGCCTGGCGGGCTCCGGCAACCTCTCGTTCACCGACGGCACGCGGACGGTGCTGAGCGCCTTCACCCTCACGGCCGGCGCGGCCAGCGCGATCGCGGCCGACAGCGGCAACGCGCAGGTCGGCCCGGTGAGCACCACCCTCGGCGTAAACCTCGTGGCGCGCGTCACCGATGCCGACGGGAACCCGGTGAGCGGGGTGACGATCTCCTGGAACGTGGTGCTTGGCGGCGGCGCCGCCGGCGCGATCAGCGGCGTCACCGACGCCAACGGCCGCGTGCGCACGACCTGGACGGTGGGCGGCATCGTCGGCCTCAACGGCCTCACCGGCACCTCGGCGGCCTTCGGGCTGACCGCGAACTTCGCCTCGTACGGCATTCCCACCGGCACCACGCGCACATGGATTGGCGTCGCCAGCACCGCGTGGACCACCGCCGGCAACTGGAGCCCCGCCGCCGTGCCGGTCTCCTCCGACAACGTGTTCGTGCCGAGCGCCACGACCTTCGCGCCGTCGCTGTCGGGGCCCGTGAGCGTCACCGACCTGACGATCATGGCGGCGGTGCCGGTGAGCCTGGGCGCGAACGTGCTCTCGGTGGCCGGCAACCTCGACGGCGGCACCGCGGTCACGGCGACCACCGGCGGCTTCACGTTGACCGGCGCGTCGAAGTC
Organism: Gemmatimonadota bacterium; assembly: GCA_016191225.1. Classification (GTDB taxonomy): domain Bacteria; phylum Gemmatimonadota; class Gemmatimonadetes; order Gemmatimonadales; family Gemmatimonadaceae; genus JACPPC01. The sequence goes on along the minus strand of JACPPC010000001.1, from coordinate 334,115 downwards.
GATCGTCGGGCAGAACCTCCCCAACCTCACCGTCACCAACAACACGATCGTCGTCGGGCGCACCACGACCCTCGGCGACGTGTCGGTCAGCGCCGGCACCTTCAACGTGGCGGGCCGGACCTTCGTCACCGGCGGCAACTTCTCCACGAGCGCGACCGGCGCCGTCGCGATGACGTCATCCACCGACTCGCTGATCGTCAACGGCGACGCGAGCTTCGGCGGCGCGTCGACGTCGGGCTCGCTGACCAGCGGCGTGGTGCGCCTTGGCGGCAACCTGGCGCAGACGAGCGGCACGAGCCCCTTCTCGTACGCGCCAACCCTCTCCCACGTCACGGCGTTCACCGGCGGCGCGGCGCAGACGGCGACCTTCGCCAGCCCGGCCAACTCCGGCTTCCGTGACCTGACGGTCAACAACGCGGCTGGGCTGAGCCTCGCCACGTCGGGCACGATCGTCAGCGGCAGCGTGATCGCCACCGCGGGTGTGGTTACCGGGCCGGCGGCGACGATCGGCATGGACCTCACCGACGCCGGGGCGATGCTGCCCACCCCCGTTCCGCTCTGGCGGGTGACGTCGCTGACGCTCACCGGCACGGGCACGCGGCTGATCCCGCCGCGCGTGAGCAGTACCAACGTGACCATCAGCAGCGGAGGCACGTACGCGCCCTCGGGCAAGGTGCGTTTCCTTGGCGCCGGCGGAGTCACGGTCTCGGCCGACACCTTCGAGGTCACCACGTTCAGCGACACCATCGACGGCCCGTTCACCACGACAGGCAGCGGGCTGCTTCGCATGGTCACGGCCGGCGGCGACCTCAACCTGCTCGGCAATGCGGCCTTCGGCGGCGGCAACGAGTCCGGCTCCCTCACCAACGGCATCCTGCGTGTGGCCGGCAGCTTCTCGCAGGCCTTGGGCGGGACCGGCGGCGCGTCGTCGTTCGTCGCGTCGGGCAGCCACCTGACCATCCTGCAGGGATCGAGCTCGCAGCTGGTGAGCTTCGCCTCGCGGGTCGGGTCGAACTTCCAGGCCCTGCAGGTCAACAATGCCGCCGGGGCGGTCTTCTCCGGAAGCGCCGCGGTGCTCGGCCCGGCGTCGATCGCGGGCGTCGGCACCAACATCACGAGCGGCGCGAACGACACGATCTTCCTCGCCTCGAGCCTCGCCGACGCCTCGAGCCGCTGGCGGCCCGCCTTCACCGCGCTTGCCGGCGGCGGCTCGCCCACCCTCCCGGCGAGCATGTTCAACAAGGTGCTCGTGACTTCGGCGGTGTCGCTGGCCGCCAACCTCACGGTGAACGGCAACCTCGTGGCGAGCGGGGCGCAGCTCACGATCAACGGCCGCACGGTGCGGGTGATCGGGCTCCTCAAGACGGAGCTTGCCGGCGGCCGCATCGCGATGACGACCACCGCCGACAGCGTCGACGCCGACAGCGCGACCTTCAGCGGCGCCTCGACGTCGGGGCTCCTCACCAACGGCGGCCTCACCGTCCGCGGCAACTTCGTGCAGACGGGCGGCGTCTCGACGCAGTCGTTCGCGCCCACGATCAACCACCGCACCTGGCTCGTGCCCACGGCGGCCAGTTCGGTCACCTTCGCCAACGGCGACACGCTGAATTCGCGGTTCCGCTTCCTCACCGTGAGCGCGGCGCCCAACCTCACAATCGTGGGCGGCGCGGCGGTGGACAGCACCCTCACACTGTCGTCGGGGGCACAGGTGTTGGGCGGGACCAACGCGCGGCTCCACGTGCGGCTGGCCGCGACCACGGCGGCGGCGACCGCGCTCGGCACGGCGCCGGCGCCGTTCAAGACGCTCGCCTTCGGCAGCACGGCGACCCTCTCCGGCACGGCGCAGGCGGACACCGTGGCGATCTTCGGCGCGGCGCGGTCGCTGCCGACGACGTTCCTCACCGGGATCACGCACACCACCATGCGGATGAGCACCACCGGGGGAACGACGACCTGGGCCGCCGGCGGCGCGCTCACGACGAACGACACGCTGATCGTCGATGGAACCGGATCGCAGTTCTCGCCGTCGGGCCGGCTCGGGATCACGCTGCGCGCCCTCATTACGCGCAACAACGGCACGATCAACCTCTCGGCGACCGGCGACTCGATCGCCGTGCTCGGGCGGGCGGTGTTCGACGGCGGTGCGAGCGTGCTCACCGCCGGCGTGCTCGGCCTCAACGGCAACTTCACGCAGTCGGCCGGGTCGGGCGTCACCAACTCGTTCCAGGCGAGCGGCACGCTGCGGACGGTGCTCGGTCCCGCGGTGAAGACCATCAGCTTTGCCAACCCGGGCACGACTGGAACGACGTCGCGGTTCAACCGACTCTACTCGAACAACACCGCGGTCGACTCCATGCTCACGAGCGTTGTGGTCACGGACACGTTGCAGACGCTTGGAGGACTTACGTTCACGCACGGCCTTGCTGGCACGCCCGGGACTGAGCTGAACGTCGGCACGCTTTACGATACGACGGGCTTTGGGGTTCTCCGCAGCGGCGCGCTGGGCACGGGCTTCTCCCTGCGCATTCGCACGAAGATCGCGTCGCTCCCGGTCTTGCTCTTCGCGGTCGACACCCTGATCATCGACGGCGCGGTCGGCACCACCTCCGTACCGTACGTTCTGCCGTTGACGACTGCCTTCAAGAACATCGTGGTGGAGGGCGCTGCTCGGCCGCCGCTGGGCGGGTTCACCATCGGCGCGAGCCTCGAGATCCGTGGCACGGGCGTCTTCCGAGTCGACTCGGGCGCCTCGGCGATCGTTACGACCAACCTGCGCACCCGCGGCTCCGGCGCCCTCTGGATGAACAGCACCGGCGGCCTCGTCACGGTCACCGTGAACGGCACCGCGGACTTTGGCGGCGGGAGCACCGCCGGCAAGCTCGTGAGCGGCAACCTGGTCATCGGCGGCAACTTCATCCAGGGCGGCGGCGCGATCGACGCCTTCCAGGCGAGTGTGGGGCACCGCACGCGGTTCACGAACTCTGGGGCGCAGAGCGTCTCGTTCGCCAACCCCGACACCGCCCTCACGAGCCCGACCGGGTCACGGTTCGCCACCTTCTCGCTGCAGTGCGGTGGGGGCTCGATGACGCTCAGCACCGACGTGGCAGCGGCTGATTCGCTCGAGATTCCGCCGTGCACGGGCTACACCATCGCGTCGCCGACCAACACGATTCTCACGGTGCACGGGCTCAACGCGAGCAACGTGCCGAGCTTCGGCGGCAGGCTCGTACTGAACCGCGTGACCGGCAAGCCGACCACCCTGGTTGGATTCTCGTTCAGCGGCACTTACAGCACGGGCATGAGTGCCTTCACTGTCAACAACGGCACTCTTGGCGGGACCATCACGTACGGCGCCGGCAACATCAGCTTCGGGTCCGCCACGAAGACCGGCACGGGTGTGTTCGCCACGGCGAATGCGCTCACCAGCGCGTTCACGCTCAACATGACCGGCGTGCTCCCGACAGGAGGCACAGGCAAGACCGCTGTCTCGGGCACGGCCACGATCACCTGGCCGTAGCGCCAGCTCCATTCTTGCCCCCGGGCCCCGGCCGCCGTTTCGGCGGCCGGGGCCCGGTGCGTTTCGCACGCCCCGAGCGCTCGCCGCGCCGGCGCCTCCGTCACCACGCCGCCGGCTTCGCGATTCGCCTGCCGAACTCGCCGATCACCGGGCTCGGGAGCTGGTGCCGCTCATACCGTCCGGGCCCGATCGTGAAGGACCGCCGTACGAGTGCCGAGAGCTCCTTGTTCTTCCGCCCGACGGGAAACAGGAACGACACCTCCCTGTGCGGATACAGGCGCCTCGCCGCGCGCACCGACGGGGCCAGGTCGGTGTCGCCCGTGACGAGCACGGCGGTGTCGTACACGTCGCCGGCGAAGTCCTCGAGCAGCGTCACCGCGATTGCGACGTCGGTCTCCTTTTCCTCCTGCCGGTCCCAGGGCGACGCACAGTGGGGGCACCGCAGTCGGCGTCGCTTGAACCGACCCAGGTGTACCGCGACGCCTGTCGCACGCAAGGCGGCCAGGTAGGCGGCCTGCCGCTTGAGCGATCCGGGATGGCCGGCCTCGCGAAAGTGCGCGAGCGCCGAGAAGTACGACACGCGCACCAGGCGGTCGTCGCGGCCGATGGCTGGCAGGTACGAGTCGCAGAGTGCGCGAAGGTCCAGCCAGCGCGCGCCCGCCGGCGCCGCGCCCGCTCCGACCTGTCGCAGCGAGTGGTACAGGTTGAACCCGTCCACCAGGAATCCGACGCGCGCCATGCCCCTCCCATGGGCAAAAAAAGTCCCGCCGGGTCGTAACCCGGCGGGGGCCAGCAACAACGCTCACGCTGCTGGGGGAGATGCCGTAACCGTAATCGCCCGCTTTCCCACCGTCAAGTCCGGCGCATTCCCGGACCGGTCACGGCATTGCGCCCCTCCTACGCCTCCCGCAGCGCCGCCATCGGCGTCTCCTTGAACACGTCCCGCCCGCCCAGCAGCCCGATCGCCACCGTCAGCAGCAGCATCACCCCCGCGATCCCCAGCGCCGCACCCACCGGCGCCGCGCTCGTTGGCTGCTTGAACACGAACTTCATCACCGCCCACGCCCCGCCAAAGCTCAGCACCATCCCCGTCAGCGCCCCCAGCACTCCCAGCAGGGCGTACTCGGCCAGCATGATCCGCCGGATCTGCCCGCTCGTCGCGCCGAGGGTCTTGAGCAGCACCCCCTCGCGCACCCGCTGCCGGCTCGTCGCCGCCACCGCGCTGAACAGCACCGGGATCCCGATCGCCAGCGAGAACACCGCCAGGAACCGCACCGCCAGCGAGATCTTCTCCGTGATGTCGGTGATCGTCTTGCGCACCAGCGTCAGGTCGATCCCGCTCACGTTCGGGAACCGCCGCACCACGTCGCTCTGCACCGTCGCCATCCCCTTGGCCGTGGTCACCTGCGCCACCACCACGTACGTGCGCGGCGCCTTGTCGATCGTGCCCGGGCTGAAGACGACGAAGAAGTTGGGCTCGAACCGCGCGAAGTTCACCTCGCGCAGGCTCGTCACCCGCGCCTTGACCATCACCCCCTGCACGTCCCAGGTGATCACGTCGCCGAGCTTCACCCCGAGGTCGCGCGCCACGTCCTTCTCCATCGACAGCTCCGCCGCCGGCTCCCCCGCGCGCGGCGTGACCTCGCCGAACCACTTGCCGGCCGTGATCGTCTCGCTGCTCTCGAGCCGGTCGGCCCGCCACGTGGAGCGGTACTCGCGCCGCAGCGCCCACGTCGCCCGCAGCACGCTGTCGGGATTCGTCGTGTCGAGCATCTGCGGCATCGTCCACTGGTTGATCTGGCTGATGCGCATGGTCACGATCGGCGTCACCTGCAGCACCTGCTCGTGCGTGGCCTTGATGATCGAGTCCACCCCCGCCGCCTGGTCCTGCTGCACGTCGAAGAAGACCAGGTTGCCGCGCGACGCCGCCTTGGTCAGGTCGAACTGCCGCAGCAGGTTCGCCTGCACGAGGTACAGGGTCGTGATCAGGAAGGCGCCGAACCCGAGCGAGAGCACCACCGTCCGCGTCTGGTTCGCCGGGCGGTAGAGGTTCGCCACTCCCTGCCGGATGACGTACGGCCAGCCGGTGCGCAGCCCCTTGCGCGCGATCACGCTCAGCAGCGTGGCCGCGATCCAGAGCAGCAGGATCACCACGCCGATTCCCGCCGCCATGCCGAGGCCCCGCACCGCGCTCCCCGCCCGGCTCGCCGCGAGGCCGATCACGCTCGCCACCAGCGCGCCGTTCACGAGCAGCCGCGGCACGTCGCGCGACACCAGGGCCGCCAGCTTCCCCGGCAGCTCGCGGTTCACCGTGAGCCCCAGCCAGTCGCGCCACCGCAGGCGCATCACCGTGGGGTCGGCGTCGCGCCGCAGCGCCTGCAGCGGGCTCACCGTGCGCAGCGCCAGCAGCGGCCGCAGGGCGAACAGGAGCGCCACCCAGGCGCCGATCGCCAGCCCGGTGCCGATCGCCTGCCACTCCAGCACCACCTTCACGTTCACCGGCAAGAAGTCGCCGATCGCGTGCGGCAGGGCGAACTGGATCGCCACCCCCAGCGCGACGCCCAGCGCGGCGCCGAGCACCCCCATCGCCACCGCCTGCAGCACGTAGATGCCGAGCACCTGGCCGCTCGTCGCGCCGAGGCAGCGCAGCACCGCCACCGTGTCGATCTTCCTGTTCACGAACGCGTGCACCCCGCTCGCCACGCCCACGCCGCCGAGGAGCAGCGCCACCAGCCCCACGATGCCCACGAAGTCGAACAGCGAGCCGATGTTCTGCGTCAGCTGGCGCTCGTTGCGCGAGGCCGTCTGCACCCGCACCCGCGCGTCCTCGAACTTCTTGCGGTAGCGGTCCACCATCGCCTCGGCCGTGCGCCCCGCCGGCACCTTGCCGAGCGCCTGGTAGTCGGCGCGGCTGCCGAAGATGAGGAGCTGCGTGTCGCCGATGTACCGGTCGGAGATGAAGACCCGCGGGCCGATCACGGCGGCGATCTCGGGGCTCCCCGGCACGTCCTTGAGGATGCCGGCGATGCGGAATCGGGCCTTGCCGAGCGACAGGGTGTCGCCGATGCCGGCGTTGATGGCGATCAGCAGCGACTCGTCCACCAGCGCCACCGGGCCGTCGTGCAGGTGCGCCCACTCGCCGGCGGGCTCGGTGGTGATCTCGCCGTAGATCGGGTAGTTGCGCGAGACGGCGCGCACCCCGGCCAGGCGGGTGCCGCCCGACTTCGGCGAGTACGCCATGCTCGAGAACTGCACCTGCCGGGCGAAGGTCATTCCCTGCGCGGCGAGGGCGTCGAGCACGCTGTCGGCGGCGGGGGTCCAGGCGGCGCGCGAGTTGAAGGCCACGTCGCCGCCCAGCAGCGCCTTGCTCTGGTCGTGGATCGAGCGGATGACGTTGGACGCGAACGAGTCGATGGCCACGAGCGCGGCGACGCCGAGCGAGATGCTCGACATGTAGAGCAGCAGCCGGCGGCGCGCGGTGCGGCTCTCGCGCCAGGCCAGCGACATGATCGTGCGGAGGGGGGCGCGCACCCGTCAGCCCGCGGGGGTCGCGGCGCCCTCGCCGGCGCGGCGCGCCGACACGGGGATCGCCACCGTGGGCGCGCCGGTGTCCTCGACCACCACGCCGTCGCGCAGCCGGATCATCCGGTGGGCGCGCTGGGCGAGGGTCAGGTCGTGGGTGACGATCACCACCGTGCTCCCGCTCTCGCGGTTCAGCTCCTCGAGCAGCTCCACGATCTTGGCGCCGGTGGTGGCGTCGAGGTTGCCCGTGGGCTCGTCGGCAAAGAGGATGCGCGGCTGGTTGCTGAAGGCGCGGGCGATCGCCACCCGCTGCTGCTCGCCGCCGGAGAGCTGGGTGGGGAAGTGGTGCAGCCGCTCGCCGAGCCCCACCCGGTTGAGCAGGAGGGCGGCCCGCTCGCCGGCGCCGGCGTCGCCGCGCAGCTCGAGGGGGACCTGCACGTTCTCCACCGCGGTCAGGGTCGGGATGAGCTGGAATCCCTGGAAGATGAAGCCCACCTTTGCGCCGCGGAGCATCGCGCGTTCATCTTCCGTGAGGCGCGTGAGGTCCGTGCCGTCGAGCTCGACGGCGCCACGGGTCGGCGTGTCGAGGCCGGCGAGGAGCCCGAGCAGGGTGGTCTTGCCGCTGCCCGACGGGCCGACGATGGAGACGAAGGCGCCCTGCGGGATGTCGAAGGTGACGTCGCGCAGCACGGCGAGCGACGAACTTCCGCTGGGGTATTCCTTGGTGAGCGACCGGGCGACGAGCATGGAAGCGGTTCTGGGCCGGAGGGGGCGTGGACGGACGGTCGCGCTGGGGGCGCTGGCCGTCCTGCTGGCCGTCGCCTGTGGTGGGGACGAGAAGAAGAACGATACAACGGCGGGCAAGGATTCATCGTCGGCGGGGCGCCCCTCGGTGGAAAAGGCCGCCGCCGCGATCGGCGACAAGCTCGACAAGGGGAGCCTGCCGGTGCTCTTCGCCGGCACGTCGCTCACCGCCGGCCTCGGCCTCGACCCCGACAGCGCCTTCCCGGCCCTGATCGAGCGCAAGGCCGACTCGATCAACCTTCACATCCGCGCCATCAACGCCGGCCTCTCCGGCGAGACGTCGGCCGGGCTCGCGCGGCGGATCGAGTGGCTGCTCACCGGGCCGGGGCAGATCTTCGTGATCGAGAGCGGCGCCAACGACGGGCTGCGGGGCATCGACGTCGAGGACACGTACACCAACCTCGCCATGGTGATCGACGCGATCCGCGACGTGCGGCCCAAGGCGACGATCTTCCTCATGCAGATGGAGGCGCCCCCCAACATGGGCGCGAAGTACGCCAAGGCCTTCCACGACATGTACAAGGAACTGGCCTACGACCGGAAGGTCTGGCTCGTCCCCTTCCTGCTCGAGGGAGTCGCCGGCAAGCCCGAGCTCAACCAGGCCGACGGGATCCACCCCAACGCGAAGGGGGAGCGGATCGTGGCGCAGAACGTCTGGCGGGCGATCGGGCCGGTGATCGTGCCGGGGCTGTCGGTGAAGTAGTCGCGCGGAGGGGGCATGCATTCATGCCTTGACGGCGTGAATGTGAAGCGTTAATGTACGCCATGTCCTACTCGAGGAAGCACCCCAAGCCCAAGGTCGTGAAGGAGCCGGTCCAGGTGTACCTGGACGCCCCCGACCGCGCCATCCTCGACCAGGTGGCCGAAGCCGAGGGGCTGTCGCGCGCCGAGGTGCTGCGGCGGGGGATACGGGCGTACGCGGTGCAGGTGCGCGCGGAGCCCAGTCCCGTGCTGTCGCTCCTGGACCGGATCGAGGCCGAGGCGCGACAGGCGGGGGTGGCGTCGGACGAGCCGTTCGACCCGGCGGGGCACTACGTGGAGGACGAGGCCCGGCGCTGGTTCGGGGGGGCGTAGTGGGCCGGCGGCTGTTCGTGGACGCCTCGGTGTGGATCCCGGTGTTCGTGGCGAAGCTCGAGCCGCACCCGGCCTGCGCCCGGGCCTACCGCGAGGCCCTCGAGGGGGGCGGCCGGCTCGTGAGCACCGACCTCGTGCTGGCGGAGGTGCATGCCTTCGTGGTGCGCCGGCTCGGCGCCCCGCGGGCGCTGGCGCTGGTGGAGGGGGTGCTGCGGGACCCGCAGCACGAGATCGTGCCGGTGACCGCGGAGCTGCGGCGGCGGGCGATCGACGGCTGGCTGCGGAAGTATCGCGACCAGCCGTTTTCGCTGGCGGACGCGGTGAGCTTCGAGGTGATGCGGGAGCACCGGATCACGGAGGCGCTGTCGCTCGACGGGCACTTCCGGACGGCGGGTTACGGGATGGTGCCGGCGGCGTAGGGCGCGGCGCGCGGCCCGAACTTGAATCAAGCCGTTGCCCCGGGTACATTTACAGGCTGTCCGCGAAAACCCGGCACCATCTGTCGCCCAACCTGTCCGACCCGACTTTCCGAGCCGTTTCATGGCCTTTTCCGCCACCCAGATCCGCCGCGGGATGGTCCTCGTCTTCGAGGGCGATCCCTGCCGCGTACTCGAGTTCCGCCACCACACGCCGGGCAACCTGCGCGCCATGGTCCAGGCGAAGCTCAAGAACCTCCGCACGGGGTCGAGCTTCGAGCATCGCTTCCGCGCCGCCGACACGATCGAGCGCGCGTCGATGGAGACGCACGAGCTGGAGTTCATGTACAAGGGTGGGGAGACCTACCACTTCATGAACACCGAGAACTACGACCAGCTCGAGATGGACGACGAGATGCTCGGCGACAACGCGCAGTGGATGCAGCCGGGAATGAAGATCATCGCCGAGTACTACGACGGGCGCCCGATCGGCATCGACCTGCCGCAGTACCTGACGCTCGAGATCGTGGACACGGCGCCGGTCATGCGGTCGGCGACGAAGACGGCGAGCACCAAGCCCGCCAAGCTCGAGAACGGCGTGTCGGTGAACGTGCCGGAATTCATCGCCACCGGGGAGCGGATTCGCGTGAACCCGACCACCGGCGAGTACATGGACCGGGCCAAGGACTGACCGGGCGCGCGGGGCCCGGCACGTTGAACTGGCTGGAGGGCGCCGTTAGCTTGCCCTTCCGCGCCGGAGCGGACGGATGAGTCCGGATGGTCGCAGGGCTTTGGTGGCTATAGCTCAATCGGTTAGAGCACCGGATTGTGGTTCCGGGGGTTGCGGGTTCGATTCCCGTTAGCCACCCTCGCGAAGGAGTCGAAGCGGTCTTTGTAGGTCCGTAGCTCAATTGGTAGAGCACCGGTCTCCAAAACCGGCGGTTGGGGGTTCGATTCCCTCCGGGCCTGTCGGCGCACGCCGAAACGGCACAACCGTTGGCGACAACTGAAGGGATGGCGCTTTTCCCGCGAGCGGCGGCACGGCTCGCGAGTCCACGGCGGTATCGTCTAGGGGACTAGGACACGGCCCTCTCAAGGCTGGAACACGGGTTCGAATCCCGTTACCGCTACTGTTGGCGTTGGAGTGCAGCAGGGACGACACGGCGCATCGGCCCCATCGTCTATCGGCTAGGACACGACCCTTTCAAGGTCGCGAGACGGGTTCGATTCCCGTTGGGGCTATGCTGGACAAGGGGTTTCCGCAGGTTTGCAGTTGAAGTCCGGGGGCGTAGCTCAGTTTGGTTAGAGCACTCGACTGTCACTCGAGAGGTCGCGGGTTCGAGCCCCGTCGCTCCCGTTGCAGGTGTTCGTCGGCTCGAAGGATGCAGGACGCACGTCGCACGTCGCACGATGCAGGACGCTTGTCGCACGGTGCAGGACGCATGTCGCAGGACGCACGACGCACTGCCACTCGGGTGCGACAACTGAACGGATGCAGCGCCCTGGTGGTGAAACTGGTAGACACGCCATCTTGAGGGGGTGGTGCCGCAAGGCGTCTCGGTTCGAATCCGAGCCAGGGCATGCAACACGGATCGCAGCAGCGGTCTCGACCGGCGAGTCCCTCTCCTCGCCACAGTAGCTCAGTGGTAGAGCACCCGATTCGTAATCGGGCGGTCGTCGGTTCAATCCCGACCTGTGGCTCTCGGCAATCGGCGCGCAGCCGAGCATCTTGAACGGCCCCCTCGTGGGGCCGTTTTCGTTTCCCTTCGCCGCCCGCCCACCATGATCGTCGCCCTCGTCACCCTCGCGCTCGCCGCCCAGGTGCCGGCGCAGGCGCCCGCCGCGCCCCCCGCGCCGACGCGCATGAGCGATTCGCTCGCCTACGCCTGCATCGACTCGGCGGTCTTCGCCGAGATGCGCGGCGGCTTCTCCGGCGAGGTGCTCGTGGCCCGCGGCGACACGGTGATCATCGACAAGCTGTATGGCACAGCCACCGTGCAGCGCCCGCCCAACGGCACCCTCTCGTTCTGGCTGGCGAGCAACAGCAAGCAGTTCACGGCCACGGCGATCATGCGCCTGCAGGAGCTCGGTCGGCTCAAGGTCACCGACTCGATCGGCCGGTACGTGGCCAACGTGCCCGCCGACAAGCGCGGGATCACCCTTCACCAGCTGCTCACGCACACGTCGGGGCTGCCGCACGCCTACGCGGCCGACGGCGTGACCGGCCGGGCGCGCGCCGCCGCGCGGATCCTCGCCCTCAAGCTGCAGTCGGCGCCGGGGGTGAAGTACCGCTACTCCGACGACGGCTACTCGCTCCTCGCGATCGTGGTGGACGTGGCGTCGAAGGTGGGCTTCGACGCGTTCGTGCGCGACTCGCTGTTCGCGCGGGCCGAACTCGGCCCGAGCACCGGGTTGTGGGGCGTCGTCGATCCTGAGGCGGCGATCGCGGGGCTCGCCGACGAGCAGGAACTTGCCAAGCCGCGCCCCAACATCTACCGCAACGGCACGAGCGTGGGGAACTGGGGCTACCGTGGCCCCACCGGCGCCTACGCCTCGGGGCGCGACCTGCTGCAGTGGATCCAGGCGCTGCGCGCGGGGCGGATCATCGGCGAGGCGAGCCTCAAGCAACTCCTCGGCCGGCAGGTGCTGGTGCGCGCCGATTCCACCGGGCAGAACTTCACCGGCTACGGCTGGGGGGTGCGGGTGGAGCAGGGGGTGGACGTACAGTACGCCCACGGCGGCAACGAGGACTGGCTCGGACACAACAGCGTGATCCGCTTCACCCCCGGCGGCGACGTGGTGATCGTGCTGGCGAATTCCGGCGACATCGACGGCGCCGGGTGGGCGACCCGCGTGAACCTGGCGGTGCGACGGGCCCTCGCGCCTCGCCCGTAGTCGCCTCGCGCGAACGCGCGCGACGCCGGCGATCTTTCAGGGGAAGGTGATGGTAACGCGGTTGCCTTCCACCTGGGCCGTGGCGCCGGGGGCGGCACCGAGGGAGAACTCGGCGACGTCGATGCCCCGCGCCACCGCCTCGGCGATCGCCGCGGGAGGCGAATCGACGGCGAAGGTCACGGTGTGCGCCCCGCGGTCGAGCAGCAGCGGGATCACCGACTTCATCTGCAGCAGCACGCGGTTGCCGAAGCGAAGGGCCACCGGCACGAGGTCGTAGATCGCGGACTGGCTGGTCACGGCGGTGACGCCGAACGGCGTGTAGCCCATGCCGAGCCGGTCGCCCGCGGCGGCATAGCGGACCTGCACCAGGGTGCGCGTGGTCTGCACGATCGCGTCCACCTTGCGCTGGATCGCCGCGCGCCCCTCGCGCTCGAAGGCCTGCGCGGTCGTGAGCGCGGCGGCGTGCCCATACGCGCGCAGCGTCGTGTCGAGCAGCGCGCGCCGCTCGGCCTCCGACATGGCCACGGCCGCGGCGAGGAGGCCCGTGAGGCTGGCGCCGGGCTCGAAGATGTGGCGCTTCCAGGCCGGCGCGAGGTCGTCGAGCAGCAGTCCCTGCGCCGCGCCGAGCACGTACAGGCGGAAGCGCAGCGGCCCCCCGCCAAAGCGGTTGCCGAAGCGGTCGTCGCTGTTGGCGGTGAGCTTGACCATGTCGTCCAGCTGCCGCTCGAACCGCCGGCGCAGCACGTCGCCGTAGCCGGTGAACCCCGCCTGCTGGAACATCCCCGGCGTGGGCGTCAGGGTCTCGCCGAGCTGCAGGAAGCGCCACTCGACGTAGCGGCCGAGTCCCTCGGTGTACTCGTTGAGGTCCTCGTAGCCGGCGGACCCCGTGTCGAGGGCGGCGCGCCGCTCGAGGCGCACGGCGACGAAGGCCCGCGCCTTGGCGCGCCGCACCGCGGGGTCGCGCGAGCGGAGGGCATCGCGCAGCACGAGCCCCTCGATGGAGAACAGGGCGTTGTTGGCCGGTGACAGCAGGGGATAGCGCGCGATCCCGCCCTCGTCGGCCCCCTTGGCGGGGGCGAGGCGGAACTGGTGCACGTGAAAGGCCTCGTGCAGCATGATCTCCACCTCGTCGTACGGCGACGGAATGAAGTTCCAGCGGTCGAGCCATTCGTTCGCCAGAGGCGCGGGGCGGCTGAGCATCCCGCGCAGTTGCTCGCGGGCGCGCGACCAGCGGTCGGCCACCACGAGCACCTCGGCGCTGTCGAGCTGGGTGCGCGTGTTCTGGCCGTCGATGTCCATCACCGTCGAGTCGTTGCGCGCCCACACCGGCTCGGCGCCGAAGGGGCTGGGGCCGGCGTAGCGCGCGAAGCCCGGTGGCCGGCGCCGGGCGCCGAGGAGCACCTCCTGCACGCGCGGCCGGTAGAGCAGCATGGGCACGGAGTGCGCGTCCCAGCCGGGAAAGAGCCGCGGGCCGAGGGTGGCGATGATGTGCCGGTATTCCACCGCCGAGGCGAAGGTGAGTGGGTCGATGCGGAGGTCGCGGATCGGGGCGGGCTCGGCCGCGCGCGGCGTCGCGGCGGGGGACTGCGCCAGGGCCGGCGCCGGTGCGAGGGCGACGGCGAGCGCGAGGGCGGCGAGGCGGGTGCGCATCGGGCGGGCGGCGTGGCGGGTGGTGGGGGGGCGGGGAACTCCAACGATTGTTGGACACGCGCGCCACGTCAAGGGATGCCGCCCGCCGGCCCGGGACGATACGTTTCCCCCGTGCCCGACGCGCGCGACCTCACCGACCTGCACGTGGCGATCCTTGCCGTCCTCTGGGACCGCGGGGAGGCGACGGTGGCGGAAGTGCAGCAGGCGCTGCGCGGCCGGACGCCGGTCGCGCGCAAGACGGTGGCGACCCTGCTCGCCCGGCTCGAGGAGCGCGGCGTGGTGCGGCGGCGGTCGGAGGGACGCGAGGGGGTGTATCGCGCCGCGGTGAAGCGCCGCGCCGTGCTGATGGACCGGATGATGCGCCTGCTCGGCGCCGCCTTCGACGTGGCGCCGGCGGCGGGCGCGCCGCGGATCGTGGCGAGCGGCGAGGTGCGGCGCGGCGACGCGGCGCGGCTGAGGGCCCTGCTGCGCAAGGCGGGGCGCGATCTGGGGACGGGCCCGTGAGCGGCGGGAGTCGCGCGTGAGCGACGTCGTGGGGGTGGGCGCCGCCTGGCTCGTGACCTGGTTCGCGCATTCGTTCGCGGCCTGCGCGCTCGCGCTCGCGGCAGGGGCGCTGGTGCTGCGCTCGCCCCACGCCCGCGACCTGCTGTGGAAGGGGGCGATCGTGGTGCCGCTGCTCACCTCGTTCGTGGCGCGCGCGGCGCCGTCGTCAGGCGCGGTCACCGTGCGCGTGGACGCCACGGCCGCGGGAACGGTGCTGAACGTCGCGTCCGCGCACGACCCGACCGGGCTCGGCGCCGCGGCGACAGGGTGGGGCGCGCTGATCGTGCTGGCGTCGGGCGCCGCCGCGCTGTCGATCCTCGTGCGGCGACGGCGCCGCGCGGCGGTGGGGTGGCGCTCGCGCGTCGCGATCGGCCCCGAGGCGCTCGGGCTGGGTCCGAGTGCCGTGGCGCTCCGTGGCGGCAGGAGCGCCGTGCTCTCCGCGTGCGACACTGTGGGAAGCGCGGCCGTGGTCGGGGCGCGCGAGGTCTGCGTCTCGCCGGCCGTGTTGCTCGCCCTCCCGCCGGCGGAGCGCGAAGGGGTGGTCCTGCACGAGGTCGCGCACATCGATCGCCGCGATCGCGCCTGGCTCATCGCGGCCGACGTGGTGGCCGCCGTGCTCGTGCTGCAGCCGCTGGCGCGGGTCGTGGCGCGGCGGCTGCGGCGCGACGCGGAGCTGGCCTGCGACGAGGCGGCGGTGCGGCGGACCGGTGGGGCGACGAACTACGTGCGGGCGCTGGCGCAGCTGGCGGCGCGGTTCGAGGCCGAGGAGTCCGGCGCGGTGGCGTTTGCGAGTGGTGCGTCGCCCCTCGAGGCGCGGGCGCGCCGCGTGCTCAGCGGGCCACGGCCGCCGGGATTCGGCGTGCGCCTGGCCGGTTGGCTCGCGGTGGCGGGAGTCGCGCTCGCCTGCCTCGCCGCGCCGCGGCTGCCGGCGCGCGGCGGCGCGCGATCGCTCGCGGCGCAGGCGCAGGTGACGCGCACGAATGTGGCGGGGGAGCAGACGGTGCAGGTTACCATTCAGGAGGCGCCGCCGGCGCCACGAGAGTCGACCACTTCCGGGGGAGTGCATGGCCGCTGAATTCGCAGGCAAGGTGGCGCTGATCACCGGGGGCGCGACGGGGATCGGCCGGGCCGCGGCGCTGCAGCTCGCGGCACAGGGCGCCCTCGTGGTGATCGCCGACGTGGCGCTCGAGGCGGCGCGGCAGACGGCCGCCGATTGCGTGAGCGCCGGGGGGAAGGCGCTCCCGGTCGCGTGCAACGTGCGTGACGACGGCCAGGTGGCGTCGGCCGTGGCCGCGGCGGTGGACACCTACGGCCAGCTCGACATCGCCATCAACGCCGCCGGCATCGGCGGCCGCGAGGTGCGCACCGCCGACTACGATCCCGCGGACTGGGACGCGGTGATCGACATCAACCTCACGGGCGTCTGGCGCAGCATGCGCCACGAGATCCCGGCGATGCTGCGCAAGCAGTCGGGATGCATCGTGAACGTGGCGAGCGTGGCGGGGCTCAACGGCTTCCCGCGGCATCCGGCGTACGCGGCGAGCAAGCACGGTGTCATCGGGCTCACCAAGACGGCGGCCCTCGAGTACGGGCGCAAGGGGCTTCGCATCAACGCGCTCTGCCCGGGCTTCACCCTCACGCCGATGGTGCAGCAGATGCTCGACGCCGGGCTGCCCAAGGACGACCTCGCGGCGCGCGTTCCCCTCGGGCGGCTGGGCACGCCCGAGGAAGTCGCGGCGAGCGCCCTCTACCTCTGCTCGAGCGCGGCCGCGTTCATGATCGGCCACTCGCTCGCGGTGGACGGCGGGATCGTCGCGGGGTAGCCCTTACGGCACCACCACCGGCGCCCGCTTGGCCATCAGCGCCTCGATCTCGGGGATCTCGCGCGGCGCGAACGACACGCGCTCGAGCCCCTTCTCGGTGATGATGTAGCTGTCCTCGATGCGGATGCCGGAGTTCTCGTAGCGCGCCACGGCCCCCTTCACCTTGGCGATGAAGGCGCGGTTCTTCGGCGTGTCGGGAAGGGCCTCGAGCGACTTGGTGGAGATGTAGATCCCCGGCTCGATGGTGAAGGCGTCGCCGAGCTTGAAGGTCCGGTCCGTGTCGTAGAACTGCGCCGGGTCGTGCACCTCGAGCCCGATGCCGTGGCTGATGCCGTGGATCATCCACAGCATCGACTGCTTGCACTGCCGCGGCGCCCGTGCGCAATCCACGCGCCACGGCGGGTCGAAGGTGGCCGTGTCGCTCTCCACGAGGCCGAGGGCGGCGAGGCCGCGGGTGCGCACCACTTCCGACGAGTCCTGCGCCGCGGTGGCGTTCATTCCCGGCTTGCTGTTGCGCTCGGCGGCGGCCTGCGCGTCGCGCACGAGCTGGTAGAGCTTGCGCTGGTCGGCGGTGAACTTGCCGGCGTTGGGGATCGTGCGGGTGACGTCGGCGGCGTACCCCTCGTACTCGGCGGCGGCGTCCATCACCACGAGGTCGCCGCGCTTCACGGGGCCGCGGTCGAGCATGTAGTGCAGCTGCGTGCCGTTGGCGCCGGCGCCGATGATCGAGCCGTAGGCCGGGCGGGCGGCGCCGAGCCGGGTGAAGGCGTTCTCCATCGTCGCCTTGATCTCGTACTCCCACTTGGCCTCCGGGGCGGCCATCACGGCGCGGTGCCCCTCGCTGCTGATCTCGGCGGCCTTCTTGAGGAGGGCGAGCTCGGCCGGGCTCTTCTTCGCCCGCACGAGGTTGAGCACGGGGTGCGCGTCCTTGACCTGCAGCCCCGGGCGTGCCGCGGCGAGGGCGCGCATGGCCAGCTGCCCGCGGGTGATCGAGTCGGCGCGGGCGAAGTCGGCCGAGGCGACGTCGGAGAGGGTCCAGAAGGGCAGCCCGGTGCCGACGAGCGAGTCGAGGGTCGCGGCGAGCTGGGCCACGGGGCGCGCGGTGAGGCCGAGGGTGCGCGCGACGGTGGTGGAGTCGGGGCGGCGCCCCGAGTAGAAGGCGCGGCGGGGGTCCTGCGGCGTGACGAACAGCCAGCTGGTGGCCTGGCCGCCGCGCACGATCATCACGTACGCCGCGTCGGCCTCGCGGTAGTTGGTGAGGTACAGGAAGGCCGGGAGCTGGAAGAACGGGCCGAAGTCGGCGACCGGGTTGCGTTCGCCGAAGGCCACGACGACGCCGGAATCGATGCGCGCGGCGAACGCCGCGCGGTGCTGGGCGTACTCGGCTTGTGGCAGCTGTGCGTGCGCGGCGGAGGCGCAGAGGGTCGCGCCGGCAGCGAGTCGGAAGAGTCTCATGCGTGGAAAGTTGCGCCCTCGACGAAGGTCGCGCTATCCGGGCGTTCGCGTGGGGGTCGTCTCGCCGAAAGGCGTTTTTCTCGCAACTGCGCTCGAAAAACGATATTCGGCTATGACGACCCCCACGCTTCGCCCGGCTCCCGGCCGTGGTGCGAGTGCCGCGACTGGAATGCCACGACGCGCGCAGGCGGCGCTCTCGACAACCGCACTCGCCAATCGTCGCGCCCTGCCTCCGCCGCGAGCCCTGGTCCCGCGCGCCCCGACCATCTCGCCGGCCGAAACGCGACCGTCTCCGCCCTCGCACCCGCCCACGTTCCTCCCGCGAGCGAGCCTCACGGGCCCGCGCGCCAGCGCCCGCCCACACGCGGCAGCGACCCGGCCCGCGCTCCAAACGCACGGAGCCGCTCCGAGCCCGGGGGTCGTCATAGCCGAATATCGTTTTTCGAGCGCAGTTGCGAGAAAAACGCCTTTCGGCGAGACGACCCCCGGGCGACTGAGCGGATAGCGCGACACGGGAGAAGCAGGTCCTTCGCTGCCGCTCAGGACGACGACTCAGGCGTCGCGGGCCCCGGTGAGGACGAGCACTACGCGCGCCCCGCGGAGCTGCCCGTCCGCGGCGAGCTGCTCGAGCCCGGCGAGGGTCGCGGCGGTCGCGGTCTCGACTACCGCGCCGGCCTCGCGCGCGAACGCCTGCTGCGCCGCCCGAAGGGCGTCGTCGCTCACCGCGAAGATCGCGCCGTTGCTCTCGTCGATCTCGCGCAGCACGCGCACCGCGTTGCGCGGGCGGCGCACCGCGATGCTGGCCGCGATCGTCTCCCGTCCGTCATCGATCCACCCGTCGCCGCGGCGGCGCGCCACGAGCGGCGACACCGCCTCGGCCTGGACCCCCACCAGCGCCGGGATCGCGCCGGTGACGCCGAGGGCGCGGAGGTCGCGGAATCCCTTGCCGATCGCGCCGAGGGTGCAGCCGTCGCCCACCGCGCAGATCACGACGTCGGGGATCTGGCGGTCGAGCTGCTCGCAGATCTCGTAGCTGGCCGTCTTCTTGCCCTCCACGAGGAAGGGATTGTAGGCGCAGTTGCGGTTGTACCAGCCGTTGGCGCGGGCGGCGACTTCGCACTCCTCGAAGGCGACGTCGTAGTTGCCGCCGGACACGTGGAGTCGCGCGCCGAAGCGCTCGATCCAGGCGCGCCGCTCGGCGGTGGCGTAGCTCGGCACGAACACCTCGCAGGCGAGTCCCGCGCTGGCGGCGAATCCGGCGAGGGAGATGGCGGCGTTGCCGGCGCTGGCGCAGGCCACGGTGCCGCGACCGGTGGCGAGGGCGATCGCGGTCGCGACGGCCGAGGCGCGGTCCTTGAACGAGCGCGTCGGGTTGCGGGTGTCGTCCTTGAGCCAGAGCGCCTTGAGGCCGAGGCGCCGGGCGAGCCGCGGCGCGGCGACGAGCGGGGTGTCGCCGGGGTCGAGGATGGCTTCGGCCGGCGGGGCCACGGGGAGGAGGGGCTTCCACCGCCAGAAGCCGCGCGCCGTGGGGGCCGGCCAGGCCCGACGGGCCCGGTCGTAGTCCCAGGTGGCGTCGAGAATGCCGCGCTCGCCGCGGTGCGACGGGGCGACGCAGGTGGAGGCGTCGAAGCTCGCGGGGTGGATCGCGCCGCAGGCCAGGCAGCGCAGGTCGAGGAGGGCGGGATTGAGCTCGGCGGAGGGCATGGGAACGGAGATTGTACCTCTGAGACTGGGGCGCCGCTGGACTTCCCGGTGGCGGGAGGCATCTTGAGGGTGGCGACGTGACGTGAATCACAGTCACGCAGTCGTTCGAGGGACGGACCGCGGCCACCACCGCGGCTCGCCCCCATTTGTCACCCCGGCCGCGCATGGACGACACCCAGCTCCACGAACGCCTGCAGACGGTGCTCGGCACCGGCTACTCGGTCGAGAAGATCCTTGGCCGTGGCGGCTGTGCCGTGGTGTTCAGCGCGCGCGACCAGCGGCTCGGGCGGGACGTGGCGGTGAAGGTGCTGCGCCCGGACCTCGACGCGCCGGTCACCCGCGAACGGTTCCGCCGCGAGGCCGAATCGGTGGCACGGCTGCGTCATCCGAACGTCATTCACGTGCTCGACATCGGCGAGGCGGGGGGGATCACCTGGTTCACCATGCCCCTCATCCAGGGCGAGGGGCTGCGGGGACGCCTGGACCGCGAGGGGAAGCTCGACGTCGCCGAGGCGCTGCGGATCCTCTCGGAGTGCGCCAAGGCGCTCGACGCGGCGCACATGCTCGGCATGGTGCACCGCGACATCAAGCCCGACAACGTGCTGCTGGACGGGAACTCGGGGTCGGTCGTGCTCACCGACTTCGGGCTGGTGAAGTCGCTCACGCTCGACGACAGCGGGCTGACGACGAGCGGCATGGTGGTGGGAACGCCGCACTACATGAGCCCCGAGCAGCTCGCCGGCGACGCGCCGGTGGACGCGCGCACCGACATCTGGGCGCTGGGGGTGATGGGCTACCGGATGCTGTCCGGGGTGCTGCCGTTCGACGCCAAGGCGGTGCCGATGCTGGTGGCCAAGGTGCTGGCCGAGGACCCGACGCCGATCGAGTGGCGCCGTCCGGAGGTGCCGAAGGCGATGGCCGAGGCGGTGATGCGCTGCATGGCCAAGGCGCCGGAGGATCGGTGGGCGAGCGCGGCGGAGTTCGAGCAGGCGCTCACCACGGTGATGGCGCCGCGTCCGGCGCCGCGCCGCAGCAGCGTGCGCCGGTCGAGCGCGGTGACGATCCGGCAGGTCGAGACGGCGATGGCCACGCCCGACGCGGGGCTGCCGCACCTGCCGGATTCGGTGCAGGGCCGCGCCAGAGGCGCGATGCGGCTTACGCACTGGCGCCGGTACTTCGTGCGGATGGCCGGGTGGTGGCTGCTCGGGACGGTGCTGTGGGGGGTGCTCGAGTTCGCGCTCACGGGACGCGTGCTGTATGCGTGGCTCTGGATGCTCGGCGCCGCGGCGCAGGGCGCGAGCATGTACGCCAAGGCGTGGTTGCGCGGCTTCGGCTGGCGCGAGCTGCTCGGGCTGCGCGAGCCCCCCGATGCGTCGCACGGCCCGGCGTTCACCGGCGAGTTCCCGTCCGAGGAAGAGGAGGAGAGCGCCGCCGAGGTGATGCTCGACGGGATGCAGACCGACCGACGGATCGTGGTGGCGCTGATGCTGCGCACGGCGCGCCACGACCTCGAGCGCGCGCCGGACTATCGGCGCACCGTGGATGACGCGATCCGCGAGGCCGAGGCGGCGGCCGAGCGCGTGGCGGGACTGGACGAGGAGCTGGCGTCGATCGCCGGGCGCCGGTCGGCGGGGCGGAAGAGCCTCGGGCGCATCTCGACGGGGCGGGCGCTGCCGACGGGCCGCCAGTCGGTGGGGAGCGAGGCCAACCAGGCCCGTGCGCTCGAGGTCGAGTCGCAGCGCGACGAGTTGCTGCACGCGATGCGGCAGAGCGCGGAGGCGGTGCGGGCGCTCCGGCTCCGGCTGCAGGAGGAGGGGGTGCAGGGGGGCGCGATGTTCGTCGAGGTGGTGAGCGGCGCGACGCAGCGGCTGCGGATGCGCGGCGCGGAGATGGCCGAGGCGTAGCCGCCCGCTAGCGCGACTGCCGGCGGGAGAAGCTGGCGATACCGGCCGCGATCGCCACGACGGCGAGGCCCAGCGCGGCCAATCCGCCCTGCACCGAGAACGAGGGACCCATCCCCATCGGGCCGCCGATCGACTCGAGCGTCCACTGCTGCCAGGCGACGTCGGCGGGAACGCCGTAGATCGCCTCGTAGACTTGCGGTAGCGACCCATTGGCACGCCAGAAGCGGAGGAAGCGCTCGCGCCCGCCGGTGCGCACGAGGTCGGCGAGGAAGCGACTGCGCGGGTCCTGGAAGCGGCGTTCGTCGGTGTCGATGGACTCCCCGCGTCGCGAGATCTGGCGATCGCCGATCAGCAGGGCGGGGGCGGCACGTTCGACGGCACTGCCCAATCCGGCCTGGAGGAATTGCGGGCAGGCACCTGTTTCGGACGCGGCGCAGATGCGGCCCCGCCACTCTGGCGCCGGCTCGAACATCCGCTTCGCCGCGATGGTGAGCGCCGGCTCGCTGGCGGACCGATTCTTGAACGTCACGTTCTTCGCCAGCCCGCGCTCTCCCTCGAGCCAGTTCGCCTTGACGGCGCCGAGCCACGAGGTCGAATCGAGCCACCGCCTGGCCGCCGCGCCGGGCGGGCCGAATGCGGCGAGAAAGGCGCACGGGCCGAGGGTTCGGTTCTCGCGGGTCCGTTCGCGTTGCTGGCGCTGGAACACGTCGTCGGCGATCACGGTGCCGAGGCTGTCCTCGATCCGTAGTCGCTCGATGCGCGTTCGCGCCCGGTCCGTCAACTCGTCGCCGGAGAAATCACGAAGCACGAGGCAGGTGCGCCCGTCGGTCGCGTCTGGCAGGACATGTCGCACGCGGGCGGCCCCGGCCCCCCGATAAATGCCATGGATCGCCAAGGACGTGGCGGAGACGAGCACGAACGCGACCCGATATCCGGGCGTGACGGGCTGCGCCGACTCCCACTGCCGCCGCATGGGCTGCACGCTCGCCTGGACGCGCCAGGCTGGCAGCCCGGGGTCAGCGAGCACGAGGAGCGACTCGGCAGGCCACTCGCGACCGGCCAGCAGTCGCATGATCGAGTCGCGGCGCTCGGCGAGCACGAGCAGTTCCGTCGCGCGGTCGAGCCGATCCCGCAGTGCGCCTGTTGCACTGGATCGTTGGTCGCGAGCGCGCCGTGCGTCGGCGCGAGCCCCGGGGGCGGGGCCCAGGCGCCACACCACGAGCGCCACGAGCGCAACAGCGATCGTACCCACGAGGGTCGCCTTCCGGGCGCTGCTCACGGGCGGCTCCAGCGAACGAGGCCGGCTCCCGCCACGACCACCACGCTGGCGAGGGCGAGGAACACGTCGCGCCGGCGCAACGGCATCGGCGTCGGGCGCGCGGCGATCATGCGCCGCTGCCAGACACGCAGCAGCGAGTCGCGCGGCACGCCGGCGGCGCGCTCGAGGCGCGCCACGAGCGGCGCGGTGCTGTCGGCCAGCAGGCGATCTGCCGCCCCGGCACCCCCGAGCTCGAAGGCGGTGCCGATCAGCACCTCGCGGGGGAGCTTTCCCATTGGCGCCGGCCACTGGGCCTGTGGCAGTCCGCGCACGAAGCGTTCGCAGGCCGGCGTGGCGGGCACGGCGTCACAAGGATTCGTGGCGGTGTCGGAGCCGGCCGCGCGCAGGTGGAGCGCGCGCCACCGGATCCGGCCGAGGGCGCGCCGGTCGTCGCGCGTGAAGAGGCTGTCGAGCACGGTGGG
The DNA here is from genome assembly GCA_016191225.1 of Gemmatimonadota bacterium. Classification (GTDB taxonomy): domain Bacteria; phylum Gemmatimonadota; class Gemmatimonadetes; order Gemmatimonadales; family Gemmatimonadaceae; genus JACPPC01. Next base: position 311,068 of record JACPPC010000001.1, on the reverse strand, counting down.
GGCGGGCACGATGCCCAGGGCGACGGCGCAACCGCCGGTGTCGCCGGTAAAGCAGCGACGGGCTGGAATGGACGCGGCGAAGGTGAGGTCCACGTACGCCGCCGACAGGGCCTGCGCGTGCAGCACGCTGTCGGGCGTCGGCAGCTCGCGCCAGCGAATCAGGGCCCGGTCGGCGTGGTCGCTGATCTCGGCGGTGATCGCGTTCACGAGCCAGCGCTCGATCGCGTGGGGGAGCCAGTGCTCGTCGCGCGGCAGCTCGTCCGTGCCGCGAATGACCACCGGGCCGCGGACGGCGCGGATCTCGGGCTCGAGCGCGGTGAGGCGCACGCCGCCCGTATCCTGCGTGGCGACGACGATCACCACCTGGTCGAGGATGCGCGCGAGGCGCTCGGCCCCGAAGAGCGGCTCGAGCCGGGCCCGCGCCCCCACCGCCCCCACCGCCGCGGCGCCCGCCCATGGGGGGTCGGCGGCCACGATGAGCGCGCCGGCGCGTATCGTGTCGCGCCGCACCTCGCGCTCCCGGCGGCGCCGTTCGGCGTCCTCGTCTGCGGCGACCCGCACCGAGTCCTGGAGCGCGTCGAACGAGCGTCGGATCGACGAGGTCGGCGCCGCCGGGGCGGGCACGAGGGCAGGGGCACTCGCGCGCATGCGCTGCGCGGGCGCCGCGCCGGCCGTGGCGCCGATCAGCAGCGCCACGACGGACGCCAGCCGGCGTCGCGGTGCGAGCCTAGACATCGAACAGGTTCCAGCGCCCGAAGAAAACGCCGATGGGGCTCCACGGCCCGGTGAGCCAGTTGCCGATGACAGTCGTGACGTGCGATCCGGTGGCCGCGTCGATGAGCACCCCGGAGAGGATGACGACCAGCGGTCGAACATTCCGCGCCGCGGTGCGCGGGCGGAAGCCGGTGAAGCCGCCGAAGCAGAATCCGTACGCCAGCCAGGTGGCCACCGCGAACTTGGCCGTCAGTGCCACCGGAAAGACGCGCATCTCCGGCGGGCGCGTGGTGACGAGCGCGGCGAACAGCGCGCCGGCCAGGACGGCGAGGATCGGCACGAGGGACAGGGCGACGCCGCTGCCGAGGCGCATGAGCACGAAGTACCAGCGCGGCACGGGCCGGGTGAGCGCGTACACCGCGTCCTGCGCGGTGTCCACGTTCCACGCACTCGCCGCGAGCCAGAGCCCCGTGAAGAGCGAGAAGACCAGGTAGGCGGCGCCGGCACCCGACGTCGGGCCCAGCACTTCCCAGACGGGGATCAGGGTGAGGTCCCGCGTCCCGAGCACGCCGAGCAGCACGACCGGCGTGGAGAAGAGGGCGGCAACGAGCAGGTACACACCCCAGCGGCTCCACTTCCAGTGCGTCATCATCACGGCGCGGAACATCAGGCCACCCCCCGCCGCCGCGCGGCGCGTGCGGTGCGCAACAGCTCCACGAAGCTCTCCTCGAGGTCCAGGTCCACCACGTCGCGGAGGTTCGCGCCGATCCCCTCGAACCAGACCTGCATGGGCGGCTGCCAACCGCGCACCACCCACTCCTCGGCGCTGCCGAGCCCGGTGCCGCGGGCGAGCAGCACGAAGGGGGCCGTGGGCAGCTGCGCCGGCGCGCCCGAGACACGCAGGCGCTTGATCCCTTCCTTGAAGGTGTGCATCGGCAACTCGGCCACGAGGGCCCCCGACTCGAGCACCCCCACCCAGTCGCAGATGCGCTCCAGCTCGTGGATCAGGTGGCTGCTGATGAACACCGTGGCGTTGGTCTCGCTCACGTAGTCGAGCACCGCGCTCAGCACGTCGCGCCGCACCACGGGGTCGAGGCCGTCGGTCGGCTCGTCGAGCACGAGCAGCTCGGGGCGCTGGGCGATGGCGAGGAGGATCATCAGCTTGCCGGTCTCGCCCTTGCTGAGGCGCCCCACGCGGGCGTCGAGGTCGAGGCCGAAGGCGCCACGCAGCTGGTCGGCCCAGCGCGCGTCCCAGGTGGGGTACCAGGCCCCGTGGTAGCGCAGCGACTCGGCGACGGTGAGCTCCTTGTACAAGTGCGGGCGCTCGGGCACGTAGCCGGTGCGCAACAGCGCGCGCGGCGCCTCGCGGGCGATGTCGTAGCCGAGCACGCGCACGGTGCCGCGGTCGGCGCGGAGGAGGCCGACGAGGGTCTTGATGGTGGTCGTCTTGCCGGAGCCGTTGGGGCCGAGGAACCCGTACACCGCACCGGCGGGGACCTTGAGGTCGAGATCCTTGAGCTCGAAGGTCCTGCCGTAGTGCACGGCTACGCCCGACAGTTCGATCGAGAGCTCGGTGATCATGTGCCCCTTCCCAGTTCGGCATCCATGGCGGCGCGGACCTCGGCGGTGGAGGCGCCCAGCCTGGCCGCGCCGGCCAGCAGGTCGCGAACGGCGTGGCGCAGCCGGGCCTGACGTTCGCTCGCCTTGCGCTCGTGCGCCACCGCGGTGACGAAGGTGCCGGCGCCCTGCCGGAGCTCGACGAGGCCGTCGTGCTCGAGGTCGCGATAGGCCTGCGAGACGGTGGCGGGGTTGATGCGGAGCTGCGCGGCGAGTTGTCGCACGGAGGGGAGTCCGTCGCCCGCGCCGAGCTCGCCGCGCGCAATGGCCACGCGGACGCCCTCGGCGATCTGGGCGTAGAGGGGGGTGGGGAGACGGGGATCGACCTGCTCGAGCATGGCGAGGCAGTAAATGAATGATGGGCTACTGTGTTACAGCAGTAATACAGTATCGGGAATTGCGCAAGCCCCCGGAGTTGTTGTCCTGAGCGAAGCGACGGACCTGCTTCTCGGCACGAGCGGATCCTTCGCAGTGTCCGGGATGACGGGCGGCTGACCTCATGAGATCTCTCCACTCCGCACGGCTTCGCCGTGCTCCGGTCGAGATCACGACGCTTGTCCGGCCCCCGCGCCGCTGGTATCCTTCCGTTGCAGGCACCTTGCGGGCGTAATTCAGTTGGTAGAATGCCAGCTTCCCAAGCTGGACGTCGTGGGTTCGAGTCCCATCGCCCGCTCTGCGGCAGTCGAGATCATGGACGCCCCGCCAGGCCCACGCGCCCGGCGGGGCGTCCCGATTCTGTGGCTCCGCGCCGACGAGCGCCGCCAACACCGAGGCGCACCGGCCCACACCAAGTGACGCGCGGACGCGCCTCGCGCTCGCGCATCCAAGCCAATTCGGCACAATGCCTTGGCTGCTGCGGCCGTGCTTGCCGTTGGCATCAGATGTTTGCGGGCGCGATGATTGCACAGACGTGCCCTCCATCCGGCATAGCGCCTGCGATCACCTCCCCTCCCGTCACGCCTCCACCCGCCCCCCGAGGGTCCCCGATGAGCCTTGCTCGCAGCGTTCGATACCTCGTTGCAGCCGTGCTCGCCGCCGTCGCGTTCTGGCCGGCCGCGGCCCGTGCGCAGTGCACCGGCTTCTGCGCCGCCGAGCGGCAGTCGGCGTACTTGCTGACGTTCTCGGACAACAACCGCTTCTCCGACGCGACCGCCAGGTACTCCATCGGCTTCGACATCACGCCGTCCGCGACCGGCTCCTCGGCGACGTTCGCGCTCGGCGTCAAGGCGGCCCAGTACGGCTTCTTCTCGAGCACCCTCCTGGCCGCGGGCCTCACCTACCCGCCCGTCGGTCCCGGCGGGACCACGCTCACCATGACCAAGACGGGCCCGGGCACGGGTTTCCTGACGGTCGGATACTACACCGACATCGCGACGAGCTTCGCTGACAGCTGGATCGTGGCGGGAGTCCACAACGGCCGCTACACCCTCGACTTCCTTGGCGGCGGCTCGGGCTACCTGGGCTCGCCGATCGATTACATGCTGGAGGTCCAGATGTACGGCGACTGGTCCTCGTCGGGGACCGGGATGGGGCAGCACGAGTTCCTGGGCTGGAGCGGCGCCGGCTACGCCCTCACCTACGACTTCGTCTACGACAGCGGCTCCAACATCACGACGTTGCGCATGGACCACAGCGCCTGGGAAGGCGCCTCGCCCAACGCCGCGTTCCGCCTGTACGGCGCCGAGGTCGTTCCCGAGCCGGCGAGCATCGCGCTCGTGGCCACCGGGCTGGCGGGGCTCGGCCTCGTTGCGCGCCGGCGCCGCGTGCGGTAGCGCGCACCTGCAGTTACGGCTCCACCGGCGCGCCGGCTCCCACTCTGGGCCGGCGCGCTGGCGTTTCACCCCCGCCGACCCGGGGCGCGGCGGCGTTTCCCCGATGGTGCCGCGCAGCGGCGGCGCGATATTCCGCGCATGGTCACCGTGTCCGGCTCGCACGTGCGCGGGTGCGCGATCGGCTACCGGCTCTACGACGTCGGCTACGAGATCGACCTCGCGCAGGTGGCCGCGCGCGTGCCGGCGGAGCAGCTCACGCGCTTCGTGCCGTCGCCGGAGGTTGCGAGCGCCCTCAGCATTCCGCGCCCGCCGCTCGTGGTGCACCTCGGAGCAGTGGCGCTTGGCGGGGCGCTCGCCGGCGTGCCCGCCACGCTCTCGGCGCGGGTGTACGACTTTGGCGTGATCGCGATGCGGCTGCGCGTCGGGGAGCACGCCGGCCCGCGGTCGTGGGACGAGTTCAGCGCCTTCGGCAACCGGGTGACGGCGGCACTGGCGACGACGACGGCCTTTCACGACGCGATCGTCGGCCTGTGCGCGCGACTCGGGCCCGCGATCGACCGGCCGGACCTGTCGGAGGTGACCGAGGACTACTGCGTCTTTCGCCTCGCCGAGTGGACGCTGGCCGATGGCGCGCCGGCGGCCCTCGACACGATCCCGGACGCGGCGCTCACGAGCCTCCTGCTGCAGGAGGCTCGGCCGGTGAACGCGGCGACGACCAGGGCACTGTTGCCGCACCGGTTCAGTTACTACGCCGACGACCTGGCGGTGCTGAGCTGGGAGCACGCCCTCGTGATGGCGCCGGGGCTGGAGGAGAGCGACGTGGAGTGGGTGCTGGAGTTCGCCAATGCGCAGCTGCTCGAGCTCCGGTACTACGACACGCGGCTCGGGGAGGACCTGCCGCGGCTGTATGCCGAGATCGAGGCGGCGCGGCGCCGGGGGCGGTGGTTGTTCCGCCGGCGGTTCGGGAAGCTCCTGGGCCGGCTGTATCGCGTGAACGCCGACACGACCGAGGTCGTGGAGCGCGCCGAGGGGGCGCTCAAGGTCACGAACGACGTGTACCTGGCGCGGATCTACGGCGCGGCGATGGAGATCTTTCGCGCCCGCGAATGGCGGGCCGACGTGGACCGGAAGCTCGGGATCATCCGCGACACCTACGGCATGCTCAACGCCGAGGCGCAGGCGGGGCGGTCGGAATTGCTGGAGTGGATGATCGTGGTGCTGATCGTGGCCGAGCTGGCGATGGCGCTCTACCGGGGTCCGGGCTGAGGAGCCCGGTGCGCTATTTCCGGGCGGTGAGCATCCGGAAGACGCTGTAGGCGAGCGTGGCGACGATCAGTCCGGTGAACACGCTGATGTTGATCCAGTGCGCCTGGGGCATGGCTCGGGGGCCTCGCGGAGTGGGCGGATAACGGCGCCGCTCGGGCGCAGGGCAAAGATACACGGCGGTGGTGCGCCCGGCAGGCGGGGCGAGGGTGGCTCGCAGGTGGGGATGTGCGCCCGGCGGCCGGTGCGATCGTGGCCGCGCGTGCCGGGAGCGGGCTGCGGCGGCCGGGCGCGGGCCGTAGCTTTGCCGTCGCCGATGGACACCCGGACGATGCGACGCGCGGCGGCTGCCGCGGGGGCGGCGCTGGCGGTGCCGTGCGCCGCGATTGGGGGGCGCGCGCACCACCATGGAGTCGCCGCAGGAGTTCAGGACGCACCGCGTGGGCCGGGGTCTCGACGCGATCGTCGCGGCGCTCTCGGCGTTCGGGCGGCGCTGGATCAGGTTCATTCACGTCGAGGGGGCGCCGCAGGAGGGCGTCGACCACCACTCGACGCGGGGCGACGCTGACGCCTGGCGGGCAATTGCGGCGGGCGCAGGGCACCGAAGGAGTTCACCTCACGCGGGCACTGACCGAGGGGACGGAATGACGAGAGCGATGGCGGCAGCTGGCGTGGTGCTGCTGGTGTGCACGGGAGTCCGGTCCCGCGAGGCGGGAGCCCAGGGCGGACCCGCGATGGCGGCCCCGCCGCCTCCGGCGGCCGAGCAGGTGGCGGGGGCGGTGCTGTCGCTGCCGGAGGCGATGCGCGCCGGCGCGCGCGTGCTCGGCTACGGCACCGACGGCAAGCTGGTGCAGCTGCGTCCCGGCACGAACGACATGACCTGCCTGGCCGACGAGCCCGGGGACGACCGCTTTCACGCGGCCTGTTATGCCAACTCGATGGAGCCATTCATGGCCCGTGGGCGAGAGCTGCGCCTGCAGGGTGTGAAGGGAGACCAGGTGGACACGGTGCGCTTCAAGGAAGTGAAGGAGGGGAAGCTCAAGCTGCCCACGCAGGCCGCGGCGCTGTACCAGCTGTTCGCCAAGTCCAGCCAGTGGGACGCGGCCACGGGGAAGCTCACCGGGGCGCAGCGGCTGTACGTGGTGTACGTGCCCTACGCGACCACGCAGACGACGGGGCTCAGCACCCAGCCGCAGAAGGACGGGCCGTGGCTGATGTTGCCGGGCACGCCCAAGGCGCACATCATGTTCCAGCCGAGCATGAACCCGTGAGCCGGCACAACCCACATCGAACCGCGGGAGTGACACCATGAACGGACGACGGAGGGCACCACGCCTGCTCGCTTTGGCCCTGGTCCTCGCCTCGATGGGCGCGCTGGGCCTGTCGCCGGCCAAGGGGGGCTCGATGAAGGTCGTGTCGCCCAAGGCGCACGCGACGGCGCCCGGCCCCAAGGTGATGGTGCAGGTGGAGGTGAGGGGGCTCACGCTCGTGGCGGCGGGCTCGCCGCTCAAGGATGGCGAGGGGCACCTGCACTTCTTCATCGACGTACCGGCGGGCAACGTGAAGGTCGGCGCGATGATCCCGCTCGACTCGACCACGCGCTACGTGCACGCGGGCAAGGAGCCGTTCGACCGGCGGGAGATGGAGCTCACGCCGGGCAGGCACACGATCACGGTCGTGGCGGCGAACAACGGGCACCAGCGGCTGGCGTCGCCCAGGCCCGTGTCGGTCACCTTCACGGTGAAGTAAGGCACCTTCGGGCTGGCAGAAGGCCCGTTGGGGGGCCGGTGGCGGCGATCGGGGATGCGGCTCGCGCGCCGCTTGCACCCATCGCGCCGCGCGGTGGGCTGCGCCGTGCGCCGGAGTGCCCGAGCTGCCGCACGGGGAATGGGCTCGGCCGGGCGCGACCCGGATAACTCGAACCCGGGGGAGCAGGTCCCTCGCTTCGCTCAGGCCGACCGGGTGCGCTCGTACCACTCGATCGTGCGGACGAGCCCGTCCTCGAGCGAGGTGTGGGCCCGGAAGCCGAAGAGCGCGGCCGCGCGCGCGGTGTCGAGCCGCCGGCGCGGCTGGCCGTCGGGGTAGGCGGCGTTGAAGCGCGTCCCGCCGGTGTGCCCCACCAGCCGCGCGATCGCCGCCGCGAGGTCCTTGATCGTGATCTCGTCGCCGGTGCCGACATTCACCGGGTCTCCGCCGTCGTAGCGCTCGGCCGCGAGCACGATCGCCTCGGCGCAGTCCTCGACGTAGAGGAACTCGCGCGACGCCGCCCCCGTCCCCCAGATCTCGACCGGCTGCTGCCCGGCGTCGCGGGCCTCGACGAACTTGCGCACCAGCGCCGGGATCACGTGCGAATGCGCCGGGTCGAAATTGTCTCCCGGGCCGTGCAGGTTGGCGGGGAGGAGGTAGATGCCGTTGAAGCCGTACTGCGCGCGGTACCCCTGCAGCTGCACGAGGTGCATCTTCTTGGCCAGGCCATAGGGCGCGTTCGTCTCCTCGGGGTAGCCGTTCCAGAGGTCGTCCTCGCGAAACGGCGTGGGCGTGAACTTGGGATAGGCGCACACGGTGCCGAGGCAGACGAACTTGGCGACGCCGAGAAGGCGCGCCGACTCGATGAGCTGCACCCCCATCATCGCGTTCTCGTAGAAGAAGCGCCCGGGGTTCTCGCGGTTGGCGCCGATCCCGCCCACCCGCGCGGCGAGGTGGACGATCATCGTGGGGCGCCACTCCCGCAGCGCCCGGTGCACCCGCGCCACGTCGAGCAGGTCGAGCTCCTCGTGGCTGGGCGCGGAGACGGTCGCCCCGGTGGCCTGCAGCCGCGGGAGCAGGTGGGCGCCGAGGAAGCCGTGGCCCCCGGTGAGGAAGACGCGCTGGGCGGGCCAGAAGGGGGTCACGGGCGGGTCACTCGCGGGAGGCGGGGGCGCGTGCGGCGCCGGTGCGCGTGTGGGGGAGGAAGTCGATCACCTGCTCGAGCGGCCAGGCGCGGAGCTTGTCGCGCACGGCCGGCGCCAGCATCCGCGCCACGCGCTCGGCGCCGCCGTCGGCGCTGCGGGCCCAGACGCGGAGCACCACCGGATCGGGCGGGTCCGAGGGATCGAGGTCGGCGAGCGGCACGTCCACCTTGTACGCGTCGGGCGCCCGGTGGCTGGCGCCCTCGGGGAGGCGACGCCGCGCCGACTCGCGACAGAGGCGCAGGTGGACGACGCCGAGTCCATCGGCGGACTCGGCCAGCAGCGCGTCGAGGGCGCGCACGGATGTCATGTCGGCGAGCCGGCGCTCGAGGTCGCGCACGAGGATGTTCAGCCGCAGCCGGTCGCGCCCGGTGCGTGCGACAAGGAGCATGGCGGCTCCCGCCTCGCTGAACTCGTCGTACCGCAGCCAGCGGAGCCCCCACGCGAAGACCGCGAGGAGCACGAGCAGGGCGGTGATCGCGATCAGCAGGCTCACGGCGGGGGTGGCGAAGGTGACGGCGAGGGCGAGCGCGCCAAGGATTGCCGCAAAGGCGGCGATGAAGCGCACCGCCTGCGGCTGCGAGTAGCCCAGGGCGACCAGCTGCTGGTGGATGTGCCGACCGTCGGCGCGGGCGAGGGGTTCGCGGCGCAGGAAGCGGCGCAGGATCGAGATCAGCGTGTCGAGCAGGGGATAGGCGAGGGCGAGGACGGGGACGAGGGTGAGCACCGCGTCGTCGGGCCGGCGCGAGGCCTCGATCGTGGCCACCGACAGCATGAAGCCCACCACCAGCGCCCCGGAGTCGCCGAGGAAGATCCGCGCCGGGTGCCAGTTGGAGCGCAGGAAGGCGGCCGTCGCCCCGAACATCGCGCTCGCCAGCAGCAGCACGCCGTTGTTGCTGAGCACCAGCGCCGCGCCGGCCACGCAGAGCAGGGCGATCAGCGTGACGGTGCCGGCGAGGCCGTCGAGGCCGTCGACGAGGTTGAGGGCGTTCGACACCCCCACGATCCAGAGCACCGTGACCGGGAACGAAAAGCTGCCGAGGGCGATCGCCGTCCCCGGCGGGAAGGCGAGGATGTCGATGTGCACGCCCGCCGCCCAGGCGGCGCCGGCGGCGAGCGACTGCGCGATCAGCTTCGCGAGCGGGGGCACGCCACGCACGTCGTCCACGAGCCCCAGCACGAACACGATCGTGGCGGCGGGAATCATGTACGGCGCGAGGCCGATCCAGCCGATGGGCACGCGTACGCCGGTGTCGCGCAGGAGCAGCGCCACCGCGACCGCCAGCACCGTGCCCCCGAAGACCGCCACCCCGCCGAGCCGAGGCACGAGGGGGGAGTCGGGGCGCCGCACCCCGTCCTCCGACCGGTGCATGAGGGGCTTGAAGTGCGTGTAGCGCACGATCAGCGGCACGAGCGCCGAGGTCGTGGCGAAGGCGACGGCAATGGCGACCAGGTTGACGAGGAGCATCAGGGAGTCCCGATCCGGCCGGTCAGGGTGCGCACCGTGGTGGCCCAGGCGGCCGTGGCCACTGAGCGCGCGTGCGTCCGTTCCGCCGCGCGCCGCCCATTGGCGCCGAGGCGGGCCGCCTCGGCCGGGTCGTCGCGCAACCGCCGCAGTTCGCGCGCCAGGCCGTCGGGGTCGTCGGGAGCGACGATCACGCCGGCGTCGGCGGAGCGGATCACGGCGGCGACATCGCTGTCCACGGCACCCACGAAGAGTATCGGACGCCCGCTGGCCATGATGCCGAACGTCTTGCTGGGGAGGAGCAGCCCGGCCGCCTCGGGGCGCTCCGTGACGAGCGAGACGCTCGCCGCCGAGAGGGACTGGGCGAGCATCGCGCGCGGCAGGTAGTCGAGGAAGCGCGCCCGGGTGAGCCCGCGGCGCGCGACCTCCGCCTCGAGGAACGGACGTTGCTGCCCGCCCCCGACAAAGACGAACGAGATGCCGGAATCGTCGCGCAGCCGTTCCATGGCGCCGAGAACGGCCTCGAAGGTGTGCCCCCGGCCGGCGTTTCCCGAGTAGAGGACCACGAACTGCCCGGCGAGCCCCTGCTCGTGCAGGAAGGCGTTTTCCCCCGGCGGTACGGGGACGATCGCCGCCGCGTCCGCCCAGTTGGCGACGTCGCGGGTGCGTGCCGGCGGGGCGCCGTTCGCGACCAGGATGCGCGTCATGCGCGGCCCCTGCGTGATCACCGCCGCGCACCGCGCATGGGCCCACCGCGCCACGGCGAGCGAGGCGCGGTACGGGAGCGATCCCGGGGCGACGACGCCGAGCGCGGCGGCGAGCTGCGGATAGACGTCCTGCACCCAGTACACGGCCGCCACGCCGCGCCGGCGGGCGATGTACGCCGCGAGCGCCACCGTGATCGGCGGGTCGGTCATGGCCACCACGAGGTCGGGGCGTGGTGCGCGGAGGGCGGCCAGGCAGGCGCCGCCCAGGTAGGCGAGGTAGTCGCCGAGGCGTCCCGCCAGCGTGCCCTGCCCGAACCGGGTCGCGGCGACGCGATGGATGCGCACCCCGTTGCGGACCTCGTTGCGGGGGAGGGCGGCGCCCCCGGCGGCGTACGCACCCATGCTCGCGATCACCTGCACGTCCCAGCCCGCGGCGGCGAGGTCCTCGGCGAGGTCGGCGAGCATCTGCCCGGTGGCGGCAACGTCGGGCCAGTAGAAGCGGTTGAGGAAGAGGACCCGGGGGAGCGCGGCGGCAGGCGCCCCGCCCTTCGCGACGCCGGCCGTCATGCGCGCCGCACGTCGGCGGGTGGGGGCCCGCCGTCGAGGAGCCAGTCGTACGCGGCGTGCATGCGTGCCGCGACGCCCGCCCAGGAGAACTCCCGCTGGGCCAGGGCCCGCGCATGCCGGCCCATCTCGGCGCGCACGCGGTCGCTCAGGCTCGACAGGCCGCGAATCGCGAGCGCGATCTCGTTGGCTGTCGGCTCGACGTGCCAGCCGCAACGCTCGGCGACGAGGCGGCGCCACGGTGTCCCGGTGCTGGTGATGGCGGGGCGGCCGGCGGCGAGCGCCTCGGCCACGACCACGCCGAAGCTTTCGCTCGCGCTCGGCAGCACGAGGGCGTCGCTGGTGGCGAGGAGGGCCCACTTGCCGGCGTCGGTCACGGGGCCGAGGAGGGACACGCTGTCGCCGACGCCATGCCGCGCGATCGCCTGCTCCACTTCGGCGCGATGGCCGCCCTCGTCGGGGCCGGCGATGGCCAGCCGCCAGCCGGCGGGATGGGCGAGCGCCCACGCCTCCACGAGGGTGACGAGCCCCTTGACCGGCGCGAGGCGGCCAATGAAGACGAGTTGGCGTTGCCGCCGCGCGGGATCGGGGGGCGTCACCGCCGCCGGCAGTTCGACGGCGTTGGGGATCACCGCGATCGGCGTGCGCAGGCCGAGGGCGCGGAGCGATCGAGCCTCGCCCTCGCTCGTGGCGTGCAGGAGCGCCGCCGCCTCGAGGTCGCGGCGGGCGTAGAGCGCCCACGCGATGCGCTTGCGCCAGGCGCGGTGGGCGAGGGCCCACGGCTCGAGCATGCCTCGCGTGCTGACCACGAGCTGGAGCCGGCCCCGCCGCGCGGCGCGGGCCATGGCGCGATTGGTCGGACGCCAGAGGCCGTGGTCGTGCAGCACGACGCGGCCGGAGCCTATCGACGTGTCGTCCACGGCGCGCTCGAGCGCGTGACGAAGGCGCGGTGCCCACCGCACGAGGCCGTTGGGGCCGGTGACGGCGGGAACGCGCGTCACCGCGACCGCGGGGTTGCGCGGCGTGAGCAGGGCATCGCCGGGACCGGCGTTGTCGATCGTGAGCAGGTGCGTGCGCACGCCACGCGCGGCGAGCGCGTCGCAGAGGGCGGGAACGCTGCGTGCCGGCCCGCCGTACGACGCGCGCAGGCTGACAACGGCGTGCACCGCGCAGGTCACGCTTCCCATGCTGCATCCCGAGGCGACACGGCGTCGCGGCGGCGCGTCATGCGGCGAGCCGGTGGCGCGCCAGCCAGTCGCGCACCACGTACAGTGTCCACACGCGTCCCCAGCCCAGTCGTCCCGCCTCGTGCTGCCGCCAGCAGTCGCGCAGCGCCGCGGCGCGGAACGGCCAGGCCTCGGCCTCGGACACCGCGGCGAACGACCGTGCCATCTCATGGTGCAGGGGGCCGCGCAGCCAGTGCTCGAACGGCAGCTCGAAGCCGCGCTTGGGCCGGTTGACGCTCTGCGGAGGCAGGCGGTCGGCCATGGCGTGCACGAGCAGGGGCTTCGAGGTCCGCTCGCTGACCTTCATCGAGCCGGGGATGGAAAAGACCAGCGACACCAGGTCGGGATCGAGCAGCGGGACCCGCACCTCGAGGGCGTGGGCCATGCTCATCTGGTCGGTGTCGCGCAGGATGGTGCTGACGAGGTAGGTGGAGAGTTCGTACGCGCTGGCCCGATTGACGGGATCGAGGCCGGCGGTGAAGGTGGCGAGCTCGGCCAGCGCATCGGGCTGCCAGTCGCGGCTGCGGGCCAGCAGGTCGGGGGCGAGCAGGGCGCCGACCTGCGCCGGCGAGAAGAGCCGCCGCGCCACGAGGGCCGGCGCCTCGCTCCCCTCGAGCAACTGCGCGGCCTTGCGCGCCCCCTCGCCGGGCAGCAGGCCGGCGAGGCGGGCGGCGGCGCGGCGCAGGCCCCGCGGCAGCCCCGACACGCCGGCCGCGAAGTGCTCGGCGCGCAGGGCGCGGCGAAAGCCGTCGTAGCCGGCGAACAGCTCGTCGCCCCCGGCGCCGGAGAGGGCCACGGTGAGCCCGGCCTCGCGCGCGAGGCGCGCCACGAACCAGGTGTTGAGCCCGTCGAGGCTCGGCTGGTCGTACGCGGCGAGGGCGGCGGCGAGGTCGCGCCGCACGTCGTCGCCGGTGAGGCGCAGCTCGGTGTGTGCGGTGCCGAGGGTGGCCGCCACGGCGCGCGACCACCGCGACTCGTCGTGCGTCGGCTCGTCGAAGACGACCGAGAGGGTGTGCGGCGACTCGCCGCCGTGCGCCATCAGCGCGGCGATCGCGCTCGAGTCGATCCCGCCGCTGAGGAAGGCGCCGAGGGGCACGTCGCTCACCAGTTGCGACCGCACGCTGGCGGCGAGCTGCTGTGCCACCCGGGTGACCGGCTCGAGCGGGCCGCTCGAGCGCGCCGGCGGCCGCGGCAGCGTCCAATAGCGGTGCAGGCGCAGCGTGCCCGCGCCCCAGGTCGCGATGTGCGCCGGCGGGAGGGAGCGCACGCCGTCCACCAGGGTCCACGGGTCCTGCACCGACCCGAAGGCGAGCAGCGAGTGGAGGGCGCGCGGCGAGAGCGACCGTCCCGGCACGCCGGCGGCGAGGAGGGCGCGCACTTCGGAGGCGAAGGCGAGCGCGCGCCCTCCCCACCAGTAGTACAGCGGCTTCACGCCGAGGTGGTCGCGCACCAGCGACAGCTCGCCACGGCCGGGGTCCCAGATCGCGAAGGCGAACATGCCGCGCAGCCTGGTCACGCAGGCCGCCCCCCACTCGGCCCACGCCGCGAGGAGCACCTCGGTGTCGGTGTCGGTCTCGCAGCGTCGGCCGAGGGCGCCGAGTTCGTCGCGCAACTCGCGATAGTTGACGATCTCGCCGTTGAAGGTGACCACGCAGCCGCTGTCGAGGTGGCGCATGGGCTGGTGGCCGGCCGCGCTGGGGGCGATCACGGCGAGGCGGCGGTGGCCGAACACGTACGGCACGTCGGCGTCGCCGAGGATGCCCTCATCGTCGGGGCCGCGGTGGGCGAGGGCCCTCACCATGACATGCACGCGGTCGACGGCGGCCCCGGGCGCGTCGCCCGGCACGTGGCCGGCGATGCCGGCGATGCCGCACATCAGCCCTTCCGCGCGCCGGCGCGCGCGTGGACGTCGTGGTAGATGGCGGCGTACCGCGCGGCGATGGGACCGGGGGCGAACCGGCGCGCATTGTCGAGGCCGCGCGCCACGAGGGCGTCGCGCTGGCCGGGGTCCATCAGCACGCGGCGCACGCCGGCGCGGATCGAGGCGACGTCGAGCGGGTCGACGAAGGTGGCGGCGTCGCCGGCGGCCTCCGGCATCGCGCCAAGGCCGGACGTCACCACCGGGCGCCCCGTGGCCTGCGCCTCCACGATCGGCAGCCCGAAGCCCTCGTACGTGGACGGGAAGAGGAGCAGGTCGGCGCCGGCGTACAGCGCGCGCATCCCCGCCTCGGGCAGCCGCTCGTGGTGCTCGACCGTGAGGCCGGCCCCCTTGATGGCGCGCGCGAGCGGCGCATCGATCACGCCCACGATCACCGCGACGCAGGGAATCTCGGCGAGGGCCGCGACCGCGCGGGCCGTGTTCTTGTTGGGGGTGGTGCCCACCAGCAGGACGCGCGGCAGGTGCGCCTCGATCGCGCGCTCGGCGCGCGTGAACGCCGGCGACACGGCCGGCGGGATCACGTCGATCGCGCCCCGCGGGTGTCCCGTGATGGCGGCCACGCGGTCGGCGGTGAAGGCCGAGATCGCGGTCACGCGCGCCGCCCGGGCCACCGGCAGCCGGAGCCAGAGCAGGTCGATCATCGCCCGCCGCAGCGCCCCCGGCAGCGTCTCCTGGACGCAGTCGAGCACGGTCACGACCGTGCGGGCGGGGACGAGGGCGGCGGCGACGAAGGTGATGTCGCCGAGCACGTGCGTCACGTCGCCCTGCCGGGCGCGCATTTCGCGCACGATCCGCCACCGGTCGGCGAGTCCGCGGCTCTCGCGGCTCGGCACGGCAAGCGTGACCGGCAGCGTGGGGGCGAGGGCGTCGCGCACGAGGGCGAAGGTGGACTCGACGCTGAAGTTGGCCTGCGCGCGCGGCCGGCGCTGCACATGCACCACGCGCACCGGGGGCGCCTCAGCCGGTCCGCGCCGCGCCGGCGCGGGCATTCATGGCCTCGAGCTCCACCAGCAAGCGGTCGAGCACGAGCGCCGCCCCCCCGACGAACAGGGCGGTGGTGATCGAGACGCCGAGCGAGCGGTCCCACGACCGCTCGAAGAGGTAGAGGCCGAGCCAGAAGACGGTGCTGAGGGCCCCCGTGGCGACGTCGCGGTGCACGAAGAGGCGCCAGCCCCACTGGTAGGCGAGCCCCGCCACCATGCCCCAGAGGAAGATCGGCAGGTACATGAACGGGAGCCCGAAGTCCACGTAGCTCTCGGCCACGTAGCCGAACGCGATCGACGTGTTGCGCTCGGCGCCGGCCACGTTCACCCCCGCGTAGCGGCGCACCTTGTCGGAGTCGGAGAGGAGGGCCGACTTGTCCTCGAAGAAGAAGCGCGGCGTGAGCACGTGCACGATCGCGTTCCAGAGGAAGGCGCCGTTGCTGTGGGCGACGCGCCGCGGCACGCGATGCAGCGCCAGTGCCGGGTAGTAGACCTGCCAGAGGCGGTCGAAGGCGGCGTCGGTGGTGGCCGCCACCGCCGCCGAGCCCTGCGCCAGCCAGCGCGAGGCGAGCCGCCCCACGAGGTCGAGCTTCTCGCTGCGCGAGGTCGAGAGGGCCGCGTCGGCGTCGTAGGCGGCGCGATACTCGGACTTGATCCCCGTCCAGGCGAGCCCGGTCACCACCAGCGCCGACCCCAGCACCGCGCAGATCATCCAGTGCGACAGGCGGCGGGTGTCGAACACCTCGAGCACGGCCAGTGCCGCGACCACGATCACCTCGCGGAAGCTCGCGAAGTACCCCGTGATCCCGATCGAGATCTCGAACAGCACCAGCACCGCGAACAGCCCGAGGTGCACCGGCGGCTGGAGGAGCCGGCGAAAGACGAGGTAGAGCACCGCGATGCGCGCGAAGGCGAAGAAGACCGCCCCCTGGTAGAGCCCCTCGAAGGCCTCGAAGCTCGTCGTCAGCTCGAGGAACATGTACGAGGTGAGCGTGGCGAGCACGTAGATGATCAGCAGCTGCCGCGACGTCAGGGCCGACTCGCGCATCCCGCGGGCGCGCTCGCCCCGCACGAGGCGCACGCCGGCGTGGAGCCCCGCCGCGAGTGCGAGCAGCGCAACGAGCGCCACCACCACTTCGGGCCGCCAGTCGACCTCGCGCATCGGGGTCAGCTGCCGCCCGGTGAGGTGGAAGTAGAACATCCCCGACGCGGCCTGCATCCACTGGTAGGTGAAGGCGACGGCCAGCACCGGCGTCCCCCGCTGCGGCCGCAGGAGCCGCCAGCCGGCCAGCAGCACCGCGAGGGCGAAGGCCACCAGCCAGTCGTCGGTCGTCAGGTACGACGTCACCACGGCCACCACCGGCAGCGTCCCGGCGGGGAGGTGCACGAGGGGGCGGCGCGCGTCGGGGGCGGCGTTGACGATCGTGCTCATGCGTCCACCCGCATCGTGCCGAGGCGGAGCAGCCGGAGCACCGCCACCCCCCCGCGAAGGCGCGTCAGCACCGCCACGAGGATCGCCGGGTAGAGCGCCCGCAGCGCCGCCACCACGAGGCTCGCGTACACCGGCGCGGTCAGCGCCAGCACGACCCAGGGGGGCTGCCCCACGAGCGCCTGCCGCAGCAGGGCGGTGGCGCCCGCCGCCAGTCCCACCGCCACGAAGGGCGGCAGCAGGGTCGTCTCCAGCCAGCGCGGGGCGAGGTGACGCGACGCCACGCGCAGGGCGACCAGCGCCGTGAACGCCTCGGCTCCCGCCACGACCCAGGCGTAGCGGCGCAGCGACAGGCCGAGCACCGTGGTCAGCACCAGCGGGGCGCAGATCGCGGCCTCGAGCACCGTGAGCGCGAACAGGGGGCGCATCCGGCGGGCCGACTGCAGGAGCAGCGTCGCCACCTGGAACAGGCCGACGGCGAGGGCGGCCACCACGGCGGGCCAGATCAGCGGGTCCGCCTCGCGCCACTTCTCGCCGAACAGCAGGCGCGAGAGCTGCGGCCCCTCGAGTCCCACGAACGCGGCGCCGGCCACGCCGGCCAGCACCGCGACGAGCAGGAAGAGGGTGGCGTGGCGGGCGAAGGTCGGCGCGTCCCCGGCCGAGCGCGGCAGCAGCGGGTAGACGGTGTCGCGCAGCACGGCGCCGACCCGCCCCGCGGTCTGCGCGTGCAGCGACTGCGCGCGACCGAGGAGCCCCAGCGCGGCGAAGCCAAGGGTTCCGGGGAGCACCGCGGCTTCGAGCGCGCCGCGCGCCGAGAAGAGGAGGGACATCGCCATCTGCTGCCCGCCAAAGCGCAGCGGCGCGCCATGCCGCCGCCAGTGGGGCCAGCGGAACCAGGGCCCGTCGGGGCGCCAGCGGCGCATCGCAAGCAGGTAGATCGGCAGCGGCAGGAGGCCCGACACGTGTGTCCCGATGACGATGGCATAGGCGCCCCACCCCGCGAGCCCGAGTGCCACGGTCGTCAGGGTGCTCAGCAGGCTCGACAGGATCACGCCGAGTCGCGACCGGGCAAAGTCGAGCTCGCGCTGCAGGAGCGCGTACGCGAACAGGTGCGGCAGGTTCAGCAGGCAGCCGATCGACCCGATGTGCAGGAGCGGGGCGACCGGGCGGTACGCAGGGAGCAGCCAGCACACCCCGGCCACGAGGTTTGCCGCCGCGAACAGCCCACCTTGCAGGACGAACGCCGCATGCCAGTGCAACGTCCAGTCGGGGTGCTCGCCCTCGCGCAGCTGCACGGTGTGGGCGAGCACGCTGGACGCGCTGAACGCATTGAGGAGGAGCAGGACGCTCGACACCGCCGCCGCCTTGCCGTACTCGGCGGGGGCGATGATGCGCACCAGCACCAGCATCGCGGCGAAGTTGAAGCAGAACTGCGCGACCTCGGCGATCGCGTTCCAGGCGGCGCCGTGGGTGAGCACCGTGCGGCGGTGGCTGCGCGGCGTGGGGCGCACGCCGGCGGCCGGCGGCGTGGCGGTCATCGGCCGGGCGGGCGAGCCGCGGTCGCGCCGGCCGGGCGCGGCGCGCGATACCGGATGCGCGACGCCCACCGCTGGGCCGGCCGTTCCACGCCGTGGTGCAGCAGCCAGGCGGCGCCGAGCGACACCGCGAGGGCGGCGGCGACCACCGCCACGTTCACGAACCAGGGGCGCCGGTCCCAGTGCACGGCGAGGTTCACCACCCGCCCCCCGATCGGCTCATGCACGAGGTAGAGCGAGTACGACAGCGCGCCCAGCGTGGCGAAGCGCGGGCGGTCGAGGTGCACCGTGCCGATCACGAGCGAGGTGAGGCCCGCCACGATTCCCTGCACGGGGGTCGCCTCCACGCCGATCGTGCCGGCGGCGGCGAGCAGCCCCACCGCGTAGGCCGCTCGCGACAGGCGCCCCGAGCGCAGCAGGAAGGCCAGCACGCCCAACGCGAACCAGGCGCCCCACATCGGCACGAACGCCCGCACGTGCGACAGCGCCGAGCCGGCGATCATCGATGCCACGAGCAGGGCGCGCACCACCGTGCGCCGGTGCACCACGAAGGGCTGCAGCACCGCCATCGACAGGTAGAACTGGAACTCGAGCGCGAGCGTCCAGAAGACCAGCACGAACCAGGTGCGGCCGAAGATCTCCGTCAGGTAGCCGAGGTGGAGCGCGATCGTGAGCGGATCGGCGGCGAATCCCTTGCCGCGGTACGTCGGGAGCTGCGCCGACACCCACGCCAGCAGCAGGGCCACCGCGAGGGTGACGAGGTAGGGCGGGTCGAGCCGGATGATGCGCTTGAGGAGGAACCGGCCCGCGTCGCGCCAGTGGTAGCCGCCGCTGGCGAGCGCGTACGGGATCACGAACCCCGAAATGACGAAGAAGACGTCGACGCCGAGCCAGCCATACGAGCCGGCGGCGGCGAGCGCGTTCCCCTGCAGGAGCCTGACATTGCCGTTCGTGACGTGGTAGCAGGCGACGGCCAGGGCGGCGGGGCCGCGCAGCGCGTCGACGATGTGCAGCCGGGAGGTGGCGACGCCCGCGTCGGCGGGGCTTGCCGTGGCGTGGCCGGCGGCGCCGGCGGCCGTCCTCCCCGTGCCGCCGCTCACGGCGCCACCGTCAGTGGCGCCGGCGCCAGGGGCTCGGCGCGCCGCGCCGCGGCAAGGTGGGTGCCCAGCCCGCGGTGGTAGTGCTCGAACACGGCCAAGGCCCCGATCACCTGCGCCGGCGCGGCGCCGGCTCGCTCCCAGTCGTCGAGCACCTGCTCGACCGCACCAGCGGGAAAGGCGGCGCGGTGCGCGGCGTCGGGGGCGCGCAGCAGCGCGCCGATGCGCGCGCGCGCGTGGTGGGCGCGCCAGTGCGTCGCGTCGTCGGTGAAGCCGCGCACGCGCGGGGCGACCGGGAGCCCGAGCGCGCGCAGCGCGCGCGACGCCATCCGGGCGGACACGCGCGTGCCACGCGCGACATGCCACCTCCAGCGCGGCGCGTTCGCGGCGACCCCCGTCTTCTGGTGCGGGATGTGCGCGAACAGGAGGGGGTAGTGCGTGCGCAGCCACGCCCCCTGCAGGCCGCGGCTGGTGCGCCAGGCGGGGTCGAGCCCCTGGCAGAAGTCGAGAAAGGCATGGGCGATGAAGGGACGACGCACGAGCACGTACGGACGGTACAGGGCGCCGTGGGCCAGGTTCGTGCTCTGCGGCCGCTTGTCCTCGAGCAGGGTGAACCGGGGAGGAGCGCCGTCGAGGGCGCCAATCATCGCCGCCGCCCGCGCGAGCGCCGCCGCGTGCGGCTCGCCGAGAATCCCGCCGTACCAGGGCAGGGCCGCCAGCACGTCGGCCGGCGTCTCGATCGTGCCGTACGTCGGTCCCACGATCACGTCGCCGATGTACCCCGACACGATCGCGTCGAGGTGCCGGCGCATCCACGGCAGGGCCTCGGCGTGCATCAGGTCGCCAAGGTCGAGCAGGCCGTCGGTCTCCTGCACATGCGCCAGCCGGGCGTCGAGCCACCCCGGGTCGCCGCCATGGTAGAGCGCGTGCACGTCGAGCGTCACGCCGGCGGCGAGCGCCGCCTGGCTCGCGAATCGCACGTCGTCGCACCGGGGCACGCCGTACGTGAGGGCGCGCCACGACCGGGCCCGCGGCGCGGCCTCGGCGAGGATCGCGCGGCTGTCGAGCCCGCCGCTCAGCGTCTGCCCCGGCCTGTCGGCGCCGTCGAGCCGCGAGGCGACGGCGCGCACCCAGTGTCCCTGGAGTTCGGCCACCGCGTCGGCGAGGCTCGCGGGCCGCACCGGCTTGATGTCGCGCCAGTGCCACCAGCGCGTGAGCCTTGCCGGCGCCGCCGGCATGACCCTCAGGCGCCGGGCGTCACCCACGAAGCTCACGCCCCGCACGTTGGTGCGTGCCCCGAGCCGATAGCCGCCGTAGCTCACCGCCTCGCGGAGCGCTTCGAGGTCCGGGTCGGCACCGACCGCCGGGGCGGCGAGCACGCCGCGCACGCCACTCGCCATGGCGGTGCCGGCGTGGCCGCGCGACCAGAAGGCGGGGAGGGAACCGAGCCGGTCGGTCCAGAGGGTGAGGGTGTGCGACCTGCGGTCCCAGAGCAGCGCCACGAACTCCCCGTCGAGGGCGCCGATGATCGCGTCGGCGGCGCCGAGGCTCGTCGCGGCGGCCGCGTCGAGGGCGAGGAGGAGGCGCCGCCGGAAGTCGAGGGACGTCGAGCTCCGCGCGTTCACCCCCGGCGCGGGGTTGGACGAGGCGTACACCTCGCCCGCGAGCCAGAGCAGGCGCTGGCCGTCGCCCGACACGGCCGGGGCGAGCTGCCGCGCCACGTCGCCGCTGCTGCCGCTCGCCAGCAGGCCGACGCACAGCTCGTCGGCCAGCCACCACGCCATCCCCTGCCCCTCGTGCACGCGCAGCGCCGCCGCCATCGCGGAGGCGACGGCGCGGGAGTCCGCGCGGGGCGTGTCGGGGAGCCAGGCCAGGAAGCCGCTCATTCGCGCGCTCCGCGCGAGCCGGGGCCTTCGCCCGTCGTAAGCCGCGCCGCCGGTCGCCGCGCCACGATCGCGCTGTGCAGCGCGACCCACTTGAGCACGGCCCTCGGCCCGCGGGCGTCGAGTCCCGCGAGCCGGATCGGCGACCGCCCCGGCCACGGCAGGTAGTGGCCGACGCCGTCCACCCGCTCGATGTCGAGCCCGGCGCGCCGCAGCCAGCCGATGGTGAGCGGCAGCATGGTGAAGTGGCAGAGCGGCTGGCCCCCCTCGTCGTAGCGGCGCCCGACGAGGCGCAGGTAGCCGCGGTAGAGGCCGGTCGCGTTCAGGTACGACGGCGTGGTGAGGTAGAGCCGGCCGCCGGGCCGCAGCACGCGCGCCAGCTCGCGCGCCACCCCCGGCGGGTCGATCACGTGCTCGATCGTCTCGCAGCAGACCACGGTGTCGAAGGTCGCGTCGGCGAACGGGAGGAGGCCGACGTCGGCCGCGGGCCAGCCCGCCGGCGCGGGGCGGCCGGTCGCGGCGCGGGCCGCCATGCCGAGCGCGACGGGAGCGAAGTCG
This sequence comes from Gemmatimonadota bacterium, assembly GCA_016191225.1. Lineage (GTDB taxonomy): Bacteria > Gemmatimonadota > Gemmatimonadetes > Gemmatimonadales > Gemmatimonadaceae > JACPPC01. Next base: position 289,368 of record JACPPC010000001.1, on the reverse strand, counting down.
GTCGCCACCAGCGTTCCGGGGGCCCCCGCCTCCGCGAGCCAGAGGGCGAAGCCGCCGCGTCCCGCGCCCGCCTCGAGCACCGCCTTGCCACGCACGTCGCGGGCGAGGTCGAGCGACTCGCGCAGCCACAGGTGCCACGGATCGTCGGCGGCCGGCACCTCCGGCCACCGTGCGTGGATCACGTCGTACGCCCTCGCGAGCTCCGCCGGCGACCGGTCAGCCATGCGCCGCCTCCACACCCGCGCCAGTGAGGGCCTCGAGCACGCGCGCCTCGAACCGCTCGCGGGAGTACTCGTCGCCGCTCGCGCGCGCGGCCTCGCCCGCGGCGTCGCGCCGCGCGGGGTCGGCGAGGAACCAGGCCAGCCCCTCGGCGAGCGACGCGGCCCCCACCGGGCTGGCGAGCCAGCCGTTCACCCGGTGCGCGATCATCTCGGGAAAGGGGCCGAGGTCGAAGGCGACGGTGGGAAGCGACGCCGCCTTGGCCTCGATCACCACCCCCGGCATTCCCTCGAGCATCTCCGGCAGCGAGGGCACCGCCAGCACCGTCGCGGCCGACATGAGGCGCATCACGTCCGACCGCTTGCCAAGGAACCGCACCCGACCGGCGAGGTCGGGGCGCGACGCCCGCTCGCGCAGCGCGGCGATGTAGCCGGGGGCCGGCTCCCACGCCTCGAGGTCGCCCACCACGTCGCAGGTGGCCGGCTCGCCGCGGGCGGCGAGGATGCCCATCGCCTCGAGCAGCAGGTGCACTCCCTTCTCGCGGATCAGCTGGCCGACGTAGAGCACCTTGCCGCGGTCGCGCGGCAGCGTGGCATCGGGCTCGCCGTGGCGATGGAGGTGGTTCGGGATGTAGAGCGCCTTGCTCGCCGGCACTCCGTGCGCGACGAGCTCGCGCACCACGTACCGCGAATTGCCGATGAAGGCGTGCACCGGCGGGCTGATCACCCAGCGCCAGAGCCACTCGTAGAACCGGCCCGGCGCGGGGGCATTGCCAACCCGGAGCATGGTTCGCACCCCGGTGGCGCGGAGGACCCCGAGCGCCGGCGCGTTGCGGATCAGCGAGGTGTGCTCCGGGCTGAGCGAGTGCGTGGGGTGCACGTGCCAGGCGTCGCGCAGCAACCCGGCGCTGGTGCGCACGATGTCCTGCAGCATGAGCCAGAGTGCCCACGGGTTGCGCGTGTGGCGCGTGAGGCGGTGGGTGTAGTAGCCCGGGTTCCAGCTCGCCCCCATGTCCTCGGCGAGCGCGGCGATCGGGTGCCGGCCCCGGGGCCCGTCGCCCACCGCCCACGAGTTGGTGATCACGTGCACGTGCGCCCCGGCCAGCCGCGACACGCGCAGCACCTCGAAGGTCGCCCGCTCGAGGCCGCCGGCGATCGCCATCCCGCCACAGGGGGTGATCACGCTCATGTGCGGCAGCGGCGGCGACGCCCGGTGCCGCCAGGTGCCGGGCGCCAGAACATGGCAGGCGGCCACGAGCCCCTCGGTGGCGAGGGCGAAGGTGCTCTCGCTCACGGAGAAGCGGCAGCTGGCCTCGATGTCCTCGCCCGAGGCCACGCGCGCTCGCAGTTCACGCACCGCGGTGGCGAGGCCGGCCACGTCGCCGGGCGCGAACCGCCTGCCGCCACCACCCGGGTGCCGCACCAGGTCGTCCACGCAGCCGCAGCGCTCGCTCACCACCACCGGCGTTCCCGCCGCGAGCGCCTCGTTGACCACCAGCCCCCACGTCTCGGTGTGCCCCGTGCTCGGCAGCACCAGGCAGTCGCCGGCGCGATAGGCGCGCGCCAGCTCCCCCTGCGGCAGGAACCCGGCGAAGGTCGCGCGCACGCCGAGGCGGGCCGCCTCCGCCCCGAGGGCCGCCCGCTCGGGGCCGTCGCCCGCGAACAGGACTTCGGTGCCGTCGCCAAGGCGGGCCGCCGCCCGCAGCAGGTCGGCCGGCTGCTTGCGCTGCTCGAGCTTGCCGGCGAACACGAGCGTGGGCGCATCGGCGGCGATGCCGAAGGTCGCGCGGGCCGCGCGGCGTCCCGCGGGCCCCGCCCACGGCGCAGCCGTGCGCGCGAAGTACGCCGAGTCCACGCAATGCGGCGAGGCGAAGATGCGCGTCGGGTCGACGCCGCAGGTGAGCAGGTAGAGCCGTGCCCGGTGCCCCACCGAGAGCGCGGCGCCGAACTGGCCGAGCAGGAACGCCGTGCGGCGGCGCCAGAGCAGGCCGCGCAGGCCGGGGGGGCGGTTGCCGAGGTTGCTGTCGCCGCGATAGACGAGCGGGATCCCGCGGCGCCGGCAGTGCACGATCGCGCGCCGCTGCACCCTGGCGTGCCAACCCATCACCATCACCACGTCGGGAGCCGACGCGTCGATGGCCGCGCCGATCCCCGGCGCGTCGACGCCCTCCAGCGAGTCGGCCCCCACGTCCATGTCGCTCGCCGGGTGCAGCACGCGGCAGTCGTGGCCCTCGGTGAGCGGCACTTCCCACGCCACCGGGCGCGCGTAGCCCGTGCCCTGGCGCTCCGGCGTTGGCGTGGCGCCGTAGAGCACCGTGAGCGCGAGCCGCGGTTCCGAGGCTGCGATGGCGCGGAACCATGGGGAGAAGTACTGCACGGGATGCGTCATCACCACCGTGAGGCGCACCGGCGGCAGCGCCAGGGTCATCGCGCTCCCTCCGGCGCCACCGCCAGCAGGTAGGTCGCACCGGCCGGCGCCGGCGGTGCGACGAACGCCCCGGCGTTGTTCCACCAGCTGATGCGATAGCCGTGCGCCTCGCACCACGACGCGATTCCCGGCACCGAGTCGCCGAACGCGGGGAGGGTGGCCGGGTGCACCTCGACGAGCAGGGCCGCGATGCGCCGAGCCGCGCACGCACGCGCGAGGCCGCGCAGCGCGAGTCCCTCGGCCCCCTCGATGTCGATCTTGCACAACGCGACGCGGGTGATCGCGCCGGCCTCCAGCCAGTCGTCGAGCGCGACCGTGGCGACCGTGAGCGGCTCGCCGGCGGTGCCATCCGGCGTCGCGGTGGCGAGGGCGCCGACGCCGAGGTTGAGGCCGCTCCCAGCGATGAAGCGGCCCCCGCCGGTGTGGTCGCCCGCCGCCGCCTCGACGATCGTCGCACGGGCAAGCCAGCCATTGAGTTCGAGGTTGCGGCGGATCGCCGCCACGTGCCCGGGCAACGGCTCAAGTGCGACCACGCGTCCGCGATCCCCCACCCACTGCGCGAACCGGAGCGTCGCGTAACCGGTGTGCGCACCCACGTCGAGCACCGTGTCGCCGGGCCGGACGCGCGCGGCGCAGGCGTCGAAGATCTCCCCCTCCCAGTCGCCGTTGTGTGCGATCGTGCACTGGATGTCGTCGCGCAGGTCGAGCCGCATGCGAAAGCCCGCGGGAAGGCGCACCACCACCGGCTCGGCCCACGCCCGCAGCGCCCGCTCCGCCAGCCGCGCCACCAGGCGGTCGGGAATCCACCGCGGGTGGAAGCGATGCCACTTCCACGCCCCCGCGATCTCCGGCGCGCCGGCGTCGAGCTCGCGCACGACCGGCGGGTGCGCCGTCGCCTCGCGCACCGCCGTCACCGCGAGCCGCCGGGCGCCGGCCCGGTCGCCGCCCCGTCGCCAACCCGCGCCGCGTGGGCGGCGCAGGCGCGTTCGAGCAGGTCCGCCAGCCGCCGGCCCACCTCGAGCGCATCGGGCGCCCCGGCCGACGCCGGCCGGTGGTCGCCCGCGCGCCAGGCCAGGCCGTGGGCGACGTCGGTGATCGCGGCCGCCAGCTCCGCCACCTCGCCGGCCTGCGGGCTCGACCCGCCGAAGGTCACCAGCCGCAGCGACGGCACGGCCAGCGACATGCGCAGGGCGCGCGCCGAGTGGCTCCCCTCGAGGTAGATCGCGATCAGCGGCCGCTGCGCGAGGAGGGCGGGGTAGATCCGGCTCGCCGTGTAGTGCGGCTCGGTGCTTCCGCCCAGCACGATCGCGTCGGCGCGCACGAGGATGCGCAGTGCGTCGAGGTAGTCGAGGCGCTCCGCCTGCTCGGTGACAAGCCCCTCGACCCCGGCCTCGCGGGCGATCGGCATCACTCGCCCCGGCGCGCCGATCCGCGTCTCGTTGCTGGTGCCGAAGCAGTGCAGGCGCAGGCGGTCGGCGAGCGAGGGGTCGCGCTCCACCGCCTGGTGGAGCGCCGCCAGGATCGCCTGCATCACCACGATGCCGGCCGGCAGGAGGGTGCCGAGCCAGACGAGGTGGGTGCGGCCGTCGCCGGCGTTCCACGGCGGCGTGAGCAGCGGGGTGCGCCGTGCCAGGGCGACGTCGGCGGCGTTGGCCACCAGCGGCAGCTGCGCCCGCGGCAGGTCGCGCGGCGGATGCACCCGCGCGAGCACCTCATCGAGGGTTCCGTTCGACACTCCCGACAGCCCGTCGGCCGCGCACACGGTGCGTCGCTCGAGCGGCAGGCTGAGGAGGCGCGTGACGCGGCTCTTGAGGTCGGGCGTGCCGCCTGGGCCGCCCCCCACGGTGCGGCCCCAGGCCCCGACCCACGGATCCTGCAGGTCGAGCACGAACGCGGCGCCCGCCTCGTGCGCCAGCCCCGGTCCGCTCGACGCCGGCCAGCTCGGGTACACCGTCCAGAAGACGGCGTCGAACCGCTCGGCGGCCAGCAGGGCCCGCGCCCGCGCGCGCAGTGCCGTCCACGCGCGCAGGCCAAGGTCGCCGACGCCGAGCCACCGGGTGCGCGACGGGGGCCACGCCGGCACCCGCTCCACGCGCAGTGACGGCGGCACGAGGTCGAGCAGCGCCGGCTCCAGCCTCCCCTCGTAGCTCCCGGGCGTGAGGGTGAGCACCACCGGTTCCCAGCCGGCCGCGGCGACGGCCGGCGCGAGCAGCCGCACGCGGTGCGTGGCCGCGCTCGTGTCGGGCGGGAAGTGCGGGCTGACCATCAACACGCGTCGGGCCGTCACTTCCGTCCCTCGACATACAGGGAGTACGGCCGGTGCTCGGCGCGATCCTGCGCCAGCCGGGCGTCATGCCCCTCGCCGTGCCGCACGCGCGTCACCTCGCGAAAGCCGGCCGCGCGCAGCCGCTGCTGCAGCGACTCGGCGTCGTAGCCCCAGCGGTGCTCGTGCCACTGGTGAAAGGCAAAGGCGATCACGTCCATGCGCGTCGGCAGGTCGTCGGGAAAGGGGACCGGCACGCCGATCGCGGCGAGCGCGTCCGTGCCCGGCGCGGCGTACGCTGCAAGGTACGCGCCGGCATCGGGGACGATGACCCGCAGCGTGCCTCCCGGAGCGAGCGCCCGGTGGCAATCCGCGAGCAGGCGCGGCGCGTGATCGCGCGGGTCCACGTGCTCGAAGAAGTGCTCGATGCGGATTCCCGCCGCCGCGCCGTCCGCGAGCGGGAGGCTCGTGCGGCAATCCCAGCGAACGACTCCCGGCGCCGCGGCCGCCACGTCGAGGTTCAGGAAGCCCGGCAGCACGAACGGCCCGCACCCCACGTTCACGCGCACGTCGCGCGCGCGGCGCAGCGCCCGGGCCCGCGCGCGCCACCACGGAAGCAGCGCGTACGCGAGGCGCACGCGCACCGCGGCCAGTTCGTCGCGCAGCAGCGAAACGGACGACCGGCTGGCCGGCGCGTGGGCGTGAATCCACGCGCCAAGCCGCTGCCGCACGGTGGGCGCGCGGCTGCCCCCGGGCACGCCCGGCCCGGGGCCGCTGGCGGGCCGGCCACGCAACGGCGCCCCGATCACCGGTGCCCGACCTCGCGATAGAGCGACTCGTACTGTGCCACGATCGACTCGCTCGAGAACCGCGCCTCGCAGTCGGCGCGCGCGGCCGCGCGGTCGATCGAGCCGAGCCGTGCCACGGCCGCCACGGCCCCGTTCGCGTCGCGGCAGGTGAAGCCCGTCACGCCGTCGCGCACCACCTCGCCCACGCTGCCGCGTGCGAAGCCGATCACCGGCGTGCCGCAGGCGAGCGCCTCGGCCATCACGATGCCGAAGGGCTCGTCCCACTCCACCAGCATCAGCAGGGCCGCCGCGCCACCGAGCAGGGCCGCCTTCCGCGCGTCGTCCACCGGCCCGATCCACGACACCGCCGCGCCGTCGACGTGCGGCGCGATTGCCCGGTCGAAGTACGCGGCCTCGTCGCCGTGCTCCGTCCGCGGCCCGGCCAGCACCAGCCGCCGGCCGCTCGCCCGCGCGACGTCGATCGCGTGGTGCGCCCCCTTGATCCGGTCGAGGCGGCCGAGAAAGACGAGGGGCGCGTCGGCCGGCACCGCCGGCCTGAACGGGTACCGCGCCAGCTCCACGCCGTTGAACACGGTGCGCCAGCGCGCGCGATCGCCGTTCTCGTCGCGGTCCCACATGTGCGTGCCGCACCCCGTGAAGCGCAGCGAGTCGCCGGCCAGCGCCGCGGCGACCGCGCAGCTCCCCCACGGGACCGACTCCCGCTGGTAGCTCTGCACCTTGCCGACCCGGCGCATCGGCAGCACCGGCAGCAACGCGGCGAGCCGCCCGAACGAGTGCACCACGTCCACGCGGTCCCGTCGCGCCCACAGGGCGCCGCCCACCTGCGCCAGCTCCGCGAGGCGCTCGGCCCGCCCGAAGTGTCTCCCCGAGCCGTACGGCACCAGCGCCGCGGGCGTGCGGCTCCCCGGGTGCGCCACGAGCGTGACCTCGTGCCCGCGTGACGCGAGCCCGCGCACGAGGAAGTCGATCACCCGCTCGATGCCCCCGTAGTGCACCGGGGGCACGGGGATGTACGGGTCGGCGGTGATCGCCACGCGCAGCGCCGCGCTCATGCGCCCGCCCCGTCGAGGGCGCGCGCCACGCTCGCCACCAGTCGCGGCACCTGCGTGTGCAGGCCCAGCGCGTCGTTCGCCGCGCGGTGGCGCGCCGCGCGCCCCGCCTGCACGGCCGCCGGGTTCTCGAGCCACGGGGCGAGCGACCCGGCGAGGGCGTCGGCGTTGCCGGCACGGTAGACCGCCCCGGCTCCCGGCACCTGCTCCATCACCTCCCGCTGGCCCGCGGTGTCGCTCGCCAGCGCCGCGAGTCCGCCCTGCAGGTAGTGAAGGAGCTTGTTGCTCACGGTGAGGTCCTTGTTGCGGCACACCGGCACCTCGAGCGCCAACCCCACGTCGTGCGCGGTCACGATCGCGTCGAGGTCCTGTGGCGCCACCCGCGACTGCCACCTCACCCGTTCGAACAGGGCGTCGCCGAGCTGCGCCCGGGCCCAGGCGCGCATCGCCGCGGGGGCCGATCCGACCAGCGTCAGCCGCCACGACGCGGGGAGCCGGCGCAGCGCCGCCACCAGGTCCTCGAGCCCGCGCCCCATCCCCACGGTCTGCGACAGCCAGAGCAGTCGCAGCTCGTCGGATGGCGCCGCGTTCGCCAGCGGCGCCTCGCGGAGGCTGTTGTAGACGACCGCCGGTGGCGCCATGCCATGCGCGGCCGCCAGCGCCCGGGCCATCGCCGCCGAGGTCGTGGTCGCCGAGCGGGCGGCGCGAAAGACGCGCGACTCCAGCCGCGCGAGCTGTGCCACCTGTGGGTCGCGGCGCGCCAGCTCCGGGTGGTTCTCGCTGTACCAGTCCTCGATGTCGACCGCGATTCGCCAGCCCCGCGCCAGCAGCCGTTCTCCGATCCAGAGGGCGGGCTCGAGGTGCAGGATCGTCAGGTCGGCGTGCTCGCGCCGCGCCACGCGCTCCAGCTTGTCCACCGCATAGCCGAGCGCGTGCGGGTCGTCGCCGAGGCGCAGGCGCACCCGGCTGCGTCCCGCGCGCGATCGCACCCGTGCCCGCGTGCGCGCCAGCCGCGAGCCGATCGTGCCCCCCCGCAGGTCGGCGGCCACCGACCAGCTCCAGCCGCGGCCGGCCAGCAGCGCGAGGTCCCACTCCGCCTGCCGGGCATCGAGCCAGACGCCGGTGGCCGTCACGGCGTGCCCCGCGGCCGCCAGCGCGTCGGCCTCGCGCCAGACGCGCGGGCTCGTCGACAGGTGCCCCGACGTGACGATCGCGATGCGCGCCATGGTCAGCCCTCGCGTACGGCGGCGCCGAGCACGAGCTCGCCGAGGCCGCGCCCCCGGTCGATCGTGCACAAGGTGCCCGGGGCCAGCCGCCGGCGCGGAGGCGCATGGCCCCGCGCCAGCGCGACGCAGCCGCGCCGGTCCAGTCCGCGACGGCGCATCACCTCGAGCGATTCGCGGTGGCCGCAGCCGAGCTCCGCCCCGCGCGCCCCGGTCGGGGACGCGAACGGCGCCTGGGCCGACTCGCACCACGGCAGTGGCTCCGGGTCGTTCGACGCCACGCTGGCGGCGAACCGCTCCCCGGCACGGGGCCCGGGCTCGGCGTCGCGCGGGCCGCGTCGCAGGACTCGATCTCCCGGCTCGTCACCACGAGTGGCACATCCGGTGCGCGAGCTCGGCGGCGCTCGTGCCATGGCGCATCACGAACCGCGAGCGATCCAGCGGCGGCTCGCCGCAGTGCGCCCAGCCCTCGTGCGTGCTGAACGCCACCGTGACGGCGGCGTCGCGCAGGGCCGAGCGGGTGCGGTCGTCGTAATCGGCGCCGGGGCGGCCGTTCGGGTAGGCGAAGCTCGTCGGACGAGCGCCGGTCCAGCCGGCGATCGCGTCGAGCGATCGCGCGATCTCGTCGCGTTGCACCGCCTCCGGCGCCCGCGCGAGAATCGGGTGCGTGGCCGTGTGCGCCCCGACGCTCACCAGCGGGTCGTGGGCCAGTGCGGTGAACTCGGCCACGGAGAGCGGCGCGAGCGGGTCGCCGCTGAGGTGCCGGGTCGCCAGGCCGCCGGTCGTTTCCACCAGCGCCCGCCATTCCGCGTACGGCAGCGCCTTGGCCGCTTCGGCGGCGCTCTCGCCCCGCGACCGGGCGAGGTCGTCGAACCAGAATGCCGTCCCGTTCGCGATCGGGCCGGTGCAGGCGAAGACGGTCGCGGGCACGCCATGCCGCCTCAGGATCGGCAGCGCCACCTGCAGCAGCGACCGGTAGCCGTCGTCGAAGGTCACCAGCACCGGACGCGGAAGGGGCGCCGCCTCGCCGGCCCAGATGGCCATCGCCTCCCGCAGTGCGAGCGGCTGGCAGTGCGCGGCGATCAGCGCGCAGTGCGCTTCGAACTCGCCGGCGTCGACGTGCAGCCCGGCATGGGGCAGCCTGTCGCGCCTTGCCGCCGCGACCGTCACCCCATGGTAGCAGAGCACCGCGACGCCCGGGAACGACCGCCGGGCGAGGGCGCGCTCATAGTACCCGGTCGCCCAGGCCAACCGCTTGATCGTTCCCGCGAATGGCACCCTCATCGGGCCGAGCGCGCCATCGCGCGCCCGTGGCCGAGCGTCATCGCGCGGCGCTCATCGCGGCACCCGAGCCGCGTATTGCACGTGCGCCTCGTGCCAGTAGATCCACCGCGGGTCGGCCTGCCCCCCACGCCCCACGGCCTGCACGTCCACGAACCCCGCGGTGCGGAGTTGGCCCATCGTGAGCGAGGGGTTGCCGAAGTACAGCCGGTACCGCCCGGACCCGTCGCGAAACGAGAAGTAGCGCTCGCGCCGGAGCGGATTGCCCAACTGGTCGAGCAGGAAGCGCGCCGTGCGCAGGTGCCCCGCGAGGTAGAAGAAGCCCCCGCTGAACCAGCGCCCCACGAGGCTGTTGCTGCTCATGACGAACGGTGCTCCGGGCCGCAGCACCCGTCGCACCTCGCGCAGGCAGCGCTCGCGGGCGGCCAGGGGATAGATGCAGTCGATCCCGTTGGCGCTGAACAACGCCGCGTCGAACGACTGGTCCGCGAACTCGAGCTGGGAGGCGTCCATCACGCGCAGGTCGAGCGTGGGCGCCCGCTCCTTGCCCTCGGCGATCAGCTCGGGCGACAAGTCGATGCCCGTCACGGTGTAGCCGAGCGCCGCCAGCGGGATCGTCGTGCGCCCGGCGCCGCAGCCCAGGTCGAGCACCCGGGCCGGCGGGGGCGGGAAGTGCGCCGCCACCTGTCTCGCCTCGTGCGGAAACAGCGTCGCCTCGCCACGGGCGTACTGCTCCACGCTCCACGGCGCGGCGAACCGGGCGATGTTGTCGCGCGTCACGCCCGATGCCTGCCCGTCGGCCGTCGATTGGTCGGGAATCATCCGAGGTACATCTCCAGTGTGTCGCGCGCCACGTCGTCCATGGAGCGCGTGGGTGGGAGTTCGCGGCGCCAGCCATCCACGATCGCCGCCGGGTTCGCCGCCAGGGCGCGCAGCACTTCCGCCAGGGCGGCCGCGTCGTCGGGGGGCACCAGCCGGCCGTCGAGCCCGTCGATCACGAGCTCGGCGAGCCCGCCGATCGCCGATCCGATCACCGGCGTGCCCACCGCCTGCGCCTCGATCGCGATCGTGGGCCCCCCCTCGACCGTGCGCGACGGGCAGCAGAGGACGTCGAGCGAGCGCAGCACGCCGCCCATCTCGGCCCGCGCGACCTCACCGCCGAACTCGACGCGCGGGTCGCCGCCAACGATCGACTGCAGCTCGCCCACCACCGCCCGCTCGGCGGGCGTGTCCGCCGCCCCGCGAAAGATCACTCGCAGCGCCGCCGGCCGTGGAACCAGGGTCACGGCGCGCGCCAGCACGTCGGCACCCTTCACGCGGTCCATGCGCCCCACGTAGCCGACCGTCACCGGCGGAACGGTGGGGCGCACCTCCGGTCCCGGCTTCGGGCCGCCGCGCGGGGGGACCGCGCCCAGCCGATTGAGCACCACCAGGTCGCGCGGCGCCCCGTTGGCGATCAGGGTGCGGCGCGCCCACTCGGTGAGCACCACGAACTTCTCCGTGCACTCGTACAGTGCCCGCTGCCGCTCGAGATTCTCGCGCACGAGGGCCGGCATGCCGATCATCGTCGACGCGCGCCCCGGCAGCAGGTCGCGAGCCACACCGCTCGCCCCGGCGCCCAGCGCCGCCACCGCCCCCGCCACCGCCACCGGCGCTCCGCGTTCCGGCAGCACGCAGGCGGCACACTTGCCGGGCTCGGCGATCCCGTCGCACAGCGCCACCCCGTCGTGCAGCATCGTCCCCCGCTCGCAGATCCAGCCCAGTCGCGCCGCATGCGTCGTCACGAACACCCGCGCCCCCGCGGCGCGCGCCGCCTGCACCTCGGCCAGCCCGAGCCCCGTCACGAACGCGTGCACGTGCACCACGTCCGGCTTCTCGCGCCCGAACCACTGGTGCAGCGCCTCCGCTCCCCGCGCCGCGATCGTGCCGCGCCCCTCCTCGCGGGTGGGCGTCGCGGTCACTCCGTAGCGCCACACCGGTATCCCCTCGTGCTCGTAGCCCCGCGTCCCGGCCAGCCCGGCCTCCGGCGCCGCCACGCGCACCTCGTGCCCCGCCGTGCGCAGGAAGGCCGCCACCGCCGCCACGTACGCTTCCGTGCCGCCGCGTCCGTCGGGGTAGTACCAGCCCACCACGAGGGCGACCTTCACCCGCGCTCCGCCACGACGGTCACCAGGTCGCCCAGCTCGCGCTCGACGAGCAGCCGGCGAAACCGGGCGTCGTGCGTGTGCCACTCGCGCACCGTCGCGTGCAGCGGGTCGGCGCTCCCGTCCCACACCAGCTCGGTCGCGCACGCGCGCACGCGCCAGCCGAGCGCGGGGAGCCGCTCGCGCAGCGAGCGCACCCCCACCTCCGACACCCCATGGTGCGTCCAGTCGTAGAAGCCCTCCCAGTCCCCGCCGAACAGCTGGTGCGTGAGCGAGTCGGCATTCGTCGTCTTGATGAACAGCCTCGCTCCCGGCGCGCAAAGCGGGGCGAGCGCCGCCAGCGCCGCCCACGGCGCGCGAAAGTGCTCGAGCGTCACCCACAGCACGAGCGCATCGAATGGGCCGCGCCCAGCGAGCGCCGCCGGCGCCGGGTCGCGCTCCACGTTCCACTGCCAGGCGTGCGCACCTCCCAGGCGTGCGGTCGCCTGGCCGACCGCCCACTCCGAGAAGTCGGCCCCCACGGCGTCGAAGCCCGCCGCGCGCAGCGCCGCCACGAGTCCCCCCGTGGCGCAGCCGATCTCGAGCACCCGCGGGCCGGCTCCATGCGACTTGAGCAGCCGCACCACCGCCGGGTGCTCCCCCGCGCTCTCGGCCTCGTGGTCCACGTAGTTGCCACCGCCGAAGTACGCCGCGTCCACGGGCTCGTCGCCCCCCGGCCGGTAGTGCCCCGTCTGCCGCTCCGCCACCTCCCCCGACGGCGTCTCGAGCCCCCAGTCGATCGCGAATCGCCGCGACGGGAACGTAATGGCCTTGCCTGCCTGTGCCACCATCGCCACGCCCCGCCACAGCGTCCCCGTGGCGAGGTCGAGGGTGTAGGTGCACGGGCCCGCGTGCGCGAACGCCCACGGCCGCCACACCGCCCGCCCCGGAAAGTGCCCCGAGTACCCGCGCACCGCGATCGTCATTTCCCCGACACGCCCGTCGGTCACCGCGATCGCCACCGACGTCGCATCCACGCGGTACGGGGCGCGCAGGTCGAGCAGTCGCGCCTCGGCGCCGGCCACTCGCGGCAGGAACACCACCTGCCGGCGCGTGAGCAGTCCGGCAAGGCGGGTCACGATCCGGCGGAGGAGGGCGGGCACGAGTGGGGTGCGGAGGGGGCGTGGGCGCACGGCGAGCGCCAAGCGACGCGCCCCGGGGCATTCGGCCCCGGAGGCGAACACTCAGGAGTTGCCTACTGGCAGACGAATCGTTCAATGGTTGTGTCACCGGCGACGTTTCGTGCCGGACGCCCTTGGCCACCCTCATGTCCCGACTGCGACTCTCTTTCCTCGTGCTGGTCGGCGCCCTGACGCTGGGCGCCTGCGCCAGCCCGCCCGGCGGGCCCGCGCTCGCCGCCGCCCCCCTGCCGCGGAGCTTCGGCCTGCGCCCCGGCGACGTGGTGCGCATTCGCGTCTGGCGGGAGCCCGAGCTCTCGGGGGACTTCATCGTGGACGAGTACGGCAAGGTCTCGCTCCCCCTCCTTGGCGCCCGCGTGGTGCTCGGCATCGCCTCCGACGCCCTGCAAAGGCAGCTCGAGACCGACCTCGCCTCGAGCGTCAAGGACCCGTCGGTGCAGGTCACCTTCCTGCGGCGGATCGCGGTGCAGGGGGCGGCGCGCGCCCCCGGGCTCTATCCCATGGACGCGACCATGACCGTGGGCGACGCCGTGGCCCTCGCCGGGGGCCGCACCGCCGAGGCGGCGGCCCAGGGCCCGCTCGAACTGTGGCGCGACAGCACCCTCGTGTACGGTCAGGTGCCGACCAGCGCCTTCATCGGCCAGCTCGACACCAAGGCCGGCGACGAGTTGCGCATTCCAAAGGGGGGCTGGGCGGCGCGCAACGGCTGGACCCCCGCCGGCCTCCTCCAGTTCGTGACCTTCAGTACCCTCTCGATCGTGCAGATCGTGCTGATCACCTCGAGGTAGCCGATGGCCACCGAGCAGGCCCCGGCCGCGGCGCGCAGCGGGGAGGCGTCCAACCGGCAGTTCTGGAGCCTCATCGCCCGGAACCGCTTCCTCATCCTCGCCGCCCTCCTCTTCACCCCGCTCCTCTCGTGGGTGCTGGCGTCGCTCGTGACCCCGGTGTACGAGGGCACGGCCACGGTCAGCATCGAGAAGAAGCAGGCCCCCGTTCCCTCGCTCATCGACCCGAACCGGCTCGACAAGGTCGACGTCGCCGCCGAAATCGAGCTCCTCGGCTCGCGCACCATGGCCGAGGCCACCGCCGACTCCCTGGCCCTGCACGTGCGGGTCACCCGGCCGTTCGAGGTGCTGCGCGGGGGCGCCATCCTCTCGCCGCCACGCCCGGTGCCGCGCGCCCGCATGTTCACGGCCGTCATCGCCCCGCGCGACGCCCGCCCCGCGCAGTACCGCATGACGCGCGGGAAGCGCGACACCGTGATCGTCACCGATCGCGAGTCGGGAAAGCCGGTCGCCAAGCTCACGGCCGGGCAGCCCGCCGCCCTCGGCGACCTGCGGGTGGTGCTCTCCGACTCCGCCCGCGACTATCCCGACGTCATTCTCGACGTGATCCCGTTCGCCGACGCCGTCGCCGAGCTCCGCGGCACCCTCGACGTCCGCCGCCCTTCGCGCGACGTCAACACCGTCGCCGTCACCTACCAGAGCGCCGACCCGACCCTCGTTCGCGACGTCCCCAACGCCCTCCTCACCCGCTTCATCTACCTGCGCCGCGAGATCAACAAGACCGAGGCCCGCAGCACCGTGCACTTCCTGCGGCAGCAGCTCGACACCCTCGGCCAGCAACTGGCCCAGACCGAGGACCGCCTCGTCGCCTTCCGCGGCCGCAACCCGGGGCTCCTCGCCCGCTCCACCGCGGCCGCCCGGCCGGACCGCGACGTCGGAAAGCTCCAGCAGGACCGCGTGGACCGGCAGGTGGAACTGCAGTCCCTCACGCAGGTGCTCGCCGAGGTCCAGGCCGCCGCGAAGACGCGCGGCCCCGACAGCACCTCGGCCTACTGGCGCCTGATGGCCTTCCCGCGGCTCCTTCCCACGATCCAGCCGCGCCTGTCGGCGCTGAGCGACCAGGAGAACCAGCGGGCCACCCTGCTCGTGCGCCGCACCCGCGACGTCCCCGAGGTGCAGCAGATCACCGGGCGCATCCGCGAGATCGAGACCCAGATCGACTACCTGACGCGGCGACACCTGCTCGACCTCGGGCGCCAGGTCGCGATCATCGACTCCACCCTCTCCGAGAGCGGACGCGAGACCGCGGCGCAGCCGGTGGCGCAGCTCGACCTCGCCCGCCTCGAGCGGCAGAACAAGGTCATCGAGCAGCTCTACACCATGGTCCAGGCCCGCCTCAAGGAAGCCGAGATCGCACTCTCGGTGGACGACGCGCGGCTCCGCATCCTCGACCCCGCCGAGTTCGGCGGCGCGCCGATCAAGCCCGACAAGGGACGCTACCTCAAGCTGTCGATCTTCGTCGGCCTCGCCCTCGGCCTCGCCCTCGCCTTCCTGCGCGAGATGCTCGACAGCACGGTCCACATCAACGAGGACATGCAGCAGATCGTCGGCGCGAGCGCCCTCGGCCTCATCCCGCACATCCGCCTCGCCAGCACGACCGACTTCCGGTACGTGGCGTCACAGATGATCCCCGGCATCAGTCCCGACGCCACCCGGGCCAGCGGCGCGTTCCGGAGCGAGCGCATCATCTCGGCCGCCGACCCCGGCAACCCGATCGTCGAGGCCTATCGCACGCTGCGCACCAACCTGACCTTCGCCCGCCCCGACCCCGGCCCCAAGACCGTCGTCTTCACCTCGCCCTCCCCGCGCGACGGCAAGACGACCACGGCCAGCAACCTCGCCATCGTCCTTGCCTACCAGCGCCTCAAGGTGCTGCTGATCGACGCCGACATGCGGCGCGGCACCGTGCACAGGGTGTTCGAGATCGACCAGCAGCCGGGGCTCAGCAACCTGCTCGTGGGGGGCACGCGCGCGGCCGACTGCATCAAGCGCGTGGAACTCGGCGAGGACCACCAGCTCGACGTCATCCCGGCGGGCGTCTTCCCGCCCAACCCCGCCGAGCTGCTGGGGGGTGACCGCATCCACCAGCTGATCCAGGAATTCGAGCGCTGGTACGATTTCGTGATCTTCGACTCGCCGCCGCTCAACCTCGTGACTGACGCCGCGCTGCTGGGGGCCAAGGCCGCCGGCGTGGTGATCGTGGGTCGGGCCAACCACACCGAGCGTGCCGCCCTGCAGTTCGCGGTGGACCAGATGCGGGCCGTGCGCGCGCCGGTGCTCGGCTTCGTGCTCAACGACTTCATCTTCCAGCGCGACTACCGCACCCGCGGCGGCACGGGGTACGACTACTACGGCTACCGGGGGGAGTACAGCGAGCGCTACGGTGGGGAGGCGGGCAACGGCGCCGCGCCCACGACCTGGCGGCGGAGACTGTCCAAGCTGTTGTCGGGCTCGTGAGCGGCGGAGGCGTGGGCAGAGGAAGATGAGGAAGGCGCAACCACGGAGTCGCGGAGGGGCGCGGAGGTTCACGGAGGAAGCGAGATCAACGGCAGCTGATTCGTGGGAACACATCGCATGGGCGAGGGGCGTTCCTCGGCGCGAGCCCCGCACCGACCGCCCAGACGGCGCACCCTTCGCGTCCCCCCGGCACGAGTGCCCGAATCGGCACCCCGAGAGCGCCCGCAGTTGCCTCCTCCGTGAACCTCCGTGAGTCTCCGTGACTCCGTGGTTGCGCCCTGCTCATCTTCCTCGCTCTTCTTCCTCGCCCTTCCTCCTCGGCCCTCGCCTACTGCGCGGAACTCCCCTTCGCGGGAGTACTCTTGCTCGCGTCACCCGGCGGTCCTCCCACGAGTGCGGTCTCCCGCACGTCGCGCCGCGACCTCGTGGTCGACCGGAAGGGGAACGCCAGCGCCATGGTGCAGACCGTCGCCGCGAGTCCCGCCATCAGCATGTCGCCCATGGAGAGGGCCGCCGCGTCGCGCCCGATCGGAATCCGCGTCCCCGTTCCCGACGACACGCCCACGTCGCCCAGGCTGAAGACCAGGTAGAGCCCCAGCCAGAGCCCTCCCACCAGCAGCCCGGCCAGCAGCAGGTCGCGCCACTGGAAGCGTCCCCGCAGGTAGCCCAGGGCGCGCAGCTCGCGCCGGCGGAACCACCACAGCGTGAGCCCCATCCCGGCCACCGACGTGCCCAGCACGATCGGGGAGTGCCGCACCAGCCTCCACGCCAGCAGCAGGCCGGCCGCGAACACGGCCAGGTCGATCACTCGGCGGGACGTGCGGCGGAATCGCGTGGAGGGGGGCATGGGGAGGGGCCCGACCGGAGTTGGCCCGCCGGGGGTCGCTATCACGTGTTGCGACAGCGGCTTGGCTGGTTACGTCGCATCCCCGTAGCCGTCTAGTACTTTACAGGCGTATCGGGGAATGTCGTGAGAAGGGACGAAGTACGCCGGGTTTCCGTCACAGCACCCGATACTCACTCTGGCACGCATCGAACAACCGGGGCAACGCAGCTCATGGCTGACCAGATTCCACGTCCCGTGCTCTCGCCACACGAGGCGCGCTCGACCCTCGATGCCCTCCTGCTCGAGGCGGTCCGGCGCGGGGGCACCGACGTGCATGTGCGCGCCGGCGACATCATGCGCAGCCGCGTGGACGGCGAGCTCGTCGGCATCGGGGCCCACATCTTCTCGGCCGACGACATGATCCACTTCGTCGAGCGGCTCCGCGAGGCGGCCCCCGGCGATGTTCCCCCGCACGACCGGCTGCGCGACCTGACCCTCACCTGGAGCGTGCCGAGCGTCGGGCGGTTCCGCGCGAGCGTCGTGAAGCAGCGATCGACATTCATGGTCCTGCTGCGGGTCATCCCGCACGTCGTGCCCTCCCTCGAGTCCCTGCACATCCCGGCCGAACTGGCCCGCGCCCTCGACTATCCCTCGGGGCTCCTGCTCCTCAGCGGCACCCAGGGCTCCGGCCGCTCCACCACCCTCGCCGCGCTGCTCTCGCACCTCAACGAGACCTCGGAGCGCCGCCGCCACATCGTCATCATCGAGACCAAGACCCGGTTCCTGCTCAAGGACCGCAAGTGCACCATCACCCAGCGCGAGCTGGGGATCGACACCGACTCGGTCGAGAGCGCCCTCGACGCCGCGATCGAGCACCGCACCGACATCATCGCCCTCGACCGGGTGGACCCCCACCAGCTCGAGTCGCTCCTGCGGGCCGCCGAGGCTGGGAGCCTCGTGATCGCCAAGGTCGACGCCCACGACGTCACCGACACCCTGCGGCACCTCGTCTCCGGCGTGCCGACGCAGAACCAGTCGGCCATCCGCCTCCGCATCGCCAAGACGGTGCGCGGGATCCTCGCCCACAAGCTCGTGGCCGCCAACGACGGCGGCCGCGTGCTCGCCACGGAGCTGTACCTGGCCTCCCCCGAGTTCGAGCAATTGCTCATGGACGCCGGCGCCTTCCTCGACATCCGGGCCCAGCTCGCCAGGCACCGCGCCGACGTGGGGACGCACACCTTCGACCAGTCGTTGGCCGAGCTGGCGCTGGACGGCAAGATCGGCCCCGACGTGGCCATCAGCCTGAGCGTGAACCCGGCGGATGTGCGGACGCAGCTCCGGGGCGGGGTGACCACCCGGCCGGGGCAGCAGCACGCGTAGTCGCTCGGCGCTAGTATCCGCCCATGGGCATCATCACCTACTCGATCCCCTTCTTCTTCCTCCTCATGGGGATCGAGCTCGTCGTCGCCCGCCTCGGGCACCGGCGCCTCTTCCGGCTCAATGACTCGATCTCCGACCTGAGCCTCGGCATCACCAGCCAGCTGGCCGGGATCTTCACCAAGCTCATCCAGCTGGGCGCCTACTACCTCATCGTCCAGCACGCCTCCGTCCAGCGCTTGAGCAGCGCCATCCCGGCCTGGCCAAGCGGCCCTCCCGTGACCTTCGCCGGCGGCCTCCAGGTCCACCTCGCCAACCTGCTGGGATGGACCGTGGCCTTCGTGCTCGTGGACTTCGCCTACTACTGGCTGCACCGCCTCTCGCACGAGGTCCACATCCTCTGGGCCGGGCACGTGGTCCACCACTCGAGCGAGGAGTACAACCTCGCCGTCGCCCTCCGGCAGAGCTCCCTCCACGGCCTCTTCACCTGGGTCTTCTACCTGCCGCTGGCCTTCGCCGGGGTGCCCGCCGAGGTCTTCATCTCCTGCCACGCCATCAACCTTGTCTACCAGTTCTGGATCCACACCCGCGCCGTGGGCCGGCTCCCGGCGCCGATCGAAGCCGTCTGGAACACCCCCTCGCACCACCGGGTGCACCACGGCGTGAACCCCAAGTACCAGGACAAGAACTACGCCGGCGTCTTCATTGTCTGG
The DNA here is from genome assembly GCA_016191225.1 of Gemmatimonadota bacterium. Classification (GTDB taxonomy): domain Bacteria; phylum Gemmatimonadota; class Gemmatimonadetes; order Gemmatimonadales; family Gemmatimonadaceae; genus JACPPC01. Next base: position 270,557 of record JACPPC010000001.1, on the reverse strand, counting down.
GACAAGTGGTTCGGCACCTGGGTTCCCGAGGAGGAGGAGCCGGTCTACGGCATCACCAAGCCGCTGGCCAGCTGGAATCCCGTCTGGGCCAACGTCCACGTGTTCGTGGAGCTCTGGCGCACCTTCAAGGCCACGCGCCGCTGGCGCGACAAGTGGCGGGTGATCTGGGCCAGCCCCAGCTGGCGCCCCGCCGACGTCGGCCCGAGCATCGTCGCCCCCGAGGTCACGCGCGCCACCGCCCGTCAGTACGACCCCGAGGTGGCGCCGCCGGTGCTCTGGTACGCCTTTGCCCAGTTCCTCGCCGCCCTCTTCGCCAGCCTCGGCGTCCTCAAGGTCCAGGGCTCCCTCCCCATGGACCAGCTGGCGGCCCTCGCCTTCTATGTGGTGCTGACGCTCAGCAACCTCGCCATCCTGCTCGAGGGGCGCGACTGGGCGATCGTTCCCGAGGCCGCCCGCCACACTGTCCTTGGCGTTGTGGCGCTCGTGCTCGGCGGGATGGGGGCGATCCCGGCGGCCGCGGCCATCGCGGGAGCGGCGTTCTGCGCCGTGTCGGTGGGGTGGCTGCTCTCGCTCAGGCGTTATCTGGCTAACGCGGCGGTCGAGTCACGCAGTCATCCTGAGCCGTCCGACGGTCATCCTGAGCGAAGCGAAGGATCCGCTTTGCCCGTCTAGCTCGCGTACCCGCTCGCCCACCCGCCTTCCTTCGCCCCTCCTCCGTCATGCGCTCGCGAATCTCGCGAGCGCATTTCGCATCGACGGTTGCGAAACGCCATTGAACGGAACGCCCGCCGGCGCATGCGCACCGGCGGGCGTCGTCCTTCCTCGCATCGGTTCCGTCCCGGGTCAGCTCCCCGTGCACCCCGACACCTTCCGTGTCAGGAGGTCGAGCGAGCAGCTCATCGCGCCCACGATCACCGGCACCGTCTGCGTGCCGTTGAAGGTCACGCTCGCCGATCCCGTCCGGACCGTGGTGTCGGCCTTGGTCGCGCCGGCGTTGGTGAAGATCACCGTGGCCGTGTAGCTCTGCGCGATCGTCCCCGACGCCGGCCAAGGGTGCGTCAGCCTCGGCAGCAGCCAGGTCACGTTCGTGCCGGTGCGGCTGCCCGCGATCTTGTAGAAGCGGCTCCCCCGGTCGCCCTTGACCAGGCTGGAGTCGTTCCGCGCGCCGCGGAAGTTCCAGATGCGCGCCTCGGAGCCCACCGTCCGGATCGGCCGGAGCGATGCCGAGTCGCCGCGGTTCACCCAGCGCACGATCGAGGTCACGCCGGCCGGCCGGCGGTCGGCCGACACGCTGTCGGTGCCCGTCTCGCTCCAGCGGTACTGCGCCGAGTCCACCCCCGGGCCCCACCCCAGCGCGAAGCCGGTGGAGTTGAAGAACCGGTGCGAGCGCGCCACCGTGAACCCGTCCTCGATCTCGTTCGTGCAGCTGAACCAGCCGCTGGCGTCGGGGCCCGAGCAGGTGCGCAGGTCGGCGGTGCCTCCCACGGCCACCAGCGACGCCGGCGCCATCATCGAGCTCGCGCCCGTGTATGCCTCGGCGCCCAGCACGTTCTGGACCGCCTCGCCCACGGTGGCGCCCTGCTCGTTCGCCAAGTCCTGACTGATCACCAGCGACTGCGTGGTCAGGGCCGCGCTGGTCGAGTCGCTGCTGTTGCAGGCGGCGAGGGTCACGGCCACTGCCGCGACAGCCACCATGCGGTAGGTGTTCGAGTGCATCGTGTGTCTCCTCTCTCGGTAATTCGACTGGCGGCGCGGGGAGTTCTGCAAGCGCCATGAGTCCGCGTCGGCGGCCACGGTGCGCCGCCCCTGCGCCGAGTTAGTGCCCCCCCGGGACGGGTTGTTAAGGTGCGGAGGGCGCTACTTCGGCAGCTCGAACCGGTACCCGACCCCGGGCTCCGTCATGATCAGCCGCGGCGACCCCGGCTCGACCTCCACCTTCCGTCGGAGGTGCGTCACGTGCACCCGCAGGTGCTGCTGCGGATTCCCGAACTCCCGCCCCCACACCGCGTCGAACAGCTGCTGATGCGTGAGGGTGCGACCCGCCTGGCCGACCATGTACTTGAGGAGTCCCCACTCGGTCGGCGTCAGGTGCACGTGGGCGCCGGCGCGGGTCACCAAGCGACGCAGGAAGTCGATCCGCACCGGGCCGTTCTCGATCACCGGCTCGCTGTCCGACCGTTCGAGCATCGCCGCGCGCCGCAGGTGCGCCCGCGCGCGAGCCAGCAGTTCCGCCGAGCCGAAGGGCTTGGTGACGTAGTCGTCGGCGCCGGCGTCGAGGAGGCGCACCTTCTCCTCCTCACTGTGGCGTGCGGACAGCACCACGATCGGGCAGACGGTGCGACGACGCAACTCGCGGCAGACCTCCTCCCCCTGCTGGTCGGGAAGGCCGAGGTCGAGAATCACGAGGTCGGGGGGCGTTTCGGCGGCCATCCGGAGTCCCTCGGCACCCGTTGCCGCCTGATCCACGGCATCTGTCGCCGGGCCCAGGGCAATGGCAACCGCGTCGCGGATGGCCGGCTCGTCGTCGATCACGAGCACGCGGCGGGCCCTGTGCGCCATGTCACGGTTTGGGGCGGGAGCGCTCATTGAGGGGAAATCTGTGGCGTGTTAGCGAGGCGCGCCAGAGAATTGCGGCGGCGGGAGTTAGCTGCGGCTCACGGGCGGCCCGTGAGGCGATCGTAATCGAGACGTCACCGCCGACCGGAAACTGGCACGGAATATGCTGCGTATATCGGGTGAGAGCTGCCCGGCGTGGTTCGGCACCGTGCCGATACTGCCGGGAGGAGGATCAGCGAATGCCTGACCCAATTGTTGTCCCGGCGATCGTGCTGGCTGCCCTGCCGATTGGCGGGGTGGCGGACGCGGTGATCGGCCACTTCTTCACCAGCGAGAAGACGGAGCGGGCGCCGGATGCCCTCAACGTCGATTTCTCGCCCGTGATGGAGCTGATGGCCGCCGCGACCTGCGCGCCCGACGACGACGACCTGCCCGCGACCGCGTAGCTACCGGTCTTCCCGCGGCCGCAGCGCGCACTCGCGCGCGCGGTCGAGCGCCGGGTCACGTCCCGCGCGCACGTCGTCCGCCGTCCGGGCGACTTCCATATCCGGCAACACCCCCAGCCTGCGCCCGCCAAGGGTGTCGGGGTCGAGCCCGAATGCCGCACCCGACAGCTGCCCCCGGAGCGCTGACCGGGGGAGCAAGAAGGCGTAGACCTCCCCGAACGAGCTGGGCGGCTTCCCGCTCGGCTCCCCCGCCAGGGTGCCGAGCTTCCCCTGCTTGATGCTGTTGGCCAGCAGCATGGCGCCCGAGAAGGTCCCCGGGCCGATCAGCACGCAAAAGGGGCGCAGCACCCGCCGCGGGTTCTCCGGCGGCCCCCGGTCGCCGAGCTCCCCCGATCCGAGCACCGCGACCTTGCCGTCGGGGCCACCGAACAACTGGCGAGCCTGCCCCCCGAACCAGGTGAACGGCAGCCAGCGGATCCACGGGCTCGCCTGGCTCGCCATGTGGGCCAGGTACACGGCGCTCGTCTTCCATTCCTCGCGCAGCATCAGTCGCGCCGAGAAGCTCGCCGCGATCCGGGTCCGGCGCCGCGGCTCGAGCTCGGCGGGGATCTCGGCGCCGAACGCCCGCGCCAGCGAGTCGATGGGCCGGCCGTTCACGCCTGCCACGAGGTCGCCCATGTGCGCCGCGGTGTCGGGGGACGTCCTCACGGTGAACCCGGCCGGGGTCACCGCGCGCCGAGGGGGAGGATCCGGCCGCGGGGGCGGGGAATGCGTCGAGGGGCTGCTGCGGCTGGTACACTGGGGTGTGGCCATCGCCCATCAGGGCGAGGAGCTTCTACGCCGGAATGGAGAGCTGCACGCGGTCCACCGGCTGCACCAGCGCGGCCACGAACGCGTCACGGGCGCGGCGGACCGGATCGTGCGAGACGATCGTGTACGGGTAGGCGTGCACCGCCTCGACGAGGGCGAGTGGGAGACGATGACGAGAGTGCGGGCGGCCTGAGCCGCCGCGGTTGCGGCGTGCGCGCGCCGTGCTCGCGGCGGCGATGGCGGAATCCCTCCGGGCGGTCGTGGGCCATGTTCGGAACAGGACGCGCGCGGCGCGGAGCGGGTTTCGGCCGGAATGCCGTCCCGAAGGGGCGGGCCCGCAGGTCGGGGAAGCTGCAGCCGATCGGGCGGCGTGGTGGTGTGCCGCCGTGTGTCCGGTTAGGTTCCCCCTCCTGTCCGAGACGGTGTACGGACGGGACGTAGCGCAGTCCGGTAGCGCACCTGAATGGGGTTCAGGGGGTCGCGGGTTCGAATCCCGCCGTCCCGATGGAATGCAAACGGAAGCCCGGCAAGCTCTTGCGAGCGTCGCCGGGCTTTCGCGTTGGTCCATGTGCCATCGACGGCGACGCAGGGTCGAACGACCGTCCCGACGTGCGCTCCGACCGCGCCACCGCGACGCGCGCTCGTGTCGGGGAGTGCCTGCACACCGATGCCGGTCAGCGAACGGCTTTCGATAACGCAGCTGGGCCAGACCAACATGGCAGCCGCGCGCCGGGGTCCACACCCCCGCCAGCTGGCGCATGCGCTGCGACAGGTCCGGCGCAACCGAGCCACGGCGGTCGAGGCTGAATGCGGCGTGCGTCCGTACGCGGTCATCGGGGTCGCGCGGCGCATCGGCCACGTTGGCGGCCTGGATGGCGGCCTCGCCTTCCCGGCGCGCCAGTCCGGCATCGACCAGCGGCGGCGCGCCGGGCTCCGCCGTGGAGCGCCATGCACCTGGCTGCGCCCGCTTGGCCCCCGGGGGATGGCTTGCATCGATATGCGAGTCATGGTGAGCGGGACGCCGGGTCGGGTCACGCCCGGAAGGGGATCGCTACGCGCGCAGCATGCGCAAGGCGCTCGCGATCACGATGAACTCGCTCAGCTCATGGCCGACGACCGCCACGGGAAGCGTGAATCGACCGGACACCGCGCCGGCAACCAGCACGGCGATCACCACGATGGACAGCGCGAGGTTCTGCCGAACGACGCGCCGGCTCCGCCTCGCGAGCTGCAGCGCGTACACGAGTCTCTCGAGATTGTCGGCCATCAGGGCCACGTCCGCCGTCTCGAGGGCGACGTCGGTACCGGCGGCCCCCATGGCGATGCCGACCGCCGCCTCGGCGAGCGCTGGGGCGTCGTTGACACCATCGCCAACCATCGCGACGTGGCCGTACGCACCTGACAGCTCACGCACCTTGGCCGCCTTGTCCTCGGGCGCGAGGCCGGCGTAGACCTCATCGATACCGACTTCGGCGGCGATAGCGCGCGCGGTCCGCTCGTTGTCCCCCGTAAGCATCACGATCCTGTCCACGCCTGTCCCGCGCAGGGCCGCGATGGCCGCTCGCGCGGTCGGGCGCACGTTGTCCCGGATCGCGATGAGCGACCACGCGGCACCCTCACCGCCCACCACGATCACGGTGTTCCCGGCACGCTCGAGTGTCGCGATCTCTTCGCGCGCCGGTCCGAGGTCGATGCCCAGCCGGGCTTCGAAGAGCCTCGGGCTACCCACATACACGGCCCTGTCGCCAGCGCGCGCGGTCGCCCCGGCGCCGGTGAGTGACTGAAAGTCCGTCACCGTGGCCCGTTGTATTCCCTGCGCCTCGGCGTGCCGCGCGACGGCGGCCGCGAGCGGGTGCTGGCTTCGCGATTCGATGCCGGCGGCGATGGCGAGCACGCTGTGCAGCGGCTCGGCACCAACCTGGATGACCGCCGCCACTTCGGGCGCGCCATGCGTCACGGTGCCGGTCTTGTCGAGCGCCACGACCGAGATGTTCGCGAGCGCCTCGAGGTACGCGCCGCCCTTGATCAGGACACCTTGCCTCGCGCCCGTGCCGAGCGCGGCAACCAGGGTGATCGGAATCGAGATGACGAGCGCGCACGGCGCCGCGGCCACCACGAACACCGTCGCCCGCATGATCCATGGATGCCACGCCACGTCGAAGAACAGCGGCGGGAGGGCCGCCATGAGGACCCCGGCGGCGAGCACCGCGGGGCTGTACCGCTTGCCGAACCGCTCGATGAACCGCTCACTGGCTCCCTTCCGCTCCTGCGCCTCCTCGACCATGCGGATGATCCGCGCGATGGTGTTCTCCGCGAATGCCCTCGTGGCGCGCACTTCCAGCGAGCCCTCGGCGTTGATGGTGCCGGCGAGGACCGTGTCGCCAACGGCCTTCTCGACGGGTACGCTCTCTCCCGTGACGGGGGCCTGGTTCACGCTCGATGTTCCCAGCAGCACCTCCCCGTCCGTCGCGATGGATTCGCCGGGCCTGACGATGAAGACGTCCCCCACGACCAGCTGGTCCAGGGGAAGGTCGAATTCGCGCCCGTCACGGCGGACGAATGCCGTCTTCGGGGCAAGATCCATGAGCGCCCGAATCGCCGAGCGGGTCTTCTCCTCGGTATAGCCTTCGGCCGCCTCCGATATCGAGTAGAGAAACGCGAGCATCGCGCCCTCGCCGGGCTCGCCCATCACCACCGCGACCACCGCGGCCACGGTCATCAGGAGCTCGATGCCGACCACGCGCGCGAACACCAGGTCTTCGAGCGCCTCGCGGCCGAAGTAATACCCACCGACGAGAAGCGACACGAGGTAGAGCGTGAGCGTGGCCCCGTCCGGCCCGCCCGCCCAACTCAGGAGCCAGCCCGCGAAAAGCAGCACGCCCGAGGCGACCGATGCCAGAACCTTCGGGTTCTTCCACGGTCGCGGCACGCCCGGCGCCCCCGGGCCGGTCCGGGGCGGGAACCCCAGGTCACGCAGCGTGCCGAGAATGGCCTCGGCCGAGGTCGCCGCCGGGGCGTACGACACGTCAACGCGCGCCGATTGCGGATGCACGGCGAGGGACGTCACACCGGGGAGCGCTCGCAGCGCGCGCTCGATTCGGCTCGCATCGTTCGCGCAGTCGAGATTCGCGACGCGAACATCAAGCCGTCCCGTCTCCTGCCCCGCTGGTGCGCCGCCGCCGCCCTGCGCCGTCATTGCCGGCCTCGCGGCGCCCCGCGGCGCCTGGGGGCCAACGAGCACCGCGCCGGCAAGGCGATCGGCGCTCCAACCACTTCAGGTGTCACGGTACGCGCTCCAGCGGAACCCGGTCGGCCATCGCCCGCGCCCCGCGAGCGGCGGGTCGCACGAGCCGGCGTCGCGCGCGGCGATGACAAGCGAGCGGCGGGCGGGCCGTGCCCGCGATCGCGCCGGACGGGTACGATGATCCATCGCGCCGCTCCTCGGTGGCGAGGCACGCAGGACCGGCCGCATCGGTGCGTCCCCGGATCCGACGGGAGCGGCAAGCGCCATCCGGCGCCGGCCCCCAGCACCGGCGTGTCGACGCCCGGTGCCCGGGCCGGGTCGACCCACCGGCCATCACCGTCGGATGGCCGAGGCCCGGGCGCGGACACGTCGGTGCGCCCGGCGCGCGCCGTCGATACCACGAGCACGAACGGCGCACCATCGTCACGGATGCCCATGGAAGGCGCTCGTCGCCGGGAAGGGATCGTGCATCACTCGCGGGCCAGGCGTTCCTCGACCCAGACCAGCATCGTCGGCAGTACCAGCAGCGTGAGAATCGTCGACGACAGCAGGCCGCCGATGACGACCGTGGCGAGTGGCCGCTGCACCTCCGCTCCGGCGCTCGTCGACAGCGCCATCGGGATGAACCCGAACCCGGCGACGAGGGCCGTCATGAGCACAGGGCGCAGGCGGTCCGCGGCGCCGTCGCGGACGGCGTCGGCCAGCGAGTGCCCGGCGGCACGCAGCTGGTTGATGTATGTCACGAGCACCACGCCGTTCAGCACGGCCACGCCGGCCAGTGCGATGAAGCCGATCGCGGCGCTCAGGTTCAGGTGCAGTCCGCGTATCCAAAGCGCGGCGATCCCGCCGACCAGGGCGAAGGGCACGTTGAGCATCACAAGCAGGGCGTGACGAGTCGTTCCGAAACTCGCGTACAGGAGGCCGGCGATCAGCAGGAGGACGAGCGGTACGATCAGGCCGAGGCGCCGCATGGCGCGCGCCTGATTCTCGAACTGGCCGCCGTAGGCGAGGTAGTATCCGGCCGGCAGCGCGACCTGCGCGGCAATTGCGCGACGCACGTCGGCCACGAACCCGCCGAGGTCCCGGCCGCGCACGTTCACCTGCACCACGACATATCGGCCGCCCGCCTCATGCTCGATGACCTCGGGCGCCTCCGCGACGCGCAGGTGCGCAACCTGCGAGAGCGTGAGCGTTCCGCCATCTGGCGTGCGGAGAAGCGTCTGCCCGACCTGATCCGGAGTCGACCGAAAGGCCGCGTCGAGCCTCACGACCGCGGGAATGCGCCGCCTGCCGTCGATCACCACTGTCCCCTCCATGCCGCCGACACTCAGCTCGACCGCTTCGCGCACGTCGGCGACGCTCAGTCCGGCGCGCGCGATGGCCGGTCGGTCGAGGTCGACCTGCAGCTGCATCGCGCCCGCGCTCCCTGCCGCCGCCGCGCCTTCCGCGCCGCGAATGTTCCGGATGACGCCGACGATGTCATCGGCCTTCTCCCGCATGAGCGGCAGGCTGTCGCCGTAGATCCGCACGCCGAGGTCCGTCCGCACGCCCGAGATGACCTCATCGAGTCGCATCCGCATGGGGGCGGTGAAACTGTACGTGAGCCCCGGAATGTCGGCGAGCGCGGAGTCCATGAGCGGGATGAGCGCGTCGAGCGAGCGGGCCCGTCCCGTGGGCGGCGGTGCGAAGGTCACGTATACGTCGGCCTGGTTGAGCGCCATCGTCTCCGTGGCCCCTTGGGGACGGCCGAGGTTCGTGACGACGCTGGCCACCTCCGGAAAGCGGCGAAGCGTCCGCTCCACTTCGCCGGAGACGGCGACGCCCGCCGGCAGCGAGATGCTCGGCGCCCGACGGGTCTGGATGAGCAGGTACCCTTCGTCGAGCTTGGGCATGAACTCGGTGCCGAGGAACGGCACCGACGCGAGCGCGACGGCGAGCAGGCCCAGGGCGCCGCCGATCACCGTGCGGCGATGCGAGAGCGCCAGGCCGAGCGCGCGCGCGTAGCGCTTCCGCGCCGCCTCGAGCCACCGCGCGTCGGCGTGCGCGTCCAAGTGCCCGGTGGTCAGCAGATACTGCGAGACGGCCGGCACGTACGTCAGGGCGAGGAGCAGCGATGCCAGGACCGCGGCGCAGACGGTGAACGCCATGGGGCGGAACATGCGCCCCTCGAGCCCTTGCAGCGTGAAGATCGGGATATAGACCGCGACGATGATCGCCACACCGAAAACGATCGGGCGGCCGACCTCGAACGCCGCGTCGCGCAGGAGGTCCCCGCGATCCGCGGCGCCGCCGGCGGAGTGGCGCGGGCCGGCCAGGCGCCGCACCGAGTTCTCGACCATGACCACGCTGGCGTCGACGATCAGTCCGAAGTCGAGCGCGCCGAGGCTCATCAGGTTGGCGGTGACCCCCAACGCCTTCATGGCGAGGAAGGCGGCAAGCAGGGAGAGCGGAATGACGGATGCGGTCAGCAGCGACGCGCGCCAGTCGCGCAGGAAGAGGAGGAGGATCGCGATCACCATCAGCGCGCCCTCCACCAGGTTGCGGACAACGGTGCGCGTCGTGCGGTCGACGACCTCGCCCTGGTTGTAAAAGGGCCGGATGCGCACGCCCTTGGGGAGCAACGGCCGGATGTCGTCGATGCGCTCGACGACACGCTGCACCACCTCCCGGCTGTTCGCCCCCTTGAGGACGAGGATCGTCGCGGAGAGGGCCTCGCCGGAGCCGTCGCGGGTCACGGCGCCGAAACGCGGCTGCGGCCCGATCGCAACGCGCGCCACGTCGCGGACCAGCACCGGTGTCGCGCCGCGCGTCGCGACGACGACGCGGGCCAGGTCGGCGGTGTCGGCCACGCGTCCGATGCCGCGCACCGTGAGGCGTTCGCTCCGATCCTCGATGTACCCCGCGCCGAAATTGGCGTTGTTGCGCGCCAGTGCGGCCTGCAGGTCGGCCAGCGTCAGGCGATACCCGGCGAGCTTGGCGGGGTCGGCGAGCACCTGGAATTGCTGCTGCATGCCGCCCCACGAGTTCACGTCGGCGACGCCCGGCACGGTGCGCAGCATCGGCTTGATGACGTATTCGTGCACGTTCGTGAGCTCGACCAGCGTCAGCGTGTCTCGGGCCTCGCCGGTCGGTTCGACGAGGTACACGAAAGCCTCGCCCATGGCCGTGGCCGGCGGTCCAAGCATCGGCTGGGCGCCCGGCGGCAGCTGCGCCAACGCGTCGAGCATGCGTTGCTGCACCTGCGCGCGGGCGAAATAGAGGTCGACGTCGTCCTCGAAGATGACCGAGACCACCGACAGCCCGACCTTGGAAATCGACCGCACCTTGACCGTGCGGGGAAGGCCGAGCATGGCGATCTCCATCGGGTACGTGACCTGCTGCTCGACCTCCTCGGGCGAGAGTCCGGGTGCCGTGGTGATCACAAGGACCTGATTCGGTGTCAGGTCCGGAAACGCATCGGTGTTCAGCGTGGCGAAGGCCCAGACGCCGGCGCCGGCGAGCCCGCATGCGCCGACCACGACTGCGCGCCGGTGGGCGAGCGCCGCGGCGATCAGCCGTGCGATGACACCCGTGGGCGGGGTCATCTCACGTCTCCATGTCCTTCATGGAGCCCTTCTTGAGCTGCGCCTTGATCGCGAACGCTCCGCGCGTCGCGACGAGCTCGCCTTCCCTGAGGCCGCGCGTGACGCCGATGCGCCCGTTGCTTCGCGGGCCGGTGCCCACGACACGCGGCGCGAACCGCGCGCCGCCGTGCCCGTCCGGCGTCGCGACGAACACGACCGACTGTCCGTCGAGCAGCTGCACGGCATCTTCCGGCAGCACGATGGTGGCGGTCGTGCGCGCACCCTGCACGCTGACGCTGGCGAGCATTTCCGGCATCAGGCGCCCGTCGCGGTTGGCCACGAACGCCCGAACCGGGAGCGTGCGCGTGCCCGGATCGAGGGCCGCGCCGACGGCATCGATCCGGGCGCTGAACGTGTCCGAAGGAGATGCCGGCACGGTGAAACGGAGCAGCGCGCCGATCCGGAAAAGCGCCGTGAGCGGCTCCGGTGCCTGGACTTGCAACCACAGGCTCGACGGATCCGTCACGACGGTCAGCGGAGTGCCGGCCTCGACAACGGCGCCGGGCACCGCCGTGCGCGTGAGGACGACGCCCGTGAGCGGCGAACGGAGGCGCACCTGCCCGGAGGGCGACTCGGACACGCCGAGCTGCTCGGCGGTGCTGCGCGCCCGTCTTGCCTCCGCCTCGGCCTGCGAAAGGGCGGCTGTCGCGAGCGCGTTGTCGGCGACGGCGCGCTCGTACTCCTGGCGAGGAATGGCCTTGAGCGCGAGGAGTCGCTCGCTGCGCTCGCGGGCGTTCGTGGCGAAAGTGGCCTGGGCGCGACGGGACACAAGCTCCGCCTCGGCCTTGGCTGCGTCTGACTGCGCGGTGCCGGCCTCGGGGCTCGCAAGCGTGACCAGCAGCTGGCCCGCCACCACGCGGTCTCCCGGCCGCACAGCCACCGCCAGCACGCGACCGCGAGCGGGCGCGCCAAGGCGTGCGGTGCGATCCTCGTTCGGTACCACCTGCCCGGGAACCGTCGCCGTCGCGCCCAGGACGCCCGCCCGTGCCGGCGCCCACTCTACGCTCCCCTTCGCCACCTGCGCGGCCGAGAGCGCGACTCGCTCGCCGTTGTCGCCCGGTGGCTCCTGCGCCTCGGCTCCGGGAATGACCGACCGCTTCGGCGCGTCGGGCATGGCCATGCCCGATGTCGCCGCCACGGCCGCGCTGTCGCGGGTCGCGCCGACGGGCGCCGCCTTGCCGGCGCGTTCGCCCGGGCAGGCAAGCGCGGCAAGCGCGGCAAGCGCGGCAAGCGGGAGAAGCGACCGCGATGTGCGGAGGACGGCGGGGCGGTGCGTGCGCCGCGCACGCGACCGCGTGTGGAAGTGCGTGTTCATCATCGGCTCGCGTGAAGAGTGCTCATGTCCCACGTCGCCAGGTCGACGCCGAGCGCGGCGAGGAGGGCGACGATGCTGTCGCGTTGCGCCGCGATCAGGCGAACATAGGTGGCGTGCGAGTCACCCCACGCCCGTGCGGCGTCGAGCACCTGAATCAGCGGAATCGCTCCCTCGCGATACGCCCCGAGTGCGATGCGGCGCGCCTCGTCGGCCTTGGCGAGGAACGCGACGGTGCCGCTCGAATCCGGTCGAGCGAGGCTTCCCGCGCGCGCGGTCAGCACCTGCGCCGCGTCGAACGCGCCAACGACATCGGCACGAACGCCACGTTCCGTCGCCGCGAGTTCGAGGAGGGCGGCGTCGCGCTCGCCGGACGCGCGCTCAATCTCTCCCCTGTTCCGGTCGAACAATGGGAGCGGAACGCTGAGGCCCGCCACGACGTAGGTGTTGCCGGCGCCGCTCCTGGTGCCGACCGTCGCGCGCAGCTGCCGGACGAGCATCGCGCGCTCGCCGCTCACGCCGGCCTCCGCGGCCGTGACCCGCTCGCGCGCACCCCGCACGTCGGCGCGCACGGCCAGTGCGTGGATCACACGCAGCCGGTCGGCTGAGTCCGGCACGGCCACTTGATTGGCGCCGACAGGCATGGTGAACGGCGCAGTGATCGCGGTAACCCGTCGGGCGCCGTGCCGCGTGCCCTCGTCGCCGACATAGACCGCGAGGTCGGCGCGCGCGCGCGCCAGGTCGGCCTCCTGCATCGCGAGGTCGGCTTCGGCACGATCGCGCTCAAGTTCGGCGCGGAGCAGGTCGGCCTCGGCGGCGGCCCCTTCGCGGGCACGGGCGCGATTGTAGCTGACCAGTGAGTCGAGCCACGCCAGCAGGTCGCGCGCGACCGCCGCGCCTTCCTGCGCGACGCCGGTGCGGTGATAGGCGCGCGCGGCGTCCACGAGGAGGCGTTGTCGCGTCGACACGACGTCCGCCCCGGCGGCCCGGACCGCAGCGTCGGCCCGCTGTACCCGTGGCCCGCGCTGATAGAGCGGTTCGAGCGGCAACAGGGCCGTCGTCGTCACCTCGCGGTCCACGGAGGGCGCGGTGTTCGCCGACAGCGGCGCGTTCTCGACCTGGTACGACAACACCGGATTGCCGAAGGCGCCGGCCGTGGCGCGACTCCCGCCGGCCGCTCTCACGCGGGCCCGCGCGGCTTGCAGCAGCGGCTGGGATGCCGCGAGATCGAAGACCTGGCGCAACGTGAGCGGCCCGGATGCGGGCGGTGCGGTCGGCGTGGCCTGCGCCGCGCACGGCGCGGGCAGCACGGCCAGCGAAACCAGGGAAAGTCGACTGATCGCGCGGCGGACCGCCGCGGATGAGAGCAGCTGCATCAGGTGACCCGGAGAAGTGTTCCGTTCGCGGAAGGACGGTCGGCGCCAGCCGCCCGCGTGCGCGACCAGCCGATCGCTTTGGAGTCTGCGCGCGGCGGGCAGCCCGACGGGGCCTCGCTCCCGCCTTGTCCGACCGTGCGCCTCGCCTGGGAGGCACGCGGGCGCACTACACCCCGAACGGAGGCGCTTGCGGGGGCGGTACGAGTGGCGCGCGATCGACGCTGGACAGCGACGCCACCTCGAGCACGGTCGCCTTCGGCGCCGGCGGCGCGACGAGCGGCGCCGACGCGTGTGCCGGGTCGGCGTGGCAGCACAGGATGCTGCACGCGCAATCGGGTGCCATGGCGTTTGCTGTCGCGGCGATCACGCCCATGACCGAGGCATCCCCGGCCGACACCCGAGATGTCCTCGAACCATCCTCGTCACCGGCAGAGGCCGCCCTGGCCTCGATCGTCCGGCCGAGGAGATCCTCCGCGAGCGGCTCATAGGCGCGACACGCCAGGCACCACGTCGTCATGAGGGCGGTGCCGAGGCTGGCGATGCGGGACAACCGGGACCCGGAGCGGAGCATGCGTTGTGCCAACCTAGTCGGGTGGTCGCGTCCGCGCCACGCCCCCTTCCCGATAGCGCAGCAGGCGAAGGGCATTCCCGATCACCACGAGGGTGCTTCCCTCATGGACGATCACGGCGGGACCGATGCGCGCCCAGCCCCCGATCGTGGCCACCGCGAGCACCGCGATAACCGACAGCGAGACGAGAAGGTTCTGCCGGATGACCGAACGCGCGGCACGGCACAGTCCCACGGCGAACGGCAGCCGGCTCAAGTCGTCGCTCATGAGCGCGACATCGGCGGTTTCGAGGGCCGCGGCGGTGCCCGCCCCCCCCATGGCGATCCCGACCGTGGCGTGCGCCAGCGCCGGGGCATCGTTGACACCGTCGCCGACCATCGCCACGCGACCTTGCGACGCCAGTTGACGGATGGCGGCGACCTTGTCCTCCGGCATCAGGTCGGCACGTACGTCGTCGAGGCCGACCGCACGGCCTATCGTGTCGGCAACGCCGGCGTTGTCACCCGTCAGCATCACGATGCGGCCGATCCCCATCTGTCGGAGCGCAGCCAGGGTCTCGCGAATGCCGTCGCGCGGTTCGTCGGCCACGCCGATGACGCCGAGCCATTCGGGCGAACGCCCGGCGGCGCGAACGACCATCGTGGTACGGCCCGCAGCCTCCAGTCGCCGCACGGCCTCCCGGATCGTGGCGGGCATCGATGCGGGCGGCGTGCCGGTCGCGTCGTCGAACAGCGCCAGGCGGCCGACCTCGACGACCGCGCCATCGACGCGCGCGCGGAGGCCGCGCCCGGTGACGGCCTGGACGTCCGAGGCCACAGGCACCGCGAGGGCCCGCGCCTCCGCGGCCCGGACGATCGCGCGCGCCACCGGATGCTGCGACTGTTGCTCGAGCGCGGCGGCCAGGGTGAGCAGCGCCGTGTCCCCGACCGCGCTGCCGGGGACGAGGTCGGTGACCGCCGGCTCGCCCCGGGTGATCGTGCCCGTCTTGTCGAGCGCGATCGTGTCGATGCAGCCGAGTGCCTCGAGATGGGCGCCGCCCTTGATGAGGACGCCGTTGCGCGCCGCCTGCGCGATGCCCGCGAGCACCGCTGCGGGCGTCCCGAGCGCGAGTGCGCACGGGGACGCCGCCACCAGCAGGGCCATCGCCCGATAGAAGGCGTCGGACCACGTCCAGAGGCCGACGAGCGGCGGCACCACGATCAGGAGCACGTCCACGGCCAGCACCACCGGCACGAACACGCGCTCGAACCGGTCCGTGAACTGCTGCGTCGGTGCCTTCTGCGTCTCCGCCTCCGCGACGAGCTTGATGATCCGGTCCAGCGTGCGGTCACCGACGGCGGCCGATACCTCGACGACGAGGACGCCCTCGCCGTTGACCGAGCCCGCGAACACCTTGTCGGACGCCTGTTTGTCGACCGGTGCGCTCTCGCCGGTGATCGGGGCCTGGTTCACGGCCGACCGGCCCTCCCGCACGATGCCGTCGACGGAGACGCGCTCCCCCGGCCGCACGACGACGAGGTCTCCGGAGCGCACCTGGCCGATCGGTACGGCGCGATCAGCCCCGCCGCGACGCACCGTGGCCGTCTGCGGCGCCAGCTCGGCGAGCGCCCTGATTGCGTTCCGCGCCCGTCCCATAGCGTAGTGCTCCAGGGCGTGGCCCATGCTGAACAGGAACAGCAGCAAGGCACCCTCGGCCCACGCGCCAAGGACCGCCGCGCCGGCTGCCGCGACGACCATGAGGAGGTCGATGTTGAAGCGGAAGTGGCGGCGCCGCAGGTCGCTGGCGAGATGGCCGAGGAGGTCGCGCGCGCCGAAGAAATACGCGACGCCATAGAGGGCGATCGCGACCGGAGCCGGGATCGCGGCGACGCGGCCGACCAGCGCGCCGGCCAGCGTGAACGCGCCGCCGGCTACGCTCCAGACGATCTCGCGGTGGCGCGCGTACCAGTCGGGCGCCGCATCCGGGTCGAGGCCCGCGGTGGGGGCGCCCAAGCCGACCAGCGCCTCGCGAACGGCGGCGATCGTGGTCGCGCCGGTGTCGAATTCGACACGGACCAGCTGCGCGGGGAAGTTGACGACCGCGGCGGTCACACCCGGCAGGGAGCGCAACGCCGCCTCGATCCGCGTCCCACCATCTTCCGCACCGACCGCGCGGAACGGAATGACCGCGTGGCCGAACCGCTGCGTGATCGTCGCACCGGCGCTCTCGGCAAGCTCCGTGATGCGCCCGAGCGAGATCCGAGCCGGATCGTAGTGCACGCAGAGGGCCCCGGGCGCCGGCGGCCCGTCGTCCGGATGCGTGCCGGCGTCATGCTCGACCGCCGCCGCGCCGTGTTCGTGCGTCACGTGGACCCGACCGATTCCGTCGCGCGCCTCGAGGAGCGCGACCAGTCGCGCCACGCACGCGTCCTGGTCGTCCTGCACGCCCGGCAGCAACACCGGAAGGTCGAGCCGGACGAATTCCGTCATATGCCCTCCGCAACGGTCTCGGCGGCGGCCGGCCCCCGTTCCTCGACCCAGTTGTAGAGTGTCGGGAGGAGTACCAGCGTCAGGATCGTGGAGGTGATCAGTCCGCCGACGACGACAGCGGCGAGGGGCCGCTGCACTTCCGAGCCCGCGCCGGTGGAGAACAGCAGGGGGAGGAGCCCGAGGATCGCGACGGTCGCCGTCATGAGCACCGGACGCAACCGGAGCACGGTGCCGCGATACACCGCCTCACGGAGATCCATGCCGTCGCGGCGCAGCGCGTTGATGCAACTCACGAGGACGACCCCGTTCAGGACGGCGACGCCAAACAGTGCGATGAAGCCCACCGACGCGGGCACCGAGAGATACTGCCGCGAGAGGGCGAGGCCAAGGATGCCGCCGATCATCGCGAACGGCACGTTGAGGATGATCAGCCCGGCCTGCGTGAGCGACCCGAAGCTGGAAAAGAGCAGCAGGTAGATGAGGCCGACCGTGAGTGGCACGATCACGGCGAGCCGCCGCATCGCGCGCTGCTGGTTCGCGAACTGCCCACCCCACTTGAGGAAGTAGCCGGTGGGCAGGCGAACGGTCGCAGCGAGTCGCTCCTGCGCCTCGGCCACGAACCCGCCCATGTCTCGGCCGCGGACGTTGAGCTGGATCACGATCCGTCGCTGGCCGTCGTTGTGACTGATCTGCTTCGGCCCCGTCACGACGCGAATCCGGGCGAGTTGCGACAGCCGCACGCGCGCCCGCCCATCGGGCGTCGGAATCAGCAACCGGCCAATGGCATCGACGTTGTTGCGGTGGACGTCCTGCAGGCGCACGGTGATGTCGAACCGGCGGACGCCCTCGAAGACCTGGCCGGCCCGCTCGCCCCCGACGGCCAGTTCGATGGCCTCCTGCACGTGCTCCACGTTGAGCGCGTAGCGCGCGATCGCGGCGCGGTCGATCCGGACCTGCAGTTGCGGCTGCCCAGTCACCTGCTCGACCTGGACATCCACCGCGCCCGGCACGGCGGCGACGACGCGCTGGATCTGCCGGGCGGACTCCACCAGCCGGTCGAGGTCGTCGCCGAACAGCTGAATCGCCAGCTGCGCCTTGACGCCGCTCAGCAGCTCATCGACGCGATTGGCGATCGGCTGGGAGAAGTTGAACGCCACGCCGGGGTACTGCGCGAACGCCTTGTCCATCGCCTCGACCAGCGCCGCCTTGTCGCGACCGGTCTTGCGAAATTGCCCGGCCTTGAGGGTGACGATGGCTTCGATGTTGTTCACCGGCTCCGGGTCGCCGCCCGCCTCGGCGCGCCCGATCTTCGAGATGACCTCGTCGACCTCGGGAAACGCCTTCGCCATTGTCTCCAGGGCGGTCGCGGTGCGGATTCCCTCGCTGAGGCCGGCCGACGGGGCGAGGGTCGCGCGGTACAGGATCGACCCCTCCTCGAGGATCGGCACGAACTCCGTGCCGAGAAACGGCAGCAGGGCGAGGCTGATGCCGAGGGCGGCGACCGCGCCACCGAGCATCGCCTTGCGGTTGCGCAGGGACCACTGCAGGGCGGGCAGGTATGGCCGCTTGACCTGCCGCATGATCCAGGTGTCCGCCTCGCGGCCGCCCCGGAGGAAGAACGAGCAGAGCACCGGGATCACGGTCAGCGAGAAGACGAGCGAGCCGACCATGGCGAAGGAGATGGCGAACGCCATCGGCCGAAACATCTTGCCCTCGACGCCCTGGAGCGTGAACAACGGCAGGAAGACGATGATGATGATCGCGATCGCGAAGGCGATCGGGCGGCCGACCTCCGTCGCGGACGCGAGAATCATCTGCCGCTTCGCCTCGGCGGACACCGCGCCCGCGTGCGCGTGCCGCGCCTCCGAGAGCTGGCGGTAGACGTTCTCGACCATCACGACCCCCCCGTCCACCATCATGCCGATCCCGATGGCGAGGCCACCCAGGCTCATGAGGTTCGCGCTGAACCCCGAGAACGCCATGAGCGCGACGGCGAGGCACAGCGAGAGCGGCAGCATCGTCGTGACGATGAGCGCGCTGCGCACATTGCCGAGGAACAGGAACAGGATCACGACGATCAGCACCGCGCCCTCGATGAGCGCGTCCCGGACGGTCCCGACCGCGCGGTCGACGAGCTCCGCCTGGTCGTAGAACGGGCGCACGCGCACGCCCGGCGGGAGCGAGCGATTGATGTCGCCCACCTTGTCCTTGACCGCCGCGATGACTTGCGACGTGTTCTCGTAGATGCGCTTGAGCACGATGCCGGTCACGGCTTCGCCGCCGCCATTCATCGTGACCGCGCCGCGGCGCACTTCCGGGCCGATCGCCACGACGGCCACGTTGCGCACATACACCGGCGTCCCGTTGCGCTCGGCGACGATGACGCTCTCGAGGTCGCCCAGCGTCTCGGCGAGCCCGATCCCGCGAATCAGGTACTCCTCCGGGCCGCGCTCGATGAAGCCCCCACCGACGTTGCGATTGTTCGCGCGAACGGCGTCGCGAACCTGCGTCAGGGTGACGCGGTACTGCAGCAACGCGCGGGGGTCGACCTGCACCTGGTACTGCTTGACGTCTCCGCCGAACGAGAGCACTTGCGTCACCCCGGGAACGGTCCGGAGGTTGTACTTCACGAGCCAGTCCTGCAGCGTGCGGAGCTCGGTCGGATCCCGGCCGGCGCCCGTCACGACGTACTGGTAGACCTGGCCGAGCCCGGTCGTGATCGGCCCGAGCTTCGGCTCCCCGAGTCCCGGAGGGATCTGGCTCTTCGCGTCCTGCAGCTTCTCGAGCGACAGCTGCCGGGCGAAGTAGATGTTGACATCGTCACGGAAGTAGACGGAGACCTGCGAAATGCCGAACGCCGAGATCGACTTCACCTGCTCGACGCCCGGCATCCCGTTCATCGAGACTTCGATCGGGTAGGTGATGAGCTTCTCGACCTCTTCCGGCGCCAACCCCGGCGCCTCGGTCACGACCTGGACGAGGGTGGGCGAGACATCGGGGAACGCGTCGATCGGCAGCTGGCCGAGCGCGAATGCGCCGCCGCCAATGACCCCGAGCGCGAGCAGCGCGATGAGCAGGCGACTCCTGAGCGAGAACCCGAGCACGCGGTCGATCATCGCTCACTCCCCTCCGCCCGAGCTGGCCTTGGTCAGCTCGGCCTTGAGCTGAAAGGCGCCCTTCACCACGAGGCGCTCGCCAGCGCGCAGCCCGCGGGTGACCACGACCGACCCGTCGCCCGTGCGGGGGCCGAGTTCCACCAGCCGGACCACAAACCGCCCCGCCGTGCTGGAGGCCACGAACACGACCGGCCGGCCGTCGATGTCCTGCACCGCGATGTCGGGGATCGAGACCGCGCTCGCCGTCGAGGCGAGTGCGCGGGTGCCGATACGGACTTGCGCGAACATGCCGGGGCGAAGCCGCCGGTCGGGGTTCTCGACGACCACGCGGATCTTGAACGTATGGCTGGCGGTGTCGACCACGCCGCCCATCAGGCGAACCGTTCCGCGGAAGGACTCGCCCGGAAATGCCACCGGAGTGACGATCACGTCGGCGCCCGGGCGCACCTGCGTGAAGTCCGCCTCGTAGACGTCGACGATGATCCAGACGTGATGAAGGTCGGCCACGGTGAAGACATTCGTCGTCGGTCCCACGATCTGCCCCGGCGATCCATTCCGCTCGACCACGGTGCCGGCCACGGCGGAGCTCAGGCCATAGCTGCCACCATGACCCGCCGTGGCGCCGTACGTCTCCAGCTTGGCCGCCGCGCTTCGCCCGTCGGCCTCCGCGGTGCGATACAGCAGCTCGGCGTCGAGCATTTCCTTCTGCGGAGAAATGTTCTGCTCGAAGAGCCGCTTCTCCCGTTCGTAGTTGCGTTTGGCGATGTCGACGGCCGCGCGCGCGCGCTCGAGGTCGCCGCGAATCTGGCCGATCTCCGGACTCTCGACGACGGCGAGCACCTGCCCGGGCGCGACCTGCTGGCCGAGGTCGGCCTGCATCCGCAGGAGCCGGCCCTCGGCCCTCGGGGCGATCACGGAGACGCGCTCGGCGTCGAAGGTGATCGAGCCGTTTACGGTGAGCGCGCTCCGACTGCCGGAACCGACCGTGAGCAGCTCGACGCCGGCCAGCTGCTGCGCCGCGGAGTCGAGCGTGACGACCGTGTCCCCGGCGCTGGGCGGCGAGCCGGCGTTGGACGGTGGTACCGCCGCGGGCGAACCGGTCGAGCGGTATGTGAGGACGGCAAGGGCGACAAGGAGGAGCGCGCCGCCCGCGACGAGCGCTCGCTTGCGCGGAATCGGCTTCATGGCCGGGCTCCGGAGGGCGTGGAAGCATTCTCGCCGGTGGCCGCGGCCAGCGCCGCCAGCGCCTCCCGCTCGGCGAGCCAGGCCGACCAATACGCCTGCTCCGCGTCGATGACCTGATTGCGAATGAGGAGCAGGACCGGGAGGCCGACCTTTCCCTCGCGGTAGGCGGCCTCGAGGAGCTGCCGGTTCTCGCGAGCGGGGAGGAGCACGGTCGATTCCAGGAGCTCGACTTCCGTGGTCGCCGCGACGTAGGCCCGGACGGCCGCCTCCACTTCGGCACGAATGCGCTGCACCGTGCTCGCGCGGTCACGCTGCAGCTGCCGGTGGGCGGCGCCCCGGGCGTCGATCGCACCGCCGTTGCGGTTGAGGATCGGCACCGCGAGTCCGATGCCCACCCGGGGCACCGTGCTGCCGCCCGTCACGGCGCCCTCGGTGGTCAGTCGTGCGATCAGATTGGGGAATGCCTCCCGACCCGCCAGGCTGACCTCGGCAGCGGCACGCGCCACCGCGGCATCGCGGGCCAGCAGGTCGGGTCGCCGCGTGATCGCGCTCGCCGTGAGCGCATCGACCGAGCGTCCGCCGGCGGCCAGCGCTCCCGCCCCTGGCACGACGGCTCCCGTGGAGTCGAGCGCCAGGTGCCGATGCGCGCTGTCCACGATCGGCTGGATGACGGCACGTCGATCGAGCCCGAGCAGGCGGCGCAATTCCAGGTCCGCGTCGTCTCGATCCCGCGCCGCTCCCACGGTCCGGGCTCGCGAGCGGCCGAGTTCGATGACCGCGAGGTTGAAGTCCAGCTTGCTGATCTCGCCCTCGCGCAGCTGGCGGCGAGCCACGTCGCTCAGGCGCTCATTCAGCGCCAGCACGTCGCGCGACAGTTCGGCGCGGCGACTGGCGGCGAACACCTGTATAGAAGGCTCGATCGACCGCGTGGATCACGAGTCGCGTCCGGTCGGCGGTCGTGAACCGCGTTCGGGTCAGTTCCGCTTCGGCGGCCGCCGTGCGGAGCCCGCGCTGGCCGGCGACTTCCACTTCCTGTGCGAGCGAGAGTTCGGGACCGGTCCCACCAGGTCCGCCGGCGAGGACGTCGAGGAACGGATTCGCCCGGATGGCTCGCGCCTGCCGGAGCTGCCCCTGCGCGATCGCGACGTCGAGGCTGGCGACGGCGAGATCGGGGTTCTGTCGCTGCGCCAGCGCGCGTGCATCCTCGACAGTGAGCCGAAGCGTGTCGGGTTCGGCGGTCCGCATGGCGGGTGCGGGCGGCTGGGCGACCAGTCGCCCGGCCGCGATCGCCGTGATCACGGCCCGTGCAAACACGCGGGAAAGACAGACGTACACAGTGCCTCCATGGCATCCATTGCGCTCGGCGCTCGGGTTGCGCCCGAGCGCTGACGAGAAGTCGTGCCGTTTCGGCACGCGCGCGTGCGACGCTACCGCGACCGGCCGATTGAGGGGATGGGCGCATCGTCGCGCGCACCCGGTGCCGCGCGCGAGCGCCGCCGTGACTCACCCTTCGCCCGGAGGAGTGCGCGGGCGGGGAGTCACGGCGAGGTCTTACAGAATCGGCGGTCGGAGCCGGGGGGGCTGCTCCACGCTCATCGGTCGCGCGGGCGCCGCCGCCGGCGTTCCGGCGTGCGCGGGCGGTGTCGCCGACGGGGTCATGGCCGGGGGACGGGCCACGCCGTGGCCGTGACCGCAATGGTCGATGTGCGGCCCGTGGTGAGGACGGGGCGTGCGTGGAACGGGCGCCCGACCTGGAAGACGCGACTCGGACGCCGCGCCCGGGACACGCAGCCCGGTTGCGTCGCTCGTCCCGCCCCCGTCGTCAATCGCCTGCACGGCAGCAGCATCGCCGTCGTGAATGTCCGGCAACAGCACTTCCGCGCGGCTCGCCATGAAGGCGATCGCCGTGAGGAGGATCGTGGCCAGGCGGTGAAGGCGAGGAGAACGGGGCACGCGGTGGGGATCGGCGGTCGGGGGAGCCGTTGGGATGCAAAGATGCTAGCGACAGGCGCCACGCGGGGCAACCGGACATCGCCTCCCGGTGGGCACGCGAGCGGGGGGAGGCGACCCGCCGGGTTGGCAATGGCCGCCGCGGGCATCGCCGAGTCCGGTGCGGCGGCGAGGGGCACGAGGCCGCGCACCATGGAGATGCCCGTGAAGTCCATGCCGCAGACGTGAGTCGGCCGCGTGACGTCGAGGTGGCGCGGCAGGCACGGGAAGACCGGATGCCTCCGCGGCACCGGCTCGTGCGCGGCTGCGGGACGATCGCGGGGGTCGCCATGCGCCGCGGGTGGGTCGCGATCCCTCGCCGGCCGACGCCGGGGAGCTCCGACTGGAGCACGCGGCGCGGCCCGCGCGCGCCAAAGCACGGCATGCCAGGCGCACTTCGTCGAGGCGGCGAATCGACGCGAGGTCCGCCCCGGCGGTGGGCGTCGGGACGTTGCAGGCCAAGCCTCGGCTGATCTGCGGAGCCGCCGCCCGCGGGTGATCGAAAGCGCGTGCGTCGAATCGGTCATCGTCCTGCGCTCGGCCAGCCGCCATTGGCGAGCGACTGCTCGAAACGCGAATTGTCTTCCCGGGTGACCGCGCGGATCACGGCGTGCATGGCCGCGACACCGATGGGCGGGCCGGCGGCCTTCCCTCCGGCCCTGAACACCTCGGCGCCGGCGAGCGGTTGCTCGCGCCACGCACCAGTATTACAGCGGTGGAGCCCGAAGCGGCTGGCCAGCTCCCGCATGCTGGCCTCGCCATGCAACGCGGCGACGGCGACCCTGGCCGTGAAGGCGCGGGAGTGATTGCGACGGGGACGACGGGAGATGAGGTCTCCGGGAGAGGGAGCGAAGGACCCCTCGGGGAGTCCGCCTGTCTGCGGAGCCGGCTGTCCGGAGAACCGGGGCCACGTCAATCGGCGGAGTAGGCGGCGTGTTCACCGGAGGTGGGAGTGCGACACGATGTCGCGATTCGATCCGGCGTTGCGGGCAGGGTCGCAACTCCCGTCGCCGCCGGGAGCCGTGTCGGGATGCAGCAGCGGAGGAGCCGGACAGCGACTCACCCTTGTCGGAGGCGCCGGCTCGCCGCGTCCGGCGGTGAACTCGGCAGAGATCATCGATCCCGCGACCGTCACCCGGACCTCGGCGTCGCGCCTCTTCGGGCGACTTGCATCGCGGGGGTTGGCCATCATCGGACATCCCCTGTGCGCGCGGTGGGACGATTGGTGCCAGCGGCACGCTCGACGATCGGACAGCGCGTGCGGACACCTCCGACCTGACAAGTATCCGTGCATGAACTGGCCCTGCCGCATCGGTTGCCGGAGGATGGGCGGGCGAGGGGATGAGCGCCGCGGGGGCTGGCGCCCCGCGGCGGAGTACGGCAGGCTCTCTCGGCGGCGGCTCCCGACTGCCGCCCGCGCCGAGGCGCCGTCGCATGCCAGGGGATGTCGCTCCGGCTCCATTTCGATTTGCGCGGTTGATTCACCAATGGAACGCGGCTTGGCCGTGGGTGGCGGTCGGGGCGAAGTGCCCGCCGACAACCTTGCGAAGCTGTCGCCACCGCAACCGGAACCGACGCTCGGGAGCCCCGGAGTCCCGCCAACCCGACGCGGTGCCTGTGCCCCCTGGCTACGATGCGTCCTCGGTGTGCGGGCCCGAATATCACCGTCGGAGTCGAGGACATCGAGGGCCGCCAATTGCGTGTGCGATTGGCCGGGCTTTCGAACGCGGCCGCCGGCGGTATCGTTCGTAGCACCATCGGGCCGCATCGCGGGCCGGATTCCGAACCTCGGGCCGCGCGGCGAAAGGACCAGTGATCGGGAAACCATGAAGCCCTCCGCCGACCCTCGCCGCCGTCGCCTCCTCAAGCTCGGCCTCGGCGGCGCCCTCGCCGTCGCCGCGGGCGGCACGGCCCTGCGCTGGCTTGCCGGCGGCTACGGATCGCAGCTCGCTCCGGGCGACACGCCGATCGCGCTGAGCCCCAAGGAATTCGCCGTGGTGAAGGCCTTCGTCGACGCGCTCATTCCGGCCAGCGGCGCGTTTCCGTCCGGCGTCGCACTCGGCGTGCACCAGCGCATCGACGAGGAGATGTGGTCCGCCGCCGCGCCCATGCGCGGTGACATGAAGAACGGGCTGCAGCTCCTCGAGCACGCGACCCTGCTCGACGGCTTCGGCAGCCGCTTCACGGCGCTCGGCGCCGAGGCCCGGCTCGCCTACATCGAGGCGCTGCTCCGCGCGAGACCCGGCGCCCTGCAGCAGGTCGCCTTCGCCCTCAAGGAGATGGCGTACCTCTTCTACTACGCCCGCACCGAGACCTGGAAGGGCATCGGCTACGACGGGCCATTCGTCGCCATCCCCAAGCCGCCGGACTCGCGAGCCGCCTACCAGGCGCTCGTGCGGCAGGGGAGCGCGTCATGACGGGGCGCGTGCTCGGCTACCGCGAGATCGCCGCCGACGTCGTGGAGCAATGCGACGTCTGCGTCATCGGCACGGGCTGCGGCGGCGCCACGCTGGGCGTGCGACTGGCCGAGGCGGGGAAGGACGTTGTCTTTCTGGAGCGCGGGGGCGCGTACACCAAGGAGGACTTCGACCAGCGCGAGGACAACATGCTCGCCAAGGTCGATGGCGGGCGCGGCCTCGACATGTCCGACGACGGCTCGGTGCAGCGCCTCTACGGCAACAACGTGGGCGGCGCGAGCGTGCACTACTGGGCCGACAGCTATCGCACGCCCCCCGACCGCCTGGCGCACTGGGCGCAGGAGTACGGCCTCACGGGGCACGGCGAAGCCGACCTCGCGCCGCACTTCGACGCCCTGGAGCGAGACCTGAGCGTGCACGAAGCCGAGCCGCGCTACTACAATCGCATGAACCAGCTGCTCAAGCTCGGCGCCGGGCGGCTCGGCTGGCGCGGCGCGCCCGTGCCGCAGGCCCGCAAGGGATGCATCGGCAGCGGCTACTGCCAGCAGGGGTGCGCCTACGACGCCAAGCAGAGCCAGCTCGTGACGCACCTCCCGCGCGCGGTGGCCGCCGGCGCACGCGTGTACGCGGACACCGAGGCACGCGCACTCGAGATGACCGGCGGCAAGGTCTCAACGCTCGCCGCCGCGGTGCTCGATCGCGGCACGGGCATGCCCAACGGCCGCAGCGTGCGCGTGCAGGCGAAGGCGCTCGTCCTCGCGGCGGGCGGCTACGGCTCGCCGGTGTTCCTGCTCCGGAACGGCTTCAAGGCGCGGCTCCCGGCCGTGGGCGAGCACACGTACTGCAACCCGTGCCCGATGACGCACGCGATCTTCGACGAGGAGATCGTGATGTTCCGCAACATCCCCGCCGCCTGGGGGATCGACCACTTTCGCCTCGCGACGATGGACGGCGATCGCTACGCGGAAGGGGGCTACCTGCTGATGGCCAACCAGCTGCAGCCCGCCGAGCTGGCGGCGGTGCTGCCGGGCACTGGGGCGTCGCATCGCGCGCTGATGACGAAGCTGCGCAAGCTCGGCGGCGCGATCAGCTGGATCGACGACGTGGAGGAGGGGAGCGTCTCGCTCGACGGCGACCGGGCGCGATACCAGGTGCCCCTCGGCGGTGGCAACGAGCTTCGCATCCGCGACGCCTTCGCCAAGCAGGCGCGACTGCTGCTCACCGTCGGCGCCAAGGAAGTGCTGTTCGGTGACCAGCGCGACACCCGGATCACGAAAGTCGGCGAGATCGAGCGCGCGGTGCGGTCGCTGGCCATCGCGCCGGGAAACTTCGTCTTCGCGGCCCCGCACCCGGCCGGCGGCGCGCGCATGGGGGCCGACGCGCGCACCAGTGTCGTGGGAATGGACCATCGCGTGCACGGAACGGACAACCTGTTCGTCGCCGACCCGAGTGTCTTTCCCACCGCGCCGAGTGTCGACCCGAGCCTGACGATCATGGCGTTCGCGTGCGTGGCGGCGGCGCACGTGAAAGCGAGTCTCGCGTGAGGCGCCGCCGCCCGGCGGAGACCGCGTAGGTGTGTGACACGTTGCTGCGGGTCCTCCCCGACCGCGTGCTCTTCGCCAAGAACTCCGATCGCGAGGCGGACGAGCCGCAGGTGGTCGAGTGGCACGCGGCCGCCGCGCATGCGCCGGGGAGCGAGGTGCGCTGCACGCACATCGCGATCGCGCAGGCGCCGCGCACCCACGCGACCGTGATCAGCCGCCCAGTCTGGATGTGGGGCGCCGAGATCGGTGCCAACGAGCACGGCGTCGTGATCGGCAACGAGGCGGTGTTCACCAGGGAGCGCGTTCCGGTCGAGGGCGGGCTCACCGGGATGGACCTGCTGCGCCTCGCCCTCGAGCGCGCGACAAGCGCGCGCGAGGCGGTGCAGGCGATCACCAGCCTCAACGAGCGCCACGGGCAGGGCGGGCGCTGCGGCTACGAGGACACCGGCTTTCGCTACTTCTCGAGCTTCGCCGTTGCCGACGCCCGCGAGGGATGGATCGTGGAGACCGCCGGCCGCGCCGTCGCCACCGAGCAGGTGACCGGCGCGCGCACGATCTCCAACGGCCTCACGATTCCAGGCTTCGCCGAGGCGCATGGTGACCTGCTGCGAACGCGCGTGTCGGCCTGTCGCGCGCGTCAGGCGCGGACCCTGGCGAGCGCGTCGCGGGCGGAGCGCGTGCCGGCGATGATCGCGGCACTGCGCGATCACGGGCCGGAACGCTGGCCGCGGTATGGCGCATTCACCGGCGCGATGGACGTGCCGTGCATGCACGCCGGTGGGCTGGTCGCGGCCTCACAGACGACCGGGTCGTGGGTCGCCGAGGTCACCCCCGGCGGCGCGCGGCACTTCGTGACCGGCACGAGCGCCCCGTGCCTGTCGGTGTTCAAGCCGGTGCGCGTCGGCGAACCGATCGACGTCGGGCCCGTGCCGGGCACCGAGCCCGACGACAGCCTCTGGTGGGCGCACGAGCGACTGCATCGACGCGTGATGAAGGATCCCGCGCGCCTGGCGCCGCTGTTCGTCGCCGAGCGCGACGCGCTCGAAGCGCGATGGCTCGCGGGCGACGGGGACGGCGCCGCGCAGGCGTGGGCCGAGGCCCGGGCAGCGCTCGCGGCGTGGACGGTGCGGGTCGAGGCGGCCTCGCCGGGCCGGCGCGACCGTCGGCCGTGGGCGGCGCGACACTATTGGAAGGGCCGGCGCGCGCGGTAACTTCGCCGCCATGCCGGGACCGATCGCCCGTCGCGACTTCGTCAGGACTGCCGCTGCCGCGGGGGTCGCGCTTCCATTGACGCGCTGGCTCGGCGACCACGCGGTCCCTGCGGGCCAGCTGGCCATCGTCGACACGACGGTGTTCGACGCCCGCACCCGCCGCCTGCGGCCGCACGAGACCGTCGTGGTGACCGGAGATCGGGTCTCTGCGATCGGGCCGGCGGCCGGGCTCAAGGCGCCGCCGGGCGCACGCACGATCGACGGCCGCGGCCGGTACCTGATTCCGGGGCTGATCGACG
Organism: Gemmatimonadota bacterium; assembly: GCA_016191225.1. Taxonomy (GTDB): domain Bacteria; phylum Gemmatimonadota; class Gemmatimonadetes; order Gemmatimonadales; family Gemmatimonadaceae; genus JACPPC01. The sequence continues at coordinate 242,391 of JACPPC010000001.1, read as the reverse complement.
CCCACGTGCACCTCACCCACGTGCTCTTCCAGGCCGGCGTCACCGGCGACGACATCCTCCCCCTGTTCCTGGCGCACGGCGTGACGTCGGTCCGCAGCACCGGCGACAACGTGCCGGCGCAGGCGCTGTTGCAGCGGTACGCCGCGAGCCACGCCGGCATCGCGCCGCGAATCTTCAGTGCGAGCTACCTGATCGACGGCGCGGCGATCGACCATCCCGACGTCGGCTGGAGCCTGACCGACCCCGCGCAGGTGCCCGACTTCGTGGCGCAGATGGCCAGGTGGCAGGTGACGACGCTCAAGATCTACGTCGGCGTCGAGCGGCCGGTCGGCCGCCGGATCATCGAGGAGGCGCACCAGCGCGGGCTGGTCGTCGCCGGGCACCTCGAGCGCTATGCCCCGGCCGACGCGGCCACCGACGGCATCGACTCGCTCGAACACATCTACACCATCGCCGACTTCGCCCGTGCCACGCCCGACGACCGGCACTCGTTCGATCCCGCCTCCGACGCCACCAAGCGCCTCGTGGACCATGTCGTTGCGCACAACGTGGCGATCGACCCGACGCTGATGGTCTTCTGGGGAACGCTGTTCTTCGTCGACGTACCCGCGGTGATCGAGCACCCGGACAACGGCCTCGTGCCCAAGCGCCTGCGCGACTACTGGCTGGCCGACAATCCGCGGCGCCTCAAGGACTTCAGCGCCGGGCCCCTCGCCATCCGCTGGCGGACTTTCGGTCGCTACCAGGAACTGGTGGGGCTGCTCCATCGCTCGGGGGTGCGGATCCTCGCCGGCACCGATTCGGCCGAGCCGCAGGTGACGCCCGGTGCGGCGTTGCACCATGAACTCGAGTTGCTGGTCGAGTCGGGGATGGGCGCGGCCGACGTGCTCGCCTCGGCGACGCTGGAGAACGCGACGATCCTGGGGCAGGACGCCAACCTTGGCGCGGTGGAGCAGGGGAAACTCGCCGACCTCGTGCTCCTCGACGCCGATCCGCTGGCCGACATCCGGAACACGCGCCGCATCCGGCAGGTGATCCGTGGGGGGATGGCGCTTGCCCCGGCGACGATCATGGAGTCGCGGGTCCGCTGACGCGACCCATCCGACGCGAACTATCCGACACTTCGAAGGAACTTGAGCAGGATCAGCGCCAGCATCCCGACGAGGTAGATGCGCAGCAACAGCAGCGCCAGCCGCACCCCTCGGGACATCTCAACGCGCGGCATCGTGGCTCCGGATTTCGATGCGTGGAGGCGTGCTCATCGCATGATGTCCTTGTAGCCGACGACGCCCAGGAGCCGGTCGCCGGCATCGACCACCGGGAGCATCCGGTACTGGTACTTGGCGAACAGGTCGACGAGATCCTCCTTGAGCAGCTGCTCGTCGGCCGACACGGGCGGTGTCGCCATCAGCTCCGCCAGGGTCGCCGACTCCGGCGCAAGCACCATCTCGCGCAGGTCCACCACGCCGGTCAGCACGCGCTCGGCCCCGCGCACGACATACAGGTAGCTGATCGCCTCCTTGTCGGGCGGCGACCGGCGCAGGTGCGCCAGGGCGTCGCCGACCGACGTCTCCTCCGCCAGCGCGACGAATCGCTGCGAGATCAGGGAGCCGGCCCGGGTTTCCTCCGAGGCGAGGATGGACCGCGTCCGCTCCGCCAGCTCGCGCGGGAGGAGGGCCAGCAGGTCGATTCGGTCGTCCCACGGCAGCGCCGAGAGCAAGTCGGCGAGCTGGGCGACGGTCATCTCCGACAGGATCGCGCGGGCGCGCTCCGGCGCGAGGTCCTCGACGATCTGCCGCTGCGCGCGCGGCTCGGCGTCGAGCAGCGTCTCGGCGGCCTTGTCGGTGGCCAGCGCCGAGAACATCGCCTGCTGTTCCTTCCCGGACAATTCCTCGAGGGCATCGGCGAGGTCTTCACTGGGCAGCTCGTGGATCTGCTGGCGGGTGACCGAGAGCGAGACCTTGTCGGTGGCGGTGGCGTCCTCGATCGAGAGGGGCTGGACGTGGCGCCACGAGATGAGCTGGTCCTTCTGGAGGCCGATCCAGCCCAGGTGCCACTTGCGCAGGAAGCCGTTGAACGAGGCATCCACGTGGGCGATCAGCATCCGCCCGCGACTCTGCAGCAGCTGGACGTCGTTGACCACCTCGACGCGGCGCCCGTCGAGGTCGAGGATCGTGCGCCCCATCAGGTGCTCGTTGAGCAGCATCCAGCCGGGTTGGTCGACGAACGGCGGGTACCGCTCGCCGCTCGCCGGCGGGTGGACGAAGATCGCGCCGCGCTCGATGCGGACGACGCGGTCCCACGGAATGAACTCGGTGGGCTTCCCCCAGCCGTGGCTGATGAGGATGCCAACGGCCTCCGGGTACGGCTCGCTGAGGCGCACCACGAGGTCGGTCAGCTTGCCGATGCGGAACTCCTCCCGCGTCTGGCAGACCTTGTGTTCCAGCAGCTCGGAGAAGAAGAGCAGCTGGTAGTCCGGGAGCGGCGGGGCCGCGGCGGCGGGCGGGGGCGGGTTCGTCACGGGGTCAGTTGGCGCCGGCGCCGAAGAAGGAAGGGAAGAGCACCGAGATCCCGAAGGCGGAGGATACGACGATCACGAGGATCGTGATCGCCCAGTTGGCCACGTTCTGCGTCCTGGTGTTGACGTGCTCGCCCATCAGCGCCTTGTCGTTCAGCAGCAGGATCAGGAAGACGAGGGCGGCGGGGAGCAGCGTGACCGCGACGACCTGCACGAAGATCGTGATCGCGTCCTGCAGTTGCGCGCCGGCCACCAGCGACACGACGCCCGCCGAGAGGAGCATCAGCAGGTAGGCGACATAGAACCAGGGGGCCTCGCGCACGCTCCGGTTGAGCGAGTGCGCCCAGCCGAACACCTCGCCCAGCGCCCAGCTGGTCGAGAGCGAGATGCAGAGCGCGCCGAGCAGCCCGGCGTCGAACAGGCCGATGGCGAACAGCCCCTTGGCGTAGACCCCGAGGTGCTCGCCCGGGAGCACCTCGGGCATCCGCGCCGCCGCCAGCGCCGCCGACTCGATGTCGATCGGCCCCGACGGGTTGTGGTGGAACATCGCCGCGGTGGCGATGATGATGAAGGCCGCGACGATGCAGGTGAGCAGGGCGCCGAACAGGGTGTCGATCTTGCCGAAGGCGATGTCCTTGATGTCCATCCCCTTGTCGACCACCGCCGACTGCTGGAAGAAGATCTGCCACGGCGTGATCGTGGTCCCGATGTTGGCCATCACCAGGGTCATCAGCGCGGCCGGCGTCAGGGCATCGTTGAGGGTGAAGTGCGGGGCGTAGAAGCCGCGACCCACCGCCGTCCAGCCGCCGGCCACGTTGCCCGTGTGCATCGCCCAGAACGCGGCGGGGATGTACACCATGTTGAACAGGCAGAAGACGAGCGTGATCTTCTCGAACGTCCAGTACTTGCCGGTGATGACGATGGCCATCAGCAGTGCCGTCACGCCACCGAAGGTGACCCACTCCGGGATGTTGAACAGCCGCAGGGCCTGGGTCATGCCGATGTACTCGGTCACCAGCGTCAGCCAGTTGATGAGCACGAGGTCGAAGACCGAGAACCAGCCCCAGACGGGGCCGAAGCCGTCGAAGATCGCCTCGGCGTGCCCGCGCTTCGTCACGGCCCCCAGCCGGACCGTCATCTCCTGCACGAAGTACGCCATCGGCACGAGGAGCAGGAACGCCCACAGCATGTTGAAGCCCGTTCGCGCGCCGGTCTGGGCGTACGTCGAGATGCCGCCGGCATCGTTGTCCGCGACCATCGTGATGATGCCCGGCCCGAGCACGGCGAACAGGACCAGCCAGCGCCGCTTCAGGCGCGAGAACTGGTGAATGAGCTTGCTGATCCAGTACATGGGTCAGGTCAGGACGTTGAGTCGCATCGACAGAGCCGCCACCGGTCCCCGGTCGCGGTTGCAGCCCGCGTGCCCGATGAGTTGCGCGTCCGGCCCGAGCTCCACATGGTTTCCAAGATGCGCCCGGTCGCAGCACTCGGCGAGCAACGCGACCTCGCTGGCGCTCCTCCCGCGGCCGGCGGCGGTCGTGGTGGGTCGCGAAGCCAGCAACCATACGGGTACCGGCGGCCTGCGTCAAGGGGGGTATGCTCGATGCTGCGCTGTACAGCATATGCCATACCCGGTAGTGTATACCCGCGCGCTGGCTCGGCCGCCCGGCCCGGCCTACCTTGACGATCCTCCCTCGCCGAGCTGCCGTTGGGCCACGCCATTCGAGACAAGACCAAGCTGCTCGCCCGAATCCGTCGCGTCGTCGGGCAGGCGCAAGCGGTCGAGCGGGCCCTCGCCGCCGACGAGGAATGCGCCGACGTGCTGCGGCTCATCGCCGCCACGCGTGGTGCCATGAGCGCGCTGATGGCCGAAGTGCTCGCCGAGCACATCCGCGAGCACGGGCTGTCCGCCAAGGGGCCGAATCCCGACTCGGACGAAGTCGCCGAGATCGTCCGCGCCTACCTCAAGTAGCCCGCGCCCGGCCGGCCGCGGTCGCCGGATCACGGTCCGGACGACGCCGCCGGGTCGCCCGCATTCCGCATGTGGTCGGCGAGGCCGTGCAGCGCCGCGCGCAGCGACTCGCGCAGGTCGTCCGGCATCGCCTGCGCCGTGAGCGCGCGGTCCATGCACCAGAGCCACTCGTCGCGCTCCCGCGTGCCGATCGCGAACGGGAGGTGCCGCGCTCGCAGCCGTGGGTGGCCGAAGCGCTCCACGTACAGCGGCGGCCCGCCCACCCAGCCGCTGAGGAACAGGTACAGCTTCTCGCGCGACTGCTTGAGCGAGGCGGCGTGGAGGGCACGCACGTGCGCCGCCTCCGGCGACGAATCCATCAGGTCGTAAAACCGGTCCACGAGCGCGCGCACGCCGGCCTCGCCGCCCAGGAGGTCGTACGGCGTCGGCTCGGGGATGGTCATGGCGCGCGCACCCGCGGCGGCGCGGCATGCGTGTCGCGCCCGCCTGCCAACGTCATCCGAACGGTCACCCCCGCGAGCGACTCCCGCGGCGCGGTGAGGGGATTGTCGCTGAGCAGCACGACGTCGGCCGGCGCCCCCACGCGCAACGCGGGGTCGAGTCGCTCGCCATTGGGCGTCAGGCGTGCCGCCTGCATCGCGAGCGCCCGCAGCCGCGCGTCGGCGTCGGCGCGCGATGGGCCGATCGCATTCCTGCGCGTGAGCGCCGCGGCGAAGCCCGCCAGCGGCTCGAGGGGCCGCGCGAAATAGTCCGAGCCCTCCACGAGCAGCGCGCCGAGTCGATGGAGCCGGTCCCACGCGTAGACCCGCGGCTCGGCGGCGGCGCCCACGCGCATCGCGCCGAACGGCGGCGCGTCCTCGACCGCGGAGTTGAAGTTGGACTGGATCGACAGGGCGACGCCCAGCCGCGCCGCCCGGGCGAAGTCCTCGTCGCGGGCATAGGAGAAATGCTCGATGCGCAGGCGGCCGTGCGCCACCGCGGGTCGCGCCGCGATCACGGCGTCGTAGGCGTCGAGCGCGCGCTTCACGGCCTCGTCGCCGATCGCGTGCGTCGCCACGCCCAGCCCCGCGTCCACGGCGCGCAGCGCGAGGGCACCGATCTCCGCGGCCGTCATCCGCGCCACGCCGCGCGTGGTCGAGTCGTCCGCATACGGGTGCGTGAGCGCCGCGCCGCGACTCCCCAGCGCGCCGTCCGCGAACAGCTTGAGGTGCGTGATGCGGATTCGCGGCGAGAGCCGCCGGTTGCCGGGATGGCGCAGCAGCGAGTCGGCGAGGGCACTCGGCGCCGGCACCATCAGGTTCACGCGCAGGGGCAGGGGACGAGCGGCGTCCTCGGTGCGCAGCAGGCGTACGAAGCGGGCGTGGTCCGCGTTGAGCCCCACCACGCCGGGAAAGGCGAGGGCGCCGGCGTCGTACACCTCCACCACGCCGCGCGCCGCCAGCGCCTCCGCGGCGAGCCGAAAGGCGCGGCGGATGTCGCGATCCGGGAGTGACGGAATGCGCGCCGTGAGCGCGTCGTTCGCGCCCTCGAGCAGCAGGCCGGTGCTGCCGCGAATGCCGGCGAGCCCGAGGGCGGCCGCGTTCGCCCAGCCGGCATGGCCGTCGGTGCGGGCGAGGAACACCGGATGATCGGGCACCGCATTCGTCAGCACGTCGGCCGCCGGCAGCGCCTGCGTGCCCCAGCTGGCCTGGCTCCACCCGGCGCCGAGGACCCAGCCTCCCGCCGGCGTGAGGCGCGCGCGGTCGCGCAGGCGTTGCGCGAGCTCGTCGAGCGATCGCACCGTGCTCACGTCCACGAACAGCTGCTCGCGCCTGGCGTCGTTGAGCAGCCAGAGTCCGATGTTGAGCAGGTGCGCGTGGTGGTCGGTGAAGGCCGGGACGACGGTGGCCCCGTGCGCGTCGATCACGCGCGAGGTCGCCCGCCGGGCGAGGGCGCTGTCGCCGAGGGCCGCAATGCGCCCGCCGGCGAAGGCGATCGCGCCCGCGTCGGGATGCGCGGAGTCCAGCGTGACGACCCTCGCGTTGGTGATCACGAGCGGCCCCTGCGCCGGCAGGCGCGCGGCCTGGCACACCCCGCAGAGCGTGAACGCCAGCAGTACGGCGCGGGCGTGCCTCAATCGCATGGCCGCAGCGTGACCCGGGCGTCGGCGGCCGTCACGATTTCTGCGGCCCAACCCTCGCACAGGCGTTGCGGTATGCGTCGGGCACCCCGGAGCAGTTGAACAACCGCGCCTGCGGCCGCCCCTCGATCCCCGCGTGCATGATCCCCACCGCCGCGTAGCAGTCCTTCGCGAAGTCGGCATCGGCCCCGCGGCAGAGCTTGATCCCCGGGGCAACGTCGAGGGCATTCATGATCAGGTCCTTCACCGCGCCCACCATGCAGTGCCGCGCCGCGGTGCGGTCCGTCGACACGGAGCAGTACGACTCGGGAGGCTTGCGATCGATCCGGCTGCGCGAGCCCGCCGCCTGCCCGATCCCCTCCTCGCACATGACGGCGAACTCCCCGGACTTCGAGCAGGCCCAGAAGGCCTTCTCGAACGAGTTCCCGGTCTGCATCAGCACGGCAAAGGGCTGCATCTGCCAGCAGCCGATCTGCGCTTCCTTGCCCTCGACCTGGTTGCAGGGGTACAGCAGGTCGTCGGGGTGCAGCCGGGGCTGCGAGGGCGCGCCGTGGTCCATTCCCTCCATCCCGGCCATCCCGGCCATGCTGTTCTGCGCGCCGGACGCCGCTCCCTTCGCCGGGTCGCCGATGACGGTGTACGACAGGCGCCCCATGTGGTGCGCGAGCGCGTGGTCGTAACCGGCGAGCGCCGGCGACGACGACACCAGCGTGAGCACCGCGAAGGCGGCCTGCTGGCCTTCGGTGCGCAGCACCTGCTCGAGGTCCGCCTGCACGCAGGCATCGGGCTTGGCGCCGGGGGCGGTGCATTTCGCCAGCAGCCCGGCGGCGTGCTGCTCCGGCGACGGTGCCGGCGGGGCGGGCCGGATCGCCCACGCGACGACGCCGAGCGCGGCGAGGCCGACCGCCGTCGCCACGATCGTCGCGCGACGCGAGAGTTTCCTGGCGGGGGGAGCCGCCGGCGCGGCGACGGCCGCCTGGCGGTTCCTCCTGCGTCCCTTCTTGCTCACACGGTCACCTGGAATCGCAACGGCTGCGGTTGGCCTGCCTGCCGGGGAATCTCGCGGCGGCGTGGAGGTGGTTCAAGGCACGGCGGTGCGCCACCGCGACCGCACGGCTCGCACTCGCGGCACGGCCCGGTGCATCGGCTGTCCTACGCCTTGCGCGCGCGCCGGCCGCCCCGGTCCGCCGCCCGGTCGAGCAACAGGTTGAACGCCCGCGCCGCCGGGCTGGCGGTGCGCTGCGGCAGCTGCAGCCGGTTGAAGGTGCGTCGCACCTCGAGTCCAGGCACGGGGAGGATCACGAGGCGGCCGAGCGCGACCTGGTCGGCGATCGCGTGGCGCGAGAGGATCGAGAAGCCCGTGCCGTGGGCGACGAGCTGCTTGATCGGCTCGATCCCCTCCACGCTCATGATGCGGCGCGGATGCGCCCCCGCGCGCCGGAAGGCCGCGAGCACGACGTCGCGCGTGAGCGAGGCCGGCTCGCGCAGCACCAGCAGCTCCTCCGCGAGGATGGCCGGCGTCAGGCGCGCGCGCGACGCCAGCGCATGCCCCGGCGCCGCGACCGCCACCATCTCGTCGGCCTGCCACGGGACGACCCGCAGGCGCTGGTCGCTCACCGGGGCCTCGGCGAGGCCGATGTCCACGTGGTAGGCGAGGAGCCGGCGCACGACGCCGCGGGTGGGGACCGAGGCGAGGTGCACGTCCACGCCCGGATGGCGGCGGGCGAAGGCGCCGATGATCGGCGGGAGGAGGTAGGCGGCGATCGTCGGGCTGGCGGCGATCAGCAGGGCGCCGCGGTCGAGCCTGCGGACGTCGTCGAGGGCCGCCTCGGCGGCGCGCTCGGTGTCGAGGATGGCGAGGGCGTGGGCGTAGAGGGCGCGCCCGCCGTCGGAGAGGGCGACGCCGCGCCGCCTGCGCACGAGCAGGGGAATGCCGAGCTGCCGCTCGAGGTCGCGCACGCCGCGCGAGATGGCGGGCTGGCTGACGCCGAGGGCGCGGGCGGCGGCGCCGAAGCCGTCGTGGCCGACGACGGCGGCGAAGTACCGGACGAGGTGCAGGTTGAGTGGCATAACGTCCCGTTATGATTAAGTCCACCGCAATCTATTTCAGGAATCGCCACGCCGCGCGAGCCTTCGCGCCATGTGGCTCGTCCGCCTCGCCCTCCGGCAGCCGTACACCGTCGCGGTCGCCGCCGCGACGATCCTGCTCATGGGTGTCCTCGCCATGCGCAGCATGCTGGTGGACATCTTCCCCGCGATCGACATCCCCGTCGTCGCCGTCGTCTGGACCTACCCCGGCCTCTCCGCCGAGGACATGGAGAAGCGCGTCGTGCTCCTCAGCGAGCGCGGCCTCTCCTCCGTCGTCGACGGCATCGAGCGCATCGAGTCCCGCTCCATCCCCGGCATGGGGATGCTCAAGGTCTACTTCCAGCCCGGCACCAACATCGGCAACGCGATCGCCCAGATCGCCTCCTCCTCGTCCACCTCGCTGCGGCGCATGCCCCGCGCCATCCAGCCGCCGTACATCATCCAGTCCAACGCCTCCAACGTTCCCGTCGCGCAGCTCACCATGTCGAGCGGCACGCTCGGCGAGGAGAAGATCGCCGACTACGGCCAGAACTTCCTCCGCCTGCGCCTGTTCACGATCCCCGGCCTCTCGACCCCGGCGCCGTACGGCGGCAAGACCCGCGAGATCACCGTCGACGTCCGGCCGGCGCAGCTCACCGCCAAGGGGCTGTCGGCCGAGGATGTCGTGAACGCCGTCCAGTCGTCGAACGTCTTCATTCCCGCCGGCACCGCGCGCTTCGGCGATCGCGAGTACAACGTCGCCCTCAACTCGAGCCCGTCGGCGGTGGCCGAGTTCGCCGCGATCCCGATCAAGGTCGTCGGCGGGGCGACCGTGACGATTGGCGACGTCGCCGAGGTCGCCGACGGCTTCGCCGACCAGACCAACATCGTGCGCGTGGACGGGCGCCGCGCCGCCTACCTCGCGATCCTCAAGAAGAGCGACGCCTCGACCCTCGCCGTCGTCGAGGCCACCAAGGACCTCCTCCCCGCGATCCGTGCCGTCGCCCCCGAGGGGCTCGACGTGCGCCTCGACTTCGACCAGTCGGTGTTCGTGCGGGCCGCCGTGCGCAGCGTCGTGCAGGAGGGGTTCGTCTCGGCCGCCCTCGTGGCCCTGATGATCCTCGCCTTCCTCGGCAGTTGGCGCTCGGTCCTTGTGGCGGTGGCGTCGATCCCGCTCGCGATCGCGTGCGCCATCATCGGCCTCCGGTTCACGGGGAACAGCTTCAACGTCATGACGCTGGGCGGGCTGTCGCTCTCGATCGGCCTCCTCGTCGACGTGGCGACCATCACCGTCGAGAACATCCACCGCAACCGGAGCCTCGGGAAGCCGCTCACCGTGTCGATCCTCGACGGCGCCGCCCAGATCTCGCTTCCCGTGATCATGGCGACCCTCGCGATCTGCGTCGTCTTCTTTCCGGTGCTGCTGCTCGAGGGGCCGGCGCGATTCCTCTTCACCCCCATGGCGGTGGCCGTCGTGGTGGCGATGCTCGCCGCCTGGCTGCTGTCGCGTACCCTCGTGAAGACCCTCGCCCGCATGCTCCTCGCCGGCGAGCGCGCCCACGGGCATGGCCACGACGCCGAGGGGGCCGGGGCCGCGGCGGCGACACCGCTGTCGCGCTTCTCGCTGCGCTTCAACCGGGCGCGCGACGCGGCGTTCGCGCGGTTCCAGGACGCCCACGGTCGGCTCCTCACCCGGCTCGTGGCGCGCCCGCGCCGCACCCTCGGCATCGCCGCCGCGATCCTCGCCGTCACGCTGCTGCTCGGGCCGCTCGTGGGGACCGACTTCTTCCCGGTCACCGACGCGGGGCTGATGAAGCTCCACGTGCGCGCCCCGGCCGGGACGCGCATCGAGCGCACCGAGGCGATCGTGGCCGACATCGAGGCGCACATCCGCGGCGTCGTGCCGAAGGCGGAGCTGTCCACGATCAACGCCATGATCGGCGTGCCGTCGTCGCTCGCCATGGCCTTCACGCCCACCGACAACGTGAGCGGCGCCGACGCCGAGTTGCTGATCGCCCTCAACCCCGGCCACCATCCCACCGCGGAGTACGTGCGGCGCATTCGCGAGGACCTGCAGGCCGCCTTTCCCGGCGTCGGCACCTACTTCCAGACCGCCGACATCGTGAGCCAGGTGCTCAACTTCGGCCTCTCGTCGCCGATCGACATCCAGGTCCAGTCCACGAACCTCGCCGCCGGCCTCGCGATCGCCTCGCGCCTGCGGGACGCGATCCGCACCGTGCCCGGTGCCGCCGACGTGCACGTGCGGCAGATCCTCGACTATCCCACCCTGCAGCTCGACGTCGACCGGCAGCGGGCGTCGGCGGTGGGGCTCACGCAGCGCGACATTGCCGACGCCATGCTCGTCTCGCTCTCGTCGAGCGCCCTCGTCGCGCCGTCGTTCTACATCAACCCCGCCAACGGCGTGAACTACCTCGTGGCGGTCAAGGTGCCGCTGGAGCAGGTGCACGACGTGCAGAGCCTGCTCGCGACGCCGGTCACGCCGCCCTCGGCGCTGGTGCAGTCGGCGGGGCTGCGCCTGCCCACGGACCTGCCGCGCTCCCCGGCGCAGACCCTCGGTAACCTGGTCAAGGTCTCGAGCGCCGTGACGCCGAACGAGATCGACCACTACACCGTGCAGCGCGTGATCGACGTCGAGGCCAACGTCGAGGGGCGCGACCTCGGCAGCGTCGTGGACGGCATCGACCGGAAGATCGCCGACCTCGGCACCCTCCCCGCGGGGATGTCGATCGCGGTGCGCGGGCAGGGCGAGGTCATGCGGCAGGCCTTCCGCAGCCTCTCCCTCGGCCTGGTGGTCGCGATCCTGCTCGTCTACTTCCTCATGGTCATCATGTTCCAGTCCTGGCTCGACCCGTTCATTGTCATGGTCGCGGTGCCCGGCGCGCTCATCGGCATCCTCTGGGCCCTCGCGCTCACCGGGACGACGATCAACGTGGTCTCGCTCATGGGCACGGTGATGGCCGTCGGCATCGCCGTCTCCAACTCGATCCTGCTCGTGAGCTTCGCCAACGACCAGCGGGTGGAACTCGGCCTGGATGCCGCCACCGCGGCGATCGAGGCCGGCCGCACGCGCCTCAGGCCCGTGCTCATGACCGCCCTCGCCATGATCCTCGGCATGGTGCCGATGGCCCTCGGCGCCGGGGAAGGGGGCGAGCAGAACGCGCCGCTTGGCCGTGCCGTGATCGGCGGCCTCGTGGTCGCGACGGCCATCACGCTGCTCGTGGTGCCGGTGGTGTACGCGACACTGCGCCGGGCGATGCCGACCCGGCACCTGCTCGACGCGCGGTTCCGCGCCGAGGAACAGGGACTCGAATTCGTGGAGGAGGCATGACCGATCCAACCGTCCTTCCGGGCGGGGGACCCGCGGGCCGGGCCACTGCCGTTCCGGACCTCGCCCCCGGTCACCGGCTCGCGCGTGCCGCGGTCGTCGCGGCGCTCGTGCTCACGGCCACCGTGCCGTGGCTCGCCTGGCGCCGGTCGCATGGCGCGGCCGCCGACGAGCGGGCGCGAGTGGCGGACGTCGCCGGGGGACCGCTCGTGCGCACGACCACGGTCGCGGTGTCGCCCCCGGCCCGCACCCTCTCTCTCCTCGGCGAGGCGCGGCCGTGGGCCAGTGTCACCCTGTACGCCAAGGTGAGCGGCTACCTGCGCAGCGTGCAGGTGGACAAGGGCGACCGGGTGCACGCCGGGCAGGTGCTCGCCGAAATCGAGTCGCCGGAGATCGACCGCGCCTGGCAGGGCGCCAAGGCCGAGCACGACAACAAGGTTGCCGTCGCCGCGCGCATGCGCACCCTCCTCGAGAAGAAGCTCGTGTCGCCGCAGGAAGCGGAGCAGGCGATCACCGACGCGGCGGTGGCCGGCGAACGGCTGTCGGCCCTTGCCGCGCAGCGCGAGTACGAGACCCTGCGCGCCCCCTTCGACGGCACCGTGACCGAGCGCTTCGCCGACGCGGGGGCCCTCGTCCAGAGCGCCACCAGCTCGCAGACGAGCGCCCAGCCGGTGTGCACGGTGACCCAGGTGAGCCGCCTGCGCGTCTACGTCTACCTCGACCAGGCCGACGCCGCCGCCGTGCACCGGGGGATCCGGGCCACGGTGAGCGTGGCCGAACGCCCGGGATTCCGCCGCCTGAGCGAGGTGTCGCGTGTCTCGGGCGAGCTCGACCCGCGCACGCGCAAGATGCTGGCCGAGGTGGACGTGGACGACGCCGACCAGGCGATCGTGCCCGGCGGCTTCGTGCAGGTCGAGCTCGAGGTGCCGATGGCGCGGCTCCCCGCCGTGCCGGTGGAGGCGCTGCTCACGCGCGACGGCCAGTCGATGGTCGCCGTGGTCGCGCCGGACAGCACGATCCGGTTGCAGGCGGTGCACGTGGCGGCCAACGACGGCAAGCTGGTCACCCTGTCGAGCGGCGTCGCGGCGGGGACGCCGGTGGTGATGGGGCCCGGCGCGTGGGCCGTGGATGGGGCGCGGGTTCGGCCGGCCGCGACGGGGCGCACGCCGTGATCGGACGCTTCGGCCGGCTCTCGATCGGGCTGGCGCTCTCGACGTATGCGGTCTTCCCGCCCACCCTCGGTGCGCAGCGTGCGACGGCGGACTCGACCCGGCTCACCCTCGAGGACGGCATCGCCCTCGCATTGAAGAACACGCTTACGGTGCAGCTCGCCGCCGCCGACGTGCGCCAGAGTGCCGGCGCACTGCTCGAGGCGCGCGGACGGTTCCTGCCGGCCCTCGGAGCCGGCGCGGGCGGTTTCGCCGAGCAGGGGACGACGCTCCTCTCGTCCACCGCCACCGTGCCCACCGACACGCGGTTCGTTGGCGCCGCCTGGCAGCTCTCCTCGGCGGTGAACCTGTTCAACGGCTTCCAGGACGTTGCCACGCTGCGCAGCGCGCAGCTCTCGCGCAGCGCGGCGCAGTTCGCCCTCGACCGCGCGCGCCAGCAGGCGGTCTTCGACGTGACGCAGTCCTTCGCCCAGCTCACCCTCGACGAACGGCTCGTGGAGGTCGCCGAGGCGAACCTCGCGCTCTCGCGGGCCCGCGAGGGACAGCTCGAGGAGCAGGTGCGCGTCGGCACCCGGGCGCCGCCGGACCTGTTCCGGCAGCGGGCGCAGACCCGCGCCGACGAGGGGCTGGTGATCGAGTCGCGGAACCGGGCCCGCAACGATCGCGTCGCGCTGCTCGTGCGCCTGCGCGTCGATCCAGCCCGCGCGGTTGCGATCGTGCCCCCCGCCCCCGACACGCTGGTGCTGGCCGAGAGCCTGCTGAATGCCACGGCCCTCGCGGCGCGCGCCCTCGGGGACCGTGCCGACCTGGGCGCGGCGCGGTCGCGCGTGGAGGCGGCGGACGAGGCGGTGCGCGGCGCTCGCGGCGGGGCGATGCCGCGGGTGGTGCTGGGGCTCGACTACGTGGCGAGCGCCCGGATCTTCGACTGGGAACGGGTCAACGGGGCGAGCACGATCGTCGGGGGCCAGCGCCCGATCGCCACGCAACTCGGCGACCAGGGGGTGGCGGTGCTCTCGCTCGGCCTGGCCTGGCCGCTGTTCGACCGCAATCGCACGCGGTTCGACATCGAGCGCGCCAGTGTGGTCGCGGACCGCGAGCGCGCGCTCGCGGAGGATCTCCGCCTGCGGGTGATCGGCGAGGTGGAGCGCGCGGTGGGCGACTACCGCGCGGCGGTCCAGTTCCGGCGCACCACGGTGGCGGGCCTCGCGGCCGCGCAGGAGGCATTCGAGGCGGTGCAGGGGCGGTTCGACGTGGGCTTGGCGAGCTTCATCGACCTGCAGAGCGCGCAGGCGTCGCTCACGCAGGCCCGGGCGGTGGCGGCGCAGGCCGAGGTGAACCTCTCGCTGCAGCGCGACGTGCTGCGGCTCGTCACCGGGAGTCTCGCGACGGCCCGCTAGCCGCCGCGGGGCGGATGTGCGCCGCCTGCAGGCAACCCGAACGCGCCCCGGGTTGTCTGAGTGTGCGTGAATCGCACTCGACGCCGCATCCTGTCCTCCGGTCGCCGGATCGTCACGGCGGCATGCCCTTCCGCGACCGCTCGCCGGCTGCTCGTCGCGGCACTCCTCGCCGCGAGCGCCGCGCCCCTTGGCGCCCAGTCGCCCGCCGACCGGCTGCGTGGTCGCGTGGTCAACGACTCGGCCGCTGCGATGGCGGGCGCGGCCGTGTTCGTCACGCGCGGGCCGGATCGGGCCGTCAAGCAGACGACCACCGACTCGTCGGGTCGCTGGGCGCTCACCTTCGAGAACGGCACCGGCGATTACCTCGTCGCCGTGACGGCGGTCGGCTACAAGAGCGCCCGCCGCCGCGTGCAGGCCGAGGAGGGGAGCCACGACCTCGTCGCGGACTTCACCCTCGTGCCCGACCTGAGCACGCTGGCCGCGGTCAAGGTCACCGCCGCCAAGCCCGTGCGCGCCAGCGACCAGGTGAGTCCCTACCAGGTCGAGACGGGGGCCAACGAGAAGTGGGCCGACGGGGTGAACGGCCAGCTCTCGCCGTCGGTGGCCGGGGACCTGAACGCGCTGATGGGCACCATGCCCGGGATCACCGTGGGAGCGGGCGGCCCCTCGTTGCTCGGCGCCGGGACCGAGTCGAACCTCACCACGCTGAACGGCATGGCGATGCCCGCGTCGTCGATCCCGCGCGCCGCGCAGACCGACACGCGCGTGAGCGGCGCCACCTACGATGCCACGCGCGGCGGCTTCTCCGGCGCCAACGTGGACGTGGTGCTCGCCCCCGGGAGCCGCACCTACCAGCGCCGCAACGCCTTCCTCACGCTCGACTCGCCGTCGATGCAGTTCACCGACGCCGTCGGCCGTTCGCTTGGCGCCCGCACCGGCCTGCTCAAGGGAAGCGTCGGCCTCGACGGCGAGCTGATCCGCCGCGCGCTCACCTACAACGTCTCGCTCGAGATGGCGAACGCGAGCAGCGATCCCGCGACCCTGCTGCGCGCCGACGGGCCGACCTTCATCCGCGCCGGCGTGGCGCCCGACTCGGCGGCGCGACTGATCGCCACCGCGAACGCGCGCGGCATCCCGCTCTCGGGGGTGCGCGTCCCCGGGGAGCACCAGCGCGACGGCATCACCTGGCTCGGCCGGCTCGACGACACCCGCGACACCCTCGATACCCGCACCTTCACCAGCTACTTCTCCCTCGTCCACGACGGCGCGCTGGGCTTCGCGCCGCTCAGCGCCCCCGCCGCCGGCGGCGAGCGCCGCGACCAGACCGTGGGCCTGCAGTTCCAGGCCGGCAACTATTACGGCGACGGGCGCCGCACGCTGAACCAGACGCGCGTCGGATTCAGCCAGGTGTCCACCGAGACGACGCCGTACCTTGCCCTCCCCGCGGCGAGCGTGCTCGTGAACTCGACCACCATCGACGGCGATGCCCTCGCGGCCCTTGGCATCGGCGGCAGCGCCTACCTCGCCGCGAAGGAGTCGCGGTGGTTGGCCGAGGGCTCGAACGAGACGCTCTGGACGGCCGGCGGGCGAAAGCACCTGTTCAAGGTGCTCGGCTGGGCCCGCGCGGACGGCCTCGAGCAGCGCGGCCTGCAGAACCGGTACGGGCAGTACACCTTCAACTCGATCGGTGACCTCGCGGCCGGCACGCCGTCGAGCTTCTCGCGCACCCTGTCGCAGCCCGACCGATCGGGGATGGTGTGGAACGCGGCCGCCGCCTTCGCCCACCAGTGGGCCCCCTCGCGCACCTTCAGCCTGTTGTACGGCGCGCGGCTGGAGGCGGCAGGCTTCGGCACGTCGCCGGCGGCGAACCCCGCCCTCGCCACGGCCCTCGGGGTCGGCACCGGCACGACCCCCACGCTGCTGCACGTGAGTCCGCGCATCGGCTTCTCGTACACGTACAGCCGCGAGAAGGAGAACGGCAACGGCTCGAGCCAGAACCCGGTGGGCCGCTTCTATAGGAACACGACCGGCGTGATCCGCGGGGGCATCGGCGAATTTCGCGACCTGCTGCGCCCCGACCTGCTGGCCGAGGCGAGTGCCCGCACGGGGCTCGCCGGGAGCACCCAGCAACTGGCGTGCGTGGGGAGCGCGGTGCCGGCCCCCGACTGGTCGGGCTTCCTCGCCGACCCGGGCACCGTGCCCACGAGCTGCGTGGGCGGCGGCGGGCTGCTCACGGAGCTGGCGCCCCCGGCCACGATCATCGATCG
Source organism: Gemmatimonadota bacterium (assembly GCA_016191225.1). Lineage (GTDB taxonomy): Bacteria > Gemmatimonadota > Gemmatimonadetes > Gemmatimonadales > Gemmatimonadaceae > JACPPC01. The sequence continues at coordinate 225,536 of JACPPC010000001.1, read as the reverse complement.
CTCGTACGACGTGCCGCGCAGCTGGCGCGCCTCGCTCGACTGGAACAGCAACCTCGGGCGGTGGATCGTGCGCGTGAGCGGGCTGGCCTCGTACGACCTCAACCAGCCCGGCACGGTGGACGCGAACTTCGCAGGGGTGAGCCGCTTCGCCCTTGCCGGCGAGGGGAATCGCCCGGTGTACGTCTCCACGCGGGCCATCGACACCGCGAGCGGCGCCGTGTCGGCCACCGAGGCGCGCCGCTCGCCGTCGTTCGGACGTGTGGGCGTGCGCATGAGCGACCTGCGCGGCTACGGCGGCCAGCTCACCTTCGCGGTCGCGCCCGACATGTTCCGCATGCGCGGCGTGCCGGGCTCGGCCTATGCGTCGCTCGCCTACACCCTGCAGGAGGTGCGGCGCGAGTACCGCGGCTTCGACGGCGCGGCCTTTGGCGACCCCAGCGTGCGCGAGTGGGCGCCGGGGGCCAACGACGCGCGCCACATCTTCGTGCTCACCGCGGGCTTCTACACCGAGTATACCGGCACGCTGACCTTCGCCGCGCGTGCCCAGTCGGGGCTGCCGTTCACCCCCGTCGTGCAGGGCGACGTGAACGGCGACGGCCGCTCCGGCGACCGGGCCTTCGTGCCGAACGCCGGCGCCACCGCCGACACCTCGTTGGCGCGCCAGTTGCGCGACCTGCTCGCCGGCGGCTCGGCCACGGCGCGGGAATGCGTGCAGGCATTCGCCGGCCGCGTCGCCGACCGCAACGGCTGCCGCGGCCCCTGGACCGCGACCCTCAACGCGCAGTGGCGCCCGCCGCTGCCGAGCTTCATCGCCCGCCGCTTCACCGCCGCCGTGTACCTCGACAACGTGCTGGGCGCCGTGGACCAGCTGGTGAACGGCGCCGAGCACCTGCAGGGATGGGGAGCGCCCGCGCAACCCGACCCGGTGCTGCTCGTGGCGCGCGGCTTCGACTCGGTGTCGAAGGCCTTCCGCTACAGCGTCAACCCGCGCTTCGCCGAGACCCGCCCGGAGCGCACGCTGAGCCGCGCGCCCTTCCGCCTCACGATCGACTTCACGCTTCGCTTCCACACCGACTACGACCTGCAGCAGCTGCGGCGGGCCCTCGAGCCGGTGAAGGTCGAGACGCGCTGGGAGCGCCGGTCCGCCGACTCGCTGGCGTCGTTCTACCTGTCGAACACGTCGAGCATCCACAAGGCGATGCTGGAGGAGAGCGACTCCCTGTTCCTCAGTCGCGCGCAGGTCATCGCGCTGCGCCGGGCCGATTCCACCTACTCCGCCCGCGTGCGCGCCGTGTTCGTGCCGCTGGGCGTGTACCTCTCGCAGTTCGCCGACGGCGTGGCGACCAAGGCGGCCCTCGACAGCGCCAACGCGAGCGAGAAGCTCTACCAGAAGATCTTCTGGGAGCAGCCCGAGATCGCGGACTCGATCGTCACGCCCACGCAGCGCGAGCTGATGCCGATGCTCAAGGGAATGCTCAGCATCCCGAAAAAGGAGCGCGAGCACAACCAGTGGCAGTTTGGGCGCCCAGTGAAGCTCCGCGACGAGAAGCGCTCCGCGACGACGAGGTAATGGTGCGGCCCGCCCCGCCGAGCGTGGCCCGGGCGCGGGATCAGGGGAGCGGAGCGCGGAACGGTGTGCGTTCCAGGACGCGGATCTGTGCCTCGATCCATTGCGTGACGACTGGATGCGGGATCAACCCCAGTCCGTCCGAACGATAGGGGAGGTCGCGCAGCACTTCGGCGTACGGGCCGAACCCCTGCACGCGAAATGGAAGCACAATGGCCACACCGCGCTCGGCAGCGGCTCGCTGGACGAAGGCCCGGGCACGCGCCTCGGCGTCCGCACGCTTGTCAGGCCAATCCTCGCGCAGCGTCATCACCATCACGCGGCGAAACGGCAGGCCTTCCCGGACGGCTCTGGCGCGTGCCTCGATGGACTCGATCCAGCGCGCGTTCTCGGCGTCGTCGCCGGGGCCGTGCGCGAGGATGAGGACGTCCTCGAGGACCGGGTCGCGGCTGAGCGCGCGGGCGCGATCGAGCAGGACGGTGCCCACTTCGTCTGCATCGGCCAGCCCGCTCGTGTTTAGGGCGAAGGTCGAAGCGGACTGGATGCGCCAGGTGCGCATGTCCGGGCCATGCTGCTCGTGGGGGCCCGACAGGCCTGCGTGCCGCTCCGGTGGCGGCGTGCGCGTCGCTCCCGCGCGCAGGCCGAGGATCTGCTCGGTGCGATCGAGGAAGCTCTGCCCGGAGATGAACAGCCGTACGACGACGATGCGCCTCGCGCCACGCGCCTCCAGCCGGCGTACCGCGGCCTGCATTGAGCTCGACTCCGCCATGCCAAACGAGACCTCGATCGGGTACCGGCCCGCCAGCGGCGACACGGCCCCGAGCACCTCGCGATTCCATTCGGGCGACCCGCCGTGCGCCATCACCATGACGCCGAGGCCGGCTGGCGCGGCATCCGGAGGAGTCGGGAGTTCGAGGCGCCGGCCGGCGCACGCCGACACACCCGTCAGGAGGAGGGCGAACATCTTGGGTCGAAGCGAAGGAATGGACAAGGACGCGTCGGCGAGTAAAGTGATTGTGCTCCCTTGGGCACGGCATCAGGGCGCGGCGAACGGAGGACAATAAGCGATATGAGAATGATTTTCAAGAAGCGTAACTCATGTAACGACAGCGCAATCCGTGTCGCTCAGCGGTGCTACCTTTTCTCCATGACCGACCGAGTGGTTGCGACGCCCACACACAGGCCCCCCGCCTTGCGGAGCCTCTAGCGTGCTGCCAGACGCGACCTCGCCGGCTGTCGTCGAGCTCGATGCCGCGCTCCTGCAGGCCGTCATCACGCTCTGTCTGGCCGGGCTCTGCGCCGGCCTCTTCCGGCGCTATCGCAAGCCCTTCCTCGGCTGGTTCGCGATCGCCTGGCTGCTGTACCTGCTGCGCATCGCGGCAATCGTCACCTTCCTCGCGACCGCCGACCGCGTCTGGCTCTACTGGCACCAGGTCGCCACCGGCTGGACCGCCCTCGCCCTCCTGTGGGCGGCCCTCGTGTTCTCGCGCGCGGTGCCGTGGCGCAATCGCTATGCCCTGGCGATGCTCTTTCCCGTCGCCTGGTCGTACGTGGCGATCTACCGGCTCGACAACTTCTTCCTCGCCGCCGGCCCGGCCGTCCTCTTTCTCAGCGTCGTGACGCTCGGCACGGGCTGGGTCTTCCTGGCATGGTACCGCCGCGTCGGTTCGGGCGGCGCCGCCGTGCTCGGCGTCGCGCTGATGCTGTGGGGCCTGCACCACCTCGACTACCCGTTCCTGCGCGCGCGCGGCGCCTGGAATCCGTGGGGCTACTACCTCGACATCCTCTTCATGCTCGTGACGGGAGCGGGGATCCTCGTGCTCCTCCTCGACGACCTGCGCCTCGGGCTCGGCGCCCTGCTCACGCTCTCGGGCGACCTGCAGCGCGATCCCGGCGTGGATGACCTCGACCGGCTGCTCGCGCGGCCCCTCGCGCTGCCGACGGTGAAGGGAAGCGTCCTCTACGCGATCGAGGACGGCCGGGTCGCGATGCTGCGGGGCGCCGGCGCCTGCGCCTCGTGGACCGGCGAGCTCGGCGCGGCCGAGGCCGCCGAGGTCACGCAGGCGATCACGCGCGGCGAGCCGAGCGTCGGCGCCGCCTGGCACGCTCCCGGCCCCGGCCGCGGCGGGCGGGCCTTCGATTTCGTGGCCGTGCTGCCGGTGTTCCTCGAGGCGCGGGTGACGAGGGCGCTGGTCGTCGTCGGCGACGCCCGCGATCCGTTCGCCGCGCTCGACACGGGTTTCCTCGTCGCCCTCGGCCAGCAGGTCGGCGCGGCCCTGCGCAACGCCGAGCTGTACCGGGCCCTCACGGCGCGCACCGGCGACCTCGAGCGGCTGTCGCGCCGGATGGTGCAGCAGCACGAGGAGGAACGGCGCCGGCTCTCGCTCTACCTGCACGACGAGACGGCGCAGCTGCTCACCGCCGTGAAGCTGCAGCTCGGCGTGATGCAGGAACGGGCCGAGCCGCGGCTGCGGGAGCAGCTGGGCGAGATGCTGGGACAGATGGACGACGGGCTCCGCAGCCTGCGCAACCTCACCAACGACCTGCGGCCCGCGCTGCTCGATGACCTCGGGCTCCTTCCCGCGCTGCGCTCGCTCGCCTCCGAGGTCGGCGGACAGACCGGTCTCGCCGTGCGCGTCGACGCGCCGGACGCCCTCCCGCCCCTTTCGTCCGACGCCGAGCTCGCGCTCTTTCGCGCACTGCAGGAGTCGCTCTCGAACGTGGCGCAGCACGCCGGCGCGCACGGCGTCCGGGTCTCGGTCGCGGCGGGCGACTTGGCGGTGACCCTCGACGTGGTGGACGACGGCTGCGGCTTTCCCTCGCGTGGCAGCACCGACGGCCTCGAGCGGGCGGGCCACCTCGGGCTCGCCGGAATGCGCGAGCGCATCGTGGCCCTCGGTGGCACCCTCGCGACGTCGAACGCGCCGGGCGGCGGGGCACGCGTCTCGGTGCGACTTCCCGTGAGTGGCGCATGAGCGACGCCCCGCGCCCGATCCGCCTGCTGATCGTCGACGACCACGCCGTGGTGCGGCAGGGCATCCGGCACGTGCTGGAAGCCGAGGAGGGCTTCGAGATCGTGGCCGAGGCGGCGAACGCGGACGAGGCGATCGCACGGGTGGCGTCCGACCGGCCGGACGTGATCCTCCTCGACATCACCATGCCGGGACGCTCCGGGCTCGACGCCGTGCGCCCGCTGCTCGAGGCCGCGCCTGCGGTGCGGATCCTGATGCTGAGCGTGCACGACGCAGCGGAGTACGTGCTGCGGGCCGTGCGGGCGGGGGCGCACGGATACGTGCGCAAGGACACGACCCCGGCCGACCTCCGCGCCGCCATCCGGGCGGTGCACGCGGGAGGCGGCTTCTTCAGCCCCGAAGTGGCGGGACGCCTCACGTCCGCGCTGCGCGAGGGTGCCCCCGTCGCCACGGAGCGGGGCGCGCAGGCGATCGGGTCGCTCACGGCACGCGAACGCGAGGTGCTGACCCGGATCGCGGGGGGCCAGCCGAACAAGGAAGTCGCCGCCGCCCTCGGCATCAGCGTGAGAACGGTTGAGGCGCACCGGGATAACCTCATGCGCAAGCTGGGGATACGCTCCGCAGCGGCGCTGACGCGGCTGGCCATCGAGTCGGGGCTCCTTGGCGCGTCGGGCGGGGCCCAGGACCCCTAGGTAGTAGTTCGAATATCGACCGCCGGAGGGCACCGGTAGCATCCCCGCATGCGCAGTCCGGTGTTGTTCATCCCGATCGTCACGACCGTGCTGGCGGTGCTCTTCAGCGGTGCGCTGCTCACACGCTGGAGGCAGAAGGGCGGTACCCACCTGCTCTGGTGGGCGGCCGGCACCGCCACGTACGCGCTTGGCACGGCGACCGAGGCGTCCGTCACGCTCTTCGGGTGGACCCCCGCGCTGTTCAAGCTCTGGTACATCAGCGGCGCCCTGCTCGGCGGGGCGCCGCTGGCACAAGGCACCGTGTACCTGCTGCTCTCCCGACGCACGGCGCATCGGCTGACCGCCGCGCTGGTGACGCTGATCGTCGTCGCCTCGGTCTGCGTGGTCCTCTCGCCGCTCCAACTCGACCTCGTCGAGCCGCATCGCCTCACGGGCCGCGTTCTTGGCTGGCAATGGGTGCGGGCCTTCAGTCCGTTCGTCAACACCTACGCCTTCGTCTTCCTTGTCGGCGGCGCCGTGTGGTCGGCGGTCCGGTATGCGCGGTCGCGCGAAAGCGCGTACCGCGCCACCGGCAATGCCTTCATCGCCGTCGGATCGCTCCTCCCGGGCGTCGGCGGGACCTTCACGCGGTTTGGCCACACCGAGGTGCTCTACGTGACCGAGCTCCTCGGCCTCATCCTGCTGTACATCGGCTATCGCACGATCACCACTCGTTCCAGCGGAGTCTCCAATGTTGCCCACGCGCTTCCCGCGGCCGGCTGAGTTCGCCGTCGCGTCAGCAGTCCTGCTCCTCGCCGCCTGCAGCGGTGACACCGCCCTCGCACCGTCGGCGCCGGTGACCCGCACCATCACCGTGGACGCCTCGGCCGCGTACGCCTACCTCAAGCTCGACACGATCGCGCAGCCGGTGAGCGTCGCGAGCCCCACCACCTCGAGTGCCTGGGACATCGGCTTCTTCGCCACCGGGGTCACCCTCAATGGGGGTGCCGCGGGTCCCGGCGGCGTCACCGGCTACTGCCTCTGCCGCAACGAAGCCGCGACCACGGCGCAGGTGCAGGCGTTCACCGCCATGAACCAGCTGCCGGTCTCCGACTCTGTCACGGCAGCTGCGGTGCCCCCGGCGAGCGCCTTCCAGGCCGACCTGCTCGACCCGGCGATCAACGGCTGGTACTCCGGCACGGCGGGAGCCGGCGCCACGGTCACGGCCGGGCGCACCTTCATCCTCCGCAAGTCCGTCGGCGGGGCCACGATCCTCGCCAAGTTCCAGGTCACCGGCGTCACGGCGCCGACGGCGGCGACCCCGGGCCAGGTGAGCTTCCAGTTCGCGATCCAGCCGTCGGCGGGCGCGGCCTTCGGCGCCACGCTGGCGCAGACGGTGACGGTGGCCGCGGGCACCGTCGCCTACTTCGACCTGGCCGCCAACGCACTCGGCACCGTCGCCTCGTGGGATATCGCCTTCGACGGCTGGGCGATCCGCACCAACGGCGGCGTGAGCGGCAGCGGGGGTGTGAAGGCGGTGCCCGACGCGGTCACGGCCTTCGCGAGCATCGACGCCACGTACGCGGCGAGCGCCCCGGCGGTGGCATATCGGGGCGACACCTTCAGCGGCGTCTTCGCCGCGCACCCCTGGTATCGCTACAACATCACGGGGAGCGACAACCAGATCTGGCCGATGTTCAACGTCTACCTCGTCAAGACGCCGGCCGGCGTGTTCAAGATCCAGCTCACGAGCTACTACAGCGCCGCCGGCGCCCCGCGCAACATCACCGTGCGCTACGCGAAGATCGCCGGATAGTCGATGCGCCCCGGGGACCGTGCGTTGCTCCTGGCCCTGCTGGCACCGCTGGCCGCGGCGGGGCGAGTGGCGGCACAGGCCCCCGCCGACGTGACCGGGCGGGTGGTGAGTGCCGAGACCGGCGCTCCGATCGCGGCGGCGGAAGTCGCCGAGCTTGGCGGCAACGCGCGCGCGCTGACCGACTCCCTCGGGCGGTTCACCATGCGCCGCGTCGCCGCGACGGCGCGGCTGCGCGTGCGGCGCCTCGGGTTTGCGGTCCGCGAGGTGGGGCCGCGCGACGCGACGGATGTCCGGCTCGATCCGCTGCCGATCTCGCTCGACGCCGTGGTCGTCTCCGCCGCGCGGCGGGAGCAGCGGCTCAAGGACGCCGTTCCCGAGATCGCCATCCTGTCGCGCCGGGACATCGCGCAGTCGGGTGCGAGCGACGCCGCCGGTGCGCTGGTCCAGGCGACCGGCGTGCAGCTCGAGGGTGGCGTGCCCGCGGGGGCCGGGGTCTACCTGCAGGGCATGGGGTCGCAGCGCGTCCTGATCCTCCTGGACGGCCAGCCCGTCGTGGGGCGGCTCAACGGCAACTTTGACCTGTCGCGGCTGCCGGCGTCGGCGATCGAGCGGATCGAGGTCGTGCGTGGACCGCAATCCACCCTCTACGGCTCGGCGGCGATGGGCGGCGTGGTGAACATCATCACCCGCGGCCCGACGCGTGCCGCCCGGGCATCGGTCGACATGACCGGCGGCACGCAGGGGCGGCGTGAGCTCTCCGCCTCGGCCTCGGGGACGCGGGGCGACGTCGGCGTCGCCCTCGATGCCGGCGTGCGCGGGGAAGCGCTGGCCCCGGGGATCGCCGGCGACGACGACACCTTTGCGCGGCGCTGGAATGCGGCGCCGAGCCTGCGCTGGTCGCTGCGCCCGGGGACGGTGCTGCGGGCGTCGGCGCTGGCGGTGGGCGAGTCGCAGCGCTATCGCACCGGCCAGCTCTTTCGCTTCTCCGACAACACGCAGCTCGCGGGGCAGGTGAGCCTGGCCTGGCAGGAGGGAGCGCGCCAGTTCACGCCCACCCTCTCGTTCTCGCGCTTCGACCACCTGTCGCGCGCCGGCACCGGCACCGCGCCAGTGTCCGACAGCGGGCAGCGCGACCGGCAGGATGTCGTGCAACTCGAGCTGACCGGTAGCGCGCCGTTCGCCGGGGCCCTGGCCGACGCGGGACTGGTGCTGCGTCGCGACGCGATCGCGGCGGACCGCGTGGCCGGCGTGGCCCGCGTCCTCGACGGGCTCGAGGGATACGCCCAGGGCACCTGGTCGGTGGCCGGGGTCTCGCTCGTGCCCGGTGTGCGCGTGTCCAGCAGTGCGCAGTGGGGCACGGCGGTGACGCCGCGGCTCGCCGCCATGATGCGTCCCCTTCCCGAGCTCGCCGTGCGTGCCTCGATCGGAACGGCGTACCGCGCCCCCGACTTCAAGGAACTGTACCTCGACTTCGTGAACGCCGCGGCCGGGTACGCCGTGGCCGGCAACCCGTCGCTGCGCCCCGAGCGGTCGACCAGCACGTCGCTCGGTGTCGAATGGGTTGGCGGCTCGTATTTCGGTCGCGTCAGCGCCTTCGACAGCCGCTTTCGCGACTTCATCGACTTCGGCCCCCCCGACGCCGGCGGCACGTACACCTACCGGAATGTCGGGCGCGGGACGACCCGCGGCGTGGAATGGGAAGCGGGCTGGGCGGCGGGGCGCTCACGGCTCGAGGTTGGCTACGCCTTCCTCGATGCCTTCGACGACGACACCGGCTCGCCGCTGCTGGGCCGGGCCCGCCATACGGGCCACCTCGCCGCCTCCACTTCGTTCGACCGGGTGCAGGTTGGGGCCACGCTCCAGCTCACCGGTCGCGCCGCCATCGCCCGGGGCAGCGCCGGCGCGATCACCGAATGGCGACCGGCGCTGACCCGCCTCGGCCTGCGCACCACCGTGCGCCTCGCGCCCGCGGTCTCGCTGCGCCTCGGCGTCGACAACGCCCTCGACCAGTCGATCGGCCCGTCATGGCCGGGCTTCACGGGGCGCCGCGTCTTCGCGGGCCTCTCCTGGGAGTCGCGCGGCGCCAGCCGCGAGTAGCCCGGCGTTTCGGACCCTCCCTGCCGGCAACCCGCACCGGCGTCAGGGCGCACCGCGAGCATCATGGCTGCGCGGGCGCCGGGAGCCGTCGCCGCGCAAGCGGTCGATGAAGTGGGGAATGCCCGGCACCGGCGTCGGTCCGAATTCGACCCCGAAGGCGAGCGCCCTGAATTTCGGCGCCAGCAGGTCGGCAAGGGGCGCCTCGTTACCCAGCGGATTGCTGGTGTCGTCGGGGGCGGTCGGCCGGCCGAGTCCGATTCGCCTGTGGCTCTCGGCGAGATGGTGCCGAATCGAGTCGCAGCCCATCTCGTCGGGGAACTCGACCTCGATCGGCATGCGGCGGTAGTGCAACGCGGGTGCGGTGGGGGGCGGCTGGGACCCGACGCGGCAAGCGGTCCGGCCGCCAGAATCGCCGGCGTCTGCGGCGCCGAGCACCGAGGTCGCCGCGGGGCGAACCGTTGGGTGTAGGTGTTGTGTCGGCGCATCAACTCGACGGGTTTCGGTGGAGTCGAGGCTGGCCTAGTTGCATAAAGCGTTGCTGTGGCGCAAGTTAGGCTCAGGGAGCCATTCTTCACTCCGGAACGCTTCTTGCACATGCGTCTGTCGGAGAAACGCGCTCGTTCCGACACGATCCCCGCGACGCCCGTTTTTTTTTCGGCCTTCAGCCCCCGCCGCGACACATGCCCAGACTCGTTCGACTTGCCGCCTGGATCTGCGCTGCCGCGTTGCTCGCCACGCCGGCGCGATCCGCGTCGGCCCAGACGTTCTTCCAGTGGACGGGGTGCGGCGGAACGGTGTTCAACACCTGCGTCGACGTGACCATCAGCAAGGTCAACATCACGCTCGTGCCGGCTGACGGCCCCAAGACGCTGATCGAGATGATCGTGAAGAACACCGGATCGCTTGGCCCGAACAGCTACTCCTCGGTATTCACCGCGCTGGGCGTCAAGAACATTCCCTACCGGCTGACATCGCTCGCCAAGGTGCTGGGTGCCGGCTCCGGCTGGACCTTCTCGACGGGAATCACCGAGCTCAAGAACTTCGGCGTCGGGTTCGAGGGCGTGAACATCAACGGCAATACCGGCATCGCATCGGGACAGCAGGCCACGTTCTACTTCACCTTCCTGCCCGTGGACTACACGCCGGTCCACACGTGCACAACCAGGAAGGGCAAGACGACTTGCGTGACGACCTATCCGGGCGCCCCCACGGGCTGGCAGGCGGGCCGGCCGATGGAGTTCGCCCTCCACGGCCAGGTGGGGCCGAAGGACTGCTCGACGAAGCTCGACGTGCAGTCGCTCACCGGCGAGTCCTACAGCGCGACCACGGTGGACACGCCCACCGGCACCACGATCGGCTGTGAGGGGTCGACGACCGTCACGCCGGAGCCGGCGACGATCCTTCTCGCCGCGACCGGCTTGGCCGGGCTGCTCGTGGTCGTTCGCCGTCGCCGCGAGTTTCTCGCGTAACCTCGGCTGGATGGTCGTCGCGGGCCCCGGCGATTCATCGCCGGGGCCCGCTCGTTTCCTCCCGCCGACGCCGCGTATGGCGCGCCCAACCTGCCGCCGGTCGCGGTCAGGCGCCGTCGACCGCTACTCGGGCTGCTCCGGCACGGCGTACTGGTGTTCACCTTCGGCCGGGCGGCGCTCCGACTTCAGCATCTGGATGCCCGTCGAGCCACGCATGTGCATGCCCAGCAGCGCCATCAGCGTGCCGCCGGCGAGGAGTTCGAACGTCGTCTTGATCATCACGAACTGGAGTCGCGGCCGCAGGTCGTCGGGGATCGCCGGCCGGATCTGGAAGTAGTCGGCCAGGAAGATCGCCGTGACCGGGAGGAGTATCATGGCCTCCAGCACGGCGAAGAGCGAAACCAGCGAGACGCCGAGCCGGTGCCGGGCCAGCAGCGCGAGCAGGGTGGCCGCCGTGTACGCCATGCACTGGGTCAGCATCGACTGGCCGAGGAAGGTGGTCGCCTGGAAGCGCCACTGGATGTCGCGCACATGGATGGGCAGGATGCTCGACGTCATGTCCAGCGGCGGAAACAGGTAGATCGCCAGCGCCACGCCGTAGAGCACCCACTTCATTCGCCTGAGGAGGCGGCCGAGCCGCGAGCCTTCGCGAGGGGCGCCAGCGCCCTCGGTCACCTCCCCTTCCTCGACGGGAGGCGACGCCGCGGGGACCATGAGCGGTGGCTCACTCGCTGAGCGATGCCGTCGGCGATGCGGAATAGGCCAGTCCGGTGAGGGAGCTGCCACGATAACGGCAACGCGGCCGCGTGGCAACGCTGACTCCGCCCACGAGCGATGAGGCGCCCTCTTAGCTTTCGTCGGGGTTTGTCACGCGACGCGAGGGCCGGCGGTGGGGGGCGGGAATTCGAGGGCGGCGCGATCGACGCTGGGGACGGCGCTGGGGATGGCGCTGTGGGCCTGCGCCGCGCACAGGGCGCAGGCACAGGACCAGTCGGGCACGCCGGCGGTCAACGCGCGCTCGGCGAAGGTGCGATTCGGCTTCGAGCAGGTGACCCTGCCGGCCACCGAGTTGGTGGGGCTCGCGGGCGCGAGTTACCTCGTGGACCTCGGCGCCGGGATCTCGCTTGGCCCGGCCGTGTACGGCACGTTCACCGGCCGGCGAGGGGGGCTGTTCGTGGTCGGTGGTGAGCTCGCCTGGCGCCGCGCCATCGCCCGCGCGCTCAGTGTGGGTGCCGGGGTCTACGCCGGCGGTGGCGGTGGGGGTGCCGCGCCGGTGGGCGACGGGTTGATGCTGCGCCCTCACCTCGACCTCATGTGGGACTTCGGCACGATGAGCTCCGGGCTCTCGTGGTCGCGTGTGCGCTTCGTGAACGGCGACATCGACAGTCGGCAGCTCGGCGCCACCTTCAGCGTGCGCACGGCGTTCCGGCACGTCGGCCGGGACCGGCTGGGGGAGTTCGTGTCCGCGACGTCGCCGGGCGGACTCGGGTTCGACCGGGTGCTGGCGGTGGCCGGCGCCTACCTGCCCGCCGCCGGCACCGCCTCGACGACGGGCACCGCGCTCCCGGGAACGATTCGGCTGGTCGGTGTGCGCGCGGAGCAGGACCTGGCCGGGGGAACGCTGTGGGGGATCGAGGCCGCCGGGGCGGCGAGTGGTGGCGTGGCCGGCTACGCCGAGGTGCTGGCGGCGCTCGGTTTCGGCGTGAAGGTCGGTGGCGGCCCGCTCAGCCTGGGCGGGCGCGTCGCGGCTGGACTCGGGGGCGGCGGCGGGATCGCGGTCGGGGGCGGCCCCCTGTTGCGCGGCTCGCTCACCACCGCGGCGCGACTCACCCGGGACCTGTCCCTCGTGCTCGACGAGGGGTACACCGCGGCCCCCGACGGAAACTTCCGCGCGGCACACGTCACGGCGGCCCTCAACTGGACGGTGGACAGCCGCGTGCGGGAGGGCGAGCCGGTGCCGGTGGTGCGCATGGAGTGGTTCGGCGGCGTGGAGGGATACGATGCCGTGCGCAAGGACGGCTCGGTGCGTGACCTGCAGGCGGTGGTGCTGCGCGTGAACCGGTTCGTGTCGCCGTCGTGGTACCTGACGGGCCAGGTGCGCAGCGCCCTCGGCGGTGGCGCGGGGGCGTACACCGTGGGGCTGCTCGGGCCGGGCGCGCACCTGCCCATCGCCGGCGCGTTTCACGGGGGCGCCGAGCTGCTCGTGGGTGCGGCGGGGGGCGGGGGAGTCGACACCGGGAGCGGCATCGTGGCGCAGCCGATGGTCTGGCTCGGCTGCGACATCGGGACGTCGCTCGTGGCGCGCGTGGGAGTCGGGCGGATTCGCGCGCTCAAGGGTCCGCTCGACGGCCGCGTGGTCGAGGCCACGCTCGGGTTTGCGTTCGGGGTGCCGGGACTGGAACACCGCTAAGACGGCGGCAGCGCCGCTCGCCCCCCGCCCGCGCCCGTCGCTATCTTGTCGCTCGAATCCCTCCGGAGCTCCACCGTGGCCGTTTCCCGCCGTTCGTTCATCGCCTCCGTGGGTGCCGGCACGGCCGGCGCCCTTGCACTTCCCCTGGCACCCAACTGGCGCGGCTACGAGGCGCTTGGCGCGGCGCTGCCGCAGGATGCGCAGCAGACGCAACAGCAGCTGGAGACGCGCCGTGCCGACCGGCTGCTGGCGGCGCGCCCGGGCATGATCCGGATCGACAGCAACGAGAACCCCAACGGCCCCGGCGCCCGCGTCTTCGAGGCGATCAAGGCGCACTTCAGCGAGTCCAACCGGTACCCGGTGCGTGGCGAGGACGAGCTGGTCGCCGCGATCTGCAAGGTGCACGGCGTGAAGCCGGAGAACGTGATGCTCGGGTGCGGCTCGGGCGAGCTGCTGCGGGCCGCGGTGCGGGCCTTCACCAGCGCCGAGCACGGGCTGGTGTCGCCCAACCCGACCTTCGAGGCACCGGGGAATTTTGCGAAGTTCATCGGCTCGCCGGTGATCGCGCCCCCGGTGGACGGCAAGTTGCGGCTCGACCTTGACGCGATGGTCGCCGGCGCGCGGGGGGCGGGGCTGGTCTTCTTCTGCAACCCGAACAACCCCACCGCCACCGTGCACGGCAAGGGGGCGGTGACGTCGTTCGTGGAGCAGGTGAACCGCACGTCGCCCGAGACGACGATCCTGGTGGACGAGGCCTACCACGAGTACGTGGCCGACGCGTCGTACGCGACGTCGGTGCCACTCGCGCTGGCCAACCCGCGCGTGTTCGTGACGCGGACCTTCAGCAAGGTGTTCGGCATGGCCGGGCTGCGCGCCGGCTACGCGATCGGCCGCAAGGAGACGCTCGCTCGCATGCAGCCGTGGCTGCTCGGCTCGAACGTCAACCAGCTGGCCCTCGCCGCCGCCACCACCGCGATCGCCGACGCCGCGCACATCGGCAGGGAGCAGAGGCTCAATCGCGAGGCGCGGGCCTACACCCGCACGTTCTTCGAGGACGCCGGCTACACCGTGTTCGGCAGCGACGCGAATTTCATGATGGTCGACATTCGCAAGGACGCCAGGGCCTTCAAGACGGAGCTGCTGGGCAAGGGCGTGGCGGTTGGCCGCGCCTTTCCCCCGCTCAACACGCACCTGCGCATTTCGGTGGGCACGATGGCCGAGATGAAGAAGGCGCTGGCGGTGATCAAGCCGACGCTGGCGTAGCCGCGGCGGGGCCGGCGCTCACCACGGGAAGGCGCGCGCCAGCCATTGCACGTCGGCGCGCGGGCACAGTCTCGCCGGAGGCCAGGGGAGGAACTTCGGCGCGGGCGGCTGCGAGCCACGACAGTCCTCGCCGCCGGTGCGGAGGCAGCTGCACCCGGTGAGCGCGACGCTGGTGACCCGGAGCAGCACCCGGAGCACCAGGGCCCGCTGGCCGGCGACGCGTACCTCGCGGCCGGCAGGACGACGCACGGTTCCCGGCGACGTCGACGTCGTTGTGTCGTGAAGCCGGACGTGCGGCAGCCGGACGAGCTGCACACGGCGCGTGCGACGGCGAGCAGCGACGGCGAGCAGCGACGGCGAGCAGCGACGGCGCGCTCAGGTGCCGTTGCCAGTCGCCCCCGGCGCGGGAGGCACGAGGCGGGCCATGCGGCGAAAGGCCGGCGTCAGCGCCGCGCGGATGAGGGGCACCGTCAACAGCGTGAGCACCAGCCAGGCCGCCGCGGCATGCCAGGTCACCGTCCACAACCGGTCGATCGCCACGATCGGCGTATCGCGCACGAGGGCCACCACCTCGCCGGCGGACAGCGACAGGCGCTCGGCGCCGAACAGCCACTCACCGGCGCGGAAGAAGGGAATGAGGAGCGCGAACTGCAGCGGGTACACGAGGTAGTTCACCGCGAGGATCACCACCATGTTGAGCCGCAGGGCCAGCGCGGCGGCGGTGCACAGCAGCGTGGTGGTCCCGATCGCGGGGAAGATGCCGATCATGGCGCCGACCGCGACGCAGTGCGCGAGCCCGGCCGGGGTGACCCCCTCGCGGAGGGCCGCCAACAGCGGCTCGTAGACGCGCCGACGGAGCCAGTGCCTCATGGGGGGGCTCGCATGCGGGGAAAGATCGGGGCGGGGAACGTGCGCGCAACGTCCCGGTGCCGCCCCCCCAACGGGCGCTCGCCGCTGGCGGCAGGGCGAGCTACGTTCTCCGCCTACCCATCCCACCACGGAGGCCCAGATGTCCAGCCTTGGCGACAATCGACGCACTTTCATTGAACGACTCGGCGCCGCAGCGCTCGCCTTCGCGGCAGCTCCCGCGATCACGCGCGCCGAGCCCGCGGCCGACAAGGCCGGCTCCGAGCCCTGGCTGTCCGGACTGGCCGCGACGAAGCACAAGCAGGTGTTCGACGCCACTGCGCACAACGCCGGCTTCCCGATGATGTTCGCCGGCAACTACCTGAACACCATGAAGCAGGCGTATGGCCTCGGCCCGAAGGAGGTCCGGGCGGTGATCGTCGTGCGGCACTTCGCCATGCCGATGGCCGTCTCCGACGCGATCTGGTCGAAGTACGGTGTCGGCGCGATGCTGGGGATCATGGACCCGGCCACAAAGGCTCCCGCGGTGCGCAATTTCTACATCAACTCCGGGCCGGGCGACATGATGAACCCCGCCCAGTCGGTGGAGAAGATGATTGCCGCGGGCGCGACCGTCGTGGTCTGCAACTTGGCCCTCACGATCATCTCCGGGATGGCCGGCAAGGCGATCGGCGTGAAGGCCGAGGATGCCTTTGCCGAGTGGAAGGCGGCATTGGTGCCGGGGTCGCACATCGCGGCGTCGGGAGTGCTCGCCGTCGGCCGGGCGCAGGAGGCGGGCTGCTCGTACTGCTTCGCCGGGTAGGAGCCGGAGGCCGGGCCGCCCTTGCGGGGCGGCCCGGCGGCTACCGCTTGCGGGCCAGGATCGTGCCGCGGCAAGTCGCGGCGCCGCAGTGGCACGGGTACCGCCGCTTGGCGGCCGGCGTGTGGCGTTCGGTGAGCACGTAGGCGTAGTCGTACGCCAGTTCCTCCCCCGGCTCGATGTCGTGGATGGTCTCGATCCAGATGCGGCCGGCGTCGATCACCGCGTCGCAGTTGGGGGCGCACGAGTGATTGATGAAGCGCGCCTCGTTGCCATTCACGGCGGCGTCGATGACGACCTCGTCGTCGATGGCGAACAGGCAGGTGTGGTGCCGCTCCCCTTCGGCGTCGGGGTATCGCGCCTCGGCGGCGGCCGGCGTCAGGCGCTCGCCGGCGTACTCGATCAGTCGCACGCCGGGGGCGATGCGCTCGGTGGCGAACGCGCCCAGCCCCTCGATCCCCGAGGGGCGGATCTCGAACGGGTAGGGCGGCCCGGCATCGCGCATGGCCGAACGATAACTTGCGCGACATGACCCTTGCCTCGCGCGGCCCCCTGGCCGCCCGGCTCCGGGAGCAGGAGGTGGTGGTGCTCGACGGCGCGCTCGCGACGGAGCTGGAGCGCCGCGGCGCCGACCTCGCCGACCCGCTCGGGTCGGCCAGGGTGCTGCTCGAGGCGCCGGAGCTGGTCGCCGCGGTGCACCGCGACTACCTCGAGGCGGGCGCGGACGTGATCACCACCGCGAGCTACCAGGCGACGGTGCAGGGGCTGATGCTGCGCCGGCTCTCGCGGCCGGACGCCGAAGGCGTGATCTCGAGCGCGGTGCGGCTTGCCCGTGACGAGCGCGACGCCTTCTGGGCCGACGAGGGGGTGCGCGTGGGCCGTTCCCGGCCGCTGGTGGCGGCATCGGTGGGTCCGTACGGCGCCTACCTCGCGGACGGTTCGGAGTACCATGGGGACTACGGCATCGGCGAGGGACCGCTGGCGGTGTTCCACGCGCCGCGCATGGCGCTGCTGGTCGCTGCGGGGCCCGACCTGCTGGCGTGCGAGACCATTCCCAGCCTCGCCGAGGCGCGGGCGCTGCTGGTGGTGCTCGAGCGGCACCCGGGGATGACCGCCTGGTTCAGCTTCAGCGCCCGCGACGGGACGCGCCTGTCGTCGGGCGAGCCGATGCGCGACGCGGCGGCGCTGCTCGACGGACACCCGCAGGTGGCCGCGATCGGCGTGAACTGCACGGCGCCGCGCCACGTGCCCTCGCTGCTGCGCGAGGCGCGATCGGCCACGTCGCTGCCCCTCGTCGCGTATCCCAACTCGGGGGAGCGCTACGACGCGGCGTCGCACGGCTGGCGCGGCGATCGCGACGGCCGCGGCTTTGCGGCGCAGGCGCGAGAGTGGGTCGAGGCCGGGGCGCGGCTGGTCGGCGGCTGTTGCCGGACGACGCCCACCGACATCGCGGCCCTGCGCGACTGGACCTCCCCGCTGGGAAGCGTCGAGCAGGGCCGGAGGGGACCCTCGCCGCCGGTGCCGGGCTGGCGCTGATCGCGGCCCGCGCGCCGCGCCCGGGGCGCGGCCGTTGCCACGCGCTCGCGGCGGAATCGCCCGGCTGGCGCCGCCTGGGGCTCAGGCTTCCTGATGGTGTCGCCAATGGGCCCGCGCGCGTCGCACGCCGGCGAGCGGAACCGGAAACGTCAAGAAGTTCCATCGTTCCTCCCCGACACCGCTGTCACGGGTGGGGGCGCGCGACGAAACTTGCGCCCCGCCGCGCGGTATGCCTCAGTGAACAGGTCGCCCGAGTGCGCGAACGATGCGACGCACCGGCGATTCACACTGGGAGGCCTCAGATGCGTGCACGCGGCACGAGCAGCCGTCGATCGGTGGTGGCCGGAGTCCTCGCGCTCGGCATGGTGATTGGAAGCGCCTCACCGCTTCCGGCGCAGCGAAGGGGCCGGGAGGACGGCGGCCAGCGTGGCGGCCACGATGCCCCGCGGGACATCCCCCGTGGTGGCGGACTGGCAGGGCCCGGTGCGCGCGTCGCGCACGCGCCGCAGCCGGTGCGTGCCCCGGGCTGGGCGCCGCCCGCGCCCGCATTCGTGCCGCCACACGCGCGCTTCGATGCGCGGTACCGGCACAACGTGTTCTACCCGGCCCGCGGCTTCGTGGTCGGCGGCCTTCCCCGTGAGCGGATCGGCGTCTTCTGGCGGGGGAGCCCGTTCTACTTCCATGCCGGTGTCTGGTACCGACCGTACGGTCCGCGCTACGTCGTGGTGGCGCCGCCGACCGGCGTGGTGATCCCGGTGCTGCCGCCGTCGTACACCGTGGTCTGGGTGGGGGGCGTGCCGTACTACTACGCCAACGGCGTGTACTACGCGCCCGCGCCGCAGGGAGCGGGGTACGTCGTGTCGCCGCCGCCAGCCGGCACGGTCGCCGCGGACTCGTCGCAGCCGTGGTCGCCGCCGATCGGCACGGACCTGATGGTGTACCCGAGGAACGGGCAGTCGCGGGAGCGGCTGTTCACCGACCGTGCCGAGTGCGCGAAGTGGGCGGCGGGGGCGTCGGGATACGAGCCGGGTGCATCGCCGCCGGCCGATGCCGCGGCGGCGGCGCTGGCCGAACAGTACCGGCGGGCGGAGGTCGCCTGTCTCGAGGGGCGGGGGTACACGGTGCGGTAGGCGGCCCCCCGCCGCCGTCATGCGACGCCGGGGGCCGCGCCGAGTGGGGCGGCCCCCGGCGCGCCCGGCGAGCCGCCGGCTGGCTCAGTCGCTGTACGGCGAGTCGTCGCCCTTGCTGAACGGGTTCTTGGTCAGCGGCCCGGGGCCCGCCATGTCACGCGCCATCTTCACCAGCAGCGGGCTGAGGTGCTTGCCGTACCGCACCATGTTCCTGGCGCGGTCGCGGTTGGCGAGGAGGAACTTGAGGATCGGGGAGTCGGCCTTGGCGGTGTTGCAGCTCTTGCAGCACAGCACCAGGTTGTCGCGCCGGTCGTACGCGGTGAGGCCCCGCCGCGGGGCCACGTGGTCGAGCGTGATCGTGGCCTTGGCGACCTTGCGCCCGCAGTAGGCGCAGTGGGGTCCGTGGCGCGCGAGGAGCCACTCGCGCGTCTCGATGTAGGCGTTGCGGCTCGTCGGGAGCGAGGTCTCGTGCTCCCGACGTGCCGAGTACGGCGACTTGCGCTTGCCGCGCCCGCCGCGGCGGCTTCCGGATTTCTTTCGTGCGGTCATCGCGGCAATCTAGCGCTTCGTCCAAAGGGCATGGTGCTGCTCACCCCTGCAGCAGGGCGCCGATCACCCCGGGGAGGGCCCCGATGATCCAGACGATCACGGCCGCGATCGCGCCGTCGCGGCGGCTGATCCTGCCCGTCACGGACAGGCCGATCGCCAGCAGCGCGGTGAGCCAGATCGTGAACAGGTCGAGCCGGCCGATCGCCGCCAGCAGCACCGGCGAGGTGGTGGCGGGGTCGAGGAAGCGCGCCACCCCGAGCGAGACGCGCAGCCGGCCGTCGAGCGACGCCGGGTTCATCATCATCGCCTGTGCCCCGTTCAGGAATCCCTCCACCGGTTTCAGGATGTAGGCGTAGGAGCTGACGACGAGGGCCGCGTTCCACGTCTGCGTGGCGCCGAACATCTTGCCGACCAGCCAGAGCGTGAGCGCCACGAGCAGGATGCCGATCGGCGGGAAGAGGAACGCACCGACGGGGGCGACCTTCTCCTGGATGTTGCGACCGACCGCGAGCTGGTCCGGGGTGATCTGCGGATTCTTCTTCATCTGCGCCGCCTCGGCGCGTGCCATCTCGGCGTCCATGATCGGCCGGGTGACCCCACGCGTGGCGAGGAAGATCGCCCCGGTCATCAGCATCACCACCAGCATCGGGATCCAGAAGTTCCCGTTCGCGCGCCGCGCGAACACGGCCGCCGGGGCGTAGAAGATGTCGAGGAAGTCCTCGACGACGCTGGCCGTCTCGGCGGGAGTGGGCGCGTCGGCGGGAGAGGCGGACGGGTCGCTCATCTGCGGGCTCCTGGCTGGTGGATTCGAGGGCGAGGCGTGCCGGGGAGAATGTACGCGCGGCGGCGACCGCCGCCTCCCCCCGGCGCCCCCGCTGGCCGCGACGCGCCCGGCCGGTATCTTTTCGTCGAGGATGCGTCTCCGCCTCGTTCCCGCGCTTTCCCCGCTGCTGTCGGCCGTCCTGGGCGGCGGCTGTGCCACCCTCACGCCGCACTCCGGCAGCCAGGTGATCCTGCCCGGCGAGCGCGGCATCCAGGCCGGGGTGGAGCGCGAGAAGGCCCGCCTCGACTCGGTGCTGCGCACGGGCAGGGTGGAGGGCCTTGCCGGCGCGATCGACTCGCGCGCCACGCTCGTGATGCGCGGCACCGACAGCGTGGTCGGGCCGCGGGCGCTGCTCACCTTCATGAACGGGCTCTACCGGGACGGGACGCCGAGCTTCTCGATGCGTGACGCGATCTTCTCCGTCTGCACCGACGGCGCCTACGAGCACGGCGGCATGCTGACGGTGCGGATCGCGGCCGGTGGCGCGCGCACGCAGGAGGAGCAGGCGCGCTACGCCGCCAAGTGGGCCTTCGACGGCCAGCGCTACCAGCTGGTGCGGCTCGCCCTCTTCCCGCCGGAGAGCGAGGTCGAAGCCAAGGAAGACCTCTGCCCGAGCCGGTCGAATGCCGAGTTCCCGCAGCGGCGCTGGCTGCTGTCGTTCATGCCGGGACTGGTCTCGTACCAGCGTGCCGCGTCGCGCGCCGCCTTCGCGACCAGGATGCAGCAGTCGGGGTATGTCGTGACCGACCCCGTTCCCGCGGACGGGTCGTTCACCACGGTCGGGACTGCGGGGACGACGATCACCGCTCGGCCGGTGGAGCTCGGTTACCCGACCGAGGCGGGGCAGGCCCCCTGGGGCGCCATCGCGTTGCGGCTGCGAGTGATCGGGGGCTGGTCACTGGAGGGCTACTCGGACCTCAGCGACTACGAATGGACGGCGCGCGCCTTCAACGACGCGGCCGAGACGGTCGGCTGGCGGGCGATCATGAACTATCGTGGCAAGGCCTACGGACTGAACGTGGGCTACGAATGGCCGCGCTTCCGGGTCGCCGCGGGGCCGTCGTACGTGCAGAGTGCCATGCGCTGGCGCGAGACCAAGAACCCCGACCTCGTGGCCGAGGGCACCGCCTCGAACACCGCCGCGGGGTGGGGGGCGCTGGCCTCGTGGCAGCAGCCCCTCTCGGCGGGCATGTTCGTCGAGCTCAAGCTGCAGCACCGCTTCGGTTTTTCCGGGAGCTTTCCCAAGGTCGCGACCGCCCCCGCCGGCCCCGCGGAGGTGGGAGGGACGACATTCGGGGCCTTTCTCGGCGTGAGCTTTTGAGCGCGTCGCGCGGGGCGCAGTTCACGATCCGACGGGGGACGCCGAAGGGAACGACCGGCGACGCGTTTCCGGTGGAACTCCCTGGCGATGGCACGCCGGTGCGAGCGAGATCCGATCGGCGACGCGTCCCCGGCGGACCTGCCAGCGAGCGACATCGACGTCACCGCCGGCACCGACCCGTGGCGCGGCGACCACACGCGGCCGGCGGCCCCGCCCCTGGTGAAGCCGACGGACGGTAGGCTCACCGCGATCGACCGCGACCGGAAGGTCGCGAGGTGGACGGTCCCGCACGGCGGGCTCGTGTTCATCACCGGTGGCGGAACGGTGCCGTGCGCCAGCGACGCGCGCACCGGCGCCACGCGCTGGCCGCACCCGCTGCGCGCGGGGGCGGGAGGCGAACCCCGTCACCTGCCGCACGACCGACGGCGCGCAGTGCGTGGTGATCTTGTCCGGGGCGGGCAACGTCGCCGCGCTGGTAGCGTTCGCGCTGGATGACGGGAGGGCGCCCCGGTCGCCCAGATCGAGGCGAAGGGCCAGCCTGGGAGAAGCCGATCCTTCGCCGCGCGCAGGAAGACGGCGAAGAAGCCGATCCTTCGCCGCGCGCAGGAAGACGGCGAAGAAGACGATCCTTCGCCGCGCGCAGGAAGACGGCGAAGAAGACGATCCTTCGCCGCGCGCAGGATGACGGCGGCGGGCGGCGCGGTTACTTCGTGTTGCCGAGCTTCCGCAGCCGCACGCCGCCGCTCCCGGCACCGACGTGAATCCGCCCCTTGCCGTCGCCCACGGTGCCGACCAGCCGGTGACGGTCGGTGCGGTTGACCTGGACGGCGAAGTCGGAGCTGATCCCGCCGCTTCCCGTCTCGATGTCGACTTCGGCGCCCACCGAGTCGGGGAAGCCGAGGGTCACCGACCCCGAGCCGGCGTCGACGTCGAGGTCGTCGACGTCGGTCGCGAACTCCGCCCGCAGGCCACCGCTGCCGACGTCGATCCTGGACCGGCGCGCGGCGAGTGCCGTCAGCTCGCAGCTCCCCGACCCGGCGTCGAGCGAGAACCGGCCGCTCACCGAGATGTTGTCGCCCGTGACCCCGCCCGAGCCGACGTCCACGGCGAGGTCGGTGGCGGCGAGCTTCGACAGGCGCGCGGAGCCCGAGCCGAGGTCGAGCGAGATCTCCCCCGACGAGCCGGTCACGCTCACGGCACCGGAGCCGGCGTCGACCACCAGTGCACCCTTGGTGTTGGCCACGTCCACGGCCGCCGTTGCCACGTCGATGTCGAGCCGCCCGTCGGTGCCGTCGGCGTGCACCTCGCCCACCGCGTGCCGGAGGCGCAGGGTGACGCCCTGGGGCACGCGCACCACGAGGTCGGCCCAGGCCTCCATGCCGTCGCCGTTGCCCGAGATGCGCACCCGGTCGCCACGACCCCACGGACGCCAGCCCTTCCACCGGTCCTCGCTGTCGCGCCGGCTGTCGCCGAAGGTGCCGTCGCTGGCCACGTTGATCGTCGTGTTCGACCAGCGGCCGAGCTTCGGGTACACGACTCGGTCGGCGTCGTACACGATGCGGAGCGCCTGGCGGCCGCGCACTTCACCCGTCTCGAGCTTGAGCCTGGCGCCGTCATTCCCTCCGCGGCGCACCTCAACGCTCACGTCGCGCCCGCTGCCGCGCTCGACGCGGACCACGCCGGCCAGGTTGTAGATCGCGACGTCGGCACCCTTGAGCGCAATCGACTCGGCCGACTGGGCTTCGAGGGCCGGGGCGGCGAGGAGGGCGAGGAGGGGGAGGATGGACGGGCGCGGCATGCGAACCTCGGGGTGGGATGCGGCGAGGCCGGCGGGGATGGCCCCTCGAGGGAGGCCGTGCGGCGCCGGCGGGGCTGAGGGTTCGGACACCCACTTCCGCCACGGGGTTTGAAGGGGGGCCGGCGGTCGCGTGGCGTGGGAGGGCGCCGGGGATTACCGTCAAGCACCGTGGCCGCCGACCTTTCCGCCATTCCGGTCAAGCCGTCAGGGCGCGAGCAGCTGCTGGCGTGGGTGCTCTGGCCGGCGCTGTTCGGCGTGTCGACGCTGCTGTTCCTGAGCGAGAGCGCCACGATCCGGCCGTCGCACGCGGCGCTGACCTACCTGCTGGTGGTGGTGGGAGCGACGGCGGGGGGGCGGCAACCGCTGGGGCTCCTGCTCGTGCTGGCGAGCTACGCCGCGTTTCACTTCGGCATCATGCCGCCGTACATGGCCTCGCACTACTTCGGCGAGTTCGACTGGCTGATCCTGGTGGCCTACGGCACGGTGGCGTTCGCGATCAGCGAGCTCGTGAGCCGGTGGCGGCGCGAGGTGGAGCGCGCCAACCAGCGCGCCTACGAGGTGGAGCGCCTGGCCGCCGAGCGGGAGCGCCTGCTCCTCGAGGCGCAGCACGCCGAGGCGTTGCGCGAGGCGGACCGGCTGAAGGGCGCGCTGCTGGCATCGGTGTCGCACGACCTGCGCACTCCGCTGACCGCCATCAAGGCACTCGCCGGGCGTCCGGGCGGCCTCACGAGCCACGACGCGAGGGTGATCGAGGGCGAGGCCGACCGGCTCGGCCGGCTGCTGGACGCCGTGCTGGACTGGTCGCGCATCCAGGGGGGCGCCCTCCCCTCGCGCGTCGAGTTCAACACGGCCGACGACCTCCTCGACGCGGCGCGCCGGGCCGCGGAGCCGGCGATGGGCGGGAGGAGCGTGGTGGTGCGCATCGAGGGGGACGGCGTGCTGGCGGGGCAGTTCGACCTCGTGCTGTCGGTGCGCATCGTGTCGAACCTGCTCGAGAACGCCGGCAAGTACGCCCCCGAGGCGTCGTCGGTGGAGCTGTGGGCCGCGCGCGAGGACGACGAGCGCCTGGTGATCGGCGTTCGCGACCAGGGGCCGGGCCTTCCCGCCGAGGAGCGGGACCGCGTGTTCGAGCCGTTCGCGCGCGGCCGCTCGGTGCTGCCGGACAGTCCCGGCGTCGGGCTCGGCCTGGCGATCGCCCGCGAGTTCGCCCGCGCGCAGGGAGGCGACCTGGTGTACATCGCCCCGCCGGGCGGTGGGGCGGAGTTCCGGCTGCTCCTCCCGCTGGCCCGCACGTCGGGGGAGCATCGCCGCGTGACACCGGCCAACGCGCGTGCCGCCGGCGCCCCGGCGACGCCGGCTGGCCGGGTGGCCCAGGACACGGAGCCCGCCAACGCATGAATCCGATCTCGAAATCCGACCTGGCCGGTCGCGTCGTATCACGCGAGCGGCAGGGTGCCCCTCGCGACGCCGGCCCTTCACCGTTTCACCCGAGGATCGTTCCGTGATCGAATGGACCGTCAATACCGCATGGACCGCCCTCGCCGTCCCGGCGCGCCGCGCCCTCGTGGGGGCGCTGTCGCTGGTCGTCGCCGCCACGGCCGCCGCGCAGGCACCGGGGGAGGTGACCTTTGTCGGGCCGGGGGCGTCGCCGATTTCGAGCAATGTCGCGATCCCGGCCAACCGGGCCTGGCTGTGGACGTCGGGCACGGTGCCGTCGATGGCCAACCCGCAGGCCGCCGAGGGGACACGCGAGCGCTGGGGGGACACGCAGGCGCAGGGGCGGTCGATCCTCAAGGCCCTCGAGGCGCAACTGGCGGCCAAGGGACTGTCGCTCAGGCACGTGGTGTACCTGCGCGTGTACGTCGCGCCGGACAAGTACAAGGGCGGCCAGTTCGACTTTGCGGGATGGTTCGCCGCGTACGCCGAGTTCTTCGGCACCGCGGCGAACCCGACCAAGGTGTCGCGATCGACGATCGGGGTCGCGCAGCTGGTGAGCCCGGACTGGCTGATCGAGATCGAGGCATTCGCCGTCTATCCGGCGCCGAACTAGCGCGCATGCCCCTCACTGGCCGCAGGGCGCCGCTGGGCGCCGGGAGATCGTGTCGATGACCGGAACGGTGTTGCGCCGCGGGGCGGCGGCGCTTGCGCTGGTCGCCGCGCAGGCCTGTGCGGGGCGCATGGGCGGTGGGACGGCCGACGGCGTGACGCTGTACGACCGCCTCGGCGGGTACAACGCGATCGCGGCCGTCACCGACGACTTTCTGGGGCGGATCCTCGCCGACCCGGGGATCACGCCGTTCTTCAAGGGGCTCGAGGAGCGCGACAAGAGGCGCATCCGGCAGCTGATCGTGGACCAGCTGTGCGAGGCCTCGGGCGGGCCGTGCCACTACATCGGCCGCACGATGAAGGTCGCGCACGAGGAGATGCAGGTCACGGAGCCGGTGTGGAACGCCTTCGCCGGGCACTTCGTGGCGACGCTTGACAAGTTCAAGGTGGCGGCACGCGAGAAGCAGGAGCTGCTCGAGATCATCGGCAGCACGAAGAAGGACATCGTGAAGTAGCGAGAGGCGGGGCCGTTGCCGCGCTCAGGGTGACGGCGGCGGCGTGCTGTCGCGCTTCGCGGGCGAGTCGGCGCCGGGGCGGATGCGCTTCACCGTGCCGGAGCCGAGGGCGGGCATCCTGGGCGGCGGCCCGAGCTGGAAGGAGCTGGTGTCGCCCGCGCCGCGGGCGTCGATCACGGAGGGCAGGTACGGCGCCGCGTCCTGGGCGTCGGGATCCCACACCATGAACCGGTTGGTGAGCACGGGCATGGTGCGCAGCGAGTCGAGGGGAAACCGGATCCGGCGCGACGGCGGCGCCATCGGCAGTCCATTGTCGGCGGAGAGGGCCTCGATGTTCCAGCTCGCCGCCATGCCCCACTCGGTGATCTCGACGTGCGCACTGTCGATCGCCGTGACCGCGGCCCGCTCGAGCCGGAAGACCTCGCCGCGCAGCGGGTCGACGATCCCCAGGTGGCGCACCCCCGAGCCGAACTCGCGCATGCTCACGATCACGAGGGGCCGCCCGCTGTCGGGCGCGAACGGGCTGACCTGCTCGATCACGTAGTACTCGGACGCGAGCCGGACGCTCCTGCCGGTGGCGGCGTCCCAGCGCATCAGCGACTCGCCGAGCCCCTTGAAGCCCCCCGCGCCGCCCACCGCCGTATAGAGCACCGAGGTGCTGTCGTCGGACACGAATGCGATGCCCGCGCCGCCGGTGACGCGAACCTCGGCGACGCCAAGCTGCACGATGAGGTTGCAGGGCGCGCAGGGCTCCTGGCCCGAGCGCTCGAAGTGGGCGCCGGTGATCCGCGCGTCGGGGCCGAGCGGCACGTGCTCGGCGAAGGAATCGGCGCAGGCGGCGGCGACGAATGCCGCCGCGAGGCCGGCGAGGGCGCCGCGGCCGCTCATGCGTGGCCCGCCGCGGCGCGGTGGAAGACCAGCGTGGTGCCCTTGATGTGCCGCAGGTCGAGGCGCGGTGCGAGCTCGTTGAGCGCGCGGTAGACGTCCGGCGACGCGTCGGGGCCGGTGTAGTCGTGCCAGAGGATCACGCCGCCGGGCCGGATCATCCGGAGGGCCTTCTCGGTGTCGCTGTGCACGTACGAGTAGGCATGCGAGCCGTCGATGAAGATGACGTCGAACTGCGCCGCGTACGGCGCCGGGTCGAACGCCTTGCTGTCGCCATAGAGCTGCGTGATGCGGTCCGCGACATCGGTGCCCGTGTACAGGTAGCGCGTGAACCGCGACTCCTCCAGTGCGTGCGCCACGGCCGCGCGGTCGTCGCCCGAGGCGTTCGCGTACTCCCGGATCGACTCCGGCGAGAGGGTCAGCGTCACGACCCGCCCACCGGGGGGAAGGTTGCGCGCCCACAGGTAGGCGGTCTTGCCGGTGCAGGTGCCGAACTCGAACATCGCCGTCGCCCGGGTGGCGAGGACGGACAGGATCCAGGTCTCGTAGTCGCTCGTGCCGCCGAGCACCGGGAGGACGCCGCGTCCGATGTAGCGAACCTCGGTGGCGCGCGTCGGGCCGAGCTCGTCCATGCGGAAGACGGGGTCGAGCGCCTCGACGCCGACCCGCGGCAGGATCCACGGCTTGCCCAGTCCCCCCTGCCGCTTGGCGCGCTGCAGGCGAAGCACGTTCACCCCGAGCGCGACCGACAGGACGGAGAGGACGGCGACCGCGGCGAGGAGGATCGGAGCGAGCATGCGGGAAACGAATGGCGGACGCCGCCGCCGCGCAACTGGGCCGGCGGGCGTGCTTTTCCCGCCGGGCCGCCGAGACTAGCCTTCAGCATGCGCAAGTGGGCCGACTACCCCGTTCCGCAGTCGGAACGCCGGCACGACGTGCCGGCGACGCTCAAGGTCGTCCCCGGCCTCTGGAGCCCGCAGCTGCGCAACCGGCGCGACCTCGTGGTGTACCTGCCGCCGAGCTACGAGCGGGAGCCGGATCGGCGCTATCCCGTGCTGTACATGCACGACGGGCAGAACGTGTTCGATCCGCACACGAGCTTCGCCGGCCACTGGCAGGCGGGGGCGGCGCTGGCGCACCACGCCGGCAAGGGGCTGGAACTGATCGTGGTCGCGATCCCGAACATGGGGACGCGGCGGCTGTACGAGTACACGCCGCACCGGGACGTGATTCGCGGCGGGGGGGGCGGCGACCGCTACCTGGGCTTCCTGGTCGAGACGGTGAAGCCGCTGATCGACCGCAAGCTGCGCACCGAGCGCGGGCCGGAATGCACGGCGCTGGCGGGGTCGTCGCTGGGCGGGCTGATCTCGCTGTACGCGCTCCTGCGCTCGCCGTGGACCTTCGGCGCGGCGGGGGTGATCTCGCCGGCGCTCTGGTTCGCCGACGGCCGCATCTTCGACGTCGTGCGCGAGGCGGAGCCGGTGGAGGGAGGGCGCATCCACCTCGACATCGGCACGCACGAGGGCCCCGACGCCCTCGAGGACACGCGGCAGATGCGCGACCTGCTCCGCCAGGTCGGTTTTGTTCCCGGGGAGACGTTGTCGTACTACGAGGACGCCGGGGCGCGGCACACCGAGCGCGCCTGGGCGCGCCGGTTTCGCAAGGTGCTGCCGTTCCTGTTCGGCGGGCCGGTGCCCGAGGCGGGGCGGCCGAGCGGCGTGTTCCGCGTCGTGCGCGACGAGGGGCCCGCGTCGCCGGTGGCCGGGCCCGCGGCGGAGCCGGGGCACGAGGCGCACCCGATGCGCCGCGACGACGACGCGCCGCTGCCGCGGGCGATCCGGGGGGACGGAACGTCGGGGTGAGGGATGTCGCCCGGGGCGGAATCGCCGACGGCCCGGGAGCGGCAGGTCCGTCGCCGCGCTCCGGATGACACGGGGAGGCGCGAGCGGGTAGATTGCGCCCCAACTTGCGTGGGAGCCCCGGGATGGCGGAGGTGAAGAAGGTCGGACTCGTGGTCGGTCGGGAGTGGTCGATGCCCCCCGCCCTGATCAAGGCGATCCACGATCGCGACGCGGGCGTGGTGTGCGACTTTCCGAAGCTCGGCGCCCCGACCGGCGCGCCGGGGATGGACGAGCTGACCGGCTACAGCGTTGTCGTGGACCGGATCTCGCACGAAGTGGGGATGTACCGCGCCTGGCTCAAGCACGCGACGCTGCGCGGCGTGACCGTGGTCAACAACCCGTTCATGTGGAGCGCGGACGACAAGTTCTTCGGCGCCACCCTGGCCACGTCGCTCGGGCTCATGTCGCCCAGGACGGTGGTGCTCCCCAACCGCGAGTACGTGCCGGGGATCAAGCACGACGAGTCGCTGCGCAACCTCGTCTTCCCGCTCGACTGGGCGGCGGTGGCCGCGCACGTGGGGATGCCGTGCATCCTCAAGGACGCGCACGGCGGCGGGTGGAAGGAGGTGTACGTCTGCCACTCGCTCGACGAACTGGTCGCGAACTACAACACCTCGGGGCTCCTGACGATGATCGTGCAGGAGTTCGTGCACTGGGAGCAGTTCGTGCGCTGCATGTGCATCGGGCAGGAGCACATCCTGCCGATGCAGTACGACCCCAAGGCGCGCAGGTACCTGGTGAGCGACACCTTCCTCGCGCCGAGGGTTCGGGAGCGGGTGATCAAGGACTCGCGCCGGCTCGTGCAGGCCCTCGGCTACGACATGAACTCGATCGAGTGGGCGGTGAAGGACGGCGTGCCGTACGCGATCGACTTCATGAACCCGGCCCCCGACATGGACATCAACTCCCTCACCCGGCCGTACTTCGACTGGACGGTGGAGCACATGGCGGACCTGCTGATCGCCCTCGCCAAGGCCCCCGGGGCCGGGCAGCCGAAACGCTGGAACGAGTTCCTCTCCGGCCGCGTGAGCCGCAAGGCGTGAGCGGGCGCCCCGCCACGCCGGCCGCCGCGCACCCGGGCGCGTCGTGACCAGCCCCGCCCTCACGACCGCGATCGACGCCTACCACGCGCTGCTCGACGACCAGCTGGCCGCCGAGAGCTGGGGCTGGCTGGGCGAGCAGCTCACCGCGCGCGGCCTCTGGTTCGGCGACCGGCCGCTCTGCAACGTGCTGCGGCCGCGGTTCCTCACCCCGTCGCAGCACGGGGTGATGCGCACCGCCGCCACCGCGCTGCTGCGGGCGTTCGACACGCTCTACCGCGCCGCGCTGCAGGACGCGGCCCTCCGCGCCCAGTTCCGGCTCACCGCGGTGGAGGAAGTGCTGGTGGCCGAGGACCACGGCCTCCCGCAGGGGAGTCCGCTGTCGCGGCTCGACGCCTTCTTCACCGAGGACGCGACCAGCGTGCGGTTCACGGAGTACAACGCCGAGACGCCCGCCGGCGCGGCCTACGGCGACGTGCTGCTCGACCTGTTCCGGACCCTGCCGGCGATGCGGGCCTTCCAGCGCCGCTGGCAGGTGCGGGGGATCCCGGCGCGGCACCACACGATCAACACGCTGCTGTCGAGTTTCCACGAGTGGCGTGGGACGCACGAGGCGCCGCGGGTGGCGATCCTCGACTGGAAGGAAGTGCCGACCTACCACGAGTTCGTGCTCTACAAGCAGGCCTTCGAGGCCCTCGGCATCGAGTGCGTGATCGCCGACCCCCGCGACTGCGAGTACCGCGGCGGGACCTTCTACGCCGACGGGAACGCGGTGACGCTCATCTACAAGCGGGTGCTGATCAGCGAGCTGCTGGAGCGGGGCGGGGGGCTCGACCAGCCGGTGGTGCGCGCCGTGCGCGAGCGGGCGGCCTGCCTCGTGGATGGCTTTCGCTGCAAGATGCTGCACAAGAAGGCGTCGCTCGCGGTGCTCGGCGACGAGCGCAACGCCCACCTGTTCTCGGGGGGCGAGCTGGCGGCGATCCGCGCCCACGTGCCGTGGACGCGGGTGGTGGAGGCGCGCACCACCGAGCACGACGGCAAGCCCGTGGACCTGATCGCGCACGTGCTGGCCAACCGCGAGCGGCTCGTGCTCAAGCCCAACGACGAGTACGGCGGCACCGGGATCGTGCTCGGCTGGGAGGTGGACGACAGCGCCTGGGCGGCAGCGGTGCAGCTGGCGCTCGCCGAGCCGTACGTGGCGCAGGAGCGCATCCACCTGCCGAGCGAGCCCTTCCCGAGCGCGGTGGACGGCCGCCTGGCGATCGCCGACCGGATCGTGGACACCGCGCCGTTCTGCTTCGACGGCACCTGGACCGACGGGTGCCTCTCCCGGATCTCGACCGCGACCCTCGTGAACGTCACGGCGGGGGGTGGCTCCACTGTCCCGACCCTGATCGTGGAGCCCCGGTGAGGGGCCCGCACGAGCACTTCCCCCCGAGGAATCCCGCATGAGGCGCGTCGCATGAGCGTGCACGGCCGTCGCCCGACGATCGGCGTGACCACGCAGACCCTCCACTCGATCGACAATATCCCGGTGGCGCTCCCCCAGTCGTGGGTGATGAACCAGCGCTACATGATGGCGGTGTCGGTCGTCGGCGCGGTGCCGGTGATGGTGCCGCTGTACGACGACGACGTCGACACGCTGGCCGAGCTCTACGACCGGCTCGACGCGATCCTGATCCCGGGCGGGGTGGACATGGACCCCGGATCCTACGGGGAGGCGACCACGGAGCACTGCGGTGCCCTCGACCCGGCCCGTGACCGCGTGGAGCTGCAGCTGGTGCGGTGGGCGATCGCGGATCGCAAGCCGGTGCTGGGGCTGTGCCGCGGGCTGCAGGTGATCAACGTGGCGCTGGGGGGCACCCTGTACCAGGACATCGCGGCCCAGCGCGACGGCGCGATCAAGCACGACTACTTCC
Source organism: Gemmatimonadota bacterium (assembly GCA_016191225.1). Lineage (GTDB taxonomy): Bacteria > Gemmatimonadota > Gemmatimonadetes > Gemmatimonadales > Gemmatimonadaceae > JACPPC01. Next base: position 194,142 of record JACPPC010000001.1, on the reverse strand, counting down.
CGACCATGGGCTACGAGCGTGACCATCTCGCGCACCCGGTCGAGATCGCCGCCGGATCGCGGATGCAGCACCTGCTCGAGTCGCACGTGGTGCGCGTGAACAGCATGCACCACCAGGGGATCAAGCTGCTGGCGCCGGCGCTGGTCGCCTCGGCGATCGCCCCCGACGGGCTGATCGAGGGGGTCGAGAGCGCGGACAGCCACTTCCTCGTGGGCGTGCAGTGGCATCCCGAGATGCTGGAGATGTCGGATCCGCACGAGCGGCACCTGTTCGGCGAGTTCGTGCACGCCGCGCGGGACTGGCACGCGCGGGCGCAGGGCTGATATCGTAGCGGACCCCCACCGCGGGAGCGGGGCATGACGGCGCCGTCGCTGACGATCGGGATCGAGGAGGAGTACCAGATCATCGATCCGAAGACCCGGGAGCTGACCCCGGGCTTCACCGAGCTCGTGCGGTCCGAGGACCCGCTGATCAGGGACATCAAGCCGGAGCTCCACCAGTGCCAGGTGGAAATCGGCACGCCGCCCTGCCAGACGATCGCCGAGCTGCGGGTGCAGCTGGTGCGCCACCGGCGGGCGATCATCAGGGCGGCCGAGAGCCGCGGCCTGGCGATCGCCGCGGCCGGCACGCACCCGATCTCGAGCTGGATGAAGCAGGACATCACCCCGCTCGAGCGCTACCTGGGGGTCAAGAACGACCTGCAGGACCTCGCCCACCGGCTGCTGATCTTCGGCACCCACGTGCACATCGGGATCGAGGACCCCGAGTTCCGCATCGACGCGCTGAACGCCAGCCGCTACGTGCTGCCCCACCTCCTCTGCCTCTCGGCCAGCTCGCCGTTCTGGATGGGGCGCAACACCGGGCTGCACAGCTACCGCAGCATCGTCTTCAAGAACTTCCCGCGCACCGGCGTGCCGCGGGTCTTCGCGAGCAACGCCGACTTCACGAACTTCGTCGACACGCTCGTGCGCACGCGCTCGATCCCCGACGGCAGCAAGATCTGGTGGGACGTGCGCCCGCACTACAAGTACCCGACCCTCGAGTTCCGCAACTGCGACGTCTGCACGCGGGTGGACGAGGCGGTCTGCGTGGCGGCGATCCTGCAGGCGGTGGTCTACAAGCTGTGGAAGCTGCGGCGCGACAACATGACCTTCCGCATCTACCCCGCCGACCTGATCGAGGAGAACAAATGGCGGGCGGTGCGGTGGGGGCTCACGGGCAAGCTGATCGACTTCGGCAAGAAGGAGGAGCTGCCGGCGCCGGTGCTGGTGCGCGAGCTGGTCGAGTGGTTCCTCGGCGACGTCATGGACGAGCTCGGCACCCGCAAGGAGATCGAGTATGCGTACACGATCCTCGAGCACGGGTCGAGCGCCATGCGGCAGCTCGCGACCTTCGAGCGGACGAGGGGGCTCGAGGCGGTGGTGGACCAGCTCATTCGCGAAACCGCCGAGGGCGTGATCCATCCCGTGGCGGCCGCGCCGGCCTGAGCGCTCCCGTCGCCATCCCCGGCGACCCGCCGTCATCCTGAGCGCCCTGACGCCTTCCTGAGCGCAGCGAAGGATCTGCTCGTGCCCAAGCCCCACCACTCCGCCACCACCCTCACCTGGACCGGCAACACCGGCACCGGGACCTCGGGCTATCGGGCCTACCGCCGCGACCACGAGCTGGCCGTCCCCGGCAAGCCGGTGCTCGCCGCCACGTCCGACCCGGCGTTTCGCGGCGACCCGGCCCGCTGGAACCCCGAGGAACGGCTCGTGGCGTCGCTGTCGAGCTGCCACATGCTCTGGTACCTGCACCTGGCGAGCGAGGCCGGGATCGTGTTGAGCGCCTATACCGACGCCGCCTCCGGGACGATGGCCGAGGAACCCGGCGGGGAGGGGCAGTTCGCGGAGGTCGTGCTGCGGCCTGTCGCGTCGATCCGCGCCACCGACGACGGGACGCGCGCCACCGCGCTGCACCACGCGGCGCACGAGCAGTGCTTCATCCCGCGCAGCGTGAACTTCCCGGTGCGGGTGGGGCCGAGGGTGGAGCGGGCGTGGGGCCGTCCCGGGCGACGGCAGCGAGGCGGCCGGAGTCGAGTGACCTCATGAGGGGCGACGGCCGGGAACTGCCGGAAGCAGGTCCTTCGCTCCGCTCGGGACGACGGGTCAGAACTTCGGCGTGATCCCCACCTGCGCGTAGAGGTCCGCCGTCCGGTACACGCGCCCCGCGCGCACCACCCGCTCCATCTTGCGCAACTCGGTCACCCGCTCCGTCGGTCGGCCGGCCACGATCGCCAGATCGGCCACCTTGCCAACGGCGACGCTGCCGTAGTTCAGGTCGTCCTTCATCACGCGCGCGGGGACGATCGTGGCGATCTGCAGCACCGCCGCGGCGGGAATGCCGGCGCGCTCGTAGATCTCCAGCTCCCCGTGGTACGAGAGCCCGGCGGTGTTGTCGGTCCCCGCCACGAGGGTCACGCCGGCGTCGTACAGCCGCTTGAGGTAGCGCCGGTAGTTCGCGCTGGCCGCCTGCGCCCGGGCCAGCTCCTGCGGCCCCGGCGGCGCGCCACCGGGCGTCAGCTGGCGCCTCGCGATCGGCGGCAGCCACGACAGCGTGGGCCCGTACACGGCGTCGGTGCCGTCGGCGAGGGGCTTCCGGCGGTCCTGCCAGATGTTGAACGTCCCGTCGAACACCGTCCCCTTCTCGCGCATGTAGCCGATCAGCTCCGTCACCCGCGGCGCGTCGACGTCGAAGGTGGGCGCGAGGACCGCGGCGAGGTTCGAGTACGCCCGCATCCGCGGCAGGTAGAGCGAGTCCTGGTAGAAAGTCGAGAAGAGGAACGCGGCGTGCTGCACCTCGTCGTAGCCGAGGGCGATCGCCGCCGGCATGGTGAGCCCGCGGGGGATGTGCCCCGACAGCCGCATGCCGCGCTTGTGGGCCTCCTCGGCGATCGCCGGCACGAGGTCGGGATGGATCAGGTTGTAGAGCTTGACCTGCCGGTAGCCGAGCGAGTCGTAGCGGGCGATCCAGGCGCGCGCTTCGGCCTCGGTGCGCACCAGCACCTCGCTCGGCCCCGCCCACGCCCCCGGTCCCTCCAGGAACCCGGCGAGGATCACGCGCGGCGAGAGCATCGTCCCCTTGTCGGCGCGCTCGCGCTGCGACACCGCGGCGTCGAGGTCCGCGGCGACGTCGCGAATGGTGGTGATCCCCGCGGCGAGCTGCATCAGCGGCGCCTCGGTCTCGCCGGTGAAGTGCAGGTGGGTGTGCATGTCCCACATTCCCGGCAGCACCGTGCGGCCGGTGGCGTCGATCACCGTCGCCCCCGCCGGCGTGCGGATCGAGTCGGCCGGGCCGACGGCGGTGATCCGGTCGCCGGTGACGACCACCGTGGTGCGCGGGCGCAGGACGCCGCGCTCGCTGTCGAAGACGTCGCCGTTGCGGATCACGACCGTGCTGGCGGGCGCCGGGGCGAGCTGCCGCGCCAGGGCGGCGGCCTTCTGCGCGTGCCAGGCGCGCTCGATGGCGCGCAGCGCCGGGAGCACCCCCTCGGCCCCCGCGCGCACGGTGATGAACCACCCGGCCTCGCTCGCGAAGACGTTGTCGCGCGAGTCCAGCCAGACGCCGGTGGGCGCCCCCTCGCCCGCATCCACCTGCGCCCAGCGGATCCGCTCCGGCGTGCCGCGCCAGGCCACCGTCGTCTCGGCGGCGATGCTGACCCTCGCGCTGCCGGCCGGGACCACGCGCAGGGTGCGCCCCGGCTGGCGAAGCGCAGTGCGCGCGAACAGCGCGATGTCGAACGGGGTCGTCGCGCCTGGCAGGTAGTGCCCGCCCGCCGCCGCCGCGCCCGAGTCGCCCGGCGCAAGCCAGTGCGCACGGTCGCCGTCGACCCAGTACTTCTCGACGGTCTCGCCGGGGACGACCTGCGGGCCAAGGCCGCGCAGCTCGAGGCCGAGCAGGGCGCCGGCCGAGGAGAGTCGGTAGCGGGTCTCGATGCGCGGCCCGCGCTGCCGGTCCTGGTAGCGAAAGCGCACGATCGCCGAGTCGCCACTGGCGATGACGCGCATCTCCCCGGCCACCCGGCCGTGGTTCCAGACCACATAGTCGGTGGTGTCGCGGCCGGCCGCGGGCGTGCCGGCGGGGGAGCCGCTCGCGAGCAGGGCGCGCGCGAGGAGGGCGAGGGCGGGAGCGAGGAACAGGGGGGCCATTGGGGTTGCGGTGGGGAGGGAACGGATCAGCGCCGTGAGGCGATCTCGGTCGCACGGCGGTAGAGCGCGGCGTACTTCTCGGCCGAGCGCTCCCAGGCGAAGTCGCGGCTCATCGCGGCTCGCATGCGGCGGGCCCAGCCGTCGGCGTCGGCATAGCGCTTGAGGGCGCGGTCGATCGCCCAGTCGAGGGCGGCGGCATGGTAGTCGTCGAACAGGAAGCCGGTCACGTCGTCGGAGACCGTGTCGGCGAGGCCGCCGACGCGGCGCGCGATCGGCAGGGTGCCGTATCGCTGCGCCCGCATCTGCGTCAGCCCGCAGGGCTCGTACTGGCTCGGCATGAGCAGCATGTCGGCGCCGGCGACCAGCTTGTGCTCCAGCAGGTCGGTGAAGGCGAGCTGCACGGCGACGTTGTGCGGGCGGCGCGACGAGAGCCTGGAGAGCGCCTCCTCGTACTGCGGCTCGCCCGAGCCGAGGAAGACGAACTGCGCGTCGAGGGCCTGGACACGGTGGCTCCTGAGGATGATGTCGATCCCCTTCTGCGTGACGAGCCGGGCGGCCATGCCGAACACGGGTGCCTTCTTGCGCTGGGGGAGCCCGAAGGTGCGCTGCAGCGCCGTCTTGTCGCGCACCTTCTCGTGCAGCGTGTCCCGCGTGTAGGTGGCGGCGATGTGGGGGTCGGTGGCCGGGTCCCAGATCCGCTGGTCGATGCCGTTGGTGATCCCGGTGAACCGGGAGCCCATCCACTGGTACACGTCCTGCAGCCCGAAGCCGCCGCCGGGAGTGCGCAACTCCCGGGCGTGGTTCGGCGACACCGTGGCCGCGCAGTCGGCGCTCGTGAGCCCCATCTTGAGGAAGTTCAGCCGCCCGTACCACTCCGCGTGGCGGAAGGTGTAGAGCTCGGGGGGAATGCCGAGGCGCGGCACCGCGTCGGCGGGGAAGTGCCCCTGGTAGCCGCCGTTGTGCACCGACATGACCATCGGCACCCGGGCGTAGCGCTCGCGATGGATGCCGTAGGCGCGGGCGTAGCCGAAGACGGGGGCGGTATGCCAGTCGTGCGCGTGCACGATCACCTCCCCCTGGATGAGCCGCGGGATCGCCTCGAGCACGGCGAGGCAGAAGAAGGCGTAGCGCTCGGCGTTGTCGGCGTAGTCGCGGCCGCTCTCGCCGTAGATCCCCGACCGGTTGAAGAAGTGCGGGTGCTCGATGAACACCACCCGTGGGCCGGCATCCTGCTTCACCGCGCGAAAGTAACGCACCTCCTCGACCGAGGGGCCGAGGTGCACGCTGTAGGTGAGGCCGAGCGGGGCGAGGTCGGGGGCCTGCTCGCGCACCGACCGGTAGAGTGGCAGGAAGACGACCACCGGATTGCCCTGCCGGGCCTGCACGTTCGCGAGTCCGTTGACCGCCTCGGCCAGTCCGCCGGTCCGCGCGAACGGGTAATACTCGGCCGACAGGTGGACGATCGTGGGCGGCATGCGAGCGGCCGAGCGGGGCGCGAGTGCGTAGGAGTGGATGTCGGGTTCGTCTATCTACGGCGCGGGACGGGGGGCGGCAAGAGTGGCCGCGCCCTACTCGACGGGAAGTCCCGCCGCACGCCAGGCGTCGATTCCCCCCTCGAGGTTGCCGACCGCCTTCGCGCCGCGCGCCCGCAGCACGCTGGCGGCGATCGCCGAGCGCGTGCCTCCCTGGCATTGCACCACCAGCGGCCGGTCGCGCGGCACCTCCGCGACGCGCGCCACGAGCTCGGCGAGCGGGATGTTGAGCGCGGCGGGCAGGTGCCCCTCGGCGAACTCGCGGCGCGTGCGGACGTCGACCAGCACGGCGTGGGTGCTGCCGACCACGGCGGCGGCGTCGCGCGGCGTGTACTGCCGGATCGAGCCCATGGGACCGCCGGCCGCCACCCAGGCCTCGAGCGCGTCGGTCCCGAAGGCGCCCACCAGACGATCGTACCCGATCAGCGCGAGGTCGCGTGCGGCGCGGCGCACCTGGTCGCCCGACGCATCCGCGGCGAGCAGGTACACCGCGCTCCCGAACGGCACCACCGAGCCGGCGTAGGTCGAGAACGAGCGCGAGTACGGGAGGCAGGTGGTGCCGGGGACGTGGTGCGCGGCAAAGGCGGCCGCGGGGCGCAGGTCGAGCACGGCCGCGCCGCCGGCCAGCGCGTCGGCGAGGGCGAAGGCCGGCAGGGGGCGCGGCACGGGGAGGGTCCCGAGCGGCGGTGGCCCGTCGCGGTTGATCCGCTTCATCTCGGCGAAGTACGCCGGCGGCTCGGGCTGGCCGGCGAGCACCTCGCGCACGAACGCCTCCTCGTCGGTGGTGGCGAGCCCCCAGTTGACGAGCTTTTCGTAGCCGAGCGTCGAGCTCGGCACCGCCCCCAGCGCCTTGCCGCACGCCGAGCCGGCGCCGTGCCCGGGCCAGACCTGCAGCCAGTCGGGGAGCGACTTGAATCGCTGCAGCGAGGCGAAGAGGGCGTGGGCGCCGGCCTCCATCGTGCCGGCGACCTTCGCCGCCCGCTCGAGCAGGTCCGGCCGGCCGACGTCGCCGACGAACAGGAAGTCGCCCGTGAAGACACCCATCGGCTGCGGTCCCGCCGGTGTGTCGGTGAGCACGAAGCAGAGGTGCTCGGGGGTGTGTCCCGGGGTGTGCCGCACGTCGAGCCGCACGTTGCCGACGGCGATCGTGTCGCCGTCGCGAATGAGCCGCACGTTGGGCTCGCCGCGAAAGGCGTACTGCCAGTCGTCGCCCCCCTCGGCGGAGAGGAGGAGCTCGGCGCCGGCGCGCTGGGCGAGCTCGCGCGCGCCGCTCACGAAGTCGGCGTGGATGTGCGTCTCGGTCACGTGCGTGATGCGCAGCCCGTCGGCCTGCGCGGCGTCGAGGCATGCCTGCACGTCGCGGTTGGGGTCGATCACGATCGCGGTGCCGGTGGCCTGGCACCCCACCAGCCAGCTGGCCTGCGCGAGCGGTTCGTCGAAGTGGCGGCTGAGCAGCATGGGCGGGTGGGGTGAGGTCAGCGGGTGCCGAGGAAGACGCCGCGGTTCTGGTAGAGGACAAAGGTCGCGATCGCGACGAGGAAGATCGCGAAGAGGCGCTTGAGCTGCCGGGCGGGAACGTGCGCGGCGAGGCGCGTGCCCGCGAGCACGCCGGCGATCGCGAGGGCGGTGAACACCCCCATCCCCCGCCAGTCGATGGTCGTGGTCCCGGCGTAGCCCGCGAACCCCGACGCCGCGTTCATGGTGATCACCACGAGCGAGGTGCCCACCGCCCGCTTCATGGGGAGGCCAACGAGGAGCACCAGCGCCGGCACGATCAGGAAACCGCCGCCGATGCCGACGAGCCCCGTCATCACGCCGACCCCGAGCCCGGCGCCGGCCACGAGGGCGATGCGGCGCGGCGCCCCCTCGCGCGGGGGCACGGCCTCGTCGCGCGAGCGCAGCATCGACACCGCCGCCCCCAGCATCACGGCGCCGAGCAGGGTGAGCTGCACCGCGCCGTCGAGCAGGTGCGCCAGCCGGGCGCCGCCGAACGAGCCTGCCATCGCCACGAGGCCGAACCCGAGGGCGGTGCGCCACTGCACGTTCCCGACGCGCCAGTGGCCGGCGGCGCCAACGAGGCTCGTGGCGCCCACCACCGGCAGGCTCATCGCGATCGCCTGCTTGGCGGGGAGCCCCAGCACGTAGACGAACACGGGAACGGTCAGGATCGAGCCCCCGCCCCCGATCATGCCAAGGGTGAGGCCGATCACTGCCGCGAACAATGCGGCCAGCGCAAGCGTGGCGGGCGCCATGCGCGGAACGTAACATCCGGCGTGATCGCCCACCGCGCCCGTGACCTTCTCGTCGCCACGCTCGGCGTCGCGTCCTGCCTCGCCGCCGCCACCGCCGGCGCGCAGCAGAATCCGCCGGGGATCGCGTGGCGGGTGCTGCGCACGCCGCACTTCGAGGTCATCCACCCGCGCGAGCTGGCCGAGGAGGCGCAACGGGTCGCCCGCCGCCTCGAGCGCATGGCGGGGCCCGTCTCCGCCTCGATGGGGGGGCCCCCGGCGCGGATCCCGTTGCTGCTGCAGAACCAGGGGGTGGCGAGCAACGGCTTCGTGACCCTCGCGCCGCGCCGCAGCGAGTGGTTCGGCACGCCGCCGCAGGACCGCGCCCTCGGCGCGAACGAGTGGTTCGACCTCCTCGGCGCGCACGAGTACCGGCACGTGGCGCAGTTCGAGCGCACCAAGGTGGGATTCACCGGGTTCATGGCCACCCTGTTCGGCGAGCCGGGGTGGTCGTTCATGTCCGACCTCGCGCTGCCCCCCTGGTTCTGGGAGGGCGACGCGGTGGGGGAGGAAACGGCGCTCACGGCGAGCGGGCGCGGCCGGCAGCCGGACTTCGACATGGAGCTGCGCGCGCTCGTCCTCGGGGCGCCGCGCGCCGACTACTGGACCGCCGTCTGGCGGTCGTACGACCGGTTCGTCCCCGATTACTACCAGTTCGGCTACGGCCTGGTCTCGTACGTGAAGCTCACGCAGGGCGCGGCGGCGTGGGACTCGATCGTCACGCGGGCGGCCCGCAATGCCTGGTACCCGTGGTCGTTCAGCGCGGCGATGCGGAGTGTCACGGGGAGGGGAGCCGCCGAGACCTACGGCGCGGCGATGGATTCGCTGGCGCGGGAATGGCGCGCGCGGCGGTCGCCGCTGCCGCAGACGGCCGTCGCGCCGCTGAGCGGGCTCGACGCCCGCAATTTCACCTGGACGGAGAGTCCGCAGTTCACGGGCGACGGGCGCGTGATCGCCTTCCGGCGCGGTATCGACCTGGCCTACGCGATCGTGGAGATGCCGGCCGTCCCGACGGCGCCGGCCGACACCAACGCGGTGCGCGCCGCGGGGGCCGTGAACGACTCGGCGGTGGTGCGCACGCTGTTCACTCCGGCGCCGTACTCGTTCGGGGTGCCGCACTCGGTGGCGGGCACGAGCATGGCGTGGGCGGCGATCGCGTATGACCTGCGCTGGGGCCGGCGCGAGTGGTCGGAGGTGCGCGTGACCGACCTCGCCACCGGCGTGACGCGCGCGGTCACGCGCGGCACGCGATTGTTCGCGCCGGCGCTGTCGCCCGATGGCCGGCGCATCGCGGCGGTGGAGTTCACCACCGGCCGGCGGAGCGCGATCGCGATTCTCGACGCGACGACCGGCGCGGTACTCTCGCGGCTCCCCAACCCCCGCAACGCCTTCCTGCAGTTGCCGCGGTGGTCGCCGGACGGGGCGCACCTCGTGTACGTGCGAGTCGACGGCGACTCGGGACGGGCGATCGCGTGGACCGACGTCGCCACCGGCGCCGAGCGGATTGTCGTCGGCCCAACCGCCGACAACGTGATGGGGCCGGTGACGGACGGGGTGCGCGTGTACTACTCGTCGCCCCGCAACGGCGTGGACAACGTGCACGCCACCGACCTGGCGACGGGGCGCAGCTGGCAGGTGACCAACCGGCCGGTGGCCGCCCTCGGCCCCGCGCTGTCGCCCGACGGCCGCACGCTCGCGTTCACCGAGATGACGGCGTTCGGCGAGATCGTCGTCACCGCACCGGTGGACACCGGCGCCTGGACGCCGCTGGAGCGGGCGCCGCGGCAGCCGTTCGCGTGGGCCGAGGCGCTCGCGGTGCAGGAGGGGGGCATCCCGGCGCGCGACACGGCGCACGCCGCCTTTCCGGAGGAGCCGTACTCGGCCGCGGGGCACGCGCTCAACTTCTTCGGCCTGACGGCGTACGCCTCGCCGTTCGAGGCGCGCACGTCGCTCTCGCTGGTGTCGCGCGACCTGCTCGGCACCACGGCGGTGGCGGTCGGCGTGCGGGGCAACACCAACGAGCGCACGGTCGATGTCGGCGCGAGCGTGACGTACGCCGGCTGGTGGCCGGTGCTCACGGCGTCGCTGTGGCGCAACCAGCGGCAGAGCGACTACCTGCGCGCCTCGGACACCACGATCGTCACGTACAACTGGACGGAGCTCGAGGCGACGCTCGGCGTGCGGTTCCCGTTCAACCTCACGCGCGGCCGGTACGACACCCGCCTGAGCGTGGGGGCCACGGTGAGCGCCCGCCGCACCACCGACACGCCGGTGGCGTTCCGGGTGGCGGGGGGCGACCAGCTGCGCACGCGGGGCACCTTCCTGCCGGTCACGTGGGACCTCTCGTTCGGCCGCGGCTACGCCACGTACCGCGACCTGCAGCCGGTGTGGGGGCAGTACCTGTCGGTGTCGCTGCAGCAGACGCCGCTCGGCCGCGGCATCCACTCCGGGTCGCTGCTGGCGGCACGCGGCTTCTTCTACTTCCCCGGCTTCGTGCGCCATCACGGCATCCTGCTCGACGTGGAGTGGGAGCGGCAGGAGGCGGGGAACTACTTCTTCTCGAGCCAGGTGAACTTTCCGCGCGGGTACGGTGCGGTGTCGTTCGACCGGTTCACCAAGGTGGGCTGGAACTACGCCTTCCCGATCGCCTATCCCGACGCGCACCTGCTGGGTGCCGCGCAGGTGCAGCGGCTGCGCGGCACCCTGTACCACGACTACGGGCGCGGGGAGCTGCTGCCGTCCACCGCCTTTCCGGCGACCAGCCCGCGGGCGTTCACGTACAACTCGTCGGGCATCGAGGTGATGGCCGACACGCGGTGGTGGCAACTCCCGGCGCCGGTCGGGATCGGGGTGCGGGTGGGGTACCTGCACGAGCTGCGCGCCTGGACGAGCGGACTGCTGCTCCAGCTCGCCTTCTGATGCCGGACGCCGACGCGCCGCTCTGGACTCCCTCCGCCGCGCAGGTGGAGCGCGCGCAGGTGACCGCCTTCGCGCGACGGCTGGCCCGGGCGGGAGCGCCGGCGCTGCCTCCCGGCGTCGCGGCGGGCGACCATCGTGCGCTCTGGCAGTGGTCGGTCGACCACCCGGTGCACTTCTGGCCGGCGGTGTGGCGCTTCTGCGGCGTGGTGGCCACCGAGCGCGGCGGGGGCGAGCCATGGGACGAGGTCGCGCGCGGGCTCGACCGCATGGCGCCCCCCGACCCGGACCTCGGGCCGCGGTGGTTCGCCGGCGCACGGCTCAACTTCGCCGAGAACCTGCTGCGGCACCGCGGGCCGCAGGAGGCGGTCGTCGGCTGGGACGAGCGGGGGCGGCAGCAGGTTCTCTCGCGCGACGACCTGCGCGACGCCGTCGCCCGGTTCGCCGCGGGGCTGCGCCGCGTCGGCGTCGGGCCCGGCGACCGCGTGGCCGGCTTCCTGCCGAACATCCCCGAGGCGATCGTGGCGATGCTGGGGGCGGCGTCGGTGGGCGCGGCGTGGACGTCGTGCTCGCCGGACTTCGGCGCCAGGGGCGTGCTCGACCGGTTCGGCCAGGTCGAGCCGAGGGCGCTCGTGGTGGCCGACAGCTACCGCTCCAACGGCACGTTCGTGGACTGCATGCCCCGGGTGCGCGAGATCCTCGCCCACCTTCCCAGCGTCGGCGTGGTGGTGGTGGTGCCGCTCGCACACGAGGCCACGCGGCTTCACTCCCTCAGCCAGTCGGTGAGCTGGGCCGAGTTCACGCGGGCGCACGAGTCGCCGCCGGAGCCGGCCTACGAGCGGCTCCCCTTCGACCATCCGCTGTACGTCATGTACTCGAGCGGCACGACCGGCCTGCCGAAGGGGATGGTGCATGGCGCCGGGGGCACCCTGCTGCAGCACCTCAAGGAGCATGTGCTGCACGGCGATCTGCGGGCCGGAGACCGGCTGTTCTACTACACGACCTGCGGCTGGATGATGTGGAACTGGATGGCGAGCGCGCTGGCGGTGGGAGCCACGCTGGTGCTGTACGACGGCCCCCCGCTGGTGCCCGACCCGGCGCAGCTCTGGCGCATGGCGGAGCGGGAACGGCTCACCGTCTTCGGCACGAGCGCCAAGTACCTCGCGCTGCTGGAGAAGGAGGGGGTCAAGCCCCGCTCGCGGTTCGACCTGTCGTCGCTGGAGGCGATCCTGAGCACGGGGAGCCCGCTCGCGGCGCACTCGTACGACTTCGTGTACCGGCAGGTGAAGGCCGACGTGCGGCTGTCGTCGATCAGCGGCGGCACCGACCTGCTCTCGTGCTTCGCCCTCGGATCGCCGGTGCTCCCCGTGTGGCGCGGCGAGCTGCAGACCCGCGGCCTCGGCATGGCGGTCGACGTCTGGGACGACGAGGGCGCCCCCGTGCGTGGCCGGATGGGGGAGCTGGTGTGCACGAAGCCGTTCCCGAGCATGCCGGTGCGCTTCGTGAACGACCCCGGCGGGGCGAAGTACCGGGCGGCGTACTTCGAGTCCTGGCCCGGCACCTGGCGGCACGGCGACTGGGCGGCGATCACCGCGCACGACGGCGTGGCGATCCATGGCCGGAGCGACGCGACACTGAATCCCGGCGGGGTGCGGATCGGCACGGCCGAGATCTACCGGCAGGTGGAGCAGCTGGGCGAGGTGGTGGAGTCGCTGGTGGTGGGGCAGGAGGTCGCGAACGGGCCCGACGTCGACACGCGGGTGATCCTGTTCGTGCGGCTGCGCGAGGGGCTGGTCCTCGACCACGACCTGCGCGAGCGGATCCGGGCGCTCATCCGGCAGCACACGAGCCGGCATCATGTGCCGCGCAAGGTGATCCAGGTGGCGGACATCCCGCGCACGGTGTCGGGGAAGATCACCGAGCTGGCGGTGCGCGAGGTGATCCACGGCCGGCCGGTGAAGAACGTGGATGCGCTGGCGAACCCGCAGGCGCTGGAGCTGTTCCGCGACCTCGAGGAGCTGCGGGGCTGAGGGGGCCGGCCGCACGCTCCCCGCTGCCGCGGCGGGCGGCTATATTCCCGGCATGACCTGCCGGCATTCGCTGCGCGTGGCGTCCCGCGGCATCATCGGCGTCGAGTGGACGCGATGGTGGACCTCCGCCCGCACCGGGGCCCGCGGGAGCTGACGGACCAGCCGGCCACCGCCCCGCGCGTCGCGACCGCGACGTGCGCCGGGGCGGTGGCCGCGTGCCTTCACCGTCACAGCGGCCCCGCCCGACCGGGCCGCGGAGGGTCCCACCGATGGCCACCAGCACCGCACCAGTCGCGCCGCCCGCGCACGACACCTTCCCGATCAACGGCACCGACTACATCGAGTTCTACGTCGGCAACGCCCGGCAGTCGTCCATCTACTACCGCTCGGCGTTCGGGTTCCGGCTCGTGGGCTACCGCGGCCCCGAGACCGGCGTGCGCGACCGGGCGAGCTACCTGCTGCAGCAGGACAAGGTCCGCATCGTGCTCACCACGCCGATCGGCCCCGAGGGCCCGATCGCCGACCACGTGCGCCTCCACGGCGACGGGGTGCGCGACATGGCCTTCTGGGTCGACGACGCCCGCGACGCCTGGGCCAGGGCGGTCGAGCGGGGGGCCAGGTCGGCGCAGGAGCCGACGGTGATGCAGGACGAGCACGGCGAGGTGGTGGTGGCCGCGATCTGCACGTACGGCGACACGATCCACTCGATCGTCGAGCGCCGGAACTACCGCGGGCTGTTCATGCCGGGCTACGTCGCGGTGCAGCCCGCCTTCCAGGGGACCAGCGCCGGCCTCATGTACGTCGACCACTGCGTCGGCAACGTCGAGCTCGGCAAGATGAACCCGTGGGTCAAGTTCTACGAGGACGTGCTCGGCTTCCGCAACATCCTCACCTTCGACGACAAGACGATCAGCACCGAGTACTCGGCGCTCATGTCCAAGGTCATGTCCAACGGCAACGGGCGGATCAAGTTCCCGATCAACGAGCCGGCGGCGGGGAAGAAGAAGTCGCAGATCGACGAGTACCTGGAGTTCTACCGCGGCCCCGGGGTGCAGCACATCGCCGTCGCCACCGACGACATCATCAAGACGGTGCGCACCCTGAAGTCGCGCGGGGTGGAGTTCCTGTCGGTGCCGGCGGCGTACTACGATTCCGTGCCGGCGCGCGTGGGGCGGATCGACGAGGACCTCGCGCCGCTCCGCGAGCTGGGGATCCTCGTCGACCGCGACGACGAGGGGTACCTGCTGCAGATCTTCACCAAGCCGGTGCAGGACCGGCCGACGCTCTTCTACGAGATCATCCAGCGCAAGGGGGCGAAGAGCTTCGGCGCCGGCAACTTCAAGGCGCTGTTCGAGGCGATCGAGCGCGAGCAGGCCCTGCGCGGGAACCTGTAGATGCCGATCTACCACACGCTGGGGACGGTACCGCGCAAGCGGCACACCGTCTTCCGACGCCCCGACGGGGGGCTCTACGCCGAGGAACTGATCGGGCACGAGGGGTTCGTCGGCACGTCGTCGCTGCTGTACCACACCCACCCGCCCACCACGGTGCTCTCGGCGCGGCGGGTGCGCGACGTGCGGTGGGAGGCCGACGAGGACACCTCGCTCCGCCACCGGCACTTCCTCACCGCCCGGTCGCGCAAGGGCGGGTCGGCCACGATGGACCGCACCCCGCTGCTGTTCAACGCCGACATCGGCATGGCGTACGTGGAGCCCGACACGATCGACCCCCACTTCTATCGCAACTCCCAGGCCGACGAGGTCGTGTACGTCGTCGAGGGGAGCGGCACGCTGGAGTCGGTGATGGGGTCGCTGCCGTACCGTGCCGGCGACTACGTGGTCATCCACCGCAACATCACCCACCGCTGGGTCCACGACCCGTCGAAGGGGGCCACCAAGCTGGTGGTGTTCGAGAGCGCGGGACACCTGCGCTTCCCGAAGCGCTACCACAACGAGTTCGGCCAGCTGCTCGAGGGAGCGCCGTACTGCGAGCGCGACATCCGCCGGCCGTCGGCCCTCGCGCCGCACGACGAGATGGGGGAGTTCCCGGTGCTGGTGAAGCAGTACGGGGCGATCAACGAGCTGGTGCTCGACCACCACCCGTTCGACGTGGTGGGCTGGGACGGCTACTTCTACCCGTGGGCGTTCAACATCCACGACTTCGAGCCGATCGTGGGCCGCATCCACCAGCCCCCGCCGGTGCACCAGACCTTCCAGGGCGACGGCTTCGTGATCTGCTCGTTCTGCCCGCGGCCGTACGACTTCGACCCCAACGCGATCCCGGCCCCCTACAACCACAGCAACGTGGATTCCGACGAGGTGCTCTTCTACGCGTCGAGCGAGTTCATGAGCCGCAAGGGAATCGAGTACGGGTCGATCACCCTGCACCCCGACGGCCTGCCGCACGGGCCGCACCCCGGCCGCACCGAGGCCAGCATCGGCGCCACGCACACCAACGAGCTTGCCGTCATGATGGACTCGTTCCGCCCGCTCAAGGTCGCGCGGGCGGCGCTGGCGATCGAGGACCGCGCGTACCACCAGAGCTGGGTCGGCGCCCAGCACGACGCCTTCAGCCCGCCCACGTCGTGAGCACCGCCGCCCGTCCCACGGTCGGCTCCGCCACGGTGCGCGAGCCGGCCGCCTCGCGCACGCTCGTCCCCGCGCTCGCGGCCACCTCGTCGCCCGACGTCTGGGTCTGGGAGTACGCCGGTCCCCGCGGCGCCCTGCTGTCGATCGCGACCCACGCGCCACCGGGCTCGGGCAAGCTGTCACTGGGGGGCTTTCGCATCGCGCCCGAGGACCGGGCCGGCGCCCGCGGGTACGACAACGCGCGCGAGGCGATCGGACTCGCGATCGGGATGGAGGAGAAGATCCGCTGGTCGCGCCTGATCCGCTGCGGCGGGCCGCGCGGGCTCTCCCACCTCGACCGGCTGGTGGGAGGCAAGTGCGTGCTGCGGCCGGGACCGGCGTCGCGGGTGGGCGAGCCGCACGACGCCGAGCTCCTCGAATGGGCGGCCGCCGCCATGAACCGCTTCGAGGCCGAGTCGGGGGTGCACCTCACCACGGGGCAGGACCTCGGCCACGGCACCATGTCCGACGGCCACACCTCGTCGCTCGCCTTCCTCCACGACCGCTTTCGCGGCTCGGTGAATGCCGACACGAGCAAGCCCACCGCCGAGGGGAACTGGCGGCTGCTGCGCGGGATGCTCGCCGGGCTCGACCTCCACACGCGCGGGGTTCGCGTGGGGTTGATCGGCGTCGGCAACATCGGCGAGCACCTGCTGCTCCGGCTCTGGGACGAGGGGGCCGAGTGCCTCGTCCTCGAGGCCAGCGAGCCCCGGCGGGCCGCCCTCGCCGCGCGGGGCGTGCCGGTGTGGGGGCCCTCAGACCTGCACTCCTTCCTCGCCCACCCCATGGACGCCGTGGCGGTGAACGCGCGCGGCGGCACGCTGTCGATGGAGGCCTGCGACATCATCGCCGTGAACCCGCGGGTGCGTGTCGTCTGCGGCTGCGAGAACCTCGCCATGCCCGACCCGCGCGGCGCCGAGCTGCTGCGGGCGGCGGGCAAGCTGTACGCGCCCACCGAGTTCGGCGGGATGATGGGCTACCTCGCCGCCCTCGAGGACTACCTCTGCGCGCTCGAGGGAGTCGCGTTCGACATCACGACCCTGTTCCGGGCGGCGACACGGCTCGAGACGGCGGGCCGCGAGGCGGCGAGCCGGGTGAAGGCCGGCGGCTACCGGCAGCGGTTCGACGCGGCGATCGAGGAAATCGCGACGGCGACGACGTAGCCGGCCGTGGGGGACGGCGTGCCCCGCCCCGGGGGCACCCCCGCCGAGCGGGGGGCGCGCGCTACGGCGACTTCTTCCTCGCGTCCCGGTTGCGGATCCGCGACCAGAACAGCACGGCGCCGCAGCTCCCCGTCAGGTTCTTCTTGAACTGCGTGGGGACGGTCGCGGGGCCGCTGTAGACTTCGACCGCCTCGAGATCCATGGGGCGCACCGTGCGCTGCAGCGCTTCCTCGTCGATCGGCCAGCCGTCGAGGAAGAGGTCCATCATGCAGGCGCCGTTCTGGAGCGAGCGCCCGCCGCGCGTGGAGGTGATCAGGTAGCGGCCGTTCGGCCCCGGCGCCACGTCGACCCCGCTCACCCCGCGCAGCAGTTCGGCGATCATCGGCGAGTTCCGCTTGTCGATGTCCTCGGCCGTCATGAAGAACCCGAAGCCGGCGCGTCGCCGCTCGTCGAAGCCCTGCAGCATCTCGTCCCCCGGACGGGTGCCCCTGGCGGTGATCCGCACGCCGGGCATGATCGGCGCAATCCGGGGCGTCCTGATGACGATCTCGTACTCCTGCACGTCCACGAGCGGCAGCGTGTTGGTCTGGCCACCCATGTAGCCGAACTTCCGCACGTTGATGAAGTACGTGCCGACCTTCGGGGCGCGGACGAGGAAGGTGCCGGTGGAGTCGGTGCGGGTGGTCGCGACGGCATTCGTCGAGTCGCTCCAGAGCACGACCTGCGCGTCGGGGATCGGCCTGTTGCCGGGGATCTCGACCACCATGCCGCGCACGGACTGGCCGCGCGCGGCGCTGCCGGCGGGGAGGGCGAGGGCGAGGAGGGTGGCGAGGCGGCGCATGGCGGGGGGTGGGAGTGCGGTCGATACCCCGCGCCGGGGCACGGGTTCACGCCGTACAATCTCGCCGGACGGGGGCGGGGGCGCTACGACGCCTTGAACCTTGCGATCGCCTGCCGCGTGAACTCGGAGAGCACCAGCCGGCCGCTCATCGCCGCGCGCTCGGGGAGCAGGGTGTCCCAGTGCCCGGTTCCCTCCCAGAAGACGCGCTTCATCTGCGCGATCGCCTCGGGGTTGGCGTGGCTCAGCTTCTTCACCGCGGCGTTGACCATGGCCTCGAGTTCGGCCGGGGTCTCCGCCACCTTGGCGTAGAGCCCCTGTTGCGCCGCCCACGTGGCGGGAAAGAAGTCGGCGTCCACGGCGAGGGCGCTGAAGGCGGCGAGGCCGATCTTGCGCTCGATCACCGGCCCGACCACGAATGGCCCGATGCCGATCGCGAGCTCGCTCAGCTTCACGGCGGCGCCGGTGTGGGCCACCGCGAAGTCGCTCGCCGCCACGATGCCGATCCCGCCGCCGGCCACCTTGCCATGCACCCGGGTGACGATGAACTGCCGCGCCCGCTTCATGGCGAGGATCACGCGGGCGAAGCCCATGAAGAACTCCCGGCCGTGCGCCTCGCTGTCGATCGCCACCAGCTCGTCGAAGCTGGCCCCGGCGCAGAACGGCCCCGTCCCCTCGCTCCGCAGCACCAGCACGCGCGCGTCGCTGCTCGCGCCGACCTGGCCGATCACCTCGGCGAGCCGCCCCAGGAGCGCCCCGGGCAGGGAGTTCCCCTTGGGGTGGAAGAAGCTCACCGTGGCGACGCTGTCGGCCACGGTCGCGGTCACGGTGCCGGGGTCCTGCGGGGAAACGGTCATGGATGGGCGGGGGGAAGTGGGAGATCGCCGCGACCCGGGCGAATCTAGCGCCCACCGCGGGATTGGTGGAACGCGGGGGCCAGCCCTAGATTTCCGCGCGCGAGAGTCGCCGCCACGGCCCCTCGCGCCACCATCCGTCGCCGCTTCCATGACGCCGACCAACGCCGCCGCGCCCCCACCGCCCGAGACCGCCGAGCAGCTCGCGGCCTTCGAGGCCCGCATCGCCGCGGGCGAGTACATCGAGCCCAAGGACTGGATGCCGGAGCGCTACCGCAAGCAGCTCATCCGGATGATGTCGCAGCACGCCCATTCGGAGATCGTGGGGATGCTGCCCGAGGGAAACTGGATCACCCGGGCCCCCTCGCTGCGCCGCAAGATGACGCTGATCGCGAAGGTGCAGGACGAGGGCGGGCACGGGCACTACATCTACTGCGCCACCGAGACCCTCGGCGTGAGCCGCGACCAGATGGTCGCCGACCTGCTGAGCGGCAAGGCCAAGTACTCGTCGATCTTCAACTACCCCACGCTCACCTGGGCCGACATCGGCGTGATCGGGTGGTTCGTGGACGGCGCGGCGATCGTGAACCAGACCGTCCTCGCCAAGGCGAGCTACGGCCCGTACGCCCGCTCGATGATCCGCATCTGCAAGGAGGAGAACTTCCACAAGCGGCAAGGCTATGAGATCTGCGCCGTGCTGGCGTCGGGCACCGAGGCCCAGCGGGCGATGGTGCAGGACGCGGTGAACCGCTGGTGGTGGCCGTCGCTGATGATGTTCGGTCCCGGCGACGCGTCGTCGCCGAACAGCGAGGAGCTGCTGCGCTGGAAGGTCAAGCGCTTCAGCAATGACGAGCTGCGGCAGCGCTTCGTGAACCTCACCGTGCCGCAGGCGCAGGCGATCGACGTCGCGCTCCCCGACCCCGAGCTGCGCTACGACGCGGCGAGCGGCGACTGGCACTTCGGCCAGGTCGACTGGAACGAGTTCTGGCAGGTGGTGAAGGGCGATGGCCCCTGCAACCGCGAGCGGCTCGCGGCGCGCAACAAGGCGCACGACGAGGGGGCCTGGGTGCGCGCGGCCGCCGAGGCGTACGCCGCCAGGCGGGCCGGCGCCGCGGCGAGCGCGGCCGCGTGACGGCGCCGGCGAGGGCGGAGGGATGATGGCGGACGACGCGAGCAACGGCGCCCCGGCCGGCGGGCAGTGGCCCCTGTGGGAGGTGTTCACGCAGGAGCAGACGGGCCAGCCGCACGAGCACGCGGGGAGCGTGCACGCGGTGGACGCCGAGCAGGCGCTGCAGAATGCGCGCGACGTGTTCGGGCGGCGGGGAAAGGTCGTCTCGGTGTGGGT
Organism: Gemmatimonadota bacterium; assembly: GCA_016191225.1. Taxonomy (GTDB): domain Bacteria; phylum Gemmatimonadota; class Gemmatimonadetes; order Gemmatimonadales; family Gemmatimonadaceae; genus JACPPC01. The sequence goes on along the minus strand of JACPPC010000001.1, from coordinate 174,362 downwards.
CGTGCCCACGGAACAGATCACCGCCTCGACCCCGGGCGACGCCGGGCCGTTCTTCGATCCCGGCAGCGACAAGGCGTACCGGCACCCGCAGTTCTACAAGGCGCCGCGCGGCGTGCGGATCTACTAGTGGGCTACGGCAGCGCCCCCGACGAGCCGGAAACCGGCGCCGGCTCGGACGCCCCGGAGCGCTACCGGCCGGTGAGCGAGCGGGCGGCGGCCGTGCGGCCGTCGGCATCCACCGGCGAGCACGCGGCGCCGCTGGTCGAGGCGCTCCTGCGGCTGGCCGACGACCGGCTGGTGCTCGGCCACCGGCTGAGCGAGTGGTGCGGCCATGCGCCGATCCTCGAGGAGGACATCGCCCTCGCCAACATCGCCCTCGACCTGATCGGCCAGGCCAGCCTGCTCCTCGAGCACGCCGGCCAGGTGGAGGGGCGGGGGCGGTCGGCCGACGCGCTGGCGTACTTCCGCGACGCGGTGGAGTTCCGCAACCTGCTCCTCGCCGAGCTCCCCAACGGCGACTTCGCCGTGACGATCGTGCGGCAATTCCTGTGGAGCGCGTTCGCCGTGCCGCACCTCAAGCAGCTCTCGGCGTCGGCCGACGCCACGCTGGCGGGGATCGCCGCCAAGGGGCACAAGGAGGCGACCTACCACCTGCGCCACGCCGCCGACTGGGTGCTCAAGCTCGGCGATGGCACGGTGGAGAGCCATGCGCGCGCGCAGCGCGCGCTGGACGAGCTGTGGCCGTACGTGCACGAGATGTTCCGGACCGACGACGTCGAGGCGCCACTCGTGGCGGCCGGGGTGACCATCGACCCGTCCACCCTGCAGCTCGCCTGGCGCGAGAGCGTGGCGTCGGTGTGCCGGGCGGCGACGCTCAAGGTGCCCGGCGACGGGTGGAAGGCGCAGGGGGGGCGCGAGGGGCGCCACACCGAGCACCTCGGGCACCTGCTGGGCGAGATGCAGATCCTGGCGCGCTCGCATCCGGGGGCGGAGTGGTAGCGGCGTGGTGAAGGCGGCCGCGCCCGTCGCGGGCGACCTGTGGAAGGTCCTCGAGGGCGTGCTCGACCCCGAGGTGCCGGTGCTCAGCGTGGTCGACCTCGGCATCGTGCGCGACGTGCGGGTCACCGACGACGGCGTCGAGGTCGTGGTGACGCCGACCTACTCCGGGTGCCCCGCGGTGAAGGTGATCGAGCGCGACATCGTGGGCGCGCTCCGGCGCGCGGGGGTTGCCAAGGTGCGCGTGCGCACCGAGTTCGCCCCGGCGTGGACGACCGACTGGATGAGCGACGCTGCGCGCGAGAAGCTGCGCGCCTACGGCATCGCGCCGCCCCGACCCCGCGTGGGCGACGCCGACGCCGACCCGCTGGTGCAACTGCTGCGACGCCAGCCCCCGCCGGCCGTGCCGTGCCCGTGGTGCGGGGCCGCCGAGACGGAATTGCGGAGCGCCTTCGGCCCCACCGCCTGCAAGAGCATCCGGTACTGCCCCGGCTGCCGGCAGCCGTTCGAGGCGTTCAAGGCGCTGTGACGCGACAGGGCGGCGGGGAGTGAGCGGCGCCGCGAGCGGCGCCGGGGCCGGCGGCCTGCTCGGGTGGTGGCGCGAGGGGACGCCGGCGGCGCGCAAGGCACTGCTGGCGGCCGCGCTCGGCTGGATGCTCGACGCCTTCGACGTGATGCTGTTCGCGATGGTGATCCCGAACGTGATCGCCGACCTCGGCATCACCAAGACACAGGCGGGGATGCTCGGGTCGCTGGCGCTCCTCGCCGCGGCCGGGGGCGGGATCGCCTTCGGCGCGGTCTCCGACCGGTTCGGCCGCACGCGGGCCCTGATGGGCAGCGTGCTCATCTACTCCGTGTTCACGGGGCTCTGCGCGGTGGCCACGAACCTCTGGCAGTTCGGCACCTTTCGCGTGCTGCTCGGCATCGGGATGGGAGGGGAGTGGGCGAGCGGGGCGTCGCTGGTGTCGGAACACTGGCCGGCGAGACACCGCGGCAAGGCGCTCGGGCTGATGCAAAGCGCCTGGGCGATCGGCTACGCGCTTGCGGCGCTGGTCACCGCGCTGCTGCTGCCGGTCGCGGGCTGGCGAGGCGTCTTCGCGGTGGGAGTGCTTCCCGCGCTGCTGGTGGTGTGGGTGCGGCGCGGGGTGGAGGAGCCACCGATGTGGCGGGCGCGGCAGCGTGCCCCGCGCGGGGGGCACGAGGCGGGCGACGCGGGCACGAGCGCCGGCACGGGCATGATTGTCGCCGGCGAGCCGCCGCGTTCGCGCGACATCGCCGCCGCTCACGAGATCGGCGCGCCGGCGGGCTTCGGGGCGCTGTTCCATGGCAAGCTCGCCCGCGTGACGGTCGCCGTGACGTTCATGAACGCCTGCACGCTGTTCGGCTGGTGGGGGCTCAACCAGTGGATTCCCGCCTACCTGTCGCTTTCCACGGGGCAGGGGGGTGTGGGCGTGAGCACCACGGCGATGGCCGGCCTCGTCGCGGCGATGCAGGTGGGGATGTGGCTCGGCTACGTCACCTTCGGCTACATCGGCGACGCCGTGGGCCGCAAGCGGGCGTACGTGACGTACCTGCTGGCGGCGAGCGTGCTGCTGCCGCTGTACGGGGTCACGCGCCAGCCGCTGGTGCTGCTCGCCCTCGGTCCCCTCGTCGCCTTCTTCGGCACGGGGTACTACTCCGGCTTCGGCGCGATCACCGCCGAGCTCTACCCGACGGAAATCCGCGGCCGCGCGCAGGGGTTCACCTACAACCTCGGGCGGATCGCGAGCGCGGCGGCGCCGTGGATCGTGGGGTCGCTGGCGACGAGTTCCGGGTTCGGCGCGGCGTTCGCCGTGACGGGCGCCGCATTCCTGGCCGCGGCGATCACATGGACGTGGATTCCGGAGACGAGGGGCCGCGAGCTGGCCTAGCGCCTCAGGCGTCCAGCAGTTCGCCGATCCGCTCCGCGATCCGGGCCACGCCCGGCACGACGGCGTCGAGCAGGGCCGGGTCGTACGGCATCGGCACGTCGTTCACGCACAGCCGCGCCACCGGCGCGTCGAGCCGCCAGAACATCTCCTCCACGAGCGTCGCCGCGATCTCGGCGCCGAATCCCGCCGTGATCGTGTCCTCGTGCACGACGAGGCACCGTCCCGTCTTCTCCACCGACGCGAGCACCCTGGCCTTGTCCCACGGCACGACGGTGCGCAGGTCGATCAGTTCCACGCGGCTGCCGAACGAGGCCGCCGCCTCCACGCAGCGGTGGACCATCGCCCCCCACGTCACGAGGGTGAGGTCGGTTCCCTCGCGCAGCACCGCGGCCTCGCCGATCGGCACCACGTAGTCGTCGCCCGGATAGCGCGCGCTGCCGTCGCTCGTCATCAGCAGCGAGCGGTGCTCGAAGTAGATGGTCGGGTTGCTCGAGCGCATGGCCGAGCGCAGCAGCCCCACCGCGTCGGCGGCGTTGCTGGGCATTACCACTTGCCAGCCGAGGGCGTGCGCCCAGGTGACCTCGCTCGACAGCGAGTGCCAGGGGTCGCCCACGTCCTTGCCAAAGCCGCCGGGGAGGCGCACCACGACCGGCGCGGCGAACCGGTTGTTGGTGCGCCAGCGCATCGTGCCGCAGTTGTTGAGCTGCTCGTGCGCGGGGTCGGCGTACTTGCGGAACTGGATCTCGGCCACGGGCATCAGCCCGCCGATCGCCATCCCCACCGCGCGGCCGATGATCCCCTCCTCGCTGAGCGAGGTGTCGAACACGCGGGCCTCGCCGAACGCCTTCTGCAGTCCCTCGGTGACGAGGTGCACGCCCCCCTTCACGCCGACGTCCTCGCCAAAGGCGACCACGCGCGGGTTCACCGACAGCTCGTGGCGGAGCGTGCGCCTGATCGCCTCGGCGAAGCGAACCATCGGGCCATCGGCCGCCGCAGCGGTGGTCGAGGGAAGGGCATCGAGCATCGCGGACGGCACGCCGCCCATCGCGGCGCTGTCCCCGGCGCGCACGGGCTCGGCGCGCACGAATCGGCCCACGCCCGCTGGATCGGGGTGCGGCCGGGCCCGCGCGGCGACGATGCCGGCCGTGACGTCGCGCGCGACCGCCTCCTCGATCCCCGTCCAGTCGCGCGGGCTCAGCACGCTCGGCACGAGGTAATCCTTGAGCCGCGGAAGCGGGTCGCGCGCCGCGTCGGCGGCGATCTCGGCGTCGGTCCGGTACCCCTTCTGGTTGTCGGGGCCCGAGTGGCTCGACAACCGCGGCACGGTGAGGCGCACCAGTGCCGGCCCCGATCCGCCGCGCACGTGGCCCACGCACTCGCCGAGCAGCGCTGCGGTCTCGGACGGGTTGGTGCCGTCGCCGTCGCGCACGAGGAGGTTGGCGAATCCGGCGAGGTTCCGGGCGATGTTGCCGCCGGGCGTCTGCATCCCACCCTTGACCGAGATCCCCAGCCCGTTGTCTTCTATATAGAAGAGGATCGGGAGCTTGAGCGTGGTGGCCATGGTGAGCGAGGACCAGAACCCGTTGGTCGCCACGCTGCCGTCGCCGCCAAGGGCGACCGCGATCGAGTCCTTCCAGGCGTCGTCCGCGAGCACGTCGCGGTGGTAGGTGATCGCCTGCGCCCACCCCGCGGCCGGGGTGAACTGCGAGCCGACATCGCCCGACATCGGCAGCACGACGCAGCCCTCGGCGCGCGGCAGGTTGCAGACCACGCCAATGTCGCGCCCGCCGGAGAAGCCGCCGCTCCGGCCGAGGGGGCTCGCGTGCGCGTCCTCGATCGACAGGCCGAGCGAGAGGAGCAGCGGGCGGGAGCGGTAGTAGGCCCCCGCCGCATCGCGCCGGCCGGTGAGCATCGCCCCCAGGATCGCCTGCGCCATGTCGTGGCCGCGGGCGGAGAACTGGTAGAGCACGAGGTGGTCGCGCGGCGCCGTCGCCTTGTGGCGGTTCACCTCCTCCTCGGCATCGTCGAGGGCCCGGGAGGCCAGGGTCACGTACGCGATGCGTCGCCAGTCGAGGCGGTCGGTCGCGGTGGCGGCAGCGCGCGGGCCCCGGGGGGCCGATCGGACGGTCATGTCGGGAGGACGAGTATGGTCGCGCCAGGGATAGTCCGGCGAGTAACTTATCACGTCTCCTTTGGAGTGCGCATGGCCGAGCAGTTCATCCTCGCCCGCAGTGCGAACGGCGTCCGGGTCCTGACGCTCAACCGTCCCGACGTCCTGAACAGCTTCAACGTGCCGATGGCGCGCGAGCTGGCGGCCGCCGTGCAGGCGTGCGCCACCGACGACCGCGTGCGGGCGGTGCTGCTCACCGGGGCGGGGCGGGGCTTCTGCGCCGGGCAGGACCTGTCGGCCGCGACGCCGCAGGCGGACGGGACCTGGCCCGACCTCGCCGGCGTGATCCGGGCGACCTACACGCCGGTGATCCACGCCATCCGCAAGCTGGAGAAGCCGGTCGTGTGCGCGGTGAACGGCGTGGCGGCGGGAGCGGGCGCCAACATCGCCCTCTGCGCCGACCTCACGATCGCCAGCACCGGCGCGAGCTTCATCCAGTCGTTCGCCAAGCTGGGGCTCCTCCCGGACGCGGGCGGGACCTGGCTGCTCCCCCGGCTGGTGGGGCTGCAGCGCGCGGCGGGGCTGGCCATGCTCGCCGACAAGCTGCCGGCCACCGACGCCAAGGCGATGGGGCTGATCTGGGACGTGGCCGAGCCCGACCAGCTGATGCCGGCGGCGACGGCGCTCGCCGAGCGGCTGGCGCAGATGCCGACGCGCGGCCTCGGCCTCGCCAAGCGGGCCTTCAACGAGTCGCTGGCGAACGACTTCTTCACCCAGCTCGAGCGCGAGGCGGAGATACAGTCCGAGGCGGGGCGGACGGCCGACTTCGCCGAGGGGGTGCGGGCCTTCCTCGAGAAGCGCGCCCCCGTGTTCACGGGCCGGTAGCGCGTGGCACTCGGCGCGGACACCACGATCGGCGTGCTTGGCGCCGGCGCGATGGGGAGCGGGATCGCGCAGGTGGCGGCGGTGCATGGGCACCGCGTGGTCCTGCTCGACGCGCACGAGGGGGCGGTGGAGAAGGGACGCCGCGGGATCCAGTCGGCGCTCGCGCGCGACGTGGAGAGGGGACGCCTGACCGCCGGGGTCGCGGCCGGCGCGCTCGAGCGAGTGGTGGCGATCGCGGGGACCGACCTGGCGCCGTTCACGACCTGCGGCCTCGTGATCGAGGCGATCGTCGAGCAGCTGCCGGCCAAGCAGGCGGCCTTTCGCGCCCTCGAGGCGGTGGTCTCGCCGCAGGCGGTGCTGGCGAGCAACACGAGCTCGCTGTCGATCGCCTCGATCGCGTCGGCCTGCCTGAACGGGGCGCGCGTCTGCGGCATCCACTTCTTCAATCCCGCTCCGGTGATGCCGCTGGTGGAGGTGGTGCCGTGGCTGGGGGCCGGCGCGGGCGTGGTGGCGGAAGCGCGCGCGCTGGTGGACGGCTGGGGCAAGGTGACGGTCCAGGCCGCGGACACGCCGGGGTTCATCGTCAACCGGATCGCCCGCCCCTACTACGGGGAGTCGCTGCGCTGCCTCGAGGAAGGGATCGCCGACGCGGCGACGATCGACTGGGCGATGCGCGAGGCGGGGTTTCGCATGGGCCCGTTCGAGCTGATGGACTTCATCGGGCTGGACATCAACTTCGCGGTCTCGCAGTCGGTGTTCGAGGCGTTCTTCTACGAGCCCCGCTTTCGGCCGGCCCTCACCCAGCGCCGGCTCGTCGAGGCGGGCTTCCTCGGCCGCAAGTCCGGGCGCGGCTTCTACGACTACGGCAACGGCGCCACGCCGCCGGAGCCCGTGCGCGACGCGGCCCTCGGCGCCCGGGTAAGCGACCGGGTGCTGGCGATGCTGATCAACGAGGCGGTCGACGCGCGCTACCTGCGGGTGGCGAGCGCGGCCGACATCGAGCTGGCGATGCAGCGGGGCGTGAACTACCCGCGCGGGCTCCTGGCGTGGTGCGACGCGATCGGGCCGGCCACGGTGCTGGCGCGCCTCGAGGCCTTGCAGGCGGAATACGGCGAGGACCGCTACCGGCCGAGCCCGCTCCTGCGCGCGATCGTGCGCGACGGGCGGAGCGCGCTCGCATGACCGCCCCCGGGCCGGCGACCGGCGAGATGATGACCCCCGCCGCGGCGATGGAGCACGCGAAGCGGGTCGTGGCGCGGATGCTCGGGAAGGACGCCTTCAGCCGCTGGCTCGGCATCGAGGTGGTGGAGATCTCGCCGTCGCGGGTGGCGTGCGCGATGACGGTGCGCGCCGACATGCTCAACGGCTTCGGCGTCTGCCACGGCGGGGCGACCTTCTCGCTGGCCGACAGCGCCCTCGCCTTCGTGAGCAACACCCACGGCCGCGTGGCGATGAGCATCGACAACCAGATCAGCTACCCCGCCCCGGCGCGCGAGGGCGACCGGCTCACGGCGGTCGCACAGGAGGACTCGCAGAGCGGCCGGCTCGCGTTCTACCGCGTCGAGGTCAAGAACCAGGACGGGGTGCTGGTCGCGGTCTTCAAGGGCACCGTGTACAAGACGAAGACCGATCACTTCAAGGCGGGGGAGTGATGCCCGATGCGTTCATCGCCGGCGGCGTGCGCACGCCGGTCGGGTCGCTGGGCGGGGCGCTTGCCGGCGTGCGTGCCGACGACCTCGCGGCGCATGCGATCCGCGAGCTGCTGGCCCGGCATCCGAGGGCCGATGCCGCCGCGATCGGCGACGTGATCATGGGGTGCGCCAACCAGGCGGGAGAGGACAACCGCAACGTGGGACGCATGGCCCTCCTCCTCGCCGGGGTGCCGCACACCGTGCCGGGGGAGACGGTGAACCGGCTCTGCGCCTCGGGGCTCTCGGCCACCGTGAGCGCGGCTCGTGCGGTGCGCAACGGCGAGGGAGAGCTGTTCGTGGCCGGCGGCGTGGAGAGCATGACGCGGGCGCCGTACGCGATGAGCAAGGGGAGCACCCCGTGGGCCCGCGACGTGCAGCTGTTCGACACCTCGCTCGGCTGGCGCTTCGTGAACCCCGCCATGAAGGCGAGGCACGGCACCGACAGCATGGGGGAGACGGCCGAGAACGTGGTGGCCGAGCGTGGGATCAGCCGCGCCGACCAGGACGCATTCGCGCTGCGGTCGCAGCAGAAGGCGGCGGCGGCCCGGGCGGCGGGACGCTTCGCGCGCGAGATCGCCCCGGTGACGGTCCCCGGAAGGAAGGGGGCGGCGACCATGGTGGACGCCGACGAGTTCCTGCGTCCCGACACGACGCTCGAGACGCTGGGCAGGCTCAAGCCCGCCTTTCGCACCGACGGCGAGGGCTCGGTCACGGCCGGGAACTCGAGCGGGCTCAACGACGGCGCTTGCGCGATGTTCGTGGCGAGCGAGGCCGGCTGCACGGCGCACGGCCTGGCGCCGCTGGCGCGGCTCGTGGCGTGGGCCGCGGCGGGGGTGGCCCCGCGGGTGATGGGGCTCGGCCCCGTGCCGGCGGTGCGGAAGGCGCTCGCGTCGGCCCGGCTCACGCTCGACGACATGGGCGTGATCGAGATCAACGAGGCCTTTGCCGCGCAGGTGCTCGGGTGCACGCGCGAGCTCGGCCTTCCCGACGACGACCCGCGCCTGAACGTGAACGGCGGGGCGATCGCCCTCGGGCACCCGCTGGGGATGAGCGGCGCCCGGCTGGCGCTGAGCGCCGCGATCGAGCTGCACGAGCGCCGGCAGCGCTACGCCCTCGTGACCATGTGCATCGGCGTGGGGCAGGGGATGGCCGCCGTGCTCGAGCGCGCATGACGCCCGGCGGGACGGTGCGCCCGGCGGCGTCGGCCAGCGGGTGCTACGAGTTCAACGGCTTCGTGCCGGTGGTGCACGAGAGCGCCTTCGTGCACCCGCTGGCGGCGGTGATCGGCAACGTGGTCATCGGCCGCGACGTGTACGTGGGTCCCGGCGCGGCGATCCGCGCCGACATTGGCGGGATCGTGATCGAGGACGGGTGCAACGTGCAGGAGAACTGCACGATCCACACCTTTCCCGGCACGACGGTGGTGCTCGAGGCGGGGGCGCACATCGGGCACGGGGCGATCGTGCATGGCGCGCGCATCGGCGCCAACGCCCTCGTCGGCATGAACGCGGTGGTGATGGACGAGGCGGTGGTCGGCGCCGGGAGCATTGTCGGTGCGCTGGCGTTCGTCCCGGCCAGGATGGAGGTCCCGCCGCGCAAGGTCGTGGTGGGCAATCCGGCGCGCGTCGTGAAGGACGTGAGCGACGAAATGCTGGCCTGGAAGACGGAGGGCACCCGGCTCTACCAGCGACTCCCGGCGGCCTACCACGCCACAATGCGTCCAGTCGAGCCCCTGCGCGAGGTGCCCCCGGGGCGCGCCGGGCAGGAGGTGGACTACCAGACGTGGAGCAGGACGAGGGCAACCAGCGGCCAGCGAGGGAGTGCCGACCGATGAAGCTGATGAACTACGCCATGGGGCAGTGGGTGGAGGGGAGCGGCGATGGCAGCGAGCTCGTGAGCGCCGTGACCGGCGAGCGGCTCGCCATGGCGAGCAGCGCGGGCCTCGACTTCAAGGCGATGCTCCAGTACTCGCGCGACGTGGGCGGGGCCGCGCTTCGCGCGATGACCTTCCACGAGCGGGCGGCGCGCCTCAAGGCGATGGCCAGGTACCTCACCGACCGCAAGGCGAGCTTCTACGAGCTGTCGTCGCACACGGGGGCGACCAGGGGCGACTCGTGGATCGACATCGACGGCGGGATCGGCACCCTCTTCGTGTACGCCTCCAAGGGGCGCCGCGACTTCCCCAACGAGCCGTACTACCTCGACGGCCCCCCCGACGCGGTCTCGAAGGAGGGGACCTTCATCGGCCGGCACGTCTGCGTGCCGCTCGAGGGGGCGGCGGTGCAGATCAACGCCTTCAACTTTCCCGTCTGGGGGATGCTCGAGAAGGTCGCGCCGAGCTTCCTCGCCGGCATGCCGAGCATCGTCAAGCCGGCGACCCTCACCAGCTACCTCACCGAGCGCGTGGTGCACGCGATCGTCGAGTCGGGGATCTTTCCCGAGGGGGCGATCCAGCTCGTGTGCGGGAGCGCCGGCGACCTGCTCGACCACGTGGACTGCCAGGACGTGGTGGGGTTCACCGGCTCGGCGACCACCGGGCAGATGCTCCGGAACCACCCGGCGATCGTCCGCCACAGCGTGCGCTTCAACATGGAGGCCGACTCGCTCAACTGCTGCATCCTCGGCCCCGACGCCGCCCCGGGCACCGAGGAGTTCGACCTGTTCATCAAGGAGGTCGCCCGGGAGATGACGGTGAAGGCGGGGCAGAAGTGCACCGCCATCCGCCGCACGATCGTCCCCGGCGGGATGATGGACGACGTGATCGCGGCGCTCAGGAAGCGGCTGGGTGGCGTCACCGTCGGCGACCCGCGGGTGGACGGCGTGCGGATGGGGCCGCTGGCGGGGCGCGCGCAGGTGCGCGACGTGGCCAGGGCCGTGGAGGGGATCAGGGCCGGTGCGCAGCTCGTGGCCGGCGGCTTCGACGACTTCCAGGTCATGGGCGCCGACCGCGACAAGGGGGCCTTCTTCCCGGTCATGCTCCTCGCCTGCAACGATCCCGGGCGCGCGAGCGCGCCGCACGAGATCGAGGCCTTCGGCCCGGTGAACACGGTGATGCCCTACGAGGCGCTCGACGACGCGATCGAGCTGGCGAAGCGCGGCCGCGGCTCGCTCTGCGGGTCGCTGTTCACCGCCAGCGACGCGACGGCCCGGCACGTGGTGCTCGGCGTGGCGCCCTACCATGGCCGCTTCATGGTGATGAACCGCCACGCCGCGAGGGAGAGCACCGGCCACGGCTCGCCGATGCCGCACCTCGTGCACGGGGGCCCCGGGCGCGCCGGCGGCGGCGAGGAGATGGGGGGCACGCGCGGCGTGCTGCACTACATGCAGCGCTCCGCGGTGCAGGGGAGCCCGACGACGCTCACCGCCATCACCCGCGAGTGGACGGCCGGGGCCGAGCGCCTCGCCGACCGCGTGCATCCCTTCCGCAAGCACTTCGAGGAACTGCGGATCGGGGAGACCCTCACCACGCACCGGCGCACCGTCACCGAGGCCGACGTGGTGGCGTTCGCCGGGCTGTCGGGGGACTTCTTCTACGCGCACATGGACGACCTCGCCGCCCGGGAGTCGATCTTCGAGCGGCGGGTGGCCCACGGGTACTTCGTGATCGCCGCGGCCGCCGGCCTGTTCGTCGATCCGGCGCCGGGGCCCGTGCTCGCCAACTACGGCATGGAGGGGCTGCGCTTCGTGACGCCGGTGTACCCGGGCGACACGATCCAGGTGAAGCTCACCTGCAAGCAGAAGACCCTGAAGGACACCCCCGAGGGGGGCGTGCCGCAGGGCGTGGTCGCCTGGGACGTGGAAGTCACCAACCAGAAGCAGGAGAAGTGCGCGGTGTACACCATCCTCACCCTCGTCAAGCGCCTTCCCGTCGCGGCGCCCGCGGCCGAGCCGGCGGCGTCCTCGCCCCCGCCGCTGCCGTGACCCCCGCCTGATGGCGCAGTTCGACGTCGCCTCGCTCTCCACCCACGAGCGCTCGGCCTTCATCACCGCGCTCGTGGCGCCGCGGCCGATCGCCTTTGTCAGCACCCTCTCCGCGAGCGGTGTCGGCAACCTGTCGCCCTTCTCGTTCTTCATGGCGGCCGGCTACAGCCCGCTCTCGGTCGCCTTCGCGCCCGTGCGTTCGCGCGACGGCCGCGAGAAGGACACCCTGCGCAACGTGCGGGCGACCGGCGACTACGTGATCAACATCGCCACGTACGACCTGGTCGCGAGGCTCAACCAGTCGTCGTACACGTATCCGGCCGAGGTCGACGAGTTCGACGCGGCGGGGTTCACGCGGGCGCCGAGCCTGCGTGTGCGCCCGCCGCGGGTGGCCGAGGCCGTCGCCGCGCTGGAGTGCCGGCTGTTCCAGGTGGTGGAGCACGGGAACGGCGGCGCGTCGGCCAGCTATGTCATCGGCGAGGTGGTGCACATCCACGTCCGCGACGACGTGCTGGTCGACGGCATTCCCGACAACCGGCGGATCGAGCACGTGGCGCGCCTCGGCGCGAACGCCTTTGCGCGGATCACGCCGGCGACGCTGTTCGACCTCGCCCGTCCCACGGAGCCGTGACGCATGCCGCATGGGGCGCACGGTATCCGGCGCACCACGTGACGCGCACCGCGTGACCCGCCAGCGCGACCCGTGACCGAGCGCGACCTCGCCATCACCTTCGCCGGGGGCGGGAACCGGGCGTTCTACCAGCTCGGCCTCCTCGAGCAGTGGGGGGAGTGGCTCCTGCCGCGCACGGCCGGCGTGGCCACCTGCTCGGCGGGAGCCTTCGTGCTGTTGCTGTACCTCTCGCGGCGCCGGCGGGAGAACTGGGAGTTCTGGCTTACGGCGCGCGAGGGGACCACGCGCAACATCCGTCCCTCCAACGCGCTGCGCGGCGAGCCGATGGCACCCCACGGCCGCGTCTACCGCGCGACGACGATGCACATGCTCGACGCGGGCGGGCTGGAGCGCATCCAGGCCGCCCCGTTTCCGATCTGGGTGCTGACGGCGGCCTTTCCCCGCTTCCTGCCGAGCCCGGTCGCGACCGCGGTGGGCCTGCTGGGCTACGCCGCCGAGAAGCGCCTCTTCCCGACCCGGATCCACCCCCGGCTCGGGCGGGCGCTGGGCTTCACCCCGGTGGCGATCGACGCCCGCACCTGCCGCACGCGCGAGGAGCTCACCGACCTCGTGCTCGCCTCGAGCGCCACGCCGCCGTTCACCCCCGTCGTGTCGATCGACGGCCGGCCCCTGCTCGACGGCGGCCTCGTGGACAACGCCCCGGCCTTCCTCGGCGACACGGTGGCGGGGGCGACGCGCAACCTGGTGCTGCTCACGCGGGCCTATCCCGGGGCGCGGCTGCGCGAGGGGCGGCGCCTCTACCTCGCCCCGACCCACCCCGTGGCCACGCACCGCTGGGACTACACCTGCCCCGACCTGCTCGCGGACACGATCGAGCAAGGGGTGCGGGAGGCGGCGGTGCACCGGCCGGCCGTGGAGGAGTTCCTCGCCGCGCCGCATATTGGGGGATGACCCAACCTCCTCTGCAGGGCAAGGTCGCCATCGTCACCGGGGCGACGCGCGGCATCGGGCTGGCGATCGCGCACGGCCTCGCCGCCGCCGGCGCGCACGTGGTGGTGAGCAGCCGCAAGGCCGACGCCGTGAAGGCCTCGGTCGACGCGATCGTCGCCGCGGGCGGCAAGGCCACGGGGCACGCCACCAACGTCGGCCGGCTCGACGAAGCGCGGGCGCTGGTGGACGAGACGGTCGCGCAGCTCGGCGGCGTCGACGTGCTGGTGAACAACGCCGCCGTGAACCCCGTCTATGGCCCGGTCGAGAACACCGACGAGGGGGCCTTCAACAAGATCATGGCGGTCAACCTGCACGCCCCGTTCGAGATCGCCAAGCGGGCGCTGCCGTCGATGGTCGAGCGCGGGGGCGGGGCGATCGTCAACATCTCGAGCATCGGCGGGGTGAAGCCGGAGCACGCGCTCGGCATCTACTCGGTGAGCAAGGCGGCGCTGATCTCGCTCACGCAGGTGATGGCGCGCGAGTGGGGCCCGCGCGGGGTGCGGGCCAACGCGATCTGCCCGGGGCTGATCAAGACGGCCTTCTCGAGCGTGCTCTGGCAGAACGAGGCCAACATGAACCGGTTCCTCAAGGCCCAGCCCATCCCGCGCCTCGGCGAGCCGGAGGACGTGGCGGCCCTGGCGGTGTTTCTCTGCACGCCGGCCGCGGGCTACTGCACCGGCGGCACCTACATGGTCGACGGAGGATGCACGATATGACGGCGGTGATCCCGATGGTGAAGATGCGCCGGGCGACGGACCGGCCGGGCGTGGCCGAGTTCGTCTCGCGCTGCAACGCCTTCGTCGACGAGGTGCTGCTGCCGCTCGAGCGCACCTTCCTGCAGGGCTCGTTCCGCGCGATGAAGCCGGACCTCGACCGGGCCCGCAGGGAGTCCCGCGCCCGCGGCCTCTGGGCGCCGTGGGTGCCGGCCGAACACGGCGGCCTCGGCCTCACCCTCCCCGAGTACGCGCTGGTGAGCGCGGCGCTCGGGCGATCGCCGCTCGGGCACTACGCGTGCAACTGCCAGGCCCCCGACGTCGGCAACATGGAGCTGCTGATGTCGCACGGGACCGACGACCAGCGGGCCCGCTGGCTCGCCCCCCTCGTGTCGGGCGCGATCCGCTCCGGCTTCTCGATGACGGAGCCCGAGTTCGCCGGCTCGAACCCGGTGCACATGGAGACGAGCGCGGTGCGCAAGGGCGACCAGTACGTCATCAACGGGCACAAGTGGTTCACGTCGTCGGCCGACGGCGCGGCGTTCCTGATCGTGATGGCGGTGACGAACCCCGACGCCAAGCCCCACCAGCGGGCGTCGCAGATCATCGTGCCGAGCGACACCCCCGGCGTGACCCGGGTGCGCAACGTGAAGACCATGGGCGAGGCGGGCGACGACTGGGCGAGCCACGCCGAGATGCGGTACGAGAACGTGTCGGTGCCGATCGCCAACCGGATCGGCGACGAGGGGGCCGGGTTCGCCCTCGCCCAGGAGCGGCTCGGCCCGGGGCGCATCCACCACTGCATGCGGTGGATCGGCATCTGCGAGCGGGCGATCGAGCTGATGCTCCGGCACGCCTCGCGGCGCCTGCTCTCGCCGGGGCATCCGCTGGGGGAGAAGCAGGTGGTGCAGCACTGGCTGGCCGAGTGCAAGGCCGAGGTGGAGGCGGCGCGGCTGCTGGTGCTCCACTGCGCCCAGCAGATCCACGACCACGGGGCGAAGGAGGCCCGCATGCACGTGTCGCTGATCAAGTTCCACACGGCGGGCGTGCTCCAGCGGGTGCTCGACAAGGCGATCCAGGTGCATGGGGGCCTCGGCATCACCGACGACACGCCATTGGCATACTGGTTCCGGCACGAGCGCGCGGCGCGGATCTACGACGGGCCGGACGAGGTGCACAAGGGGCAAGTCGCGCGGGCGATGCTCAAGCCGTACGGGATCAAGGCCGAGTAGGGAGCGAGGGGTGGAATCGGGCAGGGTCCAAACAGGCGCAACCATGGAGACAGGGAGCACCACCACGGAGGTACACGGAGGAATCAGCCGCGATTGCCTGGGGGCGTCGGGGCGGTGCCTCGCGCCGGGCACCTCCACCCACCCGGGCGATGTGTACCCCACGGTTCGTTGCCCTTGACCCTGCCTCCTCCGGGTGCCTCCGTGCCGCTCCGTGACTCCGCGGTTGCGCCTTCCCCACCTTCCTCGCATTGACCTCCCCGGCCTCGACCCTCGACTCATCGCGGCCCGTCCGCCCCGGCGAGGAACTCGACGCCGCCGCGCTCGCGCGCTGGCTCGCCGGGGCGGCGCCGGATTTCGCGCCCTCCCCGATCGACATCGAGCAGTTCCCGCGCGGCTTCTCCAACCTCACCTACCTCCTCCGCCTCCCCGGCGACCGCGAGCTGGTGCTGCGCCGTCCGCCAAAGGGCGTGAAGAAGGGCAGCGCCCACGACATGGGGCGCGAGTTCCGGATCCTCCGCGCCCTCCACGCCCGCGGCGGCAAGGTGCCGCGCCCCGTCGGCCATTGCGACGACGAGTCGGTGCTCGGCGCCCCCTTCTACGTCATGGAGCGGGTGCGCGGGCTGATCCTGCGCGCGGCGCCGCCCCCCGGCGTGCCGCTCACGCCGGCCGTCATGCAGGGCCTGTCGGCGTCGTTCGTCGATGCGATGCTGGAGATCCACCGCACGCCGCTCGACGCCGAGGGAGTCCGGGAGCTCGGCAACCCCGAGGGGTACGTGCAGCGCCAGGTGCAGGGGTGGGCCAAGCGGTACCGCGCCGCCGCGACCGACCCCATCGCCGACATGGAGACCCTCGCCGCGTGGCTTGACGCCAACCGGCCCGGTGAGTGGGGGGCGGCGCTGATCCACAACGACTTCAAGTACGACAACATGGTCCTCGACCCCGCCGACCCGACGCGCATCCTCGCCGTCCTCGACTGGGAGATGGCGACCCTCGGCGACCCGCTGATGGACCTCGGCACCACGCTCGCCTACTGGGTCGACGCCGACGATCCCCCCGAACTCCGCGCCCTTGGCCTCGGCATCACGGCCCTCCCCGGCAACCTCACCCGGGCCGGGCTCTGGGCGCGGTACGGAGCGCTGGCGGGGCGCCCCCTCGGCAACCCGGGCTTCTACTACGCCTTCGGCCTGTTCAAGCTCGCGGTGATCGCGCAGCAGATCTACACGCGGTACAAGGCGGGGCTCACGACCGACGAGCGGTTCGGCGCGCTGATCGACGCCGTGCGCGCCCTCGCCGCGATGGGCAACCGCGTCGCCGCGATCGGGCGGGTGAGCCACCTCGCCGGGGAGTGAAGGGGCGGCAACGGGGCGCGGCGGGGCGCGCCGCCGATTAGGATGACAACGTCCCGCGCCCGCGGGCGGCCAGCCGCCGCACCCCTGCCTTCGCCATGCGCAAAGCGCTCCTCATCATCGCCGGACTTGTCGTCGCCCTCTATGGCGGGCTGATCGCCTGGGTCAAGGCCAACGAGCGCACGCTCGTCTTCCAGGCGGGCCGCGCGAAGGGGCCGCTCGTGGCGCCGGCGGCACAGTGGAGCCTCCCCGTCACGCGCGTCGAGTTCGCCAGCGGCGACGGCACGAAGCTGGTCGGCTGGCAGATTCCCGGCACCATGCCGGACTCGAACGGCACCTGGGTGCTGGTCAACCACGGCAACGCGCACAACATCTCGCAGCTCGAGGAGCCCGAGTTCTTCCGCGACCTGCGGCACCTCGGCACCAACATCCTCGTCTACGACTACCGCGGCTTCGGCGAGAGCGCCGGCGAGCCCGACGAGGAGGGGAGCTACGCCGACGCGCGGGCCGCCTACGAGCTGCTGCGCACGAAGTACGGCGTCCCTGCCGACCGGATCATCGTCTACGGCCACTCGCTGGGCACGGGGGTGGCGGTGCAGCTGGCGTCGTCGGTGCGCACGGGAGGGCTCGTGCTGCAGGCGCCGTACACGTCGATCCCCGACGTCGGCGCGCGGCGCTACCCGTTCCTTCCCGTGCGCCAGATCGCCCGCTACCGCTTCCCGTCGCTGGAGCGGATCCCGAGCGTCACCGTGCCGCTGCTGGTGCTGCACTCCCCGCAGGACGCCGCGGTGCCCCTCTCGATGGGGGAGCAGCTGTACGCCGCGGCGGGGAGCACCGACCGCCGCTTCATCCACGTCGAGGGGGGCCACGAGCTCGCCTTCCGCGTGGACAGCGCGATCTTCTTTCGCGCCTTTCGCGAGATGGTGAACCGCGTCGCCGCCCGGGCCGACTCGATCGAGCGGCTGCTGCCGGGCGACCCGACGCGCCCGAGCCGCCCCGCACCTGAACCAACCGGGGGACGCCGCCGTGGCTGAGCCGAAGAAGAAGCCCAAGGTCAACACCCAGCGCGCCTGGCGCGAGGCCAAGGCGCTGCTGCGGGAGCACCGCACCTCGCTGGCGATCGGCATCGGGCTGATGCTGGTGAGCCGGCTCGCCGGCATCGTGCTGCCGCTCTCGACCAAGTCGTTCATCGACGACGTGATCGGCAAGCACGACGCGGCCAAGCTGATGCCCCTCGCCCTCGGGGCCGGGCTCGCCACCCTCGTGCAGGCGATCACCAGCTACGCCAACTCGCAGGTGGTCTCCGTCGCCGCGCAGCGGGCGATCATGACCATGCGCCAGCGCGTGGCCGACCACGTGCTGCGGCTGCCGGTGAGCTACTTCGACTCGACCAAGAGCGGGGTGCTGATCGCCCGGGTGATGAACGACGCCGAGGGGATCCGCAACCTCGTCGGCACGGGGATCATCCAGCTGCTGGGCGGCCTGCTGACGGCCGTGATCGCGCTCGGCGTCCTGTTCTGGCTCAACTGGCAGCTCACGGTGGCGACGATCGTCTTCCTTGGCGCCTTCGGGGGGGCGATGGCGTTCGCCTTCAACCGGCTGCGCCCCCTCTTCCGCCAGCGGAGCGAGATCACCGCCGACGTGACCGGGCGGCTCGCCGAGTCGCTGGGGGGCATCCGCCTGCTCAAGGTGTACGTGGCCGAGGAACGCGAGCAGAAGCTGTTCGCCGCCGGGGCCGACCGGCTGTTCACCAACATCGCCAAGACCATCACCGGCACGAGCGCGGTGACGGCGCTGGCGACGGCGATCGTGGGCGCGATCGGGGTGCTGACGATGATCGTCGGCGGGCGGGCGATCTTCGCCGGCACGATGACCCTCGGCGGCCTGATCATGTACACCTTCTTCGTCGGGCTGATGGCGGCGCCGGTGGTGCAGATCGCCAACATCGGCACGCAGCTGAGCGAGGCCTTCGCCGGGCTCGACCGGATTCGCGAGATCCTCGACATGCCGACCGAGGACACCGAGGACCTGCGGCGGCACCCGCTCCCGGCAGTGCAGGGCACGGTGGCGTTCGAGGATGTCTGGTTCGAGTATGAGGCCGGCACGCCGGTGCTCAAGGGGATCTCGTTCACGGTCGCGGCCGGGCAGACGGTGGCGCTGGTCGGGTCGAGCGGCTCGGGGAAGAGCACGATCATCGGACTCGCGATGGCCTTCAACCGGCCGCAGCGGGGCCGGGTGGTGATCGACGGCGAGGACCTGCGGGAGCTCCGGCTGCGCGACTACCGCGGCAAGCTCGGCGTCGTGATGCAGGACAACTTCCTGTTCGACGGGACGGTGGCCGACAACATCGGCTTCGCCAAGCCCGGCAGCACCCGCGAGGAGATCGAGCGGGTGGGGAAGATCGCCCACGTGAACGAGTTCGTGGACCGGTTCGCGCAGGGCTACGACACGATCGTGGGCGAGCGCGGGGTGAAGCTCTCGGGCGGGCAGCGGCAGCGGGTGGCGATCGCCCGCGCGATCCTCGCCGATCCGCGCATCCTGATCCTCGACGAGGCCACGAGCTCGCTCGACTCGGAGAGCGAGGCGATGATCCGCGACGGCCTGCGGCGGCTGCGGGCCGGCCGCACCACGTTCGTGATCGCCCACCGGCTGAGCACGATCGAGAGCGCCGACCTGATCCTCGTGGTCGAGAAGGGCGAGGTGGTCGAGCGCGGGCGGCACGCCGAGCTGCTCGCCATGAACGGGCGGTACCGGCAGCTGTACGACCGGCAGCACAGCGTCGAGGCCGACCAGTTCATCAACCCCGGCGAGGACTTCACGGTGCCGGTCGAGCAGGCGAACGTGCGCGAGGAGGCGGCGCGGGTGGCGGCGCGGGTCGGCACGCGGACGTAGTCATCCCGGGCGCGTCGCGGGACCTGCTTCAAGCGGGTCCTTCGCTGCGCTCAGGACGACGGCCCGCTACGGCTCCACGCAGGCCGGCCCCTCGCTTGCCGGCGTCCTCGGGATCAGCGCGTAGCACACCGCGTCCCACTGGAGCACCACTGCCCGCAGCCGGACCTGGGCGCCCTTGAGCTTGTGCTCGGCGCGGGCGACCGCCATTTCGTACTGGGCCTGCGCGCGGGCGCGGTCGGCGGGAGTCACCACCGAGGCCGCGAACAGGTTCGCCCCCGGCCCCATGCGCCCCTCCACGATCGCCTTGAGGTCCATCGCCGCGTCGTTGCGCACATGGATTGCGTCGATCAGCGCCTCGCGCACGGTGTCGCGGCGCGCCACGAGGATCTCGGTCGGGAGCGCCACCGCCTCGGCGCGCTGCTGCAGGTCGGGCTCGAGGCCGGGGGCCGGTGCCGCCTGCGACTTGCGGATGCACCCGCCGGCGACCGCCAGGGCCAAGAGGCCGGCGAGCGTGACGACGGAGGCCGGGCGGGGAGCGCGCATGCGGGTTCCTCGGGGGGAAGGACCGGTGGCGAAATGGATATGGCGCCCGGCCGAATCGCGCAAGCACTCGGCCGCGCTTGACGCCCCCGGCGCCAGGTGCGGAATTCCCCGCCGGGAAACGGCTGAACTCCAGGAGGGGCAATGTGCGGCATGGTGCGGGCGGGCGTGGCGGTGCTGGCGATGGCGACGGGAACGGCGCTGCTTGCCGCCCAGGCACCCGGGCGGCCCCTCAAGGTCATGGTGCTCTACGACATGGAGGGCGTGAGCGGCGTCCACGAGTTCCGCATGGTCTCGGCGCGGCACGCCGAGCAGTACGCCGAGGGGCGCAAGTCGCTTACCGCCGACGTCAACGCCGCGGTGGCGGGGCTCAAGGCGGCCGGCGTGAACGACATCCTCGTTGTGGACGGACACGGCTCGGGCAATGGCGATGCCCCCGACCTGCTCGAGGAGCAGCTGCTCGCGCCGGCCCGGCTGATCAGTCGCGACGCGCCGTTCGACATCTACATGGACAGCTACGACCACAGCGTGGACGCGATCGTCGCCATTGGCATGCACGCCGGGGCGGGGAACCGGGTCGGCTTCCTCTCGCATACCTACACCCTCGAGGACATCGAGTACCGCGTGAACGGGGTTCCGTTCAACGAGACGATGATCCTCGCCGCCGGAGCCGGGCGGCTGCGGATTCCCGTGATCGCGGTGAGCGGCGACGACCAGCTGGAGCGCGAGCTCAGGCGCATGATGCCGTGGGTGAAGTACGCCATGACCAAGCACGCCGTCGACCGCGGCAAGGCCGAGCCCGTGGCGCGCGACGAGGCGAGCCGGCGCATCGAGGCCGCCGTCCGGGAGGGCGTGCTCAAGCTGGGCGACGCGCGGATTCCCGACTGGGCCGGCCCGTACCGGTTCCAGCTCACCTTCCAGGACGAGATCCAGGCCCGCAACGCGAGCTACGTGCGGGGCGCCGAACTCGGGTGGTTCAACACCATGGTGCAGTTCAACGCGGCCGACTTCGAGGACGGCTACCGGCGGTCGTTGCTGCTGATCCGCATGGTCGGTCCGGTGGACTACGGCGACGCGGCCAGCGCCGTGATCGCCAGGCAGCCCAACGGGGCCGAGCTGATGACCGCCGTGGGCGACTGGGAGTGGGAGCGATTCCTCACAGGGCCGACTCCACCGGCGGCCCCCGGGGCGGCGCCGAAGCGGAGGTACTGGGGGGCGCGGTAAGGCGCTGCGTCAGCCGCCGATGAGCTTCCGCAGCTCGATCGTCCCCCGATAGCGCAGGTGCGGGCTCGTGGCGACGAGGGCCCGCGCCTCGGCCTCCGTGGCCGCCGTGACGATGAAGAACCCCGTCACCGCGCCGCTCCCCTCGAGCTCGGCCGCCTTCACGAGGTGCCCGGCACGGGCGAGGCTGTCGGCCCAGCGGGTGTACTCGCGCACCCGCTCGGCGCCGTGGGCCGGCGCGGGGGCCTGGTAGAGCGAGTCCTCGTGCAGCAGGAGCATGTACTCCGGCGCGCGGCCCTGCGCCGGTGTGCGCTCCGCGACCGCCACGTTCCTCCCGGCCGCGTTCCGCTGCGACGCGAGTGCCCCGAGCACCACGACGAGTGCCGCGGCCGCCGCGAGCGCCGCGGTGCGCCACCACGTCGATACTCCAGAATGCGGCATGATCGCGCTTCCCCCGATGTCGCCGTGGGCGACGAGGATGTTCACGACCTCGTCCTCGAGTCCCGCGCGCGCGACAGTTGGCTCTTCGAGGTACCGGGCGAGATGCCCAGCAGCCCGGATATTTCCTGGTGGGTATGGCCCTCGACGTCGAACAGCACGAAGACGTCGCGGGCGCCGCGCGGGAGGACATCGATCGCCCGCTCAAGGTCCACGACGAGGGCGGGTGTGCCCGGTGCGGCGGCCACGTAATCGAGGTCGGCGTCCACGGTGCGCCAGGCGGAGCGAATCCGCTCGCGGCGCGCGTTCACCACGAAGCCGCCCAGCCAGGTGCGCAGTGCCGAGTCGGCGCGAAAGCCGCCCAGGGCGCGCACGGCGCGCGTCCAGGCCTCCTGCAAAAGGTCCTCGGCTTCCGCCACGTCGCCGCCGGCGAGGCGCAGCGCGAGGGCATACAGCGACGGCGTATGGGCGCGGTAGAGCGGGCGAAAGGCCTCCTCGCCGCGCGACTCGAGGAACCGCCGCACGAGCGCCAGGTCGTCGCCGCGGTCGCGCGGCGGAGCGGGCAGGTCCGTCACGGCGCCGGGGCGGGATCGACCCACGACCGCACGACGGTGACGATGTTCGACCACGGCGTCCCGGGCCGGTCCACCGACGGCGCCGCATGGTCCGAGTGGCCCGCGGCGACGCCGAGGTCGGTGGCGTTCAGGTTCGGGAAGTACAGCATGGTGTGCGGCATCCAGCGGCCGGCGAACTTGCCGTTCTCGTCGTACAGCACCTGCGCGCTCGACATCATGTACACCGTCGCCGGGCGACGCGGCACGCGAGAGCGGCCGGCGGCGAGCGAGTCCCGCGTGGTCCGGTCGACCTCGGCCGGGGTGCGCCCCGCCAGCCGCTGCTCGACCTGCCAGCGCTCCACGGTGAACCAGGTCGCTTCCGCCTCGGTGTCGCCGCACTCGGGCTCGAGCGAGAGCCGCTGGCTGCGCGCCACGAAGCAGGCGGCGCCGCTGGTCCCCGGCTCGACGACCTCGTAGCGGCCGTTGGACAGGACCCAGACCCGGGCCTCGGCCGAGACGCTCGCGGGTGCCGCGCTGCGGGCGAGCCGGATTTCGTCGGCCCGCGAGAGGACGATCGGCGCGGTGGGCTCGACCGGCTTGGGGAGCCCCCGCGCCTCGAGTGCGGCGGGGGCGAGGAGCAGGACGGCCAGGGCGGTTCTCACGGACACTCCAGAGATGGAGTGCCCGTGAGTGGCGCGACCGGCCCGAAGGGTTGGAACGGGCCGCGCTACGCCGCCATCACCTCGAGGATCCCCGCCGCCCCCATCCCGCCGCCGATGCACATGGTCACCATCCCCATGCCGCCGCCGCGGCGGCCGAGCTCGTGCACCAGCTGCGTCGTGAGCTTGGCCCCGGTCGCGCCCAGCGGGTGCCCGAGGGCGATCGCGCCGCCGTTCACGTTGATCCGCGACTGGTCCATCTGCAGCTCCTGGATCACCGCCAGCGCCTGGGCCGAGAAGGCCTCGTTGAACTCGATCAGCTTCATCTCGTCGAGCTTGAGGCCGGCCTTCTTGAGCGCCTTGGGGACGGCCTTGATCGGGCCCACGCCCATGATGTCGGGCTCGACGCCGGCCACCGCGAAGGTCACAAAGCGCGCCAGCGGCTTGAGGCCGAGCGCCTTGGCCCGCGTGCCGCTCATCAGCAGCACCGCCGCCGCGCCGTCGCTGAACGGCGACGCGTTGCCGGCGGTCACCGTGCCCTTGGCCTTGAACGCCGCCGGGAGCTTGGCGAGTTTCTCGACCGTCGAGTCGGGGCGGGGAAGCTCGTCGCGCGAGAAGCTCCCCTTGGTGACGACCTTCCTGCTCCCCTCCCAGCTCACCGACTCGGTGTCGATCGGCACGATCTCGCCCTTGAACACGTCCTTGCCGAGGGCGACGCCCGCCTTGCGGTGCGACTCGGCGGCGAAGACGTCCTGCGCCTCGCGGCCGATCTTCCAGCGCTCGGCCACCCGCTCGGCGGTGAAGCCCATGCCGATGTAGCTCTCGGTGAGGTCTGGCTCCATGCGCGGGTGGAAGCCGCTCATCGGCACCTGGCTCATCATCTCGCAGCCACCGGCGAGCACCACGTCGGCCATGCCGCTCATGATCTGCTGCGCCGCCATGGCCACCGTCTGCAGCCCGCTCGAGCAGAACCGGTTGATGGTCGCCGCCGGGACGTCGACCGGGAAGCCGGCCTTGAACACCGCGGTGCGGGCGAAGTTGAGCCCCTGCGACCCCTCGGGGTAGGCGCACCCCCAGATCACGTCCTCGAGCTCGGCGGGGTCGAGCTTCACGCGGTTGACGGCGGCGCGCATCACCTCGCCGGAGAGCTCGACGGGGGCGACGTTGAACAGGGAGCCATCCTTCTTGCCCCGCGCGACGGCGCTGCGGACGGCGGAAACGATCACGGCATCGGTCATCGGTCGGTCCTCTTCTGTGTTGTCGCCCTGAGCGAAGCGAAGGGCCTGCTTGTGCAGCGAAAGCGGATCCTTCGCTTCGCTCAGGATGACAGGGGGCTAGTTCCTTAGCGGCTTGCCGGTCTCGAGCATGTGCTTCACCCGCGCCTGCGTCTCCTTGGTGCCGAGCAGGCGGAGCGTCCCCTCGAGTTCGAGCTCGAGGATGTCCTGCTCGCCCACCTCGCGGGCCGGCCCGTCGCCGCCGCACAGCACGTAGGCGATCTGCGTGCCGATGAAGACGTCGTGGTCGCTCGCCAGGCCGCCCTCCTTGAACGACCAGAGGGCGTACTTGAGGTTCCCGAACGCCTGCGCGCCGAGCGCCCGGATGCGACGCGGCGGCGGTGCCACGTAGTCGGCCGCGAGGTCCAGCACGCGGGCCTTGGCATCCGCGATCAGGGTGTCGCGGTTCATGCTGATCCGGTCCCCCTCGCGCAGGAAGCCGAACTTGCGCGCCTCGTGGGCGCTGGTGCTCGTCATCGCCAGCGTGATCAGCTTGAAGGCGCGCTTCACCGCCTCGAACGGGTCGGCGTCCTCGTACTTCTCCATCTCCTGAGTGAACCGGAACAGCAGCTCCTTCGTTCCGCCGCCACTCGGCAGGATGCCGACGCCGACCTCCACCAGCCCCATGTACAGCTCGGCGTGGGCCTGCACCCGGTCGCAGTGCATGCTGAACTCGCAGCCCCCGCCCAGCGTGAGGCCGAACGGCGCCGCGACCACCGGAAACGGGCTCGACCGGAGCCGCATCGCCGTCTCCTGGAAGACGCGCGCCCCCGCCTCGAGCTCCTTCCACTTCCCCGCGGCCACGGTGCCGGCCACGCCGGCCAGGTTCGCCCCCGCCGTGAAGGTGCGCGGGTCCTCATTGCCGAGCACCAGCCCGGTGTGGCCGGCGCCGACCTTGTCGAGCGCCGAATGGATGGCCCGCAGCACCCCCTCGCCAAGGGTGTTCATCTTGCTCGTGAACTCGAGGCAGAGCACGCCGTCGCCCAGGTCCACGAGGGTGGCGTCCTTCGACTGTTCGACGATCCCGCCGGCGCGCCTGGTGGCGGCCAGCGAGAGCGCGCCCGGAACGGCCGGCACGGGGGCGTAGGCGCCGTCGTTGCCGAGGTGGTACTCGACCCCCTTCTCGGTCTTGTAGAAGCTCCCCCGCACTTGGGCGAGGATGGAAGGCTCGTCGAGGTTCATCTGCACGCACATGAACCGGAGCCAGTCGGCGCCGAGCATGTCCATCACGCGGTACGGCCCGGCCTCCCAGCCGTAGCCCCACTCGAGGGCGCGGTCGACGCTCACCAGGTCGTAGGCGATCGCGGGGGTGTGGGCCATGGTGTACACGGCATTCTCGACGAGCGAGGTGCGCACGAACTCGCCGTGGGCGCCGGGGAGCTCCTTGAGCTTCGCGAACCGCTCGGCGAGCGGGAGCTTCATCAGCGCGGCCAGCTCCGGCGTCTCGAGGCGCTGCTGCGGCTTGTACTCGCCCGTCTTCCAGTCATAGGTCTCGACGGCGGGCTTCCCCCCCTTGCCCGGCGTCTTGCGGTAGTAGCCGCCGCCGGCCTTGTCGCCCAGCCGGCCGGCCTTCACGAGGCCGTGCACCCAGTCGGGGAGGGTGAAGTCCTCGCCCGTGGCTTGCGCGAGCCCCGCGGCGACGTGCGCCGTGACGTCGAGTCCCGACAGGTCGCCGGTGCGGAAGCTCGCCGTCTTGGGACGCCCGACGAGGGGCCCGGTGAGGGTGTCGACCTCGTCGATCGTCAGGCCGAGCTTCTCCATCAGGCGGATGGTGCGCACCATGCCGGCCATCCCGAGCCGGTTGGCGATGAACCCCGGCGTGTCCTTGCACAGCACCACGCCCTTGCCGAGCACCCGCTCGCTGAAGGCCCGCATCTCGCGAAGGCACTCCGGCGACGTCTGCGGCGTCGGGATGACCTCCAGCAGGTGCATGTAGCGCACGGGGTTGAAGAAGTGCGTGCCGACGAAGCGCCGCTTGAAGGCGTCGGACCGCCCCTCGACCAGCACCCGCATCGGGATGCCGCTGGTGTTGGAGGCGATGATGCAGTCGGGCTTGGTGAGCGCCTCGAGCTTGGCGAACAGCTCCTGCTTGGGCTTCGGGAGCTCGATGATCGCCTCCACGATCCAGTCGCAGTCGGCGAGGAGTGTGAGGTCGTCCTCGGTGTTGCCGGTGGCGATGAGGGCCGACCGGGCGACGTCCATGAAGGGGGCCGGCTTGGCCTTGACCGCCCGGGCGAGCCCCTCGCGGGCGGGCTTGCCGCGGTCGTCGCTGCCGGGAATGTCGAGGAGGACCACCGGGAGACCGGCGCTCGCGCAGAGGGCGGCGATGCCGCTCCCCATGGCGCCGGCGCCGACGACGCCGACTTTCGCAATCCGCATTGCCACTCCTGACCGGCCCGCGTGGGGCCGTCACCTGCGGGATCCGCGGACGCAGAGGCGGCGCGAGGTGCGCGCGCGTGGCCGCGATGCCGCAATGTCGTGCCCGGACCCCGCTTGGGGAAGCCGCCGACCCGCGAGCGCGCCGCGTGGTCCCGGGACATTGCCTGACAGCGCTTGCCGCCGGGCGCGCATCCCGTTTGCGTCCAGCACCCGCATGAAGCCCGGATGAACCCCGCGTGAACCCCGCGTGAACCCCGCGTAAGCCTCGCATGAGCGCCACACCAGCCGCCCCCGCCGCCGCCGAGCCGGGCTATCCACCCCCGCGCCTTGCCTGGACGATGGTCGCGATCCTGACCATCGCCAATGCGTCGGCATTCGTGGACCGGTTCGTGCTCGCCCTGCTGGTGACGCCCA
The DNA here is from genome assembly GCA_016191225.1 of Gemmatimonadota bacterium. Taxonomy (GTDB): domain Bacteria; phylum Gemmatimonadota; class Gemmatimonadetes; order Gemmatimonadales; family Gemmatimonadaceae; genus JACPPC01. The sequence continues at coordinate 147,566 of JACPPC010000001.1, read as the reverse complement.
TCCGCGCCGACCTGCACGTGAGCGAGACGCAGATGGGGCTCCTGCTCGGCCTCCCGTTCGCGCTGTTCTACGCCGTCGCGGGCGTGCCGATCGGCTGGCTGGCCGACCGGAAGAGCCGCCGGGGGATCATTGCCGCGAGCATCGCCGTCTGGAGCGTGACGACGATGAGCTGCGCCGCGGCGCGGTCGTTCGGGGCGCTGTTCCTGGCGCGGATGGGGGTCGCGATCGGCGAGGCCGGCCTCTGGCCAGCCGCCTACTCGATGATCGCCGACGCCTTCCCGCCGCGCCGGCTGGCGACGGCGATGTCGACCTTCTCGCTCGGGATCTTCCTCGGGGCGGGCACGGCGAACGTGGTCGGGGGCGCGCTGGTGGCGGCGATCGGCGCGGCGACCGCCTGGTCGGTGCCGTTGCTGGGGGAGCTGAAGCCCTGGCAGGCGATGTTCCTCGCCGTCGGGGCACCGGGGCTGGTGATCGCGATGGTGACGGGATTGCTGCCGGAGCCGAGGCGACGTTCAGCAGTCATCCGGAGCGAAGCGAAGGAGCCGCTTGCGCCGGCAAAGCAGGTCCTTCGCTCCGCTCAGGACGACAAGGAGGAACTGCTGGCCTTCCTCCGCCGGCACCGGTTCATGCTCGCCACCTTCACCCTCGGCGTCGCCTCCTTCGCGACGGTGAACAACGGCATCGCCTCGTGGCTCCCGACCTTCTTCCAGCGGACGCACGGCTGGAGCACCGCGCAGGCCGGCCTCGTGGCTGGCACCTTCACGATCACGATCGGGGTGGCGGGGGCGCTGTTCGGCGGCTGGTGGGCCGACCGGATGCGCGGGCGGGGCCGGGCCGACGCCGACCTCGTGGTCTTCCTCGCCGGGTCGCTCGCGATGGGGGTCGCGGCGACCCTCTTTCCGCTGATGCCGACGGGTGTCGGCGCCGCGGCCGTGCTGGCGGTGGTGAACTTCCCGGCCGCCTTCCCGTTCGGCGTGACGGCGGCGGCGATCAACGGCGTCGCGCCCAACCGGATTCGCGGCCGGCTGTCGGCGCTCTTCCTCATGGTCACAAACCTGCTTGGGCTGGCCCTCGGGCCGTGGGTCGTCGCGCTCCTCACCGAGCGCCTGTTTCACGACGACCTGTCCATCCGGTACTCGCTGGCGATCCTCGCCGCGGTGGGGCATGGCCTCGCGCTGGCGTGCATGCTGGCGGCGCGCCGGCCGTACCGTGCAGCGCTGGCGGAGGCCCGCGCGTAGAACGGGTCGCACGCCCGCTCGAGGCCATCGCGCGACATGGAACCGGTGCGCGCGGGGCGGTTATTCTCCCAGCAGCGGCTGGCCGTCGCGCGCCGGCTCGTCGCGAGGTGGGTGCCAGGCCCGCGCGGCCCCCTCGACCGGCCGACTTTCCCGGGAGTTGCCCGATGCACGCGCTGTTGGCCGCCCTGCTGTTGTTCCTCCCCGTCACGCCGCCACAGGCCAAGGCCTGGACCGTCGACCGCGCGCACAGCGAGATCAACTTCAGCGCCGAGGCGCGATTCCTGTCGGCGCACGGCTACTTCGGGGCCTGGGAGGCCGAGGTCCGGTTCGTCCCCGAGGACGTGCCGGCGTCGACGGTGAAGATCACCATCGACGTCAAGTCGATCACCACCCGCAACGACCGCCGCGACAACCACCTCAAGTCGAACGACTTCTTCGCCGCCGACTCGTTCCCCACGATCACCTTCGTGTCGCGCAGGATCGCGGCCGCCGGCGACGACAGGTGGGAGATCACCGGCGACCTGACGATGCGCGGCGTGACGAGGGAAATCGTGGTCCCGACGCAGCTCGCCTTCGCCGAGGGCAACCGCCGCCGCTTCAAGGGCACCTTCACGCTCAATCGCATGCCGTTCGGCGTGAAGTATCTTGGCACCATCAATCGCGTCTCCGAGGAGGTCGAGGTGCAGTTCCAGATCTCGATTCTCGAACCCCCCAGGTGAATCCCGACATGCCCCCCAGCCGTCTCATCGACCACGCCGTGCACGGCACGGCGCGCACCGTCGCGCGTTCCGTCGCCGCCCTGGCCTGCCTCGCGCTCGCCGCCCCGGTGGGCGCGCAGGTCGCCGTCCCGCGGCTCGCCGTCGAGAAGGTCACGCTCGACAACGGCCTCGAGGTGATCCTGCACGAGGACCACGGCGTCCCCCTCGTCGCCGTGCACGTCTACTACAAGGTCGGGAGCGGCGACGAGAAGGTCGGCCGCACCGGCTTCGCGCACCTCTTCGAGCACATCATGTTCATGGGCTCGGAGCACGTGCCGGTGGGCCGGTTCGACACATGGCTGGAGGCGGCCGGCGGCAACAACAACGGCACCACCAACCAGGACCGCACCACGTACTACGAAACGATGCCGAGCAATGCCCTCCCGCTGGCGCTCTGGCTCGAGGCCGATCGGATGGGCTACCTGCTCCCCACCATGGACCAGGCCAAGCTCGACCTGCAGCGCGAGGTCGTGAAGAACGAGCGCCGGCAGAACTACGACAACCAGCCGTACGGACGGAGCTACGAGACCCTGCTGGCCGCCGCCTACCCCGCGGGGCATCCCTACTCCTGGCCGACGATCGGCTCGATGGCCGACCTCTCGGCGGCGGCGCTCGACGACGTGAAGGGCTTCTTCCGCACCTACTACGCCCCCAACAACGCCTCGCTGGTGATCGCCGGCGACTTCCGGCGCGACTCGGCCCTGGCCCTGGTGCGCCGCCTCTTCGGCGGCATTCCGCGCGGTCCCACGATGCCGGCGCGTCCATCGCCCGCCCCCGTCGTGCTCGACGCCGACAAGTACCTCGTGCTCGAGGACCGCGTGCAGCTGCCGCGCGTGACCTGGATGTGGCACTCGGCGAGGGCCCTCACCGCCGACGACGCCGCCCTCGACCTCGTGGCGATGGTGCTCGCGCGGGGCAAGGGCTCGCGGCTCTACAAGCGCCTCGTGTACGAGACGCAGCTGGCCCAGGACGTGCGGGCCAGCCAGGGGAGCCAGCGCCTCGGCAGCCAGTTCACGATCCAGCTCACGATGCGCCCCGGCAGCGAACCGGCGAGGGTCGCGGCGATGGTGGACGAGGAGGTGGCGAAGCTGGTCGCCGACGGGGCGACGCCGCGCGAGTTCGATCGGGCCCGCAACACCCTCGTGGCGGGGATGCTCGACGGACTGGCGGGGATGCTCTCGCGCGCCGACGCCTTCAACCGCTACAACCAGCTCACCGGCACGCCGGACTACGTGCAGCAGGATGCGGCGCGCTTCGCCGCGCTCTCCCCCGCCGACATCCGGAAGGCCGCGCGCGCCTACCTCACGCAACGGAAGGTCGTGCTCACCGTGGTGCCGATGGGGAAGGCCGACCTGATGGTGAAGGGAGGTGCCCAGTGAACGCCCCCGCGATCGTGGCCCGCCGGGCGGCGGCGGCGCTGGCGCTTGGCCTCGTGTCGGCTGGCGTGGTGCGGGCGCAGGGCCCCATCCCCACGGCCCCCCCGGCGCTCGGCAAGCTCAACGCGCTCACGCTCCCCCCGACGACCCGGAGCACCCTCCCCAACGGGCTGCGGCTGATGGTGGTGCGAAAGGCGGACCTGCCGCTCGTGGACTTCCTGCTGGTGATCCGCTCCGGCGCCGAGTCCGACCCGGCCGACCGCGGCGGCGTGGCGACCCTCACCGCCGACTTGCTCGACGAGGGAACGACCACCCGCACCGCGCTCGACATCGCCGACCAGCAGGCGTACCTCGGGGTGCAGCTCGGCACCAGTGCCGGTTTCGACCAGTCCACGGTCGTCCTGCACACGCCGCGGGCGCAGCTCGACAGCGCCCTCGCGCTCTTCGCCGACGTCGTGCTTCGGCCGTCGTTCGCACCGGCGGATTTCGACCGCCTGAAGAAGGACCGCATGACGCAGCTGCTGCAGGTGAAGGACCGCGGCACGGTGATCGCCGACCGCGTGTTTCCGGCGGTGGTGTACGGCCCCGAGCACCCCTACGGCCGGCCGACCAACGGCACCGAGGCCAGCACCACCTCCCTCACGCGCGACGACGTGGCGAGGTTCTACGCCACGTACTACCGCCCGAACAACGCGACGCTGATCGTGGTGGGCGACGTCGAGCCGGCGGCGATCGCGGCCCGGATCGCGGCCCTCCTCGGCGGCTGGTCCCGCGCCGCGGTGCCGGGGATGCGCCGGGTGAGGCCCGAGGCGGCGGCCCCCTCGACGATCCACCTCGTCGACAAGCCGGGGGCCGCGCAGTCGAGCTTACGCGCCGGGGCGCTCGGTGCGCCGCGCTCGACGCCGGACTACTTCCCGCTGCAGGTCATGAACACGATCCTCGGCGGCCCCTTCACCAGCCGGCTCAACCGCACGCTGCGCGAGGAGAAGGGCTACACCTACGGCGCGGTGTCGCGGTTCGAGTTCCGGCGCGACGTCGGCCCGTGGCTGGCGCGCAGCGAGATCATGACGGCCAAGACCGACTCGGCGCTGCTGATCGTGATGGCCGAGCTCGGCAGGATCCGGGAGCCCGTGCCGGCCGACGAGCTCGACAAGGCGCGGCAGTACCTCGTGAAGCAGATGCCCGAGCAGTTCGAGACCACGCGCGACATCGCGGCGCGGCTCGTGCCGGTGGCGCTGTACGGGCTGCCGACGGACTACTACAACCGCTACGCCGAGCGGGTCGAGGCGGTCACGGCCGCCGACGTGCAGCGCGTGGCGCGACGCTACATCGACCCCAGGACGCTGCAGGTCGTGATCGTCGGCGACCGGTCGAAGATCGAGGCGGGACTGGCGGCGACGAGGGTGGCGCCGATCGTGCGGCGCGACCTCGAGGCCAGGCCGGTGCCGTAGCGCCGCGTCAGGCGGGGGGGGCGAGGCGGGCCGGTGGCGCCGTCGCCGCCGGCCCGTTCTCCGTGCGCGCCCTGTCCGGCCCGGGAATGGCCGTCACGCCGCCGCTGACGATGAACGCCATCACCTCGGCGGGCTCGGCGGCGAGCGCCTCGACCTGCGCCGTGGGCACGAGCAGCGTGTTGCCGGCAAAGGCGTAGCCCTGCGGCAGGTACACGGCCACATGCCCGGGCAGGCCGAGCAGCGCCAGCGATTCCTGGGTGATGAACCCGAGGCACTTCACGTTGCCCGCCGGGAGGAGGGTCACCACGACGGGGGCCTTGAAGCGCCGCTTCTCGCCGACGAAGGCGTTGAGCAGGTCCTTGGCGGAGGTGTACACGAGCCGGACGAGGGGGACCTTCTGCAGCAGCTCGTCGAACAGCGACAGCAGCTGCGTCGCGATCAGGTTGGAGGCGACGAAGCCGAAGATCGTGATGATCGCCACGGTGGCGACGAAACCCGCCCCGGGCCACGGCAGGTTGAGCCAGCCGTCGATGGCCAGGAAGGCCTTGCCGATCACCCACGCGGTGATGCCGACGGGGGCCAGCAGTACGAGCCCGCGCAGGAAGTAGTTGAGGAGGCGTCTCATCGGGTCGGCAGCGGCCGGGCTGGCGGCGCCCGACGGGGGCGGCACACCGGCCGGCGGGGGGCTAGTTCTTGCGGATCCGCTTCACGTTCAGCCCGAAGAGCTCGTCGGGGTGGCCGCAGAGTTCCTTGCTGCGGTACACGTCCACGAGCGTCCAGCCCGCCGGTGTCGGGGCGGCGGCACAGACGGTGAGCACGGTGCCGGACGATCGCCCCTCGTACTGCTCCACGGCCCAGACGTTGTAGAGCTTCACCGCGGCCGGGTTGTTGCCGTCGCACTGGCTGTAGTCGCGCAGGTCGTCGACAAGGATCCATCCCTTGGGGATCGCGGCGCCGCGGCAGACGATCTGGCGCTTGCCCTTGGGGGCCTCGGTGCCGGGCTTGCCCGGGGCGACCGTCCGCGTCGGCTGCTGCGCGCGCGCCGGCCCGGCGCCGGCGGCGATCGCGGCGGGAGCAAGGAGGGCGAGGGCGAGCGTGGCGGCAACGGGTCGGGCGCGGGACATGGCGGAGCTCCGGAGCGGGGGTTGGCGCGGCGGCGCGCTGGCGTGCGCACCGACGTCGATTCTAGGGGACGCGGCGCTGGAGGGCAAACACGGCTCGCGTGCCGGCGCGCCAACGGAATCGTTGCGACGCGGGCGTTTCGCGCCGGGACCGATGGCCCTATCATTCCCGTCCATGTCCTCCGAGACCGCATCGCCCTCCGTGTCGGGCGCGCCCGCCGCGGCGCCGGCGGGCACCGGCGCCACCGCGACCGCCACGCCGCCCAATGGCGCGACCCCGGTCGCCACGGGGGGCAACCACGGCACGCACGCGCCGCACGCGGCGCCGGCGAGGCCGTGGACGATCGACTCGGCCCGCGCCCTCTACAGCATCGAGGGCTGGGGGGCGGGCTTCTTCGACGTGAACGAGGCCGGGAACATGATCGTGCGCCCCGACCGCGCGACGCCGGAGCGGACCCTCGACCTGTACGAGTTCGCGCGCGACCTCGAGGAGCAGGGAGTCGGCTTGCCGGTGCTGCTGCGCTTCGCCGATATCCTCGGCTCGCGCGTCAGGCAGCTGCACGAGGCGTTTGCCACGGCGATCACCGACTTCGAGTACACCGGCTCGTACACGACGGTCTTCCCGATCAAGGTCAACCAGCAGCGGCACGTGGTGGAGGAGGTCCTGGCCTTCGGTGCCGAGTCGGGGGTGGGGCTCGAGTGCGGCTCCAAGCCGGAGTTGCAGGCGGTGCTGGGGGTCGGCGAGCGCACCGACCACATCATCATCTGCAACGGCTACAAGGACGAGGAGTTCATGCGCCTCGCCCTGATGGGGCAGCAGCTGGGGCACAAGGTGTTCATCGTGCTCGAGCAGGTGAGCGAGGTGGACGTGCTGCTGGCGGCGGCGCGCGACCTCGGGGTGAGGCCGATGGCGGGGGTGCGCATCAAGCTCGCCAGCGAGGGGTCGGGGCGGTGGGCGCAGTCGGGGGGCGAGAAGAGCAAGTTCGGCCTCTCGCCGGCGCAGCTGGTCCGGCTCCTCGACAAGCTCAAGGCCGAGGACGCCCTCGACGTGGTGAAGCTGATCCACTTCCACATCGGGTCGCAGGTCACCGACATCCGCTACATCAAGGCGGGGCTCGAGGAGATCACGCGCTTCTACGCCGAGCTGCGCACGATGGGGCTCGACATCACCCACGTGGACGTGGGGGGCGGCCTCGGCGTGGACTACGACGGGAGCGGCAGCACGGCGCAGGCGAGCATGAATTACTCGCTCGAGGAGTACGCCCGCGACATCATCTACACCATGGGCGAGGCCTGCCGCGAGCAGGCGCTGCCCATGCCCGCGATCATCTCCGAGTCGGGGCGGGCGCTCACGGCGCACCACGCCCTGCTGCTGCTGAGCGTGATCGACGTCGAGTCGCAGTCGGAGCCCGAGGTCCCGGTGCTGGCGAAGGCGGATCACGCGCTGCTGCACGAGATGCTCAACGACTACCAGACGATCGCCACCAAGCGGCTGCGGAGCCCGCGGCGCGTGCGCGAGATCTACCACGACATCACCTACGGCAAGGAGCGCACCCAGAACCTGTTCAACTCGGGAGTGCTGCCGCTGCGCGGCCGGGCCTGCGCCGAGCAGCTCTACCTGGCCACGATCAACGAGCTGTCGCGCTTCTGCCAGCGCGACCGCGAGGAGTACGCCGACATCCTCGCCGACATCGAGGTCGCGCTCACCGACCGGTATTTCTGCAACTTCTCGCTCTTCCAGTCCCTCCCCGACTCGTGGGCGATCGACCAGCTCTTCCCGATTGTCCCGATCCACCGGCTCAACGAGGAGCCGGTGCGCCGCGGCACGCTGCAGGACATCACCTGCGACTCCGACGGCAAGATCGACCGCTTCGTCGACGGCCGGACGTCGCTCCCCCTCCACCCCTTCCGCGACGGCGAGCCGTACGTGCTGGGGATCTTCCTCACCGGCGCCTACCAGGAAATCCTCGGCGACCTGCACAACCTGTTCGGCGACACCAACGCGGTGCACGTGAAGATGACGGGGCAGGGGTACGAGATCACCGATCTCGTGCACGGCGACACGGTGACCGAGGTGCTCAACTACGTGCAGTTCCGCGCCAACGACCTGCTCGGCACCTTCCGCCGCAAGGTCGGCGCGGCGACCCACCTCGGCCGGCAGGAGGCGAACACGTTCATCGCCGAGTACGTGGCCGGGCTCGAGGGCTACACCTACCTCGAGGGCGAGGCGGCGCGGTGACCGCGCCGCTCGCGGCGCTGGCCGCCGCGGGGGCCGCGGCACCGCCGGGCGTCGCCGGGTTCCTGCTGGCGCTGGTGGCGACGATCTTCGCCACCGCCGTGCTCGGGTACGCGGCCCAGCGCATCGGGCAGCCGGCGGTGCTGGGCGAGCTCGTGGCGGGAGTGCTGCTCGGCGGCTCGATGCTGGGCGTGCTCGACCCCGCCCACCCCGCCGTGCATGCGTTCAGCGAGATCGGCGTGCTGATCCTGCTGTTCGGGATCGGCCTGCACACCGACCTGCGGGCCCTGCGCGCGGTGGGGAGCACGGCGCTCGCCGTCGCGGTGGTTGGCGTGGTGGTGCCGTTCGCGGCCGGTTACGCCGCCATGCGGGCCCTGGGGGTGCCCGGCCTGCAGGCCCTCGTGTGCGGGGCGGCGCTCACGGCCACCAGCGTCGGCATCTCCGCCCGCGTGCTGGCCGACCTCGGCGTGCTGGCCACGGCCGACGGCCGGGTGGTGCTCGGCGCGGCCGTGATCGACGACGTGATCGGGCTCGTGATCCTGACGGTCGTCGCGGGGTTCGCCGGCGGTGCCGAGGTCACCGCGGGGGAGGTCGCGCGCGTCTCGGCCGTCGCGGTGGGCTTCGTGGTCGCATCGCTGCTGGTGGGCGCCCGCGCCCTGCCGCCGTTGCTGCGGGTGGCGGTGCGCATGGAGTCGGCGAGCGCGATCGGGCTCGTGGGGCTGGCGGTGGCGTTCCTCCTTGCCTGGCTGGCCGACCGCGCCGGCTCGGCGATGATCATCGGCGCCTTCGCCGCCGGCGTGGTGCTGCACCCGGTGGAGCAGCGGGCCCAGATCGAGGAAAAGGCGCGGACCCTCGGCTACCTCTTCGTGCCAATATTCTTTGCCGGCGTCGGGGCGAGCGTGGACCTCGCGGCGCTGCTCGACCGGCGGTCGCTGCTGGCGGGGGGCGTGCTGCTGGCGGTCGGGATCGCGGGCAAGGTCGTGGCCGGCTATGCCGCGCCGTGGCACCGGGGGAACCGGCTGCTGATCGGCGTCGCCATGGTGCCGCGTGGCGAGGTGGGGCTGATCTTCGCGCAGATGGGGCTCGCGGCGGCGGCGATCACGCAGGGCGAGTTCGGCGCGATCATGCTGATGGTGCTCGGCACCACCTTCGTCACGCCGCCCGCGCTGTCGTGGCTCGCGCGGCGCGAGCGCGTGGCCGCCGGAACGCACCGGGCGCCCGCCGAAGCGGACGCCCTCGAGGAACTCGTGACCGGTGACCCCGCCGACGGCTAGAGCCGCCCGGCCACCGCGCTCCAGTCGACGACATTCCACCACGCCGCGAGGTAGTCGGCCCGGCGGTTCTGGTACTTCAGGTAGTAGGCGTGCTCCCAGACGTCGCAGCCGAGAATCGCCGCCTTCCCCTCCATGAGCGGGTTGTCCTGGTTGGGCGTGCTCATGATCGACAGCTTGCCGCCGTCGGTCACCAGCCAGGCCCAGCCCGACCCGAAGCGCCCCATGCCCGCGGCCTGGAACTGTTCCTTGAACTTCGCGAAGTCGCCGAAGGCACCCCGGATCGCGTCGGCGAGCCTGCCCGACGGCTCGCCGCCCCCCGTGGGCCCCATCGAGCGCCAGAAGAACGAGTGGTTCCAGTGGCCGCCGCCGTTGTTGCGCACCGGGGCGCGCACCCCCTCCGGCACCTTGGCGATCTCGCGGCAGAGCCGGTCGAGGTCCCAGCCGGCGAGCTCGGGCGTCTTGTCGACCGCCGCGTTGAGGTTCGTGACGTACGCCTGGTGATGCTTCCCGTGGTGGATCTGCATCGTCTGCGCATCGATGTGCGGCTCGAGCGCCTCGAAGGCGTAGGGAAGGGGAGGCAGGGTGAAGGCCATGGCGGGATCTCCGGGTGGAGTGGTCGGGTGCGGAAGTATGGCTAATCCGGCGCCGGGGCGGCGGCGCGGGTGCGTTCGCGGTACCAGTGCCACACCATCGGCAGCACCGAGATCAGCACGATCACGATCGCCAGCTTGTCGATGTGCCGGTCGAGCCCCGGGATGACCTGTCCCAGCCAGTATCCGCCGAGCAGCATGCTCCAGATCCAGCCAAGGCCGCCGAACACGTTGTACGACAGGAAGCTGGCGTAGCGCATCTCGGCGGCCCCCGCCACCACCGGGGCGAAGGTGCGCACGATCGGGACAAAGCGGGCCATCACGATCGTCTTGCCGCCGTGCCGCTCGTAGAAGTCGTGCGCTGTCTTGAGGTGCTTCTTGTTGAAGAAGAACGAGTCCTCGCGCGTGAACAACCGCGGGCCGAGGCGCCGCCCGATCGCGTAGCTGACCGTGTCGCCGAGGATCGCCGCCACCGAGCAGCTCGCGCCGAGGAGCCAGACGTTGAGGCCGAAGCTCGGCTGCGCCGCGAGCAGCCCCGCGGTGACGAGCAGCGAGTCGCCGGGGAGGAAGAAGAACAGCGTCCCCGTCTCGACGAAGATGATCGCGGTCACGCCGACGTACCCCGCCCACTGCACGAGGGCGGGAAGGTCGCGCAGCCTGTTGAAGAGCTCGAGCAGGGTGTCCATGAACCCTGAAAGCTCGACAGCGGGCGCGGCCGGGTCAACGGCGCTCGCCGGCCGCTTGCGCCCCGGCGCGCGGCACTCGCCCGCGCCCCGCGCACGCGCCAGCTTTTCCCCGTGCCCCGCCGCCGGCCTGCCGTGCTCGACGTGCTCGTGGTCGCCCACACGCACTGGGACCGCGAGTGGTACCACCCGGAGCCGCGCTTCCGGGTGCGCCTCGTGGCGCTCGTCGACGAGCTCCTCGATCACCCCGACGGCGGCCCCTTCCTGCTCGACGGCCAGGCGATCCTCCTCGACGACTACCTCGCCGTGCGCCCCGAGCGCGCCGACGCCCTCGCCCGCGCCCTCGGGCGCGGCGAGATCGAGAGCGGGCCGTGGTACGTGCTCGCCGACCTGCTCATTCCCGGCGGCGAGGCGCTGGTGCGCAACCTCCTCGCGGGCCGGCGCGTGCTCGGCCGCCTCGGCGCCCACGCCCCCGACGTGCTGTATGCGCCCGACGCCTTCGGGCACCCCGCCATGCTGCCGGCCATTGCCGATGGGTTCGGCTGTCCGGTGGTCGTGCTCTGGCGCGGCTATGGCGGTGCCCGCTCGCCCGCGGGGGACGTCGCGCGGTGGCGTGCGCCCGACGGCTCGGCGGCGCTCATCTGCCACCTGCCGCCGGATGGCTACGAGTTCGGTTCGTCGTTGCCCGTCGACCGCGCGGGCGCCGCCGCGCGGTGGGCGAAGCTCCGCGCGGTGCTCGCGCCGCGGGCCACCCTCGGGGCCGCGCTGCTCACGAGCGGCGCCGATCACCATGCCCGGCAGCGCGGGCTCTCGCGCGCGATCGACGCGCTGGCCAGGGCCGCGCGGCCCGACCGCGTGAGGCGCGTTTCCCTCGAGCGGGCCGCCACGGAGATCCTCAAGCGAGCCAGGGCGGAGCCACGGCGCCTGCCCGAGGTCCGGGGCGAGCTGCGCGATTCGTACGGCTACACCTGGACGCTGCAGGGGACGCTCGGCAGCCGTGCCGCGCTCAAGCGCATCAATGCGCAGGCCGAGCGGGCGCTCGTGCGCGACGCGGAGCCGTGGCTCGCGCTCGCGCGCCGGGCGGCCACGGACGCCGCCGCGAGGGACCGGCGCGCGCTGGCGCAGGTGGCCTGGCGGCGACTGCTGGAGAACCACCCGCACGACACCCTCTGCGGAACCGTCGCCGACAGCGTGGCGGCGAGCGCGCGCGAGCGCGCCGCCGAGGCCATGGCGCTGGTGACCGAGCTGCGCGAGTCGGCGCTGCTCGAGCTGGCGGGGCACGACGTGGTGGAGGCGCGCGACCGCCCCTCCGAGTGGGAACCGCGGGTGCTGGTGCGCAACGCCGCCGCGCGGCGCCGGAGCGGGGTCGCGACCTACACGCTGGTCGTGCCGGGAAGCCCCGAACCCGTGGGACCCGGGTCGCCGGTCGTGCAGCGGGGTGTCGAGTCGCCGAACGGCGGGCGCGTGCCCGCCGGCGGGAGCGACGCTGGCGCCGGCGCGTGGGGCGCCACGGCCTTCGATCGCGTCGAGTCGCCACTGCACTACCCGGGCAACGCACGCGTCTCGCTCTTCCCGGTCGTGGCGTGGGTGGACGGGGCGCCCGGGTACTCCGTGATCGGCGTGACCCCCGACCAGGCTCTGCCGCCCCCCGGGCTCGTGCGCGTGAAGGGCACCGGCCTCGAGAATGACTGGCTCACGGTGGCCGTCGACCGCCGGTCGGAACAGCGCCTCGCCTCGCGCGAGGGCGAGGTGAGCCCGAGACTGCTGGCGTTCGAGCTGCAAGCCGACGCGGGCGACCTGTACACCCCATCGCTGCGCGGGCGTCCAGTCGCCCTGGCGCCGGTAAGCCGGGCCACGCAGGTCCAGGGCGGACTTCGCGGCGGCATCCGCACGCAGTGGCAGCGGCGCACTCGTGGCACGTCGGCACGCACACCCGCGGCGGCGGCCGGTCCGGACGCGCCGCTCGCGCTGGAGACGGTCACGATCCTCGACGCCGACGCGCGGTTCGTGCGCGTGATCGTGCGCGGCGACTCGGCGATCGACAACGCTCGCCTGCGCATCGTCTTCGACACGGGGCTGTGGCGTGCGCGGGTCGTGGCCGACGCGGCCTTCGGTCCCGTCGCCCGCGGCGGGCTGATGCACGTCGAGGACCGCGACCTGACGCGCGAAGCCCCCGTGAACACCGCCCCCCTCCATCGCTACGTGTCGCTGTACGGTGCGAAGCGCGGCGTCACCATCTACTCCGACGGGCTCGCCGAGTACGAGGCCCTCCCCGGCGGCCGGGTGGCGGTCACCCTGGTGCGCGCCGTCGGTGCCCTCTCGTACGCGGACCTCCCCGAGCGCCCCGGGCACGCCGCCTGGCCGGTGAACACCCCGGCGGCGCAGTCGCATGGACCGTTCGCGGCGGAGTTCGCCGTCTTCCCGCACGGGCCGGACTCGAACGCCGAGCGCGCGCTGGTCGAGCGCACCGCCGACGACGTCCTGCTGCCGCTCACCGGCTTCACGGTGCGCGCCGCGATTGCGCCGCTGGCGACCTCGGCCGGGGTGGAACTCGAGGGCGAGGGGCTCGCCCTGGGCGCGATCAAGGACGCCGAGCACGGCGACTGGCTCGTGCTGCGCTGCGTGAACGTGACGAGCGTGCCGGTGCGCGGCGCCTGGCGGCTCGGGTTTCCCGTCGCCGAGGCGAGGCTCGCCCGGCTCGACGAGACGCCGTTGTCGCGGCTGAAGGTCTCCCGCGGCGCGGTGCCATTCACGGCACCGCCGCGCGGGATCGTGACCGTGCTGGCGCGGTAGCCGGGCCGGCTCCTCGACCGTGGCCTCGGCGCCGCGCTAGACGGATCGCCCGGCGAACTCCTGCGCGGCGCCCCGCTGCTCGCCGCGCAGCCGTGCCTCCAGCGCGTCGCCGAGCAGGGTGCAGCAGACCACGGTCACCACCAGCGCCAGTCCCGGCGCCAGCGACACCCACGGCGCCGTGACGATCAGGTCGCGGCCGCCGGCGATCATGTTCCCCCAGCTCGGCGCCGGCGGCTGCACGCCGAGCCCGAGGAAGCTGAGGCCGCTCTCGAGAAGGATCGCGTTGCCGACGCCGAGGGTCGTCGCCACCAGCAGCGGGCCGAGGGTGTTGGGGACCACGTGGCGCCAGAGCACGCGCGCCGAACTCGCCCCCAGCGACTCGGCGGCGGTGACGAACGGACGGTTCGCGAGCCCGATCACGTCGGCGCGCACCAGCCGCGCCACTCCCATCCACCCCGTCGCCGCCAGCACCACCACCACGGTCGCGGTTCCCGGCTGCCAGAGCGCCGCGCAGACGAGGAGCAGCACCAGTCGCGGCACGGCGAGCAGCGTATCGGCCGCGCCCATCAGCACCACGTCCGTCGCGCCGCGTCGCCAGCCGGCGAGCGCCCCCGCCAGCAGCCCGATCAGCGCCGCGAGCACCGAGCCGGCCACGCCCACGGCGAGCGAGAGGCGCGCCGCCACCAGCATGCGCACCAGCAGGTCGCGCCCGAACCGGTCGGTCCCCAGCAGGTGCAGGTGCCCCGCCGCGTCCGATGCGAGCGGTGCGACCAGCCGCGCCTGGGCGAGTCGCGCGATTCCGACGCCGTCGCCGGGAGCGAGCACGGGACCGACCAGGGCCGCGACCACGATGGCGCCCAGCACGCAGGCGCTCCCGCGCGCGAGCCGGCTCACCTGCGCCGCCGCGGGTCGAGCGCCGGGAGCAGCAGGTCGGCGGCGAGGTTGGCCCCGATCACCAGCACGGCGTACATCGTGGTCGATGCCAGCACCACCGGCAGGTCGCGGGCCGCGATCGCCTGCACGAGCGCCCGCCCCATCCCCGGCCAGGCGAAGACGCTCTCCACGAACACCGAGCCGGCGACCACCCCCGGCAGGGCGAGGGCGAACAGCACCACCAGCGGCGGCAGCGCGTTGGCGAACAGGTGGCGCCATTGTACACGCGCCGGCGACGCCCCCTTGGCCCGTGCCGTGCGCACGAAGTCCATGGGCCAGAGTGCCACGGCGCTCGCCCGCGCATAGCGCGCCACCCCCGCGGCCCCGATCGCCGACAGCACCAGCACCGGCAGGATCGCGTGACGGGCGATGTCGCCAAGCGCGCCGATGCCGCCGGCCTCGCTTCCCGCGGCGCGCAACCCGAACGCGGGGAGCCGCAGCCAGGCCGGCGCCCCCCAGGCGGCGGCGCCGTGCGTGAACAGGGCGATCGCGGCGAGCCCCAGCCAGAAGCCCGGGCTCGCGGCCACCGCCGTCGTGGCGATCGTGATGGCGGTGTCCGTGGCGCCGCGGCGGCTCGCCTGCCAGGTGCCGAGCGCCACGCCCACG
The DNA here is from genome assembly GCA_016191225.1 of Gemmatimonadota bacterium. GTDB lineage: Bacteria > Gemmatimonadota > Gemmatimonadetes > Gemmatimonadales > Gemmatimonadaceae > JACPPC01. The sequence goes on along the minus strand of JACPPC010000001.1, from coordinate 132,507 downwards.
AGGTACGTGAGCAGCAGCGAGACGGCGCCCAGTCCCAGCGACACGGGCAGCGCGTCGCCGACGACGGCGGTCACCGGGCGCCGTTGCGCGAAGCTCTCGCCCAGGTTGCCGGTGAGCGTGGCCCCGAGCCATCGCGCATATTGCACGCCAATCGGCGCATCGAGCCCGAAGGTCGCGCGCAGCCGCGCCTCCGCCGCGGGCGACGCGCCGGGGGGAACGAGCAACTGCACGGCGTCGCCCGGCGCCGCGTGCACCAGCGCAAAGGTGAGCGTGAGCACGAGCCAGACCAGCACGGCGGCAGTGGCGCACTTGCGGACGAGGGGCGGCACGCGTTGATGATGGCGACCGCGCGGGTGGCGTCAACGGCACTGGCCTGCCTGGCCCTCGCGGCCTGCGCCGCGCCGGCGCGCGAGCCGGGCACGGTGGTCGTCGCGTCGGGGGCGGACCTCGAGGGCATGAACCCCCTCGCCACGGTGCATCCGCTGTCGCGGCAGGTGCAGCGGCACGTCCTGTTCGTGACCCTCTTTCGCGAGGACCCGGCACTCGCGCCGCAGCCGTACTTCGCCCGTCGATGGAGCTGGTCCGCCGACCGCCGGGGCCTCACGATCATCACCGGCGCGGGACTCCGCTGGTCCGACGGCGAGCCGACGACGGCGCGCGACGCGGCCTTCACCATCGACGCCGCGCGCGACCCCGCCACCGGCTACGCCCGCGCCGGCGAGCTGGACCCCGTCGATTCGGTCGCCGCCCCGGACGACACCACGCTGTTCGTCCGGTTTCGCTCGCCGCAGCCGGTGCTGCCGCCGATCCTCGCCGAGTTGCCGGTCGCCCCGGCGCACCTGCTGCGCGAGACGCCGCGGGCGGACCTGCGCCGGTCGGCCTTCGCGCACGACCCGGTGGGCAACGGGCCCTTCCTGTTCGTGAGCCGCCGCGCCGGCGAGCGCTGGGTGTTCGCGCGAAACCGAGACTTTCCCGCCGCCCTCGGCGGGCCACCGGCGATCGGACGGCTCGTGATCGCGGTGGTCGACGAGCCGGCGACGAAGTTCGCCGGGCTCGTGAGCGGCGAGCTCGACGTGGCCGGCATCGCGCCGGGAATGGCCCCGCTCGCCGATGGCGATCCCACCCTGCGCGCCCTGTCGTATCCGGTGCTGTTCACGCACGCCCTGGTGTTCAACGCCGCCAGGCCGGCGCTGGCCGATGCGCGCGTGCGCCGCGCCCTCTCCCTCTCCATCGACCGCGACCGCGTGGTGTCGGTCGCGCTCGCCGGGCAGGGCACGCCGGCGCGCGGTCCCGTCCCGGGCGCGCATCCGTTCGCCGGCGCCGCTGCGGGGAGCGGCTACGAGCCCGTGCGCGCCGACTCCCTGCTCGACGCGGCGGGCTGGCGGCGCGGTCCCGACGGCACGCGCACCCGCGACGGCGCGCCCCTCGCCTTCGAGCTGCTCTGTGTCGGCAGTGGCGACAACCTCATGGAGCAACTCGTGCAGGCCGACCTCGCCGCGCGCGGCGTGCGGGTCGCGATTCGCACCCGGGAACTTGGCGCCTTCCTCGCCGAGGCGCGCGCCCGGCCGCGCCGGTTCGACGCCCTCGTGACGGGCATTCCCGGCGACGTGGCGCTGGGCTTCGTCGGCGCGATGTTCGACGGCCGCCAGCGCGGTGGCGTGCTCGACTACGCCGACTGGCACACCGCGCCGCTCGACCAGCGATTCGCCGCGGTGCGCGCCGCGACGTCGGCACCGGCGCTGCGCCGGGCGTGGCGGGACGTGCAGGCGCAACTCGACCGCGAACAGCCGGTGGCGTGGCTCGTGCACGCGCGCGGCCTGCAGGGCATGACGCGGCGGCTCTCCGGCGTGGAGATGGACCTGCGCGGCGAGCTGGCGACGGTCACGCGTTGGCGGATCGCGCCATGATCGTCTTTCGCGACCGGGCGGCCCTCGAGGCGCGCCGCGCCGTCGCGGCCGGCCCCCTGGCGCCCCTCGCCGACTCGCTCGCCGCCGACCTCGAGCCCTGGCTCGGCCGCGACATCGCGCTCCCGGCGGAAAAGGCCCGCCTCACGCGGCACGGCGGACGCTGCCCGGCCGATGGCACCCCGCTCGCCTTCGATCCGGCGTCGCCGCGCCGGCACCGCTGCCCGCACTGCGGCACGGTGTGCGACGACGAGGCGCACTATCGCTGGTGGATCATGTCGTTCCACCTCTGGTACGCCGAGCGCGGGGTGCACGCGGCGCTGCTGCACGCGCTGCGGGGTGACGCGAGGCACCGGCGCTTCGCCACGACAGTCATCGAGTCCTGCGCCGAGCGGTACCTCGACTATCCGAACCGCGACAACGTGCTCGGGCCGACCCGCCCCTTCTTCAGCACGTACCTCGAGTCGATCTGGCTGCTGCAGCTGTGCGCGGCCCTCGACCTGCTCGAGACCGCAGGCGCTGCCGAGCCGGGACTCTCGGCGACGGCGCGCGAGCGCCTGCTCGAGCCGAGCCGCGCGCTGGTCGCGAGCTACGACGAAGGCGGCAGCAACCGGCAGGTATGGAATGCGGCGGCGCTCGCGGCGTCGTCGCTGCTGCTCGGCGACCGCGCCGCGGCCGAGCGGGCGCTGCTCGGCCCCGCGGGGGTGGGGGCGCAGCTGCGCGACGGCCTCTTGCCGGACGGGTCGTGGTACGAGGGGGAGAACTACCACCAGTTTGCGCAGCGCGGGCTCTGGTACGGCATGCACCTGGCCGGGGCCGCCGGCATCGGGATCGACGCCGCCCTCGTCGCGCGGTTCGACCGGGCGGCGGCGCTGCCGTTCCTGACGGCGATGCCCGGACTCACCGTTCCCGCGCGGCGCGACTCGCCGTGGAACGTGTCGCTGCGCCAGTGGCGGTTCGCCGAGGTGGCCGAGCTGGGGCTCGCCCGCACACGCGACGATCATGTGCTGCGGGGCGCCTTGCATGCGCTCTACGACCCGGCCATCCCGCGCGGCGACACGCAGCGTGCGCGATCGACGGCCGAGGCCGAGCGCAATGTCCCCGCGTCGGGCCTCACGCGCGCCGACCTCGGCTGGCGCGCGCTGGTCGCGGCGCTGCCGGAGCTCCCCGCGCTCGAGGCGCCGGCGCCCGGGTCGCTGCTGCTCCCGTGGCAGGGGCTCGCGATCCTGCGTCGCGACGCGGGGCGCGTGTACGTGGCGCTCGACTTCGGCGAGAGCGGCGGCGGGCACGGCCACCCCGACCGCCTCAACCTCCTGCTCGCGCACGACGGCGTGCGCTGGCTCGACGACGCCGGCACCGGGAGCTACACCACCGACGACCTGTTCTGGTACCGCTCGGCGCTCGCCCACAACGCGCCGTTCGCGAATCACGAGACGCCCGCGCTGGCGGCGGGAGTGCTGCGGGCGTGGGACGATCTGGGCGACGCCGGATGGGTCGATGCCGAGTTCCGCGGGGCGTCGCCCGGGGTCGTGCTGCGCCGCTCGCTGGTGGCGATGCCCGGCTACCTGCTCGACCATCTGGAGTGGGACGCGCCCGGCGATGCGACGATCGACCTGCCGCTGCACGTGGACGGAACCGTGGCCGGCGTGGTGCAGTGGGAGGGCGCAGGCCTCCGGAGCCTGTTCGGTGACCGCGTGCGCGACGAGGGGTTCGCCTGGCTTCGTTCGCTCGAGTTCGCGGTGTTGGCGGACGGGGAGCCGGTTGTGCTCGAGGGCTGGGCGCCGCGCCCGGGGCTGGTGCGCTCGTGGCCGGACGTCGATGGCGGCGCCGCCCCTCCGGCTGATGACGGCGACACGGGCGTGGACGGCGACGCCGCGGATGGCGACGGCGCCGAGCTCGAGTCCGCTGCCGGGGACGACGTCGATTCCGGCGCCGGGTACGACACGACCGCCGCCGACGATCGCGGCGCGACCCCCGACGCCGGCGATCCGCACCGGCTGCAGGCGTGGATCTGCGCGCCCGACCACTTCGGCCTCTGGCGCGCGCGCGCCCCCGGCCCCGCCGGCACCGGCCCGCGCCGCTTTCACGCGCTGAGCTGCGGGGGTGGCAGCGGAAGCCTCACCATCGCCTGGGTGTGGACGCCGGAGGCGGTCGCCAGCGTCCATCGCGATGACGATGCCACGACCGTGGAGCTCGCGAGCGGCGCGCGGCACGTGCACGCGCGCGCGGCCACCGGGTGGCGGGTCGAGGTCGACGACGACGCCGGCCACCGCACCATTTCCCTCGGCGGGCTCGTCGCGACTCCGCCGGCCGACACCGGTCGCCGCGAGCCGGGGCATGCGGTGGCGGAGTCCGGCGCGGGCGACTCGGGTGCCACTCGCTTGCCTCGCTCGCTCCCCGCGCACTTCGAACTGGGCGAGGCCCACTGGCGCGCCACCGAGGACGACTGGGTCCGGTCCGGCGCGCCGCGCGCCACGGTCGACGTCACCGCGGACGCCGGCACCCTGCGCGTCGCCGTTCGCGTGCCCGACCGGGAGCCGCTGTTCGCGCCGTGGCGCGAGGAGAACGAGCTCGACAACGAGGCGCCGGACGTCAACTCCGACGGCGTGCAGCTGCACCTCAGTGCCCCGGAGCGTGGGCTCGTGATGGCGAGCTGGCTCCTCGTCCCCGACGACGACGGCAGCGTGCGCTTCACCCCCGGGGGCGCCGCCGAGCGCGACCTCTCGCTCACCGCGACCTTCACGCGCGACGACGACGGCTGGGCGATCGCCGCCAGCTGGCCCCGCACCGGCCCCCTCGCGGGCCCGGGGTTTCGCCTCGACGTGCTGGTGAACGACATTTCCGCGGAGCGCGAGCGCCGGCGCGGCCAGCTCGTGCTGAGCGGGGCGCGCGGCGACCGGGCCTACCTGGCCGGTGACCGGCAGCCCGCCGACCGCTACCTCCCCTTCGCCTTTCCCGGTGCCTGAGTCGCTCCTCGACCGCGTGCGCGTCGTCCTGCTCGAGCCGCGGGACCCGATCAACATCGCCGCCACGGTGAGGGTGATGAAGAACATGGGCGTGCGCGACCTGCGGCTGGTGCGGCCGGTGGCGTACGACCCGTACCGCATCGAGGGAATCGCCCACGACACGCAGGACATCGTCGCCCGCATCCGCCATCACGACGACCTCGACGAGGCCCTCGCCGGCTGCGTGCGCGTCGCCGCCTTCGCCGGCAAGCGCCGTGCGGCCAAGTGGATCGTCCAGTCGCCGCGCGAGGCCGCCGCCGACCTCCTCGCGCACGCGGCGAGCGGCCCGGTCGCCCTCCTCTTCGGCCGCGAGGACTGGGGACTCCCCAGGGAGGCGCTCGACAAGTCGGCCGTCACCGTCCACATCCCCACCACCGAGCATTCGTCGCTCAACCTCGCCCAGGCGGTGATGGTGGGCCTCTACGAGCTGCATGTCGCCGCCGGCGACGCCACGCGCGTCCTCAAGCCGTCGCGCAAGAGCGCCCCTCCGGCCACGCAGGACGAGTACGAGCGCATGGCCGGTGACGCGCGGCGCGCCCTCGACACGATCGACTTCTTCAAGACGCGAAACGCCGAGTACGTGATGCGCACCGTGCGGTCGCTGGCATACCGCTCCTCGCCGGACGCCCGCGAGATCCAGCTGGTGCGCGCGATCTGGATCGAGGTGGTGCGGGCCTTCGAGCGCGTGACGGGCCGGCCATCGCCCGGCGAGGGGGCGCCGCGTGGCGCGGAGGGCGGCAGCGCCGCGCACGACGCGTCACCGCCGCGCGCGGACGCCGCCGCGGCGCCCACGCCACCGGAGCGCGACTCATGATCCCCGGCGGCGCCAGCACCGGCAGCAAGCAACCGATGGCCCTCTGGGGCGCGACGGACGGCGGGCTCCCCACCGAGTACGCGAGTGCCGGGGGGTGCCGCATCACCCTCGCCGACGGCCGCACGCTGGTCGACGCCACCGCGGCGCTGGGCGCCGTCGCGCTCGGCTACGCCCACCCGGCGGTGACCGCGCGCGTGATCGAGGCGGTGCGGGCGGGCAACGTGGCCGGCCTCGCGCACCGCAGCGAGGGGCTGCTCGCCGAACGCCTCGGCGACCTCATCCCGTGCGCCGAGTCGGTGCGATTCCTGAAAAGTGGCGCCGAAGGGGTCGCGGCGGCGGTGCGCATCGCCCGCGCGCTGACCGGGCGCGACCTGGTGATCGGCAGCGGCTACTTCGGCTGGCTCGACTGGTGGAGCGACGTGGCCGGAGTGCCCGCCGGCGTGCGCCGCGACTTCCGGCCGGTGCGGTTCGACGAGGTCCCGGACCTGGAGCGCGAGGTGCGCGACGCCGGGAGCAGCCTCGCCGCGATCGTGATCGAGCCGCTGGTCGAGCGCGAGCCCTCGCGCGCGTGGCTGCAGCGCGCACGGGACCTCGCCACGCGAACCGGGGCGGTGCTCGTGTTCGACGAGATGAAGACCGGCGTGCGGATGCCGGGCGGCAGCTGCCAGGCCGCGTCGGCGGTGACCCCCGACATCGCGGTGTTCGGCAAGGCGCTGGCCAACGGATTCCCGCTGAGCGCCGTGGTGGGGCGGCGCGAGGTGATGGACGCCGTGCAGCGCACCTGGGTGTCGTCGACGCTGGCCGGTGAGACGGCGGCCCTCGCCGCCGCCCACGCCGTGCTTGACGTCGCCGCCGAGATGAGCCTGCCGGCGGTGCTGCGCGAGACCGGGGAGCGCCAGATGCGGATCGCCCGCGACGCACTGGCGGGAGCCGGGATTGCCGCCACGGTGGAGGGCGTGCCGCAGATGTGGTTCGTGCGATTCTCCGCCGCCGAGGCCGAGCGCACCTGGCTCGCCGCCTGCTGCGCGCACGGTGTGCTCGTCAAGCGCGGGGCGTACAATTTCCCCATGCTTGCCCACGACCACGCGGCCCTCGGGGCGTTCGATGCCGGGCTGCATGCCGCGGCGCGCGACGTCGCCGCCGCGCACCCGGCGGCCGCGTGACGCCGGCATGCGTGGGCGGGCGCGCCGCATGACCACGCCCCTCGCCGGCACGGCGCCGCTGATCGACGTCCACGCGCACTTCGGCCGCAGCTTCGACACCGACAGGCGCCGCCTCGAGGCCGGCGACCGGATCGGCATCAGCTGCCACGTGGCCTCGATCCTCGGCACCTGGGGGACGGCGTCGCCCACCTACTTCGCCTCGCCCGACGACGTCACGGGGGGCAACACGTCGATGTACCACATCGCCGACCATGACCCCGGCCGGATTCGCGCGTACATCCACGTCAACCCGAACTACCCGGCCCACGCCCTCGCCGAGCTCGAGCGGGGGATCGCCCGCGGCGGCATCGGGGTGAAGCTCGCCGCGGCGCGGCGCTGCGACGACCCGCTCCTCGACCCCGTCTGCGAGTTCGCGGCGGCGCACCACCTGCCGGTGCTGCATCACCTGTGGCAGCACCGCACCCGGCACTGGCCGGGACAGGACATCTCCGACGCCGCCGACCTGGCGCGGCTCGCCGCGCGCCACCCCACCGTGTCGTTCATCGCCGCGCACATCAGCGGGGGAGGGGACTGGCAGCATTCGCTCCCCGCGGCCGCCGGTGCGCCGAACGTCTGCTTCGACCTCAGCGGCAGCGGCTGTGACCGCGGCATGCTCGACGACGGCCTGCAATGGCTCGGTCCCCGCCGACTCCTCTGGGCGGCCGACGTCACCCTCTGCACCGGACTCGCCAAGCTGCGCGCCCTCGACGTGATCGGGCTGCCGCCGGGCGACCTGGCCGACATCCGCTGGCGCAATGCCGTGCGGATCTTCCCGCCGGGGGCGTTTGCCGCCACGGCCGCGATCGCGCGGGAGGGCGCATGACCCTCGTCGACGTCCACTGCTGGATCGGCGGCTATCCCTGGCGGCACGTGCCGCACCCCGAGCCGGCGATCCTGCGCCGCGTGATCGAGCGCGAGGGAATCGGCGAGGCCTGGGTGGGGCACCTGCCGAGCGCCTGGTGGCGCGACCCGGTGCACGGCAACACGGCGCTGGCCGAGGCGCTCACGGCGCACGCGCCGGTCCTGCGCGCGGTGCCAACGGTGCGCCCCGACTGGCCGCGGTTCGCGGACCAGGTCGACGCCGCGCTGCGAGCCGGCGCCCCGGCGGTGCGCGCCTACCCGATGCAGCTCGGGCTCGGCGCCGACCATCCGGCCCTGCTCGAGCTCGGCCACCGCTGCGCGGCGGCGGGACTCGTGCTCATCCTCACCACCAGGTTCGAGGATGCGCGCCAGCGGCACCCCATCGATGGCGCCCCCGACCTCACCGCGGCGCACGTGAGGGCCCTGGCGCGCGGCACGGCCGCCCACGTCGTGGTGGCCGCGCCGTCGCGCGTGCTGGTCGAGGAAGTGCACTGGGGGTGCACGCCCGCCGAGCGCGAGCGACTCTGGTGGGACATCAGCTGGCTCTGGGGCCCCCCCGAGGACGAGCTCGCGCACCTCATCCGAACCGTGGGAGCGGAGCGGCTTGTCTTCGGCACCGGGTGGCCCTTGCGGCTCACCCAGGTTCCCCGCGCCAACCTCGACCTGCTCCCCCCCGATTTGTCGGGGGTCGGGCTCGCCGCGGCGAGCGAGATCGAGCGACGCGCGAGGGGGGCCGCGACGCGCTGAATCGGCGGGCCGCGCGCCTTGCATAACCCTGCGCGCGCGGCCAGTTTACCCCGCCATTCCGACTGTGCCGGCGGAGCCTCCGCGACCGCCGCTCGAACCGCTGCACTCCCTTCGGGGAGTACTCCTCACCCCAGACTCCGAATGCACACGAGTTGGAGGAAGTGGGCGGCCGTTCCCGGCCTTGTGGCGCTCGTCGCCGCGGCCACCGCCATCTCCGCCTGGAAGGGCCGCGCGCAGCAAGCCGCGGCCACGCCCGCCGCCGCCGCCGTCGACACCACCACCAGGCTCAATGCCCCGCGAGGTCCCTGGGGATACAGCGGTGGCTCCTCGGCCCAGGGCTACTCGCCCGTGCAGCCGATCCTCTTCCCGCATCCGACGCATGTGCAGCAGGCCGGCATGAACTGCCTCTACTGCCACTACTCCGCCAACAAGTCGCCCGATCCCGGCCTCCCCGCCGTCGGCACCTGCATGGGCTGCCACATGGTGGTCAAGACGCAGTCGCCGGAAATCCAGAAGGTGGCCAAGTACTGGAACGACAAGAAGCCGATCCCGTGGGTGCGGATCCACCGCCTGCCCAAGTACGTGCACTTCCCCCACATGCGCCACGTCAACGCCGGCGTCACCTGCCAGAGCTGCCACGGCCAGGTGCAGAAGATGGCGCAGGTCTTCCAGTACGCCTCGCTCAACATGGGCTGGTGCGTCACCTGCCATGTGAACGGCTACGACCCCGCCAAGGGCGACGTGGCGAGCGGCTACACCAGGACCGCCGCCGGATGGACCCTCGCCAGCAACGGACTCTCGCCCCTCCCCACGCTTCCCGGCGGCGGCCTGCTCGTTGCCGATGCGCACGCCCAGGGCGCGACCGCCACGGCCCCCGGACTCAAGAAGGCGCGCTATGACTGCGCCTCCTGTCACTACTGAGCGCCAGCATATGACATTTGAAACGGGGTCCGCCGGCGTCAAGCGCCGAGCCTTCCTCAAGGTGCTCGGCGCCACCGGCGCCGCCTCGACGCTGGTCGGTTGCGACACCGACGGCATCCAGCACCTCATTCCGTATGTCGTCTCGCCCGACCAGACGGTGCCGGGCGTCAGCAACTACTACGCCAGCACCTGCCGCGAATGCGCCGCGGCCTGCGGCATCCTCGTCGAGACCCGCGACGGACGGGCCATCAAGGTCGAGGGGAACCCGGCGCACCCCGTGAACAAGGGTGCCCTCTGCGGGCGCGGCCAGGCGGCGCTGCAGGGGCTCTACAACCCCGACCGGTTCCGCTCGCCCATGATGCGCGAGGGCACCGCGCTCAAGGCGACGACGTGGGAGAGGGCCATGGCGGCCTTCACGCAGAAGCTCGGCGAGGCGAAGGCCAGGGGCGATGCCGCCAAGGCGGTTTTCCTCAACCAGCACGAGATCGGCTCCTTCCCGGCCTTCCTCGACCAGTGGCTCGCGGCGTACGGCATGCCCGCGCACTACAGCGTCGACGCCGAGGCCGACCTCCCGTCGATCGCGGCGCACAAGCAGGTGTATGGCGTCGCCTGGCCAATGTTCGACTTCGGCAAGGCCGCGCTGGTCGTTTCGTTCGGCGCCGACTTCCTCGACCACTGGGGGATGTCGGTCCCGCAGCAACTCTCCTGGGCCGACGCCCGCGCCCGGGCCGACAAGGCGCCGCGGTTCGTGTACGTCGGCGCGCGGCGCTCGCTCACCGGGCTCAACGCCGACGAGTGGATCGCGGCGAAGCCCGGCAGCGAGGCGCAGGTCGTCGCCTTCCTGCGGGGCGCCACATCCGCCACGGCGGCGGCCGCCGCCGCCGGCGTGCCCGAGGCGCAGCTCACGCGCCTCGCGGCCGGGCTCAAGGCGGCCAAGCCGTCGCTCCTGCTCGCCGGCGGCTTCGGCGCGATGGCGACGGAGCTCTGCGTCGCGGTGGCCGAGCTCAACAAGTCGCTCGGCAATGTCGGCGTGACGGTGCGCCCCGCCGAGGGAGCGACCGGCTTCGACCGCGTTGCCGGTGCCGCCGACCTGCGTGACCTCGCCGACCGCATGAAGGCGGGGGGCGTGCCGATGATCATGGTGCGTGGCGCCAACCCCGCGTACGCGATGCCGAAGGCGAGCGGCTTCGCCGAGGCGTTCGCCAAGGTGCCGTTCAAGGTGTCGTTCTCGAGCTATCCGGACGAGACGACGGAGCTGTGCGACCTCGTCCTGCCGGACCACCATCCCCTCGAGCAGTGGGGCGACGCCGATGCCACGGCCGCGATGGTGTCGCTGCAGCAGCCGGCCATGGAGCCGGTGTTCGAGACCCGGGCCACCAGCGACGTGCTGATCGCGGCGGCGCAGGCCGACGCGGCGAGTGCGGCCAGGTACCCGCAGAAGGACTATCGCAGCTGGCTCGTCTCGCGCTTCCCCGGCGGGGCGGCGGCGTTCGGCAAGGCGCTGGCCAAGGGCGTCGTTGCGGGCAAGCCCGCCCTCGCCGGCCCGGCGGGCCGCAGCGGGGCGGCGGCCAGGGCGCCCGCGGCCGGCGGATCGGGCGACTTCACCCTCGTCGTCTTCCCGTCGCCCGTACTCGGCGACGGGCGCGGCGCCAACAAGCCATGGCTGCAGGAGCTTCCCGACCCGGTCTCCAAGGTCTGCTGGCAGTCGTGGATCGAGATCCACCCGCTCACCGCCCGCAGGATGGGCGTGCAGGGCGGCGATCACCTGACGGTCACGACCGCCGCCGGAAGCGTCACGGCGCCGGCGTGGCCGTACCTCGGCGTGCGCGAGGACGTGGTCGCGGTCGCGCTCGGGCAGGGGCACACGAGCTACGGCCGCTACGCGCGGGGCGTGGGGGTGAACGCGCTCGACGCGATCGGCGCGGGCGAGGACCGCTCCGGCTCGCTCGTCCTGTCGGGGCTCAAGTGCACGGTGGGCAGGGCCGCCGGGCACAGCGACCTCGTCACCACCGAGGGGTCGGCGCGGCAGCACGGGCGCGGGATCGCGCAGGCGGTCGCCGCGGCGGACGTCGGCAAGCTGGAGAAGGTGTCGCTGCGCGAGGAGCCGATGGAGGCGAAGGCCGGCGAGGCCGCCCCCGCGGGCGAGCACGCGGCGGCGAGGGGAGTCACGCCGCTCGTCGGGCCGTTCGGCGGCGAGAACCGCGTCGCCGGCAATCCCGACACGCGCTTCGGCAAGGGGCTGCGCAGCCCCGTCGCCGCGGACGCGCAGGGCCAGCTCGCCGACCTGCAGTCGAAGGACAAGGGGATGTACGCGGCCGACCATCCCCTGGGGATGGCGAAGCGGAGGTGGGCGATGACGATCGACCTCGCCCGCTGCACCGGCTGCTCGGCGTGCGTGACGGCCTGCTACGCCGAGAACAACATCCCCACGGTGGGGGCGCCGTGGCAGGGGCGCACCCTCAACCCGATGGGGGGCTACGACGACCGGCCGGGGGCGAACATCCTCAAGGGCCGCGAGATGGCCTGGCTGCGCCTCGAGCGCTACTTCGAGGGGGGCGAGGCCGGCGAGGCCGACTTCGAGGCCCGCTTCGTGCCGATGATGTGCCAGCACTGCGGCAATGCACCGTGCGAGCCGGTCTGCCCGGTGTACGCCACCTACCACGCCCCCGACGGCCTCAACGTGCAGGTCTACAACCGCTGCGTCGGCACGCGGTACTGCTCCAACAACTGCCCGTACAAGGTCCGCTACTTCAACTGGTTCGGCTTCGGCGAGCCGGACCGCCGGCAGTACGCCTTCCCGGAGCCGCTCAACTGGCAGCTCAACCCCGACGTGACCGTGCGCGGCAAGGGCGTGATGGAGAAGTGCACCTTCTGCGTGCAGCGCATTCGAGAGGCCGAGCACCGGGCGGCGCTCGACCACAAGCCCCTCGAGGGCGACTCGTTCACGGTGGCCTGCGCGCAGGCCTGCCCGAGCCGCGCGATCACCTTCGGCGATGCCGCCGACGACAGCTGGTCGGTGGCGAAGCTCGCCGCCGACCCGCGCGGCTACCACGTGCTCGAGGAACTCAACACGTACAGCGCGGTGGTCTACTTGCGGAAGGTCAACCATCCGGGGGCGGGGCAGGCGACTGCCGCCGCCGGGGAGCACTAGCCCATGGCCACGATGGCGGAGCCGGTGGGCCCCATGCGCCCCAACATCGCGTCGGCGGACATCCAGGTCCCGGCGATCAAGGACTTCGAGCAGGTCGACCGCGAGATCGGCGGCACGCTCAGCCCCACCAAGGCCTGGTTCATGGGGCTGGGGGTGGCGATGACGTGCCTCGGGATCGGGATCGCGGCGTGGACCTTCCAGATCTACGCCGGCCTCGGCAACGCCGGATACGCGCCGCCGGTGATGTGGGGCGTCTACATCATCACCTTCGTCTTCTGGGTCGGCATCGGCCACGCCGGGACGCTGATCTCGGCGATCCTCTACCTCTTCCGCGCCGGTTTCCGCACCACGATCTACCGTGCGGCCGAGGCGATGACGGTGTTCGCGGTCATGACGGCGGGGCTGTTCCCGATCATCCACATCGGGCGGCCGTGGAAGTTCTTCTGGCTGATCCCGTACCCGAACTGGCGGCTCCTCTGGTCGAACTTCAAGAGCCCGCTGGTCTGGGACGTCTTCGCGATCTCCACCTACCTCACGATCTCGACGACCTTCCTCTACATCGGGCTCATTCCCGACATCGCGGTGATTCGCGACCGGGAGAAGAACCCGACGCGCCGGTTCATCTACAGCATCCTCTCGCTCGGCTGGAAGAACACCGACCGCGAGTGGCGGCACTTCACGCGGGCCTACCTGTTCCTCGCCGCCTTCAGCACGCCGCTCGTGCTGTCGGTGCACTCGGTGGTGTCGTTCGACTTCGCGATGGCGCTGACCCCCGGCTGGCACGCGACGATCTTCCCGCCCTACTTCGTGGCCGGTGCGATCTTCTCCGGCTTCGCGATGGTGTGGACGATCATCATCCCCCTGCGCAAGTGGTGGAGGCTCGAGCATTACGTGACCCTCAACCACCTCGACGCGACCGCCAAGACGGTGCTGTTCACGTCGATGGTCGTCGGCTGCGCCTACCTCGTCGAGTTCTGGGTGGCGTGGTACAGCGGCGTGAAGCCCGAGCAGGAGTACTTCTGGAACCGCGTCTTCGGGCAGTGGTGGTGGGCCGCCTGGATCATGCTCATCTGCAACACGATCCTCCCGCTGTCGCTGTTCTCGCAGAAGTTGCGCCGCAACACGGCCTGGCTGTTCATCCTCTCGATCTTCATCAACCTCGGCATGTGGTTCGAGCGGTTCGTGATCGTGGTGCCGTCGCTGTCGCACGAGTTCGAGCCCTGGCAGTGGACGTCGTACACGCCGAGCTGGATCGACGTGAGCCTGCTGATCGGCAGCTTCGGGTGGTTCTTCATGTGGTTCCTGCTCTTCATCAAGCAGCTCCCGATCATGGCGATCATCGAGGTCAAGGAGATCATCCCGCCGCGGCGCGCCGCCGCGCCGGCGCACGGGGGGCACCACTGATGCCCGGCATCGTCGCGAACTTCCGCGAGCTCGACCGCCTCGTCTCGGCGGTCCGCGAGCTCCAGCGCCAGCGGCTCGGGGACGTGACCGTCTACTCCCCGACCGTGCACCACGAGCTCGAGGACGTCATCGGCGCGCCAACGAGCCCCGTCCGGCGCTTCACCCTCGTCGGCGGGCTCCTCAGCGCCTCGTTCGGCTACTGGATCTCGATCTGGACGTCGGACTACTGGCCCCTCGTCACCGGCGGCAAGGCGATCGCCAGCTGGATCCCCTACACGATCATCAGCTTCGAGATGATGGTGCTGGTCGGCGCGCTCTCCACCGTCTTCGGCATGTTCATCAACTCCCGCCTCCCCAAGCTCGTGCTCGACGTCGGCTTCGACCCACGGTTCACCAACGGCGACTACGGCATCTACGTGCAGTGCCCGCCCGAGAAGGAACGGGCCGCGCAGGAGCTGTTCGGGCAGCACGGGGCCTCGGAGGTGCGGCATGCGCGCTAGCCTCCGGCGACGACCGCTGCGCGCCCTCGCCCTCGCCGCCGCCGTGCCGGCGCTCTCCGCCTGCGACTGGTTCAGCACCTTCCGCTACCAGCCCAAGCTGGACACGTGGGAGAACATGGCGATCGCGAAGGACACATCGGTCAAGTACTTCTGGCCGAGCAAGACCTTCCTCGGGCCCGTCAACTCGGCCAAGGAGGGGGAACTCGCCTTCCGCGGCAACCCGCCCTACTCCGTGCCGATCGGGGGCACCGCGCTGCCGTACTTCCAGGTCTCGAACACGGCCCTCCCCGGCGTCATCGACTCGATCGGTGCCGCGATCGCCAACCCCGTCCCGGCCAGCGACTCGTCGGTTGCCCTCGGGCGGCGCTATTTCCAGGTCAACTGCGCCGTCTGCCACGGCGATGACGGCGCCGGCACCAGGAACCCCATCATGGCCAAGTACGGGCTCGGCATCAACATCGTCGGCGACCTCACCAGGGCCCGCACCGATGGCTACATCTTCGGCATGATCCGCAACGGGCGCGGCCTGATGCCCAGCTACAACCGGATCGAGGAAGCCGATCGCTGGCACGTCGTGAACTACGTGCGCGGGCTGCAGGGCAAGCTCGGGCGCGAGGTCGCCAGGGGACCCGTCGGCTATCCCGGGCAGACCGGGACCGCCCTCCCCGGCGCGACCGAGCTCGGCCCGACGCGCCCGGCGCCGTTCGCGCGCCCCGGCACCGCCACCGGAATCGACGTGAGGGGCGTGGCCGGTGACGCCCCGGCCCCGGCTGCGCGCGCGGGGGCCCGGCCATGAGCGCCCACGGTCCCCACGACGTGCCGACGCGCGCCGAGCTGGCGCCGATGGCCACCAGGGCGTCGAGCGCTACGCTGCGCCGGTTCGCCCTCGCCCTCGCGGCCGCGGGCTTCGCCCTGTTCCTCTATGGCGCCTTCACCGGGCACGCCCGCGCCTGGCAGGCGTTCCAGTTCAACTGGATGTTCTTCACCACGATCTCCTCGGCGGCGGTCGCCTTCGCCGCCGTGCAGCGGATCACCACCGCGCGCTGGTCGCGCCCCGTGGTCCGCTTCTTCGAGGGCTTCGTGGCCTGGCTGCCGATCGCCTTCGTGCTCCTCGCGGCGACGATGTTCTTCGGCCTCGATCAGATCTACACCTGGGCCACCACCCCGCCGCATGCGCACGAGAAGGCGGTCTGGCTCGCCAAGTCGTTCCTCATCCCGCGCGACCTCGTGGTCTTCGGGCTCCTCACCGCCCTCTCCGTCTGGTTCGTCTGGAACTCGGTGCGGCTCGACGTCGCGATCCTTCCCGAGGGGGGGCTGGCCTGGGCGAAGGGACTCCGCGAGCGGATGCGCGCCGGCTTTGGCGACGAGCGCCGCGAGCTTCACACCCAGCACTCGCTGCAGGGCAAGCTCGCGGTCCTGATCGCGATCCTGTTCGGCTTTGGATGGGTCGTGCTGGCGTGGGACCTCTCCATGTCCGCCGACGTCCACTTCCACAGCACCCTGTACGGCTGGCAGGTGTTCATGGGCGGCTGGGTGGCGATGCTGATGCTGATGGCCCTGCTCACGCGCCTCTGGCGCAACCACCTCGGCATGCAGGACGTGATCGGCGAGCAGCAGTTCCACGACATCGGCAAGCTCTGCTTCGCCTTCACGGCGTTCTGGGGCTACCTCACGTTCAGCCAGTACCTCGTGATCTGGTACGGCAACATCCCCGAGGAGACCCACTTCTTCAGCCTGCGCCTCACCGCGCCCTGGACCCCGCTCACGCTCGCGTACGTGGCCGGCATGTTCGTCCTCCCCTTCTTCGGGCTGATGGGAAAGTTCCCGAAGATCTGGACGCCGACGATGACGATCTTCGCCCTGTCGAGCATCGTGGGGCTCTGGATCCACCGCTACACCGAGATCTACCCGTCGATCTATGGCGAGGTGGCGACCCTTCCCCTCGGCGCCTGGGAGATCGGCATCTTTGCCGGCTTCCTCGGGCTGTGGGCGTGGAGTTACCTCATGTTCATGGACGCCTTCCCCAAGGTGCGCGTGTTCATGATGACCACCGCCGCGCGCGACGAGGTGCAGGTGCCGGTGAACGCCGAGACCATGGAGCCGCTGCCGGCCCACGAGTAGGGACGGGAGGCGGCGGTGCCGGGGAGGAAGGCGCGCGGGGCGCAACCACGGCGACGATGCGGGGCACGGAGGTCCAGGGAGGGCGCACGGGCAACGGCGTGATCTGCCCGTCCCTGGGCCCGCCACGACTGGCCGGCGCGGCGGGCCCCTCGGTCACTCGCCTCCTTCGCGACCCTCCGTGGCCGTGCTTCGCGGATCGGTCGCGGCGCACGCCGCATCGTCCTCGCCCCCGATCTCCGGTGAACTCCCTCGGACACCCGGGACGCGATATATTCTCGGCGCACGGGGCGGTAGCTCAGCTGGGAGAGCACCTGCTTTGCAAGCAGGGGGTCACCGGTTCGATCCCGGTCCGCTCCACTCGATCGTCCACTCCGCCACCACGACCATGGTCGCCGTCGCCGTAGCGCCGCATTTTCCGCAGCCCGGGGAGGCCGCCCCCGACTTCACGCTGCCCTCGACCGCCGGCGAGATGGTCACCCTGTCGTCGTTCCGCGGCAGGCAGCACGTGCTCCTCGCCTTCTTCCCGCTCGCGTTCACCAGCGTCTGCACCGCCGAACTCTGCTCCTTCTCCGACGACTTCGACGCGTTCAGCGGCCGGGATGTCGTGGTCTTCCCCGTCTCCGTCGACGCCATCCCGTCGCTCAAGGTCTTTCGCAGCATGCACCAGATGACGGTGCACCTGCTCAGCGACTTCAAGCGCGAGGTTGTTGGCCCCTGGGACCTGCTCGTCGCCGACAAGTTCTTCTCGAGGCGGGCGTACGTGCTCATCGACAAGGCCGGCGTCGTCCGCTGGAGCTTCGTCGAGGCGAACGACCGCCACAAGCGCGAGAACGCCGAGCTGCTGCAGCAGATCGCCGCGCTCGGCTGAGCGGGCCCGCGTGGCGGACGACGCGGTCGCGCTGGTCGCACGCGAGGACTCCTGGCTCCTTGGCGGGCTCGATGGCACCGCCTTCGCCCCCGCCGCCCCCCGCTGGCTCGACGCCCCCGGCTTCTGGGACGGCGGTGCGATCGGCGACGCGGCGCTCGCCCCGCTGTTCACCGTCAGCGTGCTCGATGCCGATGGCTTCGCCCTTCCCCTCAAGGTCGTCGCCCGTCGCGCCACGCCGGCCGAGCTGACGGCCGAGTACCGCCTCCCCAACGGCATCACCGCGACCGAAGTCCGCTCCGTCCACCCCGGCGGCGTCTTCGTGTCGGAATGGCGGCTGCGCTCGCTCAAGCGCGCCGACGTGCACCTCGTGGCGTGGACGCTCCAGCCTGTGTCGCAGCTCGACCCCGAGCGGACGGCCTGGACCGGCGCCCTCGACTTCGTACGGCGCGTCGGACGACGGGCCACGGGCCGCCGGCAGGGCGACGCCGCGCGCGCCGAGCTCCCCGGCGAGGGAAGCGCCGCGCCGGTGCGGTTGCAGCTCTCCCTCGCCTGCCTCGGCGCGACCACCAGCTGGGCCGCGCTCCCCGCGACGGACGCCGACCAGTCGCCGCGGTGGGAGCAGGCGCCGCTCGCCGAGGTGTGGACCAACCACCGGCTTCCCGGCGCGATGCGCCCCGCCGATGGCCATCGCTGGTGGTGCGGGGCGGTGCATCGTGCCCTGGGCGTCGGCGACGGCGGGGGAGCGGTCACCTTCGCCATGCGCCTCTCGCGAGACGGCGCCCCCGCCCTCGCCGCGCCGGCCGCGGACCTTGGCGCGACCCTGGGCGGGGTCAGCCGGCGCCGCTGGCAGGAGCGCCTCGGGGCGGCGCCGCGCGTGTCCAGCTCCGACCCGTTCATCGAGGCGGCGTGGAGCGCCCGGTGGGAGTCGCTCTGGGCGCACGCGGTCACCCTCGACGACCCCGAGCGTACCCTCGCGATTCGCGAGCACACCACCGGTGCCGTGAGCGCACGGGCGACCCCGGCGGTGCTGCGCGAGCTGGCCTGGAGCGAGCCGGTGCGGGCGCGGGCCCTGCTCGCGGCCTGGATGCGCGCCCTCCGCGCCGACGGCTCGCTCCCACGCGCGCTGATGCGGGGCGGCCGCGACCATCCCCCCTCCGCCCTCACCGCGAACGCCGATCCCGCCGACTGGGGCGCGGCCGCGGCGGCCCTCCACGCGATCGCCCCCGACACGCCCTGGCTTGCGGCCACGCATGGCCCCCTCGGTCGCCACGCCGAGTGGATGGCAACGCGCGGCGAGGAGGAGGCCGGCTCGCGCGACGGCGCCGACCGGGCGGTTGCGTGGAACTCGTGGACGTACCGGCTCGCCCGCTGGCTCGAGGACACCGCCGACGCCGCCGGCGTTCCCGAGCAGGCCGGCCGCTGGCGCGAGACGGCGGCGCGGGCCGGGGCCGGCATCGCGAGGGCGCTCGGGCACGCGCCGCTGCTGCAGGGGGGACACCCGTCGGCCGCTCCGTCGGCGCTCCCCCTCCTGGCCCTCGGCACCGACGTGCCGACTCGCGACCAGGTGACCGCCCTCCTGCGCGCCCTTCACGACCCGGCCAGGTTCTGGACGCCCTTTCCGGTGCCGGCGCGCGCCCTTGGGGACTCCGAGGCCCTCTGGCGCGCCGCCGCACCGCTCGGTGATCGCGACGAGCCCTCGGCCGCGAGGATGGTGCCGTGGATTTCCTGCGCGATCGCCGACGCGCTGCTGGGAGAAATCGACGAGCGCCCCGAGCTGCGCCGGTCGGTCGCGCTGATCGTCGCCAGGCTGGTGCGGGTCCGCTTCGCCGACGGCGATCTTCGACGGCTGCGCGCGGCCGGCGACCACAACCCACTCACGGGACAGGCGAGCGCGGCCCTCGGCGCGCAGGGGGACCAGCGCGAGTGGCCCTGCGACCTGCTGCTGCGGGCGGCGGCTGGCATTCGCCCCCACGCGGCCGGCATCACGGTCGATCCGCTGCCGGTGGGAGCCGACCGGCTCGACGTCACCGGCGTCCAGGTCCGCGGGCGAACGCTCGACGTGCACGTTGCCGGCGAGCGGGTGCGCGTGGTCGTCGACGGCGCGGAGCGGGAGGGGCCGCTGGGTGAGCCCATCGAGGTGAGCGACGCGGGGCGCGCCAACCTGGCGCTGGCCTGAGCGTGGGTGGTGTCTGTCGGGTCGATCGCGGCGGCATCGTAAACCCGGGGGCGACGATGCGTGTCTCAGTGGCGAGTCCGCATCGCCCCACCCCTCGCGTCCACCGCGCATGAGCCACCGTTCCCCCGCCCGCGCCGTCGCCCTGCTGCTCTCGCTTGCCGGCGCCCCCCTGGCCGCCCAGGGCGTCGACGTCATTCGCGGCCGGGTCACGGGCCCCGACAACCTCCCCGTCGAGGGCGCGCAGGTCACGGTCACGACCCTGTCCGGCGCGGTCAGCCGCACGGGCCGGACCGACACGAACGGGCGCTACATGATCACCGTCCCCGGCGGCGACGGGGACTACTTCGTGAACTTCGCCGCGATCGGGTTCGCCCCGCGGCGCTTCGAGGTCAAGCGGGTCGCCGAGGAGGACATCCTCGTCGCCGACGCCAGGCTGTCGCGGGCCGCCACCGCGCTCGACGCCGTGCGGGTCGAGGCGCCGCGCGACCGGCCGACGCGCAACGACAATGCCGCCGACATCGGCGGCAGCGAGCGGCGCACCGACGTGTCGGCCCTCGCCGCCAGCCAGCTGGGCGACCTCGCCGCGATGGCGGCATCGCTCCCCGGCGTGCTCCTCGTGCCGGGCGCCGACGGCGATCCCTCCGGCTTCAGCGTGCTCGGACTGTCGCCCGACCAGAACTCCACCACCCTCAACGGGCAGAACTTCGGCGGCTCCACCCTCCCGCGCGACGCCGCCGTCACGTCGTCGCTCACCACCTCGCCGTACGACGTGTCCCGCGGCGGCTTCAGCGGCGGCAACTTCAACCTCCGCACGCGCTCGGGGACGAACTTCATTCAGCGTACCGCGAGCCTGCTGCTCGACGCGCCACAGTTGCAGTGGACCGACCAGGCGGCGCGCGCCCTCGGGCAGGAGTACTCCAATACTTCCCTTGGCGGACTCTTCTCCGGCCCGGTCAGGTACAACACCGCCTTCTACAACGTCTCGTACCAGCTCGGACGGCGCTCCAACGACCTGCGGTCGCTCCTCAACACCGACCCGGTCGGGCTGCAGGCGGCGGGGATCGCGCGGGACTCCGTGACGCGCCTGCTGGGGATCCTCGGCGGCCTCAACGTGCCGACCACCGCCGGCCGCTCGTTCAGCGAGCGCCTCAGCGACCAGGCGTCCCTGCTGGCGGCCTTCGACCTCGCGCCGCCCGGCTCGCGCAACGGCTCGGCCTACAACCTCACGCTCAGCGGCGCCTACTCGCGCCAGTCGCCGGTGTCGAACCTGACCACCGAGCTCCCCGCGCACAGCGGCAACCGCACCGACTGGAACTGGGGGGTGCAGGCGCGCCACTCCACCTACTTCCTGTTCGGCATGCTGAGCGAGACGACCCTCGGCCTCAACGCGCAGCAGACGTCGAACTCGCCCTTCCTCGACATGCCGAGCGGCACGGTGCGCGTGAACTCGACCTTTGCCGACGGCTCGAACGGCGTCAAGACGGTCGCCTTCGGCGGCAGCCCGACGCTGGCCACGAGCACGGCCTCCTCGAGCGTGGCCTTCACCAACCAACTGTCGTGGTTCACGGCCAGCAACAAGCACCGGATCAAGCTCACCACGGAGTTCCGCCGCGACGCCTACTCCCTCGACCAGCGCCCGAACCAGTACGGGTCGCTCGCCTTCAACTCGCTGGGCGACCTGCAGCTCGGCATTCCCGCGCTGTTCAGCCGCCAGCTCCAGCCGCGCGTGCGGGGTGGCAGCCAGCTCGTCGGGGCGATCGCGCTCGGCGACTCGTACCGGCCCGTCCGCGACCTGCAGATCCAGTACGGTGTCCGGCTCGACGGCAACCGGTTCGACATCGGCCCGGCCGAGAACCCGCAACTCGCGCTCCTCTTCGGGACGACGAACACGTCGGTGCCCAACCGTCTCTATGTCAGCCCCCGCCTCGGCTTCTCCTGGACGTACGGTGAGGCCGCGCAGATCGGCGGCTTCGACGGCGCCTTTCGCGGCCCGCGGGCGGTGGTGCGCGGTGGCGTCGGCGTCTTCCAGAGCACGCCCGGCACGCAGCTGCCCGGCTCCTCGATCGACAACACCGGCCTGCCGACGGGCCTGCAGCAGCTCACCTGCGTCGGCGCCGCCGCACCCGTGCCCGACTGGTCCACCTGGCTCGCCAACCCGTCCACGATCCCCGCCACCTGCGCCGGCGGCAGTCCCGGCTTCGCCAGCGCCGTCCCCAACGTGTCGCTCCTGGCGGGCGACTACGTGGCGCCGCGGTCGTGGCGGGCCAACCTGCAGTGGAACGGCCCCGTGCTCGGCAACCGCCTCAATGCGACCTTCGACGTCACGTACTCGGCGAACCTGAACCAGGCCGGCAACGTCGACCTCAACTTCCTCGGCACGCCGCAATTCACCCTCGCCGGCGAGGCCGGGCGGCCGGTGTTCGTGGCGCCGTCGGCGATCGACTCCGCGACCGGCGCGATCGCTGCCGGCGCGTCGCGCACCTCGGCCCTCTACAACCGCGTCACGCAGCTCCGCTCCGACCTGCGCTCCGAGAGCCGGCAATTCCGCGTGACGATCAGCCCGTCGACGTTCAACTCGTCGTACGCGTGGAGCCTCTCCTACGTCTACAGCACCGTGCGCGACCGCCAGCGCGGCTTCAACGGCAGCACCGGCGCCAACCCCTACGACGTCGAGTGGGCGCGATCGGCCTTCGACTCGCGCCACCAGGTCCAGTACAGCGTCTTCTACAACTGGCTCGACGTCGTGCGCATCTCCTGGAACGGCAGCATCCGCTCGGGAACCCCGTTCACCCCGCTCGTGTCGGGCGACGTGAACGGCGACGGGTACTTCAACGACCGCGCCTTCGTCTACAATCCCGCCACGACCACCGACCCCGCGATCGCCGCCTCGATGCGGGCGCTGATGGCCTCGGCGCCCAGCTACGTCCGCGACTGCCTCGCGTCGCAGATGGGTGCCGTGGCGCGCCGCAACAGCTGCGAGGGACCGTGGACGACCACGGCGAACCTCTCCCTCTCGTTCAACCCGCTCAGGCTGCGCCTGCCGCAGCGCGCCTCGCTCTCGCTGATGGTCTCCAACCCCCTCGGCGCCGCCGACCTGCTGCTGAACGGCGAGAAGAACGTGCAGGGGTGGGGCCAGGCGGCGATCCCCGACCAGAACCTGCTCTATGTGCGCGGCTTCAATCCCACCACGCAGCGCTACAAGTACGACGTCAACCAGCGGTTCGGCTCCGCCAACCCGCTCTTCAGCACCTTCCGGACGCCCGTCACGCTGACCGCGATCTTCCGCCTCGACATCGGGCCCACGCGCGAGCAGCAGTCGCTCACGCAGCAGCTCAACCTCGGCCGGCGCACCGAGGGCAACAAGCTGAACGAGGGGATCATCCGCGCGATCTACGCCAACGGCGGCCTCGTCAACCCGATGGGGCAGATCCTCCGGCAGTCGGACACGCTCGGCCTCGCCCCCGTGCAGGCCGACAGCCTCGCCACCATGAACCGCTGGTACCTCGTGCGGCTCGACTCGATCTGGTCGCCCCTCGGCAAGTTCCTCGCCGCGCTCCCCAACGCATACGACGAGGACGAGGCGTACGGCCGGTATCGCAGGGCGCGCGAGGCGTCGGTGGACCTCCTCAAGCGCATCACGCCGTCGGTGCGGGCGTTGCTCACCGACGAACAGCGCCGCAAGCTCCCCGCGATCGTGGCCAGCTACATGGACCCGCGCTTCCTCGCGTCGATCCGCTCGGGCACCGCCGGTTCCGGCGGCTCCGACCTCTTCCCAGGCGGGGGTGGCGGGCCCCTTGGCCTTCCCGCCGGCGGCGGCGGCCAGCAGACGATCATCATCCGCTAGACTGCACCGTCCCCCGGATTCCCCCGACCGACACGACCATGAGCCGACTCATCCTCCCAGCACGGTCTCGCCCGGCGCGCGCCGTCGCGCTGGCCCTCGCGGCCGCCGCTCCCCTCGCCGCCCAGGCGCCGACCGCCGCGGGCAAGCTCCCTCCCATCCGCCCGCTTGGCGCCATCGAGGCCAGGTCGGCCGAGCTCCTTTCCGCGGTCTCGTCGGTGCGCGCGCTCCCCGGCGGAAGGCTGCTGGTGAACGACATCGCGGGACGTCGGCTGCTGATGTTCGAGCCGGGGCTCGCCAGCTACAGCGTCGTGGCCGACACCACCGAGGCCACGGCCAACGCGTACAGCTCGCGGGCTGCGGGCCTGCTCGCGTACCGGGGCGACTCGTCACTGTTCGTCGACCCGGTGTCGCTCTCGATGTTCGTGATCGATCCGGCGGGACGCATCGCCCGTATCATGGCCGTGCCACGGCCGAACGAGGCCAACGCACTGATCGGCGGCCCTTCCGGCGCGCCGGGCTTCGACAAGCAGGGGCGCCTGGTCTATCGCGCGCCACCCTCGTTCAACTTCCGGCCCGCGCCTGGCGCCGGTGGCGGTGGCGCCGGTGGAACCGGCCTCCCGTTCACGCCGCCGCAGTTCCCGGACTCGATGCCGCTCGTGCGACTCGAGCTCACCACGCGCAAGGTCGACACCCTCGCGTTCCTCAAGACGCCGAAGGTGACCATGCACATGTCGCAGGACGCGAACGGCCGCGTGAGCATGAACTCGATCAACAACCCGATGCAGGTGCTCGACGACTGGGCGCTCCTCGCCGACGGCTCGGTGGCTGTCGTCCGGGCGCGCGACTATCACATCGACTGGACCCTCCCCGACGGCTCGAAGCACTCGACGGGCAAGATGCCGTTTGCGTGGCGCCACCTCGACGACTCGACCAAGGTCGCCTTCCTCGACTCGACCAGGGCGGCGATGGAAAAGCTGCGCGAGCAGGCGCTCGCCCGTCAGGCGGCCGGTGGGGGCAGTGCGCCGATCGTCGGCGGCCCCGGCGGCGGCGGTGGTGGCGTGCCCGTGATCTCCTTCCGCATGGAAGGCGGTCCGCCGGGCGGCGGCGGCGACGGGCCGCGGCCGCAGAACCAGCAGCCCGGGGCCGGCGGCGCACCGACGATCCCGCCGCTGCAGTTCGTCCCGCCGTCCGAGCTTCCCGACTACGCGCCGCCCTTCGCGCCGGGTGCCGCCCGCGGCGACGTGGAGGGGAACCTCTGGATCCGCACGTCGAACGTGTTCGGCGGCGGCTCGGTGTACGACGTGATCAGCGACAAGGGCGAGCTCATCGACCGGGTGCAGATGCCCGCCGGGCGCGTGATCGCCGGCTTCGGCCCGGGAGGCGTGGTCTACATGGGCGTGCGCGAGGCCACCGGTGTGCGGCTCGAGCAGGCGCGGCGCACGAGGTAGCGCACGAACGTGCGGCGCACGGCAACGGCGGTCGCGACCACGCGGCCGCCGTTGTCGCGTCGGGGGCGCGAACCGGCGGGCACCGCCGTGCGAGGGGAAGCCGGGGTCGGCGGGCCGGGGCGGCCACAGGGCGCCCTGCGCGAGGGCGTGCCGGGTCGTCTCGTCGTACTCCACGTCGCGGGCGTCCTACGTCGTCCGCAGCCCGCAGCAGGGACGCGTCACGCGCGTCGCGCCCGCCCGTCAGCCACCGGCCGCATATCGTCGCCCGGGACGAGCCGGTGCACGGTGATCTCGGGCCGCACCAGGAAGCGAACCCGGAGGGTGTGCCCGATCCCGCGGCTGATGTACACGCGCCGGCCGTCACCGACCGCGATCGGCCCCTGCGTGTAGCGGCGGTTCTTCACCGGCAGCAGGGGCGGCGGCAGGAACGGCGCGTGCACCTGGCCGCCGTGGGTGTGGCCGCTCAGCGTCCATCCCTTGAAGTCGCCCCACCCCGCCTGGTCGAGGGCATCGGGATTGTGGCACAGCACCAGCGACGGACCGCGCAACGCCCCGTCCGCCACGAGCCGCTGCGGCGAGCAGTGACGCGCCCACAGGTCGTCCGTCCCCGCGATCGCCAGGCCGCGAATGTCGATCGCCGTGTTGCGCAGCATCGCGACGCCCGCGATCTCGGCCTCGCGCGCCACCGCGTCGGCCACATGCGACTCGCGCCAGCCCACGCCCCAGTCGTGGTTGCCGAGGATGCCGACCACCCCGAACCGGGCGCGCGGCAGGTCCATCAGCACCCGCCGCAGCATCCGCAACTGCTCGCCCCCGCGCCACGTCACCCAGTCGCCCGTCACCGCCACGAGGTCGGGGCGCATCCCGTCCACCACACGGAACACGTGCCGGATGTACTCCTCCTCCACGTTCGGGCCGAGGTGCAGGTCGGAGAGCTGCACGAGGATCGCGCCATGCAGCGCCGGCGGGAGCCCGGCGATCGCCATCATGTGCTCCGTGCGCTCGATCCATCGCGGCTCCATGCGCCACGCGTAAAGCCCGGTGGAAATCGCCGATCCCGCCATGGCGCCCGCGCCCACCTGCACGAATCGTCTGCGGTTCACGTTGGGGAGGTCGGGGAGGGGCGGCGCTCCCCGGCGGCGACGCCGCCGGCGGAACGCCGCCCGACATAGCTACCCCGCGACCGCGGCCGGGGTCAAGCCGACTGCACGACGTTCGCCCCCTTCACCGGAATGGTGCGCGGCTGCGCGTGCGCCGCCTTCGGCACCTTGATCGTCAGCACGCCGTTCGTCACCGCCGCCTCGACCTTCGCCACGTCGTAGCCCTGCGGCAACTGGAAAGTGCGGCTGAAGCGCCCGAACACCCGCTCCACCACGTGCACCCGCGCCTCGGCCGGCGTCTCCTTGAGCTGGGCCCGCTGCCCGCGGATCGTGAGCAGGTCGTGCTCCGTCTGGACCTCGATGTCATCCGCCGTCAGTCCGGGGAGGTCGGCCTCGAACACCAGCGACTCCCTCGTCTCGCGAATGTCCACCGGTGGGGCCCAGCCGCCCGAGGCCCTCCCGTTGAACACGTCGTCGAACATCCGGTCGATCTCGCGGCGCAGGCCCGTCGCCGGCGCCGTCATGATGCCACGGTACGTCATCGTCGTATCCTCCTCCGGCCCGGGGCCGGTCGCATGAAGTGGTGAACCTGCGGCCCCATCCAATGGCATCCCCGGTGCCCGGCCGGCCGGGCCATCCTGGCCGGCCGCGCCTGTCGGCGTGACCGGCCCCTTGTCAGACCGGCAGCGGCGTCACGGCTTGTGGATCCTCGGGGCGTGGCTCCATGCCGTTGCAGGCGCTGCTCCTCCCTTCGCTCCGTTACCCCCGCCGACGGCAAAACAAGGAGTCAGCGGGACCGATCGTCGCCGTGACTGTGGAGCGGCGGGGCAATCGGCTCGCGCCTCGCGAGCGCATCGCGGCGGGAGCGCAGCGCGGCGCCCCCCCCCCCCCCGAAAAGCCGGCATCGCTCGCCCGCGCGGCGACGGTCTCCGGCCGCTCCCGCATCGCCGGAACGAGCGCGCACGACGGCACTCCGGCGCCGCCTCGCGTCGTGATGCCCCGCGCCGGCAGGTCCTCGCCGCGACGTCGCCAGGGCTCGTCGCGCGCCACCACCACCGCCAGTCCCCGGTGTCCTGAAAGGATGACCGGAAGGGCGTCCGGATTCACCCACGCGGACTGGACGCTCGTTGTGGCGCACGCGGCTGGGCGCGAAGAGCGGCACGAATCGCGGTGTGTCCCTGCCGAGCATCGTCACTCGCGCCATCGAGCAATGGTTGGCGGCCGCACGCGGTGTATCGCGTGCTGGACATTCGACGACGGAAATCGCCGGCCCGCGCTCGGTCATCTTGTCCGGTCCGTCCCGTCGCCGTAGCTTCATGGTCAAGATTGTCCCTCACGACTCGAAGTGGAGCCTCGCGTGTCCAGTACCGCTCCAGCGACGCCGCCGGCGGTCATTCCGACCAGCATCGACTCGGGTTTTCGCACGCTGGTTGGAATCGCCGCGCGCGTTGCCGCCGCGCCGACTCCTGAAGACGCCGTCATGGATGTCCTCGCGCTGCTGCGAGGGGGGCTCCACGCCGAGGAGTGTGGCATCTGGCTCGTCACCCCGGCGGGGCTGATCCGCACCTGGGGGCTCGGCGACCTCACGATCGGCGTCGAGGACGTCGAGGCCGCGATCGATGCGCGCGGATCGGCCCCCGCTGCCGACGGCGCCCTCATCGTCCGCCTCACCGCCGGCGACCACCGCGTCGGCGCCCTCGCGGTGCGCACCATCCGCCCCCTCGCGCCCGCCGAGCAGGACCTCGTGGCCGGCGTCGCGAACGTGCTGGCGCCGGTGCTCGCGCACTCCGAGCACTCGCACCAGCTCGAGGAGGAGGTCGCGATCCGCACCACGCAGGTCACCGACGAGCGGCGCTTCACCGAGAAGATCATCGACTCGCTCCCCGTCGGCCTCTATGTGATCGACCGCGACTTCCGGATCCAGGCGTGGAACCGGAAGCGCGAGACCGGGATGCAGGGCGTGAACCGCGAGGAGGCGATCGGCCGCACGATCTTCGAGATCCTGCACCGCCAGCCGGCCGAGATGCTGCGCCGCGAGTTCGAGGAGGTCTTCCGCACGGGGCGCATCCAGCAGTTCCAGATGGAGTCGTTCGCCACCGGCGACCTGCGCACCTACCGGATCACCAAGATCCCCATGCGCCTCTCCGACGCCGGCGTCACCCACGTGATCACCATCGGCGAGGACGTGACCGACTGGAAGGAGGCCGAGGGGCGCTTCTCCGAGGCCGAGAAGCTCGCCGCGCTCGGCCAGCTCTCGGCCGGCGTGATGCACGAGATCAACAACCCGCTGGCGACGATCGCCGCCTGCGCCGAGTCGCTGCAGCTCAAGCTCGAGGACCTCGAGTCGCAGGGGATCACGCTCAAGGGCGACTACAACGAGCTCCTCACGATCGTGGACAACGAGGTCCACCGCTGCAAGCGCATCGTCGACGGCCTCCTCGACTTCTCGCGGCCGAAGCCGGTGACCAAGGAGCTGGTGCACATCAACCAGGTCGTCGAGAAGACCCTCTTCCTGCTCAAGCACCACGTGCGCTTCAAGAAGGTCCACGTGCACACGCACCTCGACCCCGACCTGCAGACCCTCGTCTACGCGTCGGCGGAGCAGCTGGTGCAGGTGTTCATGGCCCTCCTCCTCAACGCCCTCGACGCCATCGGCGACAGCGGCACCATCATCATCCGCACCCGCCCCGGCCGCTCGGCCAGCGAGGCGGTGCTCGCCGAGGTGATCGACGACGGGCAGGGAATTCCCCGCGGCGAGCAGGGGAAGATCTTCGAGCCCTTCTATACGACCAAGGCCCCCGGCCGCGGCACCGGGCTCGGCCTCTCGATCTGCTACGGCATCGTCTCCGACCACGGCGGGCGCATCGAGGTCGACTCGGTGCCGGGGAAGGGGAGCACCTTCCGCGTGATCCTGCCGGGCTCGGAGGGGCAGTGAGGGAGCACCGCGTCAAGGTCCTGATCGCCGAGGACGAGCCCCACCTCGGCGCGCTCCTCGAGACCTTTCTCTCTGGGCGGGGGTGCCTCGTCACCCTCGTCACCGACGGGCGGGCTGCCCTCGAGCGCCTGCGCGCCGAACCGTTCGACGTCGCCCTGCTCGACATCGTGATGCCGGAGATGGACGGCCTCGCGGTCCTCAAGCAGGTGCGCGACGAGCCCGCCCCCGCCGAGGTCATCATCATCACCGGCAACGGCACCGTCGACACGGCGATCAGCGCGATCAAGCTCGGCGCCTACGACTACCTCGCCAAGCCGTACCGGATGGCCGAGATCGAGGCCCTCGTGCGGCGGGCCTGGGAGAAGAAGGAACTCCTCCGCGAGAACCAGCTCCTCCTCTCGCGGCTCACCCGCACCGACGGCCTCGCCGAGTTCCGCACCCGCTACGCCCCCCTCGCGGCGGTGCTCCTGTCGGTCGAGAAGCTCGCGCAAGGCGACGCCCCCGTGCTCGTCACCGGCGAGCCCGGCACCGGCAAGTCGCTGGTCGCCCACGCCCTGCACCGGCTGAGCGGGCGCGAGGGCTCGCTCGCCGACGTGCACTGCGGGGCCCTCCGTCCCGGGCACCACGACGCCGAGCTGTTCGGCCGCGACAAGGGTGAGGGCGGCGAGCGACGTCCCGGGCTCGTCGAGATGGCCGGGGGCGGCACCCTGTACCTCGCCGACGTCGACAGGCTCGATGCCCGCGCCCAGCAGCGCCTGCTGCGCCTGCTCGACGACGGCGTCTTCACCCGGGCGGGCGGGGCGCAGCCGGTGCACGGCAACGTGCGCGTGGTGGCCGCGACCAGCGCCTCCCTTGCCGACGCGGTGGAAGCGAAGGTGATGCGACAGGAGCTCGCCTTCCGGCTCTCCGGCACGACGATCGCGCTTCCGCCGCTTCGCGAGCGGCGCGTCGACGTTCGTCCCCTCGCCGAGGCGTTCGTGAAGGAGTTCGGCGGCCCCGCCGGCCCGCGCCTCACCGAGGCGGCGCGCGACGCGCTCGAGCGCTACGACTGGCCGGGCAACGTGCACGAGATGCGGGCGGTGCTCGAACGGGCGGTGCTGATCGCCGCCGGCGGGTCGATCCAGGCACACGACCTGGCGCTCGGGGGGGCGTCGGCGGTTGCGCCGGCCGGCCCCGAGTTGATCTCCATGGAGAGCCTCGAGCGCCGCCACATCGAGCGCGTGCTGGAGCACCTTCACTGGCACCAGGGCAAGGCCGCGGAGGTGCTCGGCATCTCCGCCAAGACGCTCTACCGCAAGATCCGCGAGTACGGGCTGCAGCGCCCGCGGGCCGGGGTGCTCACCCCGTGACGCCGCGCCGCCCCACGCCATGAAGGTGCTCGTCATCGAGGACGACCCGACGGTCGGCCAGTTCCTCAAGCGCGGCCTCGAGGAGCAGCGCTGGGGCGTGGACCTGATCACCGACGGCGAGACCGGCGAGCGGCTGGCGGCCTCGCAGCCGTACGACCTCGTGATCCTCGACATGCGCCTGCCGGGCAAGAACGGCCTCGAGGTGCTGCACGGGCTGCGGGCCCGCGGCTTCGCCAGCCCCGTGCTGGTGCTCACCGCCCAGGACGCGGTCGACGCCAAGGTGCAGACGCTGCGCGCCGGCGCCGACGACTACGTGACCAAGCCGTTCGCCTTCGAGGAACTCCTCGCCCGCGTCGAGGCGCTGTCGCGCCGGCCCCGCGCCATCGCCAGCCCCGTCCTCCGCGTCGCCGACCTCGAGCTCAACCACGACACCCGCGACGTCCGACGCGCCGGCGAGGCGATCGAGCTGACCCCCAAGGAGTACGCCGTGCTCGAGTACCTGATGCGACACGCCGGCAGGGTCATGAGCCGCACCCTGATCACGGAGTACGCGTGGGGGTATCACTTCGACCCCGGCACCAACATCGTGGACGTCGTGATCAACCACCTGCGCAAGAAGATCGACGCGAAGCACGCCCGCAAGCTCATCAGCACGGTGCGCGGCGTCGGCTACGTGATCAAGGGCTGAGCGGGGGCGCCGGTGGCTTCCGTCCGCGCCCGGCTCACCAGCGCCTACGCCGGCGCCCTCCTCGGCACCGTCGCGCTGTTCGCGGTGGCGCTCTTCATCGCCCGGCAGGAGGGGCAGTTCGCCGAGCTGCAGCGCGCGATCACCGCGCAGGCCGACGCCGCCGTGCGCGCCATCCGGCAGAGCGAGCTCCAGAACCAGCCGGTCACGGTCCCGGGCGAGCAGCCCGGGAGCCGCCGCGTGAACCCCGCCCTCCGCATCGCCCTCGAGGGGGTGCCCGACTACCTGCTCGTGATCGACTCGACGGGGAGCATCCTCTACGCCTCGTTCGCGGTGCGGCAGCTCTCCGCGGACGACCTCGCCACCCTCTCCAGCACGGCCCTCCTGCTCAGCCCGCTGCGGCCGAGCCTCAAGGTCACGCTGAGCCTGGACCAGCTGATCCTCGTCGCCCGCGAGGAGTCGCCCGACCCGAGCCGCCGCGTGATGCGCGTCGTCGCCGGCGGGAGCACCCGCCGGGTGACGACGATCCCCGCCGAGCAGTGGATGATCATGATCGGCATCACCCCGCTCCTCCTCGGGGCGAGCATCTGGCTGGCGTGGGGCATCGCCGGCAACGCCCTGCGCCCGGTTGACCGCGTGATCGACGAGGTGGAGGCGATCACCGACGGCCGCTCCCTCCACCGTCGCCTCCCGGTCGAGGAGCGCGGCGACGAGATGGACCGCCTCGCCGCGACGCTCAACGCCATGATCTCGCGCCTCGAGACGAGCTTCGGCGCCCTGCGCCGCTTCAC
Source organism: Gemmatimonadota bacterium (assembly GCA_016191225.1). Taxonomy (GTDB): domain Bacteria; phylum Gemmatimonadota; class Gemmatimonadetes; order Gemmatimonadales; family Gemmatimonadaceae; genus JACPPC01. Next base: position 100,681 of record JACPPC010000001.1, on the reverse strand, counting down.
CGCCGACGCGAGCCACGAGCTCAAGACGCCGCTCACGGTGATGCGCGCCGACGTCGAGCGCGCCATGCACGCGGCGCACGGGAGTCCCGACCAGCTCGTCGCCCTCGAGGAGGCGCTGCAGGAAACGACGCGCATGGCCGACCTCGTGGACTCGCTGCTGACCCTCGCCCGCGCCGACGAGGGGCGGTTCGAGGTGCACCGCGAGCCGGTGCCGCTCGAGCCCCTCGTGCGCGAAGTGCTCGAGACCGCCGTGATCCTCGGCGAGCACGCCGGGCTCGAGGTGCGCATGCCGGTGCTCGAGGAGGCCACGGTGATGGGCGACCGCGTGCGGCTCCGGCAGCTCCTCCTCAACCTGATCACCAACGCGATCAAGTACACGCCGCGCGGCGGCACGGTGGAACTTGCCCTCTCGCGGCGCGTCGAGGGGGTCACGATCAGCGTGCGCGACTCCGGGATCGGCATTTCCGCCGCCGACCTGCCCTATGTCTTCGAGCGGTTCTGGCGCGCCGACCGGGTGCGCTCGCGGGCCAGCGAGCGCGGCGGATTCGGCCTCGGTCTCGCCATCTGCAGGTGGATCGCGCAGGCGCATGGCGGAACCCTCAGCGTCACCTCGCGCCTCGGCCGCGGGAGCACCTTCACCGTGCTCCTGCCGCTCGCCACCGAGGCCGAGCTGCAGGCCTTCGCCGCCGACGCCACGGCGACCGCGCACGGAACGCCGTCCGCCGCCGCGCCGAAGTTGAGCGACGTCGCCGTATCCTAACCCCCGCTTCATCGTTTCTTAATCTTGCACCTATCCCGGTGTTACCGGGCGCCCGTAGCTTTTGGGCGCGAATAAGCGGGCCGGTTCCCTCAATTTTCCTGCGGAGCTACGGTCGGGATGTTCAACAACCTGCTCGAAACCAGAAAGAAGAAGGAGCGGAGCCTCGGCGGGTCGATCGCGTCGATCGTCCTCCACGCGGTGATCGTGTCGGGGGCGGTGTACGCCACGCTCAACGCCGGGCAGAGCGACGACAGGGCGAAGGTCGAGGACGTGAAGTTCGTCGACAACACGCCCAAGGAGGAACCGAAGCCCAAGGACGAGCCGCCGCCGGAGAAGGTCGTCACGGCGATCACGCCGCCCAAGGGCTTCCAGGTGCTCACCGCGCCGGTCGAGATCCCGGACGTCATCCCCGACGTCGACCTCACCAAGAAGGCGACCGACGAGTCCGACTTCACCGGCAAGGGCGTCGCCGGCGGCACCGGCAAGGGCGTCGGCAACGGCCCACCGATCGACTCCAACCAGCCCTTCTTCGAGTTCCAGGTCGAGAAGCCGGTGGTCCCGGCGCCCGGCAGCCCGACGCCCCGTTACCCGGAGATCCTCCGCTCGGCGGGCGTCGAGGGCGAGGTCCTCGCCCAGTTCGTCGTCGACACCAGCGGCCGCGTCGAGATGAGCTCGTTCAAGGTGCTCAAGAGCACCCACGACATGTTCACCTCCTCGGTGCGCAATGCCCTGCCCAACATGCGGTTCATTCCCGCCGAGGTCGGCGGCCGGCACGTGAAGCAGCTCGTCCAGCAGCCCTACGTCTTCAACATCTCCAAGTAGCTCCCACCCGTTCCGCACACTCCTCGAGGCATCGTCAAATGGATCTCTCGCTCTACGACTTGTTCAACTCGATGGGCGCCTTCGCCAAGGGCATCGTGCTCGTCCTGGCCATCATGTCGGTGTACTCGCTGACCGTGATGCTCCAGAAGTGGTGGGGCCTCAAGCAGGCGCAGAACGAGACCCTCAAGTTCGCCCCGGAGTTCTCGCAGTTCCTCGAGGAGGACAACCTCGCCGAGGCGATCCGCCTGGCCGAGGGCTACAAGAAGTCGCACGTCGCCAAGGTGCTCGGCGGCGCGCTCGGCGAGATCCGCCCGCTGATCCAGGACGGCTCGGTGACGGTGGCCGACATCAACTCGGCGGAGCGGGCGGTGGAGCGGGAAATGCTGATGACGATCGTGCAGCTCAAGCGCGGCCTCGGCGTCCTCGCCACCGTGGGCGCCACGGCGCCGTTCGTCGGCCTGCTGGGCACGACGATGGGCATCGTGAACGCCTTCACGGGCATGGCCAAGTCGGGCTCGGGCGGCATCGCCTCGATCGCCGCCGGCGTCGCCGAGGCGCTCATCACGACCGCCTTCGGCCTCCTCGTCGCGATCCCCGCGGTGTGGGCCTACAACTACTTCCAGACCAAGATCGACAACCTCACGGCCGAGATGACGTACTCGTCGAAGGAAATGATCGACTACCTCATCAAGGGCGTGTCGGGCGAGTTCGGCCGCTCGCGCTTCACCCGCGAGTTCAACACCCAGGCCGGCGGCAACAACCCGATGAGCCAGTAGGCCCGTCCCCACCCGCATCCGGAGACCCCAATGGGTATGTCCGCAGGGGGCGGCACCGGCATCAAGGCCGAGCCGAACGTCACGCCGATGATCGACGTGATGCTCGTGCTGCTCATCATCTTCATGATCGTCGTCCCGGCGATCAACGCCGGCTTCAAGGCCGAGCCGCCCAAGGGGATCAACCTCAAGGCGCGCCCGGAGGAACCCGGTGAGGTCGTGCTCGGCATCGACGCCGAGGGGGCCTACTTCCTCGACAAGAAGCCGATCAAGAACGAGACCCTCTACGACCAGCTGAAGGCGATCTACGACGCCCGCACGGTCGACAAGATCCTCTACGTGAAGGCCCACAACGAGATCAAGTACGAGAAGGTGCTCGATGCCCTCGACATCGCCGCCAGGGCCGGCGTGCGCATGACGGGGATGATCTCCGACCAGATCCCCGGCACCATGTCGTCGGTGCCGGGCGACAACCCGATGGCCGAGGCCGCCGGCGTGAAGACGACCGGGGAGAAGCCCTGATGTCGATGTCCACGGGAAACGCCAACACCTCGCTGTCGAACGAGATCAACGTCACGCCGATGATCGACGTGCTCCTCGTGCTCCTGATCATCTTCATGATCGTGGTGCCGATGTCGCGCAAGGTCATCGACATCCAGCTCCCCGACCCCACGCCGGCGGTCGTGCCGCCCGGCGCGGTGAACCAGCAGATCGTGCTCGAGGTCCTCGGCAAGGGCCAGTTCGCCATCAACAAGGACCCGACGAGCGACAAGGAGCTTGGCGACAAGCTCAAGCGCATCTACGAGCCCCGTCCCGACAAGATCATCTTCGTGAAGGGGGCCAACGAGGCGCTGTACCAGGACGTGATCTTCGCGATGGACAAGGCGCGCGGCGCCGGCGTGAAGGTCATCGGCGTCCCGCCGAAGGACGTGATGAAGTAGCCGATGTTCCATCTCCCGGCTCCCGGGAACGGTGCGGCGGACGAACCCTTTTGGGGTCGTCCGCCGTACTAGTTTCAGGGGCCGGAGCGAAGCGTCTGCGAGCGCGGCACCCGACACCGCGCCGATGCCCACCGACCTGCTACCCCCGCCCGATCGCCTGATGGACCCAGACAGCGCCATGCCCGTGACGCCGCCTGCGACGGGGTCGCCCAAGCGGCGGCTCCGGCCGCTGGTCGGCATTCCCGGCCTCCAGCCGGCCACGAACTGGCGTAGCGTGGTTGCGAGCGCGCTCCTCCACGCGCTGATCATCTTCCTGATCGTGACGCCCTGGTTCGCGCCCGAGCTGATCGACAAGATGGTCGAGGGGGCCGGGGGACCCGGCCCGGCCGGTGGCGGCGGCGGAGGGCGCATGGGATCGGGCGGCGTCCTCACTCCCGACCGCGCCGAGCGCCTGCAGTACGTCCGGCCGGCGGTGCAGCCGCCCCCGGTGCTGCCGGTGCTCCCGCCGCCCCCCGAAATCAAGAAGCCCGAGGAGAAGAAGCCGGAGCCCGTGGTGCAGCCGACAGTGGCGCCGCCGGCTCCGGCGGTCGTTCAGGCCCCCTCGGAGGTGCCGGGGAGCGGCGGCGGCACCGGAGCCGACGGCACCAACGGCAGCGGTCCCGGCACCGGTGGCGGCGTGGGCAGCGGCGTGGGGACGGGGCGGGGAAGCGGCACCGGCCCCGGCACCGGCGGCGGCCTGGCGGAGAAGTACCCGCCCACGGTCACCAACCTGCCCATCCTCCCGCTGCCGGTGCCGGGGCGGGTTCGGCCGTACATGATGGTCGCCTACTTCGAGGTCGACGAGAAGGGCAACTCGCGGCTGATCGGCTTCAACCCGAGCAACGACGGCGGCTACAATCGGCGGATCAAGGAGATGCTGAACGAGATCCGGTTCCGGCCCGCGGTGCTCAAGAACGGGACCCCGGTGCGCGACACCGCGGTGGTGCGGGCCGAAGCGCCGTAGCGTCGCGATCGGCGCGCGACATCGCTTCGGCATGCGCGGTGGAGGCGTGGCTGCAATCCTGAGGAATGTCACGAATCTGCGCCATAATGTCAGAAATCAGCCCTTGTCCGCGCCGGAAACAAGTGCATCGTTGCGTACTTTCTGGGCAGGTCCCGCAAAACACGTCCGTCAGGCGCACGAGTCTGCATTGGCGGGCGTCGCCCGCAATCATTTTGGCCCACCGCCGCGCGCTGCGCCTCTGCTATCGAAGGCGTGTCCTTCCTCCGCGGGGCTTGCGCCAGACACTGCAATCTCACCGGGCGGCAAGCGGACTTCAGGCGTTCATGCTTCAATGGAGGAGCGAATGATGGTCAAGCTCCGGCAGATCCGGGTCTGCGTCACGGCTTGTTCGAGTGCGTGGCTCATGAGCGGTTGCGCCCCGGACTCGAAAGGTTTCTCACCGCAGGCGCCACCGGCGATCACGGCATTCGTGTCCGGCGCGGCGCTGGCAGCGCTCGGGAAGGACGGGCGATTCGCCTTCGCGCCGCACGGCGTGGACACGCTCACGGAGCAGCAGGCGGTCGGAGTCTCGGCCGCATTTCTTGACACGTTCGGTCCTCCGGCACTGCAGCGGTATCAGTTCGAAACGGGAATTCGGTTTAGCCTGAGCTCGCTGCGTGCGTGCGGACGCCCCTACCTTTCGACGAGTTCCTATGAGCCGCTCGAAGGACGTCCGATTCGACTGGAACGTCGTACCGGACCGCACTGGCTCGTCGTGTTTTGCACCGAAGGACTCAAGCCTGTCATCGCAGTGAGCGTGTCGGCGCTTGCGACTGAACTTGCCGGCCGCACCCTCGCCTCAAACGCGGTTGACTTCCAACTCGGAGATTTCCTGGAGGAGAGCGTACGACCAGATCAGTCTGGCATGCCTGTGTCGCCCGAAGTGGCCGTGAAACTTGTCTCTGAGGCGACGGGTTCACGCGTAAATGAGCTTCCGTTGCTCGTGCAACCTCCGCTTCCGTATGTCAATCAGCTGTCGCGCTGGAGGCTCGCGCTCGAACGCCCAGCGCGGGTGAGGGGAGATCGGTCGGGCGAGATTGCGGATGAACGAGTACTCTACTTCGGTTGGGATCTGGAGTCGCGTTCGAACAGGGTCCTCCGCGCGGTCGCGGCCGAGCGAATGGCCGACACCGTCGAGATCATGACGGCGCAAGGCGCCCGCTCAAGTGCCATTCATCGACGAATGGATTTGCCGAGTCGCTTCGAAGCGGTCAAGCCCGAGCGGTTCGAGGTGGTGCCGTGAATGCGGCTTGGTTTGAGCGTTCGGCGGCGTTGCGTGGTGCGCTTATTCCGCTGCTGCTTGCCGCCCAAGTCGCCTGCGACCACCCGGGCAGACCCTGTCGCTATCTTGCGTCCAATAGTGTCTGGAATTCACAGCAATTCACCTATGGCCAAGCATCCCCACCCTGTCCGTAGTCGGTCCGGAGAAGCTTCACGGATATGGCGTTCAATGCTCGGATCGGGTCCTACAACGAGCAAGGGAATCTCCTTGGAACCGTCAAGCTTTTCAACCGCACTGGTCTTGCAATCTACGACTACTACACGTTTCCGAACGGCTTTCAATCGTACTGGCAAATCGGCCCGAGCGGTGCGTTCATTGAACTCATCGGTGTCTTCCACGCCGGGAGTGACCCCGATGCGGTCATGCAGACCGAGGACCGGGCAGCAGTGTCGCTGCGGGTGTATACGGCGACGGGCCCAGACTCCGCAACCTACTCTGGGAGTATGCCGGGCGCGGTGGACTCAGTCTCCTACGCGATAGTTGTGGGACCGACCAGCGTTCCCGTCGGTTCACTGGCCCAGTGGGCTGCCGCGGCGGCGCTGGACACCTTTTCCTATTCATACCAGTGGCGCCTCGACGGCCAAGCGCTCGCCGGTGCCACCGGCGCCACATACAACAGTTCGTTCTCAACTCCGGGTTCGCGGACGCTGTCGGTCATCAATACTCGGACGGATCAAACCGCCGATACGGCCACCTTGGCCATTCTCGCCACCTACGCCGCCAGTGTTGTCGGGCCAGGAACAGTTCACAAGCCGTGTACGGTGACCTACGAGGCGAACGTAGTCGGTGGAGTGGCGCCCATTTCGTACGCCTGGAAACTAAACGGCGCCTCGCTAGGACTGACCACGTCGAGCATCCAACTCCTCGTCAACTGGACTGGCGCGAAATCACTGTCCGTGTCGGTCGTTGATCACGCCGGCAACTCGACTTCTGGAGCGCTGAACGTAACAGGGACGACTTCTGGCCAGTGCATTGAATGAGGGCGTGAGGTCGAGGAAGACTCGGCTGGCAGGCACCGCACTCTTCCAATTTCCAAGCTGCAGAGCACTCTAATTCGCCGAAGGTGCACCGGTGGGACGGCGATGGGGGCAGCAGGCGCGGACTTGCGTGCCCTGGGGGGGGGGCACGGCCACCCGCAGCCTTGGGGTCAGGTCGGCCACGTAGTTTGGTTTCGTGCGTGACGCTGGCGTCCCTCGGGCAAGTCCTCTACATTCAAGGACTTGTCCATTGACGCCGTGGCCCTCCTGCGGGCTCCTGGCGCGCCGCCCTTTCCTCCCGACGATCCCGGCATGACATCTCCGGCCGCGCCCGCGAACGCGACCGAGCAGGCCCCCGGCTTTGTCAAAGCCCTGACCCTCACGGACGCCACGATGCTCGTGGCCGGTTCGATGATCGGGTCGGGCATCTTCATCGTCTCCGCCGACATCGCGCGCGCCACCAACGGCACCGGCTGGCTCCTGCTCGCCTGGGCCGTGACCGGCATCATCACCCTGCTCGGCGCCCTCGCCTACGGCGAGCTCGCGGCGATGTACCCCCGCGCCGGCGGCCAGTACGTCTTCCTGCGCGAGTCGATGGGGCCCGTGATGGGGTTCCTCTACGGCTGGACCCTGTTCGTCGTCATCCAGACGGGGACCATCGCCGCCGTCGGCGTCGCCTTCGGCCGCTTCCTCGGCGTGCTCGCGCCCGCGGTGAGCCCGGGCCTCTACGCCTGGTTCCCGAGCGCGACCGTGAACTCGCCGGGCGGACCGATCGAGCTGGGCCTCTCGCCGCAGCGCCTCGTCGCCCTCGTCGTGATCTGGGTGCTCACCTGGGTCAACCTCCGCGGCGTGCGCGAGGGGAAGCTCGTGCAGACGTCGCTCACCGTCATCAAGACGGTGGCGCTGGCGGCGCTGATCGTCCTCGGCACCACCGTCGGGCGCAACGCCGGCGTGCTGCAGGCCAACTTCCACGGCGCCGCGATGTGGGGCACCGACGCCCTGAGCGGCGCCTTCGTGGTGACCTTCGGCTCGGTGCTCGTCGGCTCGCTCTTCTCGAGCGACGCCTGGAACAACGTGACGTTCGCCGCCGCCGAGGTGCACAATCCGGCGCGCAACCTCCCCAAGGCGCTCCTGTACGGCACGGGGCTCGTGACGCTCCTCTACTGCCTCGCCAACGTGGCGTACCTGCACGTGCTCCCGCTGCAGGGCGCCACCGACGCGGCCACGGTCGCGGGGCGCGGGATCCAGTTCGCGTCGCAGGACCGGGTGGCGACGGCGATGATGGAGTCGATGTTCGGCGGCGTGGCGCCGGCCCTGATGGCGTCGGCGATCCTCGTCTCCACGTTCGGCTGTGCCAACGGGCTGATCCTCGCCGGGGCCCGCGTGTACTGGGCGATGGCCAGGGATGGCCTCTTCTTCGCCAGGGCGGGAACCCTCAACGCCCGGTCGGTCCCGGCGTGGGCGCTGGTGGCGCAGAGCGTGTGGACGTCGCTGCTGTGCCTCACCGGCACCTATGGCCAGCTCCTCGACTACGTGATCTTCGCGGCGCTGGTGTTCTACGCGCTGACCACCATCGGGCTGTTCGTGCTGCGCGCGACACGCCCCGACGCCGAGCGCCCGTACCGGGCGGTCGGCTATCCCGTGCTGCCGGCGCTGTACATCGTGCTGGCGACCACGGTGGCCATCATCCTCCTCGTGGCCGACAAGACCCGCGCCCAGGCGGTCTCGGGGCTCGTCCTCGTGCTGCTGGGCGTTCCCGTGTACTTCGCCTGGCGCGCCGCGGGCGCGCGCACGCCGGCCCCGGCCGGCACGTGAACCACCCGTGACCGTCCCCCCGCTGTCCTTCCGGTTGTCCTCACCCTTCGTTCGCAACTGAACCATGGCGTCGCAGTCCACCCTCCTCTCGATCATCATCGGCGCGGCCGTCTTCGCGCTCGTCTTCGCCGTCTGGCTGGCGCGCTGGGTCCTCGCGCGCGGCACCGGCACCGACAGCATGCGCGCGATCTCGAACGCGATCCAGGAAGGCGCCGAGGCCTACCTCGCGCGCCAGTACAAGACGATCGGCGTCCTCGCCGTCGCCGTCGCCCTCCTGCTCGCGCTCGGCTACGGCGTGCTGCGGCAGACCACCGCCACCGACCCCGTGAGCGACCCGAAGGTCCTCGCGACCTTCATCACGCTCAGCTTCCTGCTCGGGGCGCTCTGCTCCGGCGTGGCCGGCTTCATGGGCATGTGGATCTCGATCCGTGCCAACATCCGCGTCGCGGCGGCGGCCACCGAGTCGCTCAACGCGGCGCTGCAGGCGGCGCTCCGCGGCGGCGCGGTGTCGGGCTTCTTCACCGTGGCCATGTCGCTGCTGGGCGTCGGCGGGCTGTTCGCGATCCTGACCCTCGTCTCGCCGGCCGGCGTCACGGCCGACGCGTGGGCGACGAAGATTCCCTTCCTGATCGTGGGCTTCGGCTTCGGCGCGAGCTTCGTGGCGCTGTTCGCGCAGCTCGGCGGCGGCATCTACACCAAGGCCGCCGACGTCGGCGCCGACCTGGTGGGCAAGGTCGAGGCCGGCATTCCCGAGGACGACCCGCGCAACCCGGCGGTGATCGCCGACCTCGTGGGCGACAACGTGGGCGACTGCGCCGGCCGCGGCGCCGACCTGTTCGAGAGCACCGCCGCCGAGAACATCGGCGCGATGATCCTCGGCGTGACGCTCTACTCGGCGTTCGGTGTCGCGGGGATCCTCTTCCCGCTCGTGATCATGGCGTTCGGCATCGTCGCCAGCGTGGTGGGCGTGATGATCGTGAAGACGGACGGCGTGGAGGACCCGATGGCGGCCCTCAACCGCGGCTTCTACGTCACGGCGGCGCTGGCGACCGTCGGGCTGTTCGTCGCCTGCCGCTGGCTGCTCAACGTGCCGGTCGCCCCCGATGCCTGGTGGCACTTCTTCGGCGCGGGCCTGATCGGCGTGCTGACGTCGGTGGCGTTCGTCTACATCACGCAGTACTACACCGAGTACCGCTACCGCCCGGTCAAGTCGATCGCCGAGGCCAGCCAGACGGGCCCGGCGACCAACATCATCATGGGGCTCTCGGTCGGCATGGAGAGCACGGTGCTGCCGGTGATCACGATCGGCATCGCACTGATCTCGAGCTTCATGCTCGGCCGCTCGAGCGGGCTGGTGGACGCGAGCGGGGCGCCGATGGGCGGCCTGTTCGGCACGGCGGTGGCGACGATGGGGATGCTCGGGACGGCGGGCTACATCCTCGCCATGGACGTCTTCGGCCCGATCACCGACAACGCCGGCGGCATCGTCGAGATGTCGAAGCAGCCGGAGTCGATCCGCGACAAGACCGACCGCCTCGACTCGGTGGGGAACACCACCAAGGCGCTCACCAAGGGGTACGCGATCGGGTCGGCGGCGCTGGCGGCCTTCCTGCTCTTCAGCGCCTACCTTGACGAGGTGCGCAACTACACGGGCGCGGCGCTCACGGTGGACCTGAGCAAGCCGCAGGTGTTCGTGGCCGGGCTGCTTGGCGCGATGCTGGTGTTCTGGTTCAGCTCGCTCGCCATCCGCGCGGTGAGCAAGGCGGCGCAGAGCGTGATCACGGAGGTGCGGCGGCAGTTCAAGGAGCGTCCGGGGATCATGGCCGGCACCGAGAAGCCCGACTACGCGCAGTGCGTGGACATCGTGACCAAGGGGGCCCTCCGCGCGATGGTGCTGCCGGGGGCGCTGGTGATCGCCTTCCCGATCGTGGTGGGCGTGGCGTTCAGGATGCTCGGCGCCCCGGGGGAGCGGCTCGGCGCCGAGGCGGTGGCCGGGTTCCTGAGGGTGGCGACGATCGCCGGCATCCTGATGGCGGGCTTCCTGAACAACGGGGGCGGCGCCTGGGACAACGCCAAGAAGTACATCGAGACCGGCATCTACGGCGGCAAGAAGAGCGACGCCCACAAGGCGGCGGTCGTCGGCGACACGGTGGGCGACCCGTTCAAGGACACCGCGGGACCGAGCCTGCACGTGCTGATCAAGCTGCTGTCGACGATCACGCTGGTGCTCGCGCCGCTGTTCATCTAGCGGTTCCACGCCGAACCCTTCCGCACCGCCATGCAGCTGTTCGCCCGGAAGCCGATCTCGGCGATGTTGCCGGAGGGGGAAGGGGCGCTCAGGCGAACCCTGGGCGCCGGCGACCTCGTGATGCTGTCGATCGGGGCCGTGATCGGGGCGGGGATCTTCGCCTCGCTCGGCACGGCGGCGGCGGGGGAGCTGGCGCCGGACGGGTCGGTCGTGCGCTACGGCGCGGGGCCGGCCCTCGTTTTCTCGTTCCTGCTGCTCGGCGGCGTCTGCGGCCTCGCGGCGCTCTGCTACGCCGAGCTGGCGTCGATGATTCCCACGGCGGGCTCGGCGTACGGGTACTCGTACGCGACGCTGGGCGAGCTGCTGGCGTGGATCATCGGCTGGGCGCTGATCCTCGAGTACGCGGTGGGGAACGTGGCCGTGGCGATCGCCTGGAGCGGCTACTTCACCTCGCTCCTTGGCGGATTCGGGCTGCACATCCCGGACTGGCTCACGCACGGTTACTGGCAGGTGGCCAAGAGCGGCGACCCGGCGGTGCACGGATTGCTGGCGTCGGCGCCGCGGCTGCTCGGCATCCCGGTGCTGGTGAACATCCCGGCCTTCCTGATCGTCGCCGGGATCACCTGGATCCTCTGCCTCGGGGCGCGCGAGAGCACCACCGTCAACAACTGGATGGTGGGCGTGAAGCTGGCGGTGCTCGCGGTGTTCGTGGTCGTCGGCTCGATGCACATCGACACGGCGAACTACACGCCGTTCGCGCCCAACGGCTGGCGGGGCATCCACCAGGGGGCGGCGATCGTCTTCTTCGCCTACATCGGCTTCGACGCGATCAGCACGGCGGCCGAGGAGACGAGGAACCCGCAGCGCAACCTGCCGCTGGGGATCATGGCGGGGCTGGGCGTCTGCACGCTGATCTACATCGTGGTCGGGATCGTGGCGACGGGGATCGTGCCGTACGCGCAGCTCAAGAGCGCCGACCCGCTGGCGCGGGCGCTGACGCTGGCGGGGCTCGACACGGCGAGCATGATCGTGTCGGCGGGGGCGCTGGTGAGCATGTCGGCGGTGCTGCTCGTGTTCCAGTACGGGCAGCCGCGGATCTTCTACGCGATGGCCCGCGACGGCCTCCTCCCCCGCTGGGCGGCGAAGGTGCACCCCACGTACAAGGTGCCGCACGTGACGACGATCGTGACGGGGGTGTTCGTGGCCTTCGGCGCGCTGGTGTCCGACGACGCGGCGACCTACGACCTGACGAACATCGGCACGCTGGCGGCGTTCATGCTCGTGTGTGTGGGCGTGCTGGTGCTGCGGGTGCGCGAGCCCGACCGGCCGCGGCCGTTCAAGGTGCCGTTCATCTGGCTGGTGGCCACGGGGGGCTTCGCGGCCTGCCTGTACGTGATGACCGGGCTGCCGTACAGCGCCTGGGTGCTGTTCGGCGTCTGGATGACGATCGGGCTCGTGTGCTACGCGTCGTACGGGTACCACCACTCGGTGCTGCGCACCGGGCGTCCGGTCGATGCGCCGCCACTGGAGGGCGGGCACTAGCCGGCCGTCATCCTGGGCGCAGCGAAGGACCTGCTTCCGCCGTCATCCTGGGCGCAGCGAAGGATCTGCTTCTCCCGCCTCGAGCAGGTCCTTCGCTCCGCTCGGGACGACACATCACCGCAACCATTCCCGAGCATGTCCGCCTCCGAACCCAGCAAGCCGCGCATCAGCTCCACCCAGTGGATCGGGATCGCCATGGTCGCCGGCATCGCGATCGGCACGCTCTTCCCGACGGCCGAGTATCCGCGCGTGACGGAGTACGCCAAGGTCGTCAGCAGCGTCTTCCTGCGGATGATCAAGAGCCTGATCGTGCCGCTGCTGTTCAGCACGCTGGTGGTCGGCATCGCCGGCCACGGCGACGACCTGAAGAAGGTCGGCCGGCTGGCGTGGCGGTCGATCCTCTACTTCGAGGTCGTTACCACCCTGGCGCTGGCGATCGGGCTGGTGGCGGTGAACCTGGTCAAGCCCGGCGCCGGCGTGTCGCTGAGCGGGGCGGGGGCCGACAAGGGGCAGCAGTTCGCCCAGACCCAGGTCACGTTCAGCGGCGTGATCGAGCACATGGTGCCGCAGAGCTTCTTCGAGGCGGCCAGCCGGAACGAGGTCCTGCAGATCGTCTTCTTCGCGATCATCTTCGCCGTCGCCGTGGCCCGGGTGCAGGGCCCGCCCAAGGACTTCATGCTGAAGTTCTGCGAGTCGCTGAGCGAGGTGATGTTCAAGTTCGTCGGGATCGTGATGGCCTTCGCCCCGTTCGGCATCGGCGCGGCGATCGCGGTCACGGTGGGCCAGAGCGGCTTCGGCGTGCTCAAGAGCCTGGCCCTGCTCGTCGGCACCCTCTACGGGGCGCTGATCGTGTTCGTGCTGCTGGTGCTGATGCCGGTGGCGGTGATGGCCAAGGTCCCGATCGCCAGGTTCTGGAGCTACGTCAAGGAGCCGTGGGTGATCGCCTTCAGCACTGCCAGCAGCGAGGCCGCCCTGCCGCGGGCCATGGAGCAGCTCGAGCGGATGGGGATTCCGAAGCGGATCATCGCCTTCGTGCTCCCCACCGGTTACAGCTTCAACCTCGACGGCTCCACCCTCTACCTCGCCGTGGCGAGCGTCTTCGCGGCGCAGGCGGCGGGAATCGACATGCCGGTCGCCACGCAGCTGCTGATGATGCTCACCCTGATGCTGACGTCCAAGGGGGTGGCGGCAGTGCCGCGGGCGAGCCTCGTGATCCTGTCGGGGGCGCTGGCGAGCTTCAACCTCCCGCTCGAGGCCGTGGCGGTGATCCTCGGCGTGGACGCGATCATGGACATGGCGCGCACGAGCATCAACCTGCTCGGCAACTGCCTGGCCACGGTGGTGATGGCGCGATGGGAAGGGGAATACCCGGCGCACGGGGCCGGGGCGGTGGAGCGACCGGCGGGCGCGTAGCGGCCGCCAGCCGCGCTACGACGCCTTCGGCATCCGCAGTTCGTCGTTCACCGTGCTGGCGGCGTCGAGGTCGCCGGTCAGGTTGCCGGCGCGCCAGACGACGGCCGGGTTGAACTCGGCGCCCCGCACCTGCGCCAGGTCCATCCGTTCGGCGACGTAGAGCACTTCGCCCAGCCGGTCGCGCCGGGCCGGCAGCGGCTCGCGGTGGTGGGTCGCAACGGAGAGGGCCGCATCGTCGCCCAGCCCCCAGCGCTGCACCGCGATGCCCCCGAGCGGCTCGTGCAGCAGGCGCAGGGCGCGCACGAGCACGGCGTGGTCGACGTCCACGTCGCGGCGGCTCCGGGCGCGGAGCGCCGTCAGCCGGTCGAACATCACCAGCTTGCCGACGTCGTGCAGCAGCCCCATCGAGAAGGCCTGCTCCGGGTCCACCCCGAACGCCGGGGCGATCGAGCGCGCCAGGGGCGCGGTGCGCACCATGTGGCTCCACACCTGCTCGACCATCTGGTCGAGCGCGCCACCGGGGCGGCAGACCAGTCCCTGCAGCGACTGCTCGATCAGCACGTTGCGCACGCCGCCGCGCCCGAGCCGCGTGATGCCGTTGGTGAGCGACAGGATGCGCTTGCCGGTGGGGTTGTAGTAGGCGCTGTTCGCGCGCACGAGCAGCGCCTGCGTGATCGCGGGGTCCCGCTCGAACAGCAGGGCGAGGCTCGCCGTGCTGGCGTCGTCGCCGAGCATGGCCAGGGCGCGCTGGGCGGCGAGGGGGAGCTGCCGGATCGTGGTCGCCGGGTTGTTCCGGAGCTCGCGGGCCAGGTGCGCCAGGTCGCTCGTCCGGTGCGAGGCGTCCATCCCCGCGTCGAGCTGGCGCAGCCCGCGGGCGAGCTGCTCGCGCATCTGCTCCGTGACGGCGGCCGACGGCGACGGCTCCTCGATGGCGGGAATCCGCATGGCGACCGAACTGCGCGCCGCCGGCACGATCGGCTGCGAGCCGGTCACGATCGGGAAGGACGGGCGCGCCGTCACCCCACCGATAGCCGGAGCGCTACCAGCAGGGCGACGGGCGCGCTGTCCACCCAGGAGCCTCTGCACGAATCCCCACGCCATGGTCCTGAGTGTCGGCCGGGCGGAACCGGGCTTGAGGCGGCGGCGGGGGCGCGGCGCCCGCGAACGACGGCGGCCCGCCGGGACGGGCCTTCGCAACTTGCAGGGGCGACCCGCGGCCGGTCAGCGCACCACGATCGTGCCCGACATCGACGCCCCGTGCACGCCGCAGATGTAGTTGTAGGTCCCGACGGTGAGGAAGGTGAAGGGGTATGTCCCCGAGCTCTTCGTCACGCTGCTCGTGAACGTCGGTGAGCCCGTGGACAAGACGCTGTGGTTCGGGCCGACCCACGTCCACGTGACCGTGCCCCCGACGGCCAGGGTGTCGATGGCGGGATTCGACGTCCCGTTGCGCGAACTCGTGAACACGATGCCATCGCCCGTCCCGACGGCCACGCCGATCGTCGTCGGGAAGGTGGGGCCCTGGTTGGTGAGGGTGAGCGCCGCCGAGTCACTGCGCACCCCCGACGTCATGACGATGCGCACCGTGCCGTTGGCCACGCCGGTGGCCGTCGTCGTCGTGCCGCTGGCCGGACTGACCGTCGCCAGGCTCGGCGCGCGCGAGAGCCAGGCAATCGGCAGGTTGGTGCCG
The DNA here is from genome assembly GCA_016191225.1 of Gemmatimonadota bacterium. Lineage (GTDB taxonomy): Bacteria > Gemmatimonadota > Gemmatimonadetes > Gemmatimonadales > Gemmatimonadaceae > JACPPC01. The sequence goes on along the minus strand of JACPPC010000001.1, from coordinate 85,376 downwards.
ATGCTGTCCTGCGAGGCGCCGGTGAACGACTGCGTTCCCGCATTCACGGCGATTGCGGCGATCGTCGGCACCAGCGTGAACGTCGCCGGGTACAGGCGCACGACCATCGTGCGGGTGCCGGTGATCGCCCCCGCCGCACGCGGCGAGCATCGAGAGGGCAGACCGCAGGGCGGCGCGCGACAGGTCTGACAGTCGAGGGGGCATCGGACTCCCGGCGTGGGGGGACTCGACCATGCCGCGGGCTCGGCGGCCGGTCAAGCGAGGCCGTCACCAGTACACCGGTTCGGCCCGCGGTGTGCGGGGGTGTGCCGGGGCCCGCCGCGCGGTAGCGTTGGGCACCCCCACCTCGAGCCCAGCCCCCGTGCGCCTCCTCGCCAGTGCCATCCTCGCCCTGTTACTCACCGCTCCCGCCGCGCGCGCCCAGGCCGTGCAGTACCGCTCCCGGGCTGGCGTCGAGCATCGCGCGCAGGCCGATACGGGGGCGATTGCGCGCGCCGAGGCGGCGCTCGCGCTCGCGCCCGGCAACGTCGACCGGATCATCGCTCTCGGGCTCGCCCAGGCCGCCGTGCGCCAGTACAGGGAGGCGATCGCGACCTTTTCCCGTGGCATCGCCGTCGCGCCAGCCAACCCGGCCCTCTACCGGTGGCGCGGCCATCGCTACATCTCGATCGGCGATCCCGGCCGCGCCCTCGCCGACCTCGAGACGGGCAACAGGCTCGACACGCTGAACTACGACATCTGGTACCACCTCGGCGTGGCCCATTTCCTGCGCGGCGAGTTCCCCGCGGCCGCCGATGCCTTCGCCCACTGCCAGCGCCTCGCGCCCAACGCGAACGAGGTCGCGGGGGCGACCGACTGGTTGTGGATGTCGCTGTCGCGCGCCGGCCGCGACGCCGAGGCGCGACAGGCCCTCGCGCCGATCACCGACGACTTCCGCGTGACGACCGCCACGGCGTACTTCCAGCGGCTGCAGCTCTATCGCGGCAAGCGCACGCCCGACCAGGTCCTCGCCCTCGCCGACACCGCCCCCGTGCAGGTCGCGACGCTCAGCTTCGGGGTCGGGAACTGGTACCTGGTGCAGGGCGACAGGGCCAATGCCCGGAAGTGGTTCGAGCGCGGCGTGGCCTCGGGCGGTTGGCCCGGCTTCGGCTACTTCGCCTCGGAGATCGAGCTCCAGCGGCTCAAGTAGCGTCGCGGCGCTAGCTGCCGACCTCGACGCCCAGGAGCCGCAGCGCCGCCCGGGCGGCACCACGCACGCCCACCACCTCGCCCGGGTGCAGCACGGCACCGGGGACCGCGCTCTTGAGCCGGTGCTCGGTGCGCTTCCGGATCGCCGATCCGGGCTTCATCATGCCGCCGGCGAGGGCCACGGGCACCGACGCGCGCTCGTCGCCGAAGAGCTCGCGCGACACCGCCCGCACGTGGATCACGAGCTCCTCCACGGCGAGGGTCAGGAGGGCGTTCGCGCGCAGGTCGCCCGCCGCGGCCGTTTCCACGACCACCCGTACCAGCGTCGCCAGCTCCGCCGGCGAGGCGTCCGCCGCCCAGCCGATGAACCCGCTGGCGTCGCTCACCCCGCACGCCTGCACGAGCACCCCCACCAGCGCCGTCTCCGGCTCGCGGCCGTCGACCGAGGCCGCCGCGATGCCGAGGGCGCGACGGCCGATCCAGGCTCCGCTCCCCTCGTCACCGAACACCGGTCCCCAGCCGCCCGCGCGCACCAGCCGTCCGGTCGGGCCGCGCCCAACCGCCATCGAGCCGGTACCCGCGATCAGGACCACGCCGGCCCCCTCGCCGAAGGCGTCGTCAAGGGCAACGCCGGCATCGGTCTGCACGATCGACTCGTCCGCCACGTCCCGCTCGATCAGCTCGCGGGTGAGGGCGTCACGCTCGGGATCGCGCCCCGTGCCGGCGACGCCGGCGCAAAGCGCCCGCGGGCGCAGGTGGCCCAGCCCCGCCTCGGCGAGCGCCGCCGCAACGACCCCCGCGATGATGTCCGCCGAGGTGTCGGCGTGGCCTGGCCGCACGGCGCTGGCGGGCCCCGTGGCCGAGCCCACCTCGCGCCCGCGCTCGTCCATCACCAGCGCGCGGGTGGCCGTACCGCCGCCATCGACGCCAACGACAATCACGCTCACTCGGGAATGCTCCGTACGGGGTGGGGGCAGGAGGGTCGGGGGGACGCCGACAATCTAGCCACTCCCATGCCCGGCCCGGGTGGCGGCGGCGGCCCCGAGGTGCTACCGTATCCCCCGCCACATCCACCCTCTCGATGGAGGTTCCATGCGTTTTGTAAGGATCATGGCAGTTGTCGTCGCCGCGTCCCTTGCGTCGGCCTGCTGGCACACCACGGTGACCACGGGCAAGGCACCGGGTTCGCAGGTGATCAGTGACGACTGGCACACCAACTGGTTCTTCGGCCTGATCCCCGGGGCCGAGGTCGACGCCTCCGCGTGCAAGGCCGGAATCGCCAAGGTCGAGACGCAGCACAGCTTCCTGAACCTGCTCGTCGGCTATTTCGTCGGCATCGTGTGGTCCCCGAACTCGGTGTCGGTGACCTGTGCCGCCGGCGGCAGCGCCTCGCTCACGCCGGCCGACAAGGTGGTTGGGCACGCCGGGTCGACGCGCGAAGAGGCGGTGGCATCGTTCCAGGCGGCCGCGAAGCTGGCGGCCGAGACGGGCACCGCGGTGTACGTGAAGTTCTAGGCCTCGGCGGTGGTGGCATGGCAAGCGGGGGCGGCCAGTCCGGCCGCCCCCGCTTGCATTCCCCGCGCGATCGCATCCCCTGCGCAGCGAAGGATCCGCTCGCGTCATCCCGCGCGCAGCGATACGTCCGCTCTTCCCGTGCCCCCCGCCTCGTGCGTGCACGAGCTCAGCACTCCCGTCGCGACCGTGATCGTCGTGCCGATCAGCACGTACCACGGCCAGGCAATGCCGCCGAATGGCGCGAGCGGCGCGGCCAGCGCCGGCAACGCCCCCCCGATCGGCTTGGCGAACACCACGAAGGTCATCGCCGCGATTCCCACGCTCATCCCGGTGATCGCGTCGCGCTGCGTGGCGCGCTTCCACAGGATGCCGAGCGCGAAGCCCCCCAGCAGCCCGCCGTAAGTGAAGCTCGCCACCGAGAGCGCCACCACCACCACCGGCGTCCCCTGCGCCTTGTAGAGCAGCGCGCCGAGGGTGAGCCCCACCCCCCACGCCAGCGCCGCAAGCTTGCCGAAGCGCAGCGTCGAGGCGTCGCTCGCCCGCCGCCCGGTGAGCGGCAGGTAGATGTCGTGCGTGGTCGCCGCCGCCAGCGCGTTGATCGTCCCCGAGTGCGTGCTCATCGTTGCCGCGAGGATCGCCGCCACGATCAGCCCCGTCAGGCCCGCGGGCATCCGGTCCACGATGAACGTCGGGAAGACCTGGTCGGCGGCGGGGAAGAAGCGGGCCCCGTAGTAGGCCCACAGGCCCACTCCGACCATGAGAAACAGGGTGAACTGCGCGAACACCACCAGCCCGCTGCCGATCAGCGCCTTCTGTGCGTCGCGGAGCGACCGCGACGAGAGCAGTCGCTGCACGATCAGCTGGTCGGTGCCGTGGCTGGCCATCGCGAGGAAGCCGCCGCCGAGGAGCCCGGCCAGCATCGTGTGCGGCTTGTCGAGCGCCGTCGACCAGTCGATCGCCGCCAGCTTGCCCGCCGCGGCCGCCCCCTCCACGATCGACCCCCAGCCGCCGGGAACGCTCCGTCCGAGCAGCACGATCGCCGCCAGCCCGCCCAGGATGTAGACGCCCGCCTGCATCAACTCCGTCCACACCACCGCGCGCATCCCGCCCCGCCAGGTGTAGAACACGGTCAGCGCGCCGAGCACCAGGATCGCCGTCGGCATCAGGTACGCCCGTGGCACCGCATCGCCGATGATGAGGGCGATCGGGATCGCCGTCGCGAACACCCGCACGCTGTCGGCGATCGCGCGCGTGGCCATGAACACGATGCTCGTGAACCGCCGCGTCCCCAGCCCGAACCGCCGCTCGAGCAGCGCGTACGCCGTGACCAGCTCCCCGTCGAAGTACCGCGGCAGCAGCACGAACGCGACCACCACCCGCCCGAGGATGTACCCCGCCGCGACCTGCAGGAACCCGAGGTTGCCGAGGTACGCGAGGCCGGGGATCGAGATGAACGTGAGGGCGCTCGTCTCGCTCGCGACCACGCTGAACATCACCGCCCACCACGGGATGTTGCCCTCGGCCACGAAGTAGTCGCGGGCGCTCCTCTGGCGCCCGCCGAGCCGGAGCCCGAGCCAGGTCGTGCCGCCGAGGTAGGCGACGAGCACAAGGGCGTCGAGAAGGGTGAAGTGGGTCATGACCCGGGGAAAGCGGATCCTTCGCTGCGCTCAGGATGACCGGCGCGGCCGGCATGACCGGCGCCAACACGAAGGCCCGCGACCTCTCTCGAAGTCACGGGCCTGGGGTGGCTGCCGGTGCTTCGCGCGCCGGGGCCACCGAGTGCGGAATCGCCTATGCCGAGAACGAGCTGCCGCAGCCGCAACCGCCGGTCGCGTTCGGGTTCTTGAACGTGAACCCCGATCCCTGCATGCTCGTCACGTAGTCGATGTTGACACCGCTGATGTACTGCGCCGAGAACGGGTCCACGAAGACCCGGAATCCATCCTGCTCCAGCACCAGGTCGTCATCGGCCACGGCATCCTCGATCAAGAGGCCGTACTTGAAGCCGGAGCACCCGCCCGGCTGCACCGACACGCGAAGGCCGCCCTTGTCGGGCGTCACCCCTTCCTGCGCCATGAACTTGAGAACTTCGGTACCTGCGGCCGGCGACAGTGTGAGGACCACGTCCGGCTGGTTCATCGTGCTCATTTGGACCCTCCGATGTACGGCATCGTAACCCGCAACCCGTACGACACTTGGAAGTATACTACGGCATGACGATTCTCACCACTCCCGCGGGCCGCCGCCTGGCCCCGCTCCTCATCTACGCGGCCCTCCTCCCGGGCGTTCCCATCGCCGCCGCGCCGGCCGCCGCGCAGGGGGTCCGGCCGGGCATTTCGGTGCTCCTCACCGACTCGGTGCGCCTCGTCCGGGGCAAGCGCGTGGCCCTGCTCACGAACCAGAGCGGGGTCGACGAGCGCGGGGTGAGCGACATCGACCGCCTCACCGATGCCGCCGCGAGGGCGGCCGGGGTCCGGCTGGTGGCCCTGTTCGCGCCGGAGCACGGCATCCGCGGCACCGAGGATCGCACGAACCTCGCCGGTGGCGTCGACGAGAAGTCCGGCGTCGTCGTGCACTCGCTGTACGGCCGCACCACCACGGCGCCCCCGGACTCAACCCTGCTCGGCGTCGATGTGCTGCTGGTGGACCTGCAGGACCTTGGTGCCCGCCCCTGGACCTTCCCGGCGTCGATGGTCTACACCCTGCGTGCCGCCGCCCGCAATCGGGTGCCGATCCTCGTCCTCGACCGCCCGAACCCGATCACTGGGACGCACGTCGAGGGGCCGATCGTCGACAGCGCCCTCACCAACGGCGACGACGACACGCCCGCCAGGCATGCCACGCCCACGTCGATCTTCCCGATCCCGCTGCGCCACGGCCTGACCATGGGCGAGCTGGCGCGCTTCTACAACGACGTGCTGCGCATCGGGGCGCAGCTCACGGTCGTCCCCGCAGCGGGGTGGCGACGGTCGCAGTGGTTCGACCGGACGGGACTCCCCTGGGTGCGCCCGAGCCCGAACATGCCCAGCGTCACCAGCGCCACCTTCTATCCCGGCATGGTGATCCTCGAGACCACCAACCTGTCGGTGGGGCGGGGCACCGACTCGACGTTCCAGCGTTTTGGCGCGCCGTGGATGGGATCGGCGGCCGTCGCGGCCCGGCTTACCGCCCTCGGCCTGCCGGGTGTCCGGTTCGGCACCGAGACCTTCACGCCGGTCAAGCCGGGCGACAGCAAGTACAACGGCCGCGAGGTGGCGGGTGTGCGCATGTGGCTCACCGACCGCGAGGCGTTCGACGCGACGCTCACTGCGGCGGCGGTGGTCTGGGCGGTGGGGCGCGAGCACCCGGACTCGCTGAAGGTGCGCGACGTGGGGTTCGACCGCACTTTCGGCGGCGTCGGGCTTCGCGAGGCGCTGCTCCGCGGCGACGATCCGCGGCGTGTGCTGGCGCGCACGCGCGACGAGATCGCGGCCTTCCGGCGTCGCGTCGCCCCGTACCTGATCTACCCGTAGCTCGGGCGGCGGGGCGTGCCGCGCGGGTCGGGGTGTGGCAACCTGCCCCGCGCCCGCGCCCGGCTGTAGATTCCGAAGTCCATGCCACGCAACGACGTCCGCCCACTGACGCCGGCCCCGACTGACCCCGCCAGCCGCGAGTGATGACCGCCCTCTGGGACTGGACCCAACGCACCTACCTGCGCCTCATCGACCCGGTCGCCGACTGGCTCGTGGCGCGGGGAGTGCATCCCAACACCATCACCACGGTCGGCACGGCCTGCTCGATCATCGGCGGGATCATCTACGCCACGGGGCACATCAGCACCGCCGGGATCTGGCTCGGCGTGACGGCGCTGTTCGACGTGATCGACGGCACCGTGGCGCGCCGGTCGGGCAAGTCCTCCACTTTCGGCGCCTTCTACGACTCGACCCTCGACCGGGTCGCCGACGGGGCGGTGATGGGCGGCCTCGCCGTCTTCTACGCCAGCAGCGCGGTGCACCACTCGACCACCATGGTCATCGTGTGCATCGCGGGGATCATCGGCGCCTTCGTGACCTCGTACACGCGGGCCCGCGCCGAGTCGCTCGGCATCGACGCCAAGGTCGGCTTCCTGCAGCGTCCGGAGCGCGTGACCCTCCTCGCCGCGCCGCAGGGGATCTTCGGCCTCGCGCTCGACGGCTGGGTGCTGATCGCGATCGTCTGGCTGCTCGCCGTGACGAGCTGGATCACGGCCTGGCAGCGCGTGGCGTTCGTGCACCGCGTCACCCGGTCGAGCGACGCCGCCAATGCGGCGTCCCCGCGGCGCCGCGCGAGCGACCGCCCGGCCGCCCGCGCGCCCGAGGGCGCCAGCGGGGGCGAGCCCACCGGCGCCACCGCGACACCCCACACCGAGCTCGCATGACCGTTCCCGCCGCCCCCCCCCGCCCCACGGCCGTGCGTCCGGCCACCGGGAAGCTCGGCGTGCTGACCCCGGGGCTCGGCGCGGTCGCCACCACCTTCATTGCCGGGGTGCTGAGCGTGCGCGGCGGGCGGGCCCAGCCGATCGGGTCGCTCACGCAGATGGCCACGATCCGGCTCGGCCGCCGGAGCGACCGGCGGTCACCGCTCATTCGCGACTTCGTCCCGCTCGCGTCGCTCGACGACCTGGTGTTCGGTGCCTGGGACCCGATTCCCGACGATGCGCTGACGGCGGCGCGCAAGGCCGGGGTGCTCGAGGCGCGCGACATCGACCCGGTCGCCGACCTGCTCCGGGCGATCGTGCCGATGCCGGCGGTGTTCGACTCGCGCTACGTGACGCGCATCCACGGCACGAACGTCAAGGTGGGGAGGAACAAGCGCGACCTCGCCGAGCAGCTGCGTCAGGACATCCGCACCTTCAAGGCGGCGCACGGGCTCGACCGCTGCGTGATGGTCTGGTGCGGTTCCACCGAGACGTACCTCAAGGCCGGCGACGTGCACGCCACCCTCGCCGCCTTCGAGCAGGGGATGGAGCGCGGCGACGACGCGATCGCGCCGAGCATGCTGTACGCGTGGGCGGCGCTGATGGAGGGAGTCCCGTTCGCCAATGGGGCGCCGAACCTCACCGTGGACCTGCCGTGCATGCTGGAGCTGGCCCGCCTCAAGGGGGTGCCGGTGTCGGGCAAGGACTTCAAGACCGGCCAGACGTGGATGAAGACCGTCATCGCCCCGGGGCTCAAGGCGCGCATGCTCGGCCTAGCCGGCTGGTACTCGACCAACATCCTCGGCAACCGCGACGGCGAGGTGCTCGACGACCCGGCGAGCTTCAAGACCAAGGAGGAGTCCAAGTTGTCGGTGCTGCACACGATCCTGCAGCCGGAGATGTACCCGCAGCTGTACAAGGACTTCTCCCACGTGGTGCGGATCAACTACTACCCGCCGCGCGGCGACAACAAGGAGGGGTGGGACAGCATCGACATCGTGGGCTGGATGGGGTATCCGATGCAGGTCAAGGTGAACTTCCTCTGCCGCGACTCGATCCTCGCCGCGCCGATCGTGCTCGACCTCGCCCTCTTCTCGGACTTTGCGGCGCGGGCCGGGCTCGCCGGCATGCAGGAGTGGCTCTCGTTCTACTACAAGAGCCCCATGTCGCAGGCGGGGCTGCAGCCCGAGCACGACCTCTTCATCCAGCAGACCAAGCTCAAGAACACCCTCCGCCACCTGATGGGGGAGGAGCAGGTGACCCATCTCGGACTGGAGTACGGCGCATGATGCCCAACGTCATCCGGCGCGGGGCGCGGGATCCCCTTGCCGCCTTGCCCCGTCGCCCGCGTGCCCTCCTCGTCGCGGCCGCGTCGGTCGCGCTCCTCACCGCCGGCTTCTGCGACAACGCCTCGGGCGCCCGCAACAGCGACCTTCGCTCGTGGACCGACGACCTCGCCTTCCGCATCAGCACCGATCCCCAGCCCCCTGTGGCGCGGGAGAAGATCCTCTACAAGGTGATCGTGCGCGACAAGAAGTCCGGCCAGCCGATCGAGGCCGGCGAGGGGCGCATCTTCGCCTCGAGCAAGGACGGCGCGAACACCTGGGACGCCCTCACTCCCGGCCCCGAGCCGGGGAGCTACTACGGCACGCTCAACTACATCACCGCCGGCGACTGGGCGATCGCGATCCAGTTCCGGCGCGACTCCACGCAGGCGATCCAGCGCATCGACTGGATGCAGGGCGTGCGCGCGGCACGCTCCCCCAACTGAGGCCCGCCATGAAGCACTTTCACCGGACCACCCTCCACCCCGACCGGGCCCTCGCCCTCGCCGACGCCTTCTTCCCCACGGTCGGGCTCACCCGCGCCGCCGGCGACGCGCGCAGCCGCACCTGGTCCGGCGAGCTCGGAACCCTCACCCTCACGGCGCGGATGGAGGGCGGGCACTACGTCTTCCTCGAGGCGCACACCGACCAGATGGGCGAGAGCCGCCTCGACCGCAACGTGAAGCAGTACTTCGTCGACGTGCACCGCGCCGCCGATCCGCGGCACCAAGTCGAGGCGGCGTACTGATCGTGGCCGACCAGTCCCAGCCGCTCGACCGCCGGGCGCAGTACATTGGGGTGGGCTGCCTCACCACCGTGGCGGGGGCCTTCTCCGGCGCGATGGTTGCGGTCCTGATCGGCAAGTTCCTGGGCTTCCTCCAGCGCTGCGAACCCGGCGAGGGGCTGCCCGCCTGCAACTGGCACGTTTATGCGGGGTGGGGCGCGCTCGCCGGCCTCCTGACCCTGCCGACCCTGGCCCTCTGGCGTGTGCGGCAGTCGCACAAGGCCGAGGACGCCGCAGCACGAGGATGAGCCGTGGCCCGCGTTGACGTGATCATGCCCCAGATGGGGGAGTCGATCGCCGAAGGCACCCTCAGCAGGTGGGTGAAGAAGGTCGGCGACGAGGTGAAGCGCGACGAGACGATCTTCGAAATCTCGACCGACAAGGTCGACGCCGAGATCCCGTCGCCCTCCGCCGGCGTGCTGGCCGAGATCCTCGTGAAGGAAGGCGAGACCGTGCCGGTGCAGACGATCGTCGCCCGCATCGAGACCGAGAAGGGCGCCGTCGTGGCGGGTGGCGCAAGCGCCCCGGCGGCCCCCGCGGCGGTCCCCGCGGCGCCGGTGCCCGCGGCGCCCGTGAAGGTCGCGGCCGGTGCGGCCCCGGTGGCCGCGCCCGCGGCGCCGCGCCTCCCCACCGGCAACGGCGGCTCCCTCGAGGAACGGCTCCGCACCAAGTCGTCGCCCCTCGTCCGCAAGATCGCCGCCGAGCACGGCATCGAGATCGCCGCCCTGCGGGGCTCAGGCATCGCGGGCCGGGTCACGCGCAAGGACATCCTCTCGGCGATCGAGTCCGGCGTCACCGCGCAGCCCGTGCGCGTCCCCGGCCCCAGCATGCACGCCCCCGGCGGCGTCGCCCACGAGGGGCCGGTGCCCGTGCCGTGGGCCGGCGACGTGGTCGAGCCCTTCTCGCGCCTGCGCAAGCTCACCAGCGACCACATGGGGCAGGCCCGCCGCGTGGCCGCGCACGTCACCACCTTCTTCGAGATCGACCTCACCCGCGTCGCCCGCGTGCGGGCGAAGATGCGCGGCGAGTTCGAGGCCACCACCGGGCAGAAGCTCACCTACCTGCCGTTCATCATCGCCGCCGTGGTGCAGGTGCTCAAGCGCCACCCGCAGCTCAACGCCTCGGTGGCGGGCGACACGCTCATCATCCGCAAGCGCTACAACATCGGCATCGCCGTCGCCCTCGAGCCCGACGGGCTGATCGTGCCCGTGATCAAGAACGCCGAGGACCTCTCGCTGTCCGGCCTCACCAGGGCGGCCAACGACCTCGCGTCGCGGGCGCGCGGCAAGAAGCTCGCCCCCGCCGAGGTCACCGAGGCGACCTTCACCATCACCAACCCCGGCGTCTTCGGCTCGCTCACGGGCACGCCGATCATCCCCGTCGGCACCACCGCCATCCTCTGCCTCGGCGCGATCGAGAAGCGGCCCAAGGTCGTTACCGGCGCCGACGGCGAGGACACGATCGCGATCCGCACCTGCGCCTACTTCTCCTGCTCGTTCGACCACAAGGTCGTCGACGGCGCCGACGCCGACCGCTTCATGGCCGACCTCAGGAAGACCCTCGAGTCCGTCCCCGACGGCGGATTCTGAGCCGATGCCCCGCGCACTCTCGATCTCGCGCACCCACGTGAGCGCCGCCGAGCGCGAGGGCGTGCTCGGCCGCATGCGCGCGCGCCAGCGGCACTTCCGTGCCGCGCGCTGCAATCACTGGGTCTTCGAGGACGCGCGCATCCCCGGCGACTTCACCGAGTTCGCCGAGGCGCCCGACGCCGAGACCCTCGCCGCCGCCCATGCCAGCCTCCCCGACCCGGCCCCGGGCGGCCTCCACCTGCTGCACGAGGTATCGCCCTAGTGGTGCTCACCTGATGCCGAGCCGTCCCCTGGCCATCGACGGCGCCGAGTGGCGCGTCTACCCGTCGGGCTTCGTCACGCAGTACGACCGCGACGAGTTCGGCCTCCTGTTCATTCGCGACAGCGGCGACGGGCGCGAGATTCGCACCACGCGCTACTCGCCCGCGGGGGCCAAGTCGCGCGAGCAGTCGCTTGCCGAGCTGACCGACGCCCAGCTCCGCGTGCTCTTCGCGGAGTCCCAGCCGAGCGCCACGTCGCCCGAGGCCGGCTACCAGGGGTGACGGCCGCGCCGGGTGCGGCCACGGGTCGGCAAGCCCCACGGTACGTGGACCTGCACATGCACTCGACCGCCTCCGACGGTGCTCTCGCGCCGGCGGCGGTCGTCGCCGCGTCGCGCGATGCCGGGCTCGCCGCCATCTGCCTCACCGACCACGACAGCGTGGGCGGGGTGGCGGAGGCCCGGGCCACCGGCGACGCCCTTGGCGTGATCGTCGCGGCGGGCACCGAGCTCTCGGCGCACCACGAGGGGCGCGAGCTCCACCTGCTGGGACTGCACCTCGCGCGGCTCGACGTGATGGAGGGGCACCTGGCGGGCTTCCGCGATGCCCGCGACGCGCGCGGCGAGGCGATCGTCGGGCAGCTCAACGCCATCGGCATCCCGGTCACGATCGGGGCGGTGCGCGCCGAGGCGAACGGGGGCGCGCTCGGGCGGCCGCACGTGGCGCGCGCCCTGATCGCCGGCGGCTGGGTGGGAAGCGTGCGCGAGGCCTTCGACCGGTACCTCGCGGCCGGCCGGCCTGGGTACGCCGACAAGCAGCGGCTCGACGTCGAGCGGGCGATCGCGATCGTGCACGAGGCGGGTGGAATAGCGGTCTTCGCCCACCCCGGGCCCGACGGCCGCCGCGAGAAGGTCGAGCCGCTGGTGGCAATGGGGCTGGATGGGCTCGAGGTCCGGCACCCTTCGCACGCCAACGAGGACGCCATGCGCCTGGCCGCGCTGGCGGATTTCTTCGGCATGGTGCCGAGCGGCGGCAGCGACTGGCATGGTGTGCCCGGTGGGTCGCGGCAGGTGGGGTGCATGCAGGTGCCGTGGGAGTGGTACGAGCGCCAGCTCGAGCGCGCCGAACGCCATCGCGCGGCGGGACGGTCCTCGTGAGCCGGCGCCGCGACCCCGGCGTGGGCCGCGCCGCGACGGTCACCTCGCCGCTCGAGGGCAAGGTCGCGATTGTCACCGGTGCCGGCCGTCGCGTGGGACGCACGATCGCCCTCGCCCTCGCCGGCCGCGGGATGCGCATCGCCGTGCACTACAACGCGTCGCGCGCCGGGGCGGAGGAGACCGTCGCGATGATCGCCGAGCTGGGATCGACAGCGGTGGAGTTCGAGGCCAACCTGGCCGACGCCGAGGCGGCGCCGCCGCTGATTGCCGGGGTCATCGCCCGGTTCGGTCGCCTCGATCTCGTGGTGAACTCGGCGGCGAGCATGACGCGCACGCCCTTCGGCAAGATCTCGGCGGGAGAGTGGGACGGCATCATGGCGCTCAACCTCCGGGCACCGGCCTTCGTGGCGCAGGCCGCCGTGAGTCCCCTCGCCGCGCAGGCCGGCTCGATCGTCAACATCGGCGACCACATGGGGGAGGAGCCATGGCCCGGATTCCTCGCCCACGGCGTGGCCAAGGCAGCGGTGGTCGCGCTGACGCGCCACCTCGCCGTGGCCATGGCGCCCCACGTGCGCGTCAATTGCGTCGTCCCCGGCACGGTGCTCGCCCCCGAGGGGATGGGCGAGGCCAGCCTCGACCGGATCGCCCGGTCCACGCCCCTGCAGCGACTGGGCTCGCCGAACGATGTAGCCGGGGCCGTGTTGTATCTCGCCGAGGCCCCCTTCGTTACGGGTGAGGTGATTCACGTCGATGGTGGACGACATGTCCGGCGGTAGCGAGGCGGTGCTCGAACCTGGCCACGCGGCGGGAGAGCATCCGGTCGCGATCTCGCGGATCTCGAACCCCCGCCTGCGCGCGCTCACGCAGCGCTACGGCACGATCGTGGTCGTGGGCGGCGGCTGCTACGGGTCGTACTACGTGCGACAGTTGCAGAGGGCGGCGGCGTCCGGCGCCGTGGCCTGGGACCGCCTCGTGGCGGTGGACCGCCATGCCGATTGCCCGGTCGCGACGAGCGCCGCGTTGCGCGGCGGCGCGGGCGATTCGCCCGGCGCCACGGTCGAGGTCGCCAGTTGGCACGACTTCTTCGCGCGCTGGCTCCCCGGCGCGCGGGACGACGATGCCATCGTCCCGTCGCCCCTGATGCCGCACCTGATGGTGGACTGGCTCATGCAGCGGGTGCGGGCGCGGTGGCCGGGGCGCGTGGTCTCGCTGCAGCCCCTGCCGCGCGCCGTTCCCACTCCCTGGCAGAAGGCCGGCGCGGGGAGCGTGCACTACGTGAGCTTTGCCGAGTGGATGTGCCCGATCAACTGCATCGAGCCGGCCCGGTGCCCGCATACCAGGGGTGAGCGGACGTGGAGCATGCCGCCCACGCTCGAGGCGTACGTGCGCGACGAACGGGCGCGCGGCGGCACGCTCGACGGGCCGCTGCTCCTTCACTGCCAGCATCGATCGCATGGTGTCGGGATGTTCGACGCCGGGGCGGTGCGCGCCGCCGAGCGCCGCGTTCAGGCGGCGGCGGAGCAGGGGGCGGCGGAGTTTCTCGTGGGAACCGTGTCCCACTGCCACGGGGCGCTGGCGCGACTGGTGATCGGCGCCTGACCGCGTGTCGGGGCCACGCCGACGGCCCTGCCCGGCGGCGTCCCGTATTCTCCCATCATGATCCCCCGTCCCTGCCGCGCCCGGCGCGAGTCGGCGCGCGCAGGATGGGGCTCGACACTTTGCTCGCTGCCCCCCAGGCGGTGCGCGACATCCAGGACGTGAGGCCCCATGGCCGTGCTGCCGCGTCGATCGCCGGTCGTGCGCTGGAGTGAGAGTCGGGAACCGGACTCGCTCCGGCTCCGCACCGGGAGCGCGAACACCCGGCGGCTCGGCTGTCGAAGGGGGAGTTGCGCCCGAGATGCCGCCGTTCCGCGACGGTGGTCGGAGAGATCGCTAGATTTGCGGGACCCGGCGGCGCTCCGGCCGCGTTCATAACGACACCAGCTCCCGAACTCGTGGAAAACGTCGTCATCATCGGATCCGGCCCGGCGGCTTGGACGGCAGCCATCTACGCCGCCCGCGCCAGCCTCGCCCCCCTCGTTTTCGAGGGTGAGCCGCAGGGGATCGTGCTCCCAGGTGGCCAGCTCATGACGACCACCGAGGTCGAGAACTATCCCGGTTTTCCCGAAGGAGTTACGGGACCTGAGCTCATGGAACGGATGAAAGCTCAGGCTCTTCGCTTCGGCGTCCGCGTGGTGCCCGAGGACGTCAAGTCGCTGGCCCTCGGCGACCGCCCCTTCACCGTTACGCCCAACTACTCGGCCCCAGTCCAGTCGCACACCGTGATCGTCGCCACCGGCGCCTACGCCAAGTGGATCGGCGTGCCCAACGAGGAGCGCCTCGCGCAGGGCGGGGGAGGGGTAAGTGCCTGCGCCGTCTGCGATGGCGCCCTGCCGTTCTACCGCAACAAGGTGCTGGCCGTGGTCGGGGGCGGCGACACCGCGATGGAGGAGACCCTTTACCTGACCAAGTTCGCCAAGCAGGTGCTGCTGCTGCACCGGCGCGACTCGTTCCGCGCGAGCAAGGTCATGGCCCAGCGCGTCCTCGATTGCCCCAAGGTGCGCGTCCTCTGGAACACCCGCGTCGTCGAGGTCCTCGGCGAGCACGCAATCCGGGCCCTCCGCGTCGCCGATACCGTGAGCGGCGCCGAGCGGGAGCTCGAGGTCGGCGGCCTGTTCGTGGCCATCGGCCACACCCCCAGCACGGGCTTCCTCGGCGGCCAGCTCAGGCTCAACGACGCCGGCTACCTCTGGGTCAAGCCGGGGCGGATGGCGACGTCGGTCGAGGGGGTGTTCGCGGCCGGCGACGTCACCGACGACTACTACCGGCAGGCCGTGACCGCCGCCGGGTCCGGCTGCCAGGCCGCGCTCGAGGCCGAGCGCTTTCTCGCGCACCGCGGGCTGCACGAGACGATCGTGGTCGCCCCGCCGGCCGCCGCCGCGGCGCACTAGCATGTTCGTCGAGTGCCTCACGGTCGGGCCCCTGGCCGAGAACTGCTGGCTCGTGGCCGACGAGGGCTCGCGCGAGGCGGTGCTGGTCGATCCCGGCGACGAACCGGAGCGCCTGTTGGCCGCGCTCGACGCGCACCGGTTCACCCTGCGCGCGATCTGGCTCACGCATGCGCACTTCGACCATGTGGGCGCGGTGGCGGAGGTCGTGCGGCAGCGGCCGGTCCCGGTGTACCTGCACCCGGCCGACGCGCCGATGCTCGCCTTCGCCGCGCAGTCGGCCGCGCGGTGGCAGATGGCGATCGAGCAGCCGCCCCCCGCCGACCGGACCCTTGCCGACGGCGACGTGCTTCACCTTGGCGCCCTCCGGTTCGACGTGCTGTTCACTCCGGGGCACTCGCCCGGGCATGTGTCGATCGTCGGGGAGGGCCACTGCTTCAGCGGCGACTGCCTGTTCGTGGGCTCGATCGGGCGCACGGACTTGCCGCTCAGCAACCCGGCGCACATGCAGGCCGCGCTCGAGCGTCTGGCGGCCCTTCCACCCTCGACGATCGTGCACCCCGGCCATGGACCGGCGACGTCGATCGGCGAGGAAATGCTCGTCAACCCGTTCATGAGCGGCGCGGCGCGGGTGCTCGGCGCATGAGGCCTTGTCATCCTGGGCGCAGCGAAGGATCCGCTTCTCGCCCGTGAAGCCGCTCGGCTCCCTCCTCCTCGCCGCCTGGCTCGGCGCCGCGCTGCTCTTCGCCGCCAGCGTCGCCCCGGCAGCGTTCGCCGTCCTCCCAGCGCGCGCCCTCGCCGGCGCCCTCGTGGGCCGCATCCTGCCGGTGGTCTTCGTCGCCGGCATGGGCACCGCGGTGCTCGCCTTCGCGCTCGACCGGCCACTCGGCCGCGACATCCCGGCGCGAGTGCGCGCCGGGGCGCTGGCCGTCGTCGCCATCGCCTGCGGCGTCGCGCAGTTCGTGATTGCCCCGCGCATCGGCGCGTTGCGGGCCGAGATGGGCCCCGTGATCGAGGCCCTCGCCGTCGACGACCCGCGCCGCCGCGCCTTTGGCCAGTTGCACGCCATCTCGGTGGCGTGGCTCGGACTCGCCATGCTCGCCGCCGCGCTCGCGGTCGGCGCCGCCGCATGGTCCGGGCGCCGGTCCGCCGTGCCGTCCGCTCCCTGACTCACCCTTCGTCCCGCGACCGATGTCCGCCACCCGCACTGAGAAGGACCCGCTCGGGCCGCTCGAAGTCCCCGCCGACGCCCTGTACGGCGTGCAGACGCTTCGGGCCCTGCAGAACTTCCCGATCTCCGGGCTCAGGCCCCTCGAGCCGTTCGTGATCGCGCAGGTCTGGATCAAGAAGGCCGCGGCGCTCACGCACAAGCAGACGGGTCGCCTCGACGCCGGGCGCGCCGACGCGATCGTCCAGGCCGCCGACGAGGTCCTTGGCGGACAGCACCGCGAGCACTTCGTCGTCGACCCATACCAGGCCGGGGCGGGCACCTCGCACAACATGAACGTCAACGAGGTGCTGGCGAACCGCGCCAACGAGATCCTCGGGAGCGCCCGCGGGACGTACGCGCCGGTGCACCCGAACGACCACGTGAACATGGCGCAAAGCACCAACGACACGATCCCCACCAACATCCGGCTCGCGGCACTGCGCCAGTTGCCGTCGCTGCTCGCCGCGGTCGACGCGCTCGGCGACGCCCTCGCCGCGAAGGGGAAGGAGTTCGACGGCATCGTGAAGGCCGGCCGCACGCACCTGCAGGACGCCATGCCGATCCGCCTGGGCCAGGAGTTCACGGCCTACGCGGGCTCCCTGGCGCGCTGCCGCAGGCGCATTGCCGAGGCCGCCGACTACCTGAACGACCTTGGCATCGGCGGCAGCGCCGTCGGCACGGGGGTCACGGTCGAGCCGCGGTATCCCGCGATGATGAACACGCACCTGAGGGCGATCAGCGGCATCTCCACGTTGCGGATCGGCGCCGACCGCATCCAGCTCATGCAGAGCATGGGCGACCCGGCCGCCTTCAGCGCCTCGCTCCGCGGCCTCGCCATCGACCTCAGCAAGGTCGTGAGCGACCTTCGGCTCATGGTCAGCGGGCCGCGCACGGGGCTCGACGAGATTTCCCTCCCCGCCGTGCAGCCCGGGTCGAGCATCATGCCGGGCAAGATCAACCCCAGCATTCCCGAGATGGTGAACCAGGTCTGCTTCCAGGTCATCGGCTGCGACACGACGGTCGCCATCTCGGCCGAGCACGGCCAGCTCGAGCTCAACGTGATGATGCCCGTGATCGCGCACAACATCCTGCTCTCGATGCAGGTCCTCACCAGCGCGATGACGACCCTCACCGAGCGCTGCGTGAAGGGGATCGCCGCGCACCCGGCGATGTGCGAGTACTGGGTGGAGCGCTCGGCGGCGCTCGCCACCGCGCTGATGCCCCAGATCGGCTACGCGAGGGCCGCCGAGATCAGCAAGCGATCGGTGAAGGAGGGGGTGCTGATCCGCGAGCTCGTCAAGCGCGAGCAGGTGCTCCCCACCGAGGAGATCGACGAGGTGCTCGACCTGCGCAAGATGACCGAGATCGGCGTGCCGCAGGGGAAGCACGCCGTCGCCGCCGGCGGCTGACCGGTGCCCGGCGTGAGCCCCGCCCGTCGGCCGCCGCCCTTGTTGCGCGCCGCCGCGGGCGGTAACGTCGCCTCGTGACCGAGACCTCGGGCTTCTGGCGCGCGTTGCGCGGCGACGGCACGCCACGGGCGCGCGCCGGCGCGTACGTGTCGCGCCTCACCGGCGAGCCTCCGGCCGACGACGTGGCATGGCTCGCGGCGATCATGCTCGGGCACGACGAGGACCACGCGCGCTGGGAACTGCGGTACGCGATGCGGGCGATCGGTCTCCTCGTGGCCGAACGCGACGCCCTCGACGACCGGACTGCGTCGCTCGTGGCGGAGGCGCTGGAGCTTGCCCTCGAGCGCGACCCCAACGTCGCCGCGAACATGGTGAACGTGGCCGGGGCGCAGTTCGAGGCCCGGCTCGCGGCGTATCGCGAGGCCTTCCACAAGCGATCGGCCCGCGAGTCGCAGGAGAGCCGCCTCGCACGCGAGTTGCTGAGCTTCTCGAGCGCGGTGCCCGGTGATCGCGAGCGCGCGATCCGCGAGGCGGCCGGCGTCATCGCCCGCCAGGCCGCGACGGCGGCCGAGGCGCTGCGCCGCGCCTTCGGCGAGGCGCGACTCCCCGACGACGTGAAGCCCAGCGAGGCCCTCGGCGGCTAGCCTCCGCGGCTCCGCCGCCTAGCGGATCGCCCTCAGCGCCTCGTAGGTGCGCTCGATCTTGCGCACGTAGCCCAGCGTCTCCTCGTGGCGCCACCGCTTCACGTTCGGCGCCACCTGTTCCACGCTCGTCCACTTCGTCGGGTCGAGCTGCGCCGCCCGCGCGATGTTGGCGGCGCGCGAGATCGTGCCGTCGCCGGCGTTGTAGCTGGCGAAGGTGAAGCGGAAGCACTCGCCCTCGGCCACCGCCGGCTCCCAGCGGCGCCAGAGGTCGCGGTCGTAGAGGATCCCCGCCGCGATGTTCCACTCCGGCGCGTCGACCGAGGTGAAGCTCGACTGGCTCCGGGCGATGTAGGCGAACGTCGCCGGCATCACCTGCATCAGTCCGCGGGCGCCGACCGGGCTCACCGCCCGCGGGTTGAGCTCGCTCTCGGCGACCCCCTGCGCCTTGAACAGCCGCCAGTCGAAGGCGGCGCCGAAGTAGCGCTTGCTGTACTTGCGGAAGTACGGGTCGTACCTGCTCGTGAGCTTGCGCGCGGCGCGTGTGCGGGCGGCAAGCTCGAGCGCGGCGGGATCGGGCACCGGCGAGGACGCGGGCGTGGCGAGCGCCGCCGACGCCGTGGATGGCGTGCGTGGTGCTGTCGCGGGGCTCGCCGCCGCCTGGCCCGTTGCCTGCGGCGCGGCACCGGCCGTGGTGGCACCGCCGCCACCGCTCGCGCCGAACTCGAGGAGCACGACGGTGGCCGCGGCGGCGGCCATTTGCGGCATGCGGCGCACGCTGCCGGTCACCCGCACGCTGGAGCCCCGCCGCCGGTCGTGCATCACGCCGTCAGTTGAGCGCGTGGCCGACGATGATCGCGATCGACACGAACAGTGCGGCGATGAAGATCGCCACCGCGACGTTGCCGTTCTTGAGCTCGGTCGCGAAGTCCACTTCGGGGGTCAGCTTGTCGAACGTGCGGTAGGCGACCCACATCAACAGGACACCGCCAACGGCGTAGCCGGCATTGACGAGGATGATCGACGGTTCCACGACGGCTCCAGGTGGGGTCGCGTGCAAGTGACGTCGGCGCCTCGTCCGGCGCAAGCGCGCTTGCGCCGGCGCCCCCCCCGCCCGCAGAGTGCAGCAGCCTCCCGAGGTTGGCGATTTCCCCCGTGCCCGCCGGTTCCTCCCGCGCGCGCCCGCGCGCGATCGTCGTCGTCCTGCTCGCGGCGATCGCTGCGACCGCGGCTCCGCCCTCCGCGGCGCAGTCGACGCTGCTGCCGGCCGCGCCGGGGCGCCTGCAGGAGCCCGCCGTTCCGCTCGAGGTCGAGCTGCGGATGGAGCGCGACGCCGACCTCGCCCTGCACCTCGACTCGGCCGGGTTGCACGCCGTGCAGCGCGCCTTTCGTGGCTTCGCCGAGGTCTTCACGGCACAGCCGATGTTCCGCCAGCCGCGCCTCTTTCACACCGTACTCGCCGGCACGGTGCTCGGCGGCTTGGATGGGGGCACGGCCGACCCCGGCACGCCGGTGCCCGGACGGCTTCTCGTTGGCGCGCTTGGCGTGGACCTGGGATTCGCCGAGCTGGCGTACCGGCGCCGTCGGCAGGGCGGCGCCGAGGACCACATGCTCGACATCCGGCTCAACCTCCCGGACCTGGCACGGGGCCGGCCCGTGCCGCAGCTGCCGGCAACGTACATGCGGCAGCCGCGGGAAACGGGCAGGATCGGTGGTCAGCCGATCTTCGAGGGGAGCTACGTGGTGGTGACGGCGCGGGACCCCAGCACCCTCTGGCGCCCGGTGGCCACCGGGCAGGTGCTGCGCGAGTACCTGCAGGTGATCGAGGCGGGCCGGGCGAACGCCGACCGGCAGCTGGCCGCCGCCGTTCGGCTCGCCGAGGAGCGCCCCGACTCGGCTCGGCTCGCGGCCGCCAATCCCTCCAGCGCGTCGCCGGAAGGTCGCTGGTACTGGAGCTGGCACGAGGCGGGCGACGCCCTGCGGGCGCGGCTGGAGGCGATGAGCCCCGAGGAGGCTGACCTTCCAGCGTGCCTGCTCGACCGTTCCGAGGCCGAGACGGCGGCCCAGTACCGTCTGGTCGCTCTCCGCGGCACTCCACGATGCGCGCCGATCGTGCAGGTCAACCCCGGCTTCCTGCGCCGCGACCTGCCGCGCTGGACCGTGCAGGTGGCGTTGTTCGGCCATGTGGGGTTCTGCATGCGCACGATGCGCGAGTTCACCCCCCAGCTCAAGACCGGGCTCCGGAGCGGGTGCGCCGCGGTGCTGAAGATGATGAGCGAGGCCGACTGGGGCGCGGTGCACAAGCTGCTCGATCGCTAGCGGCGGGCTCGACCACCCCCGCCCGCGACCGGCCGAAGGGCATGCCGGCCGATCGGTGTTGCCGAACCTGTGCACCGCCGTTGTGGCGGAGGCGCGATGGATTCGGGCCGAGCATGGCCTTCCGGGCACGGGAGATGGCCATTCGGCCCCCGGCGTGGCGGCACGTGGATTGCCGGTATTGCCGCGAACCTCCCCCCTTCCGCCCCTCCTGAGGCCGTCGATGCACACGTCATCGGTCCGCCGGTTCGTCGCCTCGCTGTCCCCGCTGCTCCCGGACGCCATCATGGCGCGGGCCCAGGTGCTCAACCTGAGTACCGGGTCGAACGCGGTCGGGGCTCCGCTGGCGGACGGCGCCGCCCGACCGCCGCGGCCGGCACGCCGGCCGCGCGTGCCGCAACGCGCACGGGGCGGCGGTCACCTGACCGTCGCCCCGTGTCGCTTTCCCCGCAGTGCCGAAGGAGGGACTCGAACCCTCACGAGGTTGCCCCCACTGGCTCCTGAAGCCAGCGCGTCTACCAGTTCCACCACTTCGGCAACGAGCGAAACGTAACCGGACCCACCGCCGAAATCCACGCCACCGGCGCTGCGCGCGGTGCCGTGCGCCGCGCGGTGCGACTAGCATTCGCGCATGCCCTCGCCGAAGCCCGCCCCCGGGGAGCGCACCTCGATCGCGCGGAACAAGCGCGCCCGCCACGACTACGAGATCACCGACACCTGGGAGGCGGGGATCGCCCTCCTCGGCTCCGAGGTGAAGTCGCTGCGTGCGGGCAGGGCCAACCTCGGCGATGCCTACGGGATCGTGCGCGACGGCGAGCTCTACCTGCTCAACCTGCACATCGCGCCGTACTCCCACGCCGGCTACGTCAACCACGACCCCACGCGGACCCGCAAGCTCCTGTTGCACCGCGGCGAAATCCGGCGTCTGATAGGGGCGGTCGAGCGCAAGGGGCTCACCCTCGTGCCGCTCGAGCTGTACTTCCAGCGGGGACTGGCCAAGGTGTCGATCGGGCTCGGACGCGGCAAGAAGCTGCACGACAAGCGCGACGACGCGAAGGCGAAGGACGCCGCGCGCGACATCGCGCGCGCCCTGCGCCCGCGATGACCGGCCCGGCCGCGCTCGCCGCCCTCGCCCTCGCCCTCCAGCTCCCCGGGGCGATCGTGGTCCGCGGCGCCGGGCGACCCGTCGAAGTGCCGATCGTGCTCATGGACGGCGCGCCGGCGGTGCGCGCCGACGAGGCCATTCCCGCGCTCGGCGGGCGGGTGAGCCGGGTGGCCGAGGGACGATGGACCCTCGCGCTGCCGGGCGCGACGCTCGACATCCGCGACGGCCTCCCCTTCGCCGGCGCGGCCGGGGCCACCCTGCCGATCTCCGCCTCGCCGCGCCTCGTGGCCGGCGTGCTCGTGCTCCCGCTGCAGCTCGTGACCGAGCTCCTCCCGCGCACAGCCACCGGGCTCACCTGGGACCCGGCGCGCGCCGAGTTGCGCGCCGGCGCCGGGACGGTGTTCTCCCCGGCGTCGAACACCGTTGGCCCGGGCGCGGGGGCGCGCGAGCCGGTCCGCAAGCCCGCGTCGGCGCGTCCCTCGCGGCCCGCCACGCCGCGGGACCGCCGCGTGGTCGTGGTCGACGCCGGCCACGGCGGCCCCGACAACGGCATGCACGGCCCCATCAACGGCCGATTCACGATCTACGAGAAGGACATCACCCTCGCCGTGGCCGAGAAGCTCGCCACGTCGCTGCGCGCCCGCGGCGTCCGCGTGGTGATGACGCGATCCACCGACACGCTGATCGCGCTCTCCGATCGCGGGCGCATCGCCAACCGCGAGCACGGCGACCTCTTCCTCTCGGTGCACGTCAACGCCGCCAACATGGGCTGGACGAACCCGGGGGGCGCGCGCGGCTTCGAGACCTACTTCCTCGCCGAGGCGAAGACGGAGGACGCGCGGCGCGTGGAGCGGATGGAAAACGAGGCAATCCGGTTCGAGACCACCGTCGACGCGGGGAAGCACGACGCACTCGCGTTCGTGATCAACGACATGGCGCAGAACGAGCACCTGCGGGAGTCGAGCGAGCTGGCCGCGATCGTGCAACAGTCGCTGGCGCGCATGCACCCGGGCCCGAGCCGCGGTGTCAAGCAGGCGGGCTTTCGCGTCCTCGTCACCGCCTACATGCCGGCGGTGCTGATCGAGATCGGCTTCGGCACCAACCCGGCGGAGGCGCACTGGATGAACGACGACCGCCGCCAGCAGGAGATCGCCGGCGCCGTGGCCGACGCGGCGATGCAGTACCTCGACCGCTACGAGCGCCGCGTGGGAGCCCAGCAGCCGTGAGCGCCAATGCCGCCCTCAACGCACGTGCCGCCGGCGTCGCGGCGCGGCGCTTCGAGGGACGGCTGGCCGTGGACTTCGCCGGGATCAGTTTCCAGAACCCGGTCATCCTCGCCGCCGGCACCGCCGGCTATGGCCGCGAGCTCGCCGGCACGATGGACCTCGAGGCGCTCGGCGGACTCGTCACCAAGGCCGTGAGCCCCGACCCACGCCACGGTGCCCCCGCGCCGCGCGTCGGGGAGTTCCCCGGCGGGATGATCAACGCGATCGGCCTCGCCAACCCCGGGCTCGCGGCAGTGCGCGCTGACCACCTCCCCTGGTGCCGCGATCACCTGCGGCGCGCGCGCACGATCGTGAACGTGGTGGGGAGCACGGTCGACGACTTCGCCACCGTCGTCGCCGGCCTCGACGACCTGGCCGGGCACGTGGCGTACGAGCTGAACGTCAGCTGCCCCAACACGCGGGCCGGTGGCGTGGAGTTCGGGGCCGACGCGGCCACCCTTGCCGCGGTGGTGCGGGGGGCGCGCGCCGCGACGAAACGGCCCCTGCTGGTCAAGCTCTCGCCGGCGATCACCGACCTCGTCGCGGCCGCTCGCGTGGCAGTCGATGCCGGCGCCGACGCCCTGACGCTGGTGAACACGATGCCCGGGCTCGCGATCGACCCCGAGGCCCGTCGCCCGGTGCTCGGCTTCGGGACCGGCGGCGTGAGCGGGGCGGCGCTGTTGCCGATCGGCGTGCGCGCCACCTGGCTGGTGCATCGCGCGCTCCCCGCGCTGCCGATCCTCGGCGTCGGCGGCGTGGCCCGCGCCACCGACGCGGTGCAGTACCTCCTCGCCGGGGCGACGCTGGTGGGGATCGGCACGGCGGCCATGCAGGATCCGCGGCGCCCCGGGCAGGTGGTCGCGGAGCTCGAGGCATGGCTCGCGGCCCATCGGGTGTCGCAGGTGTCCGAGCTGCGCGGTGCGCTGGAGTGGCCGGGGTAACCCGGCCGGGTAGATTGTCGCCCGTGGCCACCCCGATCGTCGCCCTCGACGTCCCCTCGCTGGCGCGCGCCCGCGGCCTCGTCGCGACCCTCGGCACGGCCTGCACCTGGTACAAGGTGGGGCTGCAGCTGTTCACCGCCGAAGGGCCGGCGGTGGTGTCGTGGCTGCGCGAACAGGGCAAGCTGGCCTTCCTCGACCTCAAGCTGCACGACATCCCGAACACGGTGCGAGGGGCGGCACAGTCGGCAGCCCGCCACGGGGCGTCGCTGCTCACGGTGCACGCCTCGGGCGGGGCGGGGATGCTGGCGGCCGCGGTGGAAGGGGCCGGTGCGCAGGACGGGTCGGGCTGCGGCGTCCTTGGCGTGACCGTCCTGACGTCGCTGACGGGCGAGCAGCTCGGGGAGGGGTGGGGGCGTCCGGTGGCGAGCGTCGCCGACGAGGTGCTGCGGCTGTCGGCGATCGCGCGGGGGGCTGGATGCCACGGCGTGGTGTGCGGCGGAATGGAGGCGGCGCGGGTGGACAAGGTGCACGCCGGCGCACTGCGGGTGCTCGTCCCGGGAGTGCGGGTGTCCGGGGCGCCGGCGCAGGATCAGGCGCGGGTGGTGACCCCCTCCGAGGCGGCGCTGGCGGGCGCGTCGTACGTGGTGCTGGGCCGCCTGGTCACGGCGGCGGCGGATCCGGCGGCGGCGTTCGCCGCGGCCGCGGCGGACCTTGGGAGCTGACCCTGCGCGGGGTCGTCCCGAAGAAAGACCGTCCCTGGGCCGTACACGTCGGCGCGATAGCGGTGTCAAGAGGGGGCTCTTGAATCACCCCGCCACGCTGCTTATGTTGTGATTCTGCGCCGAAATACGGCGCTCTTCGCCACCCCCTCGTGGCGACCGACGCAAGCACCGGAGTTCCGCGTGAAAGTTCGCAGCAGCGTCAAGCCGATGTGCGAGCACTGCAAGGTGGTCAAGCGCAACGGCGTGACCCGGATCATCTGCAAGCGCAACCCCAAGCACAAGCAGCGGCAGGGCTGATCATCCATGGCACGCATCGCAGGCGTTGACCTTCCGCGCGAGAAGAAGGTCGAGATCGGGCTCACGTACATTTTCGGGATCGGCCGCGCCACCGCGCAGGAGATCCTCGAGAAGACGGGCGTGAATGCCGCGCTCCGCGTCAAGGACCTCACCGACGCGGACGTCAACAAGCTCCGCCAGGTGATCGAGCGCGATCATCGCGTCGAGGGCGCCCTCCGCACGGAGGTCGCCATGAACATCAAGCGGCTGATGGACATCGGCTCCTACCGCGGCATTCGCCACCGCCGCGGCCTGCCGGTGCGCGGCCAGCGTACGCACACCAACGCGCGCACGAAGAAGGGTCCGCGCCGCGCGATCGCCGGGAAGAAGAAGGTGACCAAGTAATGGCTATCGGGAAGAAGACCAAGAAGGTCGTCGACGCCGAGGGGATCGCGCACGTGAGCGCGACCTTCAACAACACGACGATCACGATCACGGACGCCCACGGCAACACGATCGCCTGGGGCTCCTCGGGCAAGGCCGGCTTCAAGGGCTCCAAGAAGTCGACGCCGTTCGCCGCGACCGTCGCCGCCGAGGCCTGTGCCCGCGAGGCGCTCTCGGCGGGGATGCGGCGCGTGCACGTCAAGGTGCAGGGACCCGGGTCGGGCCGCGAGAGCGCGATCCAGGCGCTGGCCTCGGCCGGGCTCACCGTCAAGTCGATCAAGGACGTGACGCCGATCCCGCACAACGGCTGCCGTCCCCCCAAGCGCCGGAGGGTCTGACGATGGCCCGCTACACCGGACCCAGCTGCCGCCAGTGCCGCCGCGAGGGGACCAAGCTGTTCCTCAAGGGGACCAAGTGCTTCACCGAGAAGTGCCCCGTGGAGCGTCGCCCCTACGCCCCCGGCCAGCACGGCCAGTCGACGGCCCGCCGCCGCAAGGCGAGCGAGTACGCCAAGCAGCTGCGCGAGAAGCAGAAGATCAAGCGCATCTACGGCCTCTCCGAGCGTCAGTTCCGCAACACCTTCGAGCGCGTCAGTTCGCAGCCCGGCATCACCGGGCACAACCTGCTCGCCACGCTCGAGAGCCGGCTCGACAACATCCTCTACCGGATGGGGTTCGCGCCGAGCCGCAAGTCGGCGCGCCAGCTCGTCCGCCATCGGCACGTCGAGGTCGGCGGGCGCACGGTGGACGTGCCGAGTTTCATCGTCGACCCGGGGATGGAAGTCCGGGTCCGGCAGGGGTCGCGCGAGCACCAGGCGGTGCTGGGCGCGATGGAACAGGCCAGCCGGATGTCGTCGCTGTCGTGGATCGCGGTGGACAAGGACTCGTTCACCGGCCGGATGCTCGAGCGCCCCACGCGCCCGAACATCCCGATCGCGGCGCAGGAGCAGCTGGTCGTCGAGCTCTACTCGAAGTAGCACCTGCAGGAACTGCCACGCGGGGCGGCGGCGACGCCGCCCCGCAGGTCGGGACCCTGACTCCCGCACGGGTCCGCCACGCGTCAGGGGCGAGGCGGAGCGTCGTCACGGCACAAGCCGCGACGGGACCTTCCCAACGGATTCATTGACTCATGTCGCAGACCATTGACCTTCGCGGGCTCGTCCGGCCGCAGCTGGTGGAAGCCACCAAGCGCGAGGACCACCCGAACATCGCCGAGTTCCGCCTCCAGCCCCTCGAGCGCGGCTTCGGGCACACCCTCGGCAATGCCATGCGCCGCATGCTGCTGTCGTCCCTCCGCGGCTCGGCGGTGTGGGGCTTCCGCATCGACGGCGTGGTGCACGAGCACCAGACCATCGCCGGCGTGGTGGAGGACGTCCACCAGATCATCGCCAACCTCAAGACCCTCACCCTCCTCCTCGCGGACGACGTCGAGCAGACGATCCTCCGCATCCAGAAGGGCGAGGCCGGGGCGGTGACGGCGGCCGACATCGTCGCGCAGGGGGGCGTCCGGATCATCGATCCCTCGCACCACCTGTTCACGCTCCAGGACGACCGCGAGGTCAACGTCGAGCTCTACGTCAACAAGGGCCGCGGCTACGTCGAGGCCGACCAGCACCCGGTCGACCGCGGCCTGCCGGTCGACCTCGTGCGGATCGACGCGATCTACAACCCGGTGCGGCGCGTGAACTTCGCGGTCGCCGAGACCCGCGTCGGCCAGCGCACCGACTACGACCGCCTGATCCTCACGGTCGAGACCAACGGCACCGTGTCGCCGGAGGAGGCGGTCAGCTACGCCGCCGCCCTGGCCCAGACGCACTTCCAGTACTTCGCGGGCTTCGGCTCGCACGTGTCCGCGCCGATGCCGGTCGGCGGCGAGGTGCTCGGCGCCGACGCGACGCGGCTCAAGGACCTGTTCAAGACGCCGATCGACGACCTCGAGCTGAGCGTGCGCAGCGTGAACTCGCTCAAGAACTCCAACATCCGCTCGATGGGCGACCTCGTGCGGCAGACGGAGACGCAGATCCTGCAGGTCAAGAACTTCGGCAAGAAGTCACTCCAGGAGATCGCCGACCTCCTCGAGCGCGAGGGACTGAACTTCGGGATGCGCTACGAGGAGAACGGGGAAGGGGTGCGCATCATCGACTGGGGCACCGCGCCGTCGCGGGCCGCCGCCAACGCGCCCGACGACGAGGAGGAGGAGTAACCCATGCGCCACCAGAAGGCCGGCCGCCAGCTGCGCCGCACCAGCGAGCAGAAGCTCGCGCTGATGCGCAACCTGGCCACGTCGCTGATCGAGAGCGGGGCGATCGAGACCACCGAGGCCAAGGCCAAGGAGCTCCGCCCGTTCGTCGAGAAGCTGATCACCAAGGCCCGCTCGGGCACCCTGCACGCGCGCCGCATGGCCGGCAAGCACGTGCAGAAGCGCGAGGCGGCCGACAAGCTGTTCCGGGAGCTCGGGCCCCGCTACGCCAAGCGCCCCGGCGGCTACACGCGCATCCTCAAGACCGGGCACCGCAAGGGTGACGGCGCCGAGATGGCGCGCATCGAGCTCATCACCGAGGCCTGATCCATGCCCATCAACCGCAGTCGCTGCTTCGTGTGCGAGAAGGGCGTGGCCTTCGGCAACAACCGCTCGCACGCCAACAACAAGACCCGCCGCACCTGGAAGCCCAACCTCCAGGTCGTCCGGATGCTGCACGGGGGCAAGACCGTCAAGGTGAAGGTCTGCACGCGCTGCCTCGCCGCGGGCAAGGTCCAGCGCGCGCCGCGGAAGCCCGTTGCTGCCTAGGGCGCACGGCCGGGCCGCCCGCGGCGGCCCGGCACGCTCGGCCCGCTCTCACGGGGGAGCCCGTCGCGGGCTCCCCCGTTTCACGTCTCCCGCCACCGACGATCCATGCCCACCGCGCTGATCACCGGCATCACCGGCCAGGACGGTTCCTACCTCGCCGAGCTGCTCCTCGCCAAGGGCTACCGCGTCTGCGGCGTCGTCCGCCGCTCGAGCACCACCCCGTACGAGCGCATCGGCCACCTCGTCGACAAGGTCGAGCTTCTCTCGGCCGACCTCCTCGACCAGACGTCGCTCACCGATGCGATCGAGGAGGTGAAGCCCGACGAGATCTACAACCTCGCCGCGCAGAGCTTTGTCCAGACCTCCTGGCCGCAGCCGGTGCTCACCGGCGAGTTCACCGCCATCGGCGTCACCCGCATGCTGGAGGCGATGCGCAAGGCCGCCCCCGGGGCGCGCTTCTACCAGGCCAGCTCGAGCGAGATGTACGGCAGGGTCCACGAGACGCCGCAGCGCGAGCAGACACCGTTCTACCCGCGCTCCCCCTACGGCGTGGCGAAGGTCTACGGGCACTGGATCACGGTCAACTACCGCGAGTCGTACGGCCTCTACGCGGTGTCCGGCATCCTCTTCAACCACGAGAGCCCGCGCCGCGGCACCGAGTTCGTGACGCGCAAGGTCACCGACGCCGTGGCGCGCATCAAGCTCGGCCTCGCCAGGGAAGTGCGCCTCGGCAACCTCACCTCGCGACGCGACTGGGGCTACGCCGGCGACTACGTGGACGCGATGTGGCGCATGCTGCAGCTCGACACCCCCGACGACTTCGTGGTCGGCACCGGGCTGACCTGGACGGTCCAGCAGCTTGTCGAGACCGCGTTCGCGGCCGCCAACCTGGACTGGCACGATCACGTGGTGCAGGACCCGAAGTTCTTCCGCCCGGCCGAGGTCGACCTGCTGGTCGCCGACCCGTCCAAGGCGAAGGCGCGGCTCGGCTGGACTCCCACCATCGGCTTCACGGACCTGGTCCAGATGATGGTCGAGGCCGACCTGCAGCGGTTGCGCGCCGCGACGTGAGCGCGCCGGTGCGCACGCCGTGACGCGGCGTGCCCTCGTGACGGGGGCCGCCGGTTTCGTGGGCCAGCACGTCACGCAGCTCCTCCTCGCCGACGGCTGGGCGGTCACGGGGGCCAGCGCCGCCCTGCCGGGGGGGGGCGCCCTGTCGCCGGCTGAACGCGACGCGGTCGACTGGCGCACGCTCGACCTGCGTGACGGCGACCGGATCGGGCCGCTGCTCGATGCGGTGCGCCCCGACGCGATCGTGCACCTCGCCGGCATCGCCCACCTGGTGACCGCGGCGGGCGACCCGGCGCTGACGCGTGCCGTGAACACGGGCATCTGCGAGCGGCTGCTCGGCGAGCTCCGGCCGCGCCGGGCGGCGGGGGACATCGACCCCGTCGTCCTCGTCGTCGGCTCGGCCGAGCAGTATGGCCCGCACGACCCCGCCGAGATGCCCCTCCGCGAGGAGGCCGAGCAGCGGCCGGTGTCGGTCTACGCGCAGGCCAAGGCCGAGCAGGAGGCGCTCGCCCTCGCCGCCCACCGCGACCACGGGGCGCGGGTGGTCTGCACCCGCTCGTTCAACCACGGCGGCCCGGGGCAGCACCGGGACTTCCTCCTCCCGTCGCTGGTGCGCCGCGTGCGCGCGCTCAAGGCGGCGGGGGCGCGCGAGCTGCCGCTCGGGAACACCGCGCCCGTGCGCGACTTCCTGCACGTGCGCGACGTGGCCCGGGCCTACGTGGCGCTGCTCGGCGGCGGCGCCGGCGGCACCGTGTACAACGTCGCCAGCGGCATCGGGCGCGACATCGGGGCGATCGCGCGCTCGGTCTGCGCCGCCGCCGGGCTCGACGCGGAGCTGGTGACCGACGCGGCCCTCGTGCGCCCCGTCGAGGTGCCCGTGCTGGTGGGGGACGCGAGTAGATTGCGCACGGCCACGGGATGGGCGCCCGCCCTGTCCTTCGACGACCTGATCGCCGACGTGATGCATGCCGCGACGTAACGACATCCGGAAGATCCTCGTCATCGGCTCCGGGCCGATCGTGATCGGGCAGGCCGCCGAGTTCGACTACAGCGGCACGCAGGCCACCAAGGCCCTCAAGGAAGAGGGGTACGAGGTCGTGCTGGTGAACTCGAACCCGGCCACGATCATGACCGACCCCGAGTTCGCCGACCACACCTATGTCGAGCCGGTCACCCCGGAGTTCGTCGAGCGGATCATCGCCAAGGAGCGCCCCGACGCCGTGCTGCCGACAATGGGCGGGCAGACGGCCCTCAACGTCGCCCTCACCCTCGCCGACAGCGGGGCGCTCAAGGCCTGGGGCTGCGAGCTGATCGGGGCCAATGCGCGGGCGATCCGGGTGGCCGAGGACCGCAAGCTGTTCGGCGAGGCGATGGCGAAGATCGGCCTCCGGTGCCCCGAGGGCCGCATCGCCACGACCTGGGAGGAGGCGCTCGAGATCGCCGAGTTCACGGGGTTCCCGGCGATCATTCGCCCCGCCTTCACCCTCGGCGGCTCGGGGGGCGGCGTCGCCTACAACCGCGACGAGTACGAGGCGAGCGTGCGCCGCGGCCTCGCCGAGTCGCCAATCTCGCAGGTGCTGATCGAGCGCTCGCTGATCGGCTGGAAGGAGTTCGAGCTCGAGGTGATGCGCGACTGCCAGGACAACGTGGTCATCATCTGCTCGATCGAGAACCTCGACCCGATGGGGGTGCACACCGGGGACTCGATCACCGTCGCCCCGGCCATGACGCTCAGCGACCGCGAGTACCAGCGGATGCGCGACGCGGCGGTGGCGATCATCCGCGAGATCGGCGTCGATGCCGGCGGGTGCAACATCCAGTTCGCCGTGAACCCCGCCGACGGCGAGCTGATCGTGATCGAGATGAACCCCCGCGTCTCGCGGTCGAGCGCCCTGGCGAGCAAGGCCACCGGATTCCCGATCGCGCGGATCGGCGCCAAGCTGGCGGTGGGCTTCCGGCTCGACGAGATCCCCAACGACATCACCAGGACCACGCCGGCCAGCTTCGAGCCGGTCCTGGACTACGTCGTGGTGAAGTGTCCCCGGTTCGCGTTCGAGAAGTTCCCGAGGGCGTCGCCGGTGCTCACGACGCAGATGAAGTCGGTGGGCGAGTCGATGGCCATCGGCCGCACCTTCAAGGAGGCGTTCCAGAAGGGGTTGCGCGCCCTCGAGACCGGGCGCCCGGGCTGGGCGGTGGCAGCCCGGCTGGAGGACGACCGGCTCAAGGACGGGTCGATCGAGACCCTCCGCGGCGCCCTGCGCACGCCGACACCGGAACGGATCTTCCAGGTCAAGCGGGCCTTCCTCGCCGGCCTCACCGTCGCCGAGCTGCACGAGTTGACCGCGATCGACCCCTGGTTCCTCGCGCAGATGCAGGAGCTGGTCGAGGCCGAGCGGTGGTACGCCTCCCTCCCCGCGACCCGCGCCGACGACCTGCGCCGGATGAAGCGGCTCGGCTTCTCCGACCGCCAGCTCGCGGCGCTGCGGGGCGAGACCGAGGGGGTGGTGCGCGAGCGCCGCTGGACCCTCGGCGTGCGCCCGAGCTACAAGATGGTCGACACCTGCGCCGGCGAGTTTCCCAGCAGCACGCCCTACCTCTACGGCTGCTACGACGCCGAGAGCGAGGCGCCGCGGTCGGGGCGCCGGTCGGTGGTGATCCTCGGCAGCGGGCCGAACCGGATCGGGCAGGGAGTCGAGTTCGACTACTGCTGCGTGCGGGCCGCGCTGGCCCTCCGGCAGCAGGGAATCGAGACGATCATGGTCAACTCGAACCCCGAGACGGTCTCGACCGACTTCGACATCTCGGACAAGCTGTACTTCGAGCCCCTCACTCTCGAGGACGTGCTCGAGATCGTGGAGCGCGAGCAGCCCGAGGGGGTGATCGTGCAGCTTGGCGGCCAGACGCCGCTCAAGCTCACCCGCCCGCTCGAGGCCGCGGGGGTGCGGATCCTCGGCACGCCGCCCGATGCGATCGACGCCGCCGAGGACCGGCGGCGCTTCGAGGGCATCGCCCGGGAGCTGGGCGTGGCCCAGCCGCCCAACGGCACCGCCACGGCGCTTCGGGAGGCCCTCGCGGTCGCCGAGCGTGTCGGCTACCCGGTGCTGGTGCGGCCGAGCTACGTGCTTGGCGGGCGGGCGATGGAGATCGTGTACGACGCCGCGCAGCTCACCGACTACTTCGCCAAGGCGGCGATCGTGTCGGAGGACCGCCCGGTGCTGATCGACCGGTTTCTCGAGGATGCCTTCGAGGCCGACGTGGACGCGATCAGCGACGGCACCACGGTGGTGATCGGCGGGGTGATGCAGCACATCGAGGACGCCGGGATCCACTCCGGCGACTCGGCCTGCGTGCTGCCGCCGTTCCTGATCGGCGCCGAGGACCAGGGGGTGATGCGCGCGCACACCGAGGCGTTCGCGCGGCGGCTGGGCGTCGTCGGGCTGATCAACGCCCAGTACGCGATCAAGGACGGCACCGTGTACGTGCTCGAGGTGAACCCGCGCGCGAGTCGCACGATCCCGTTCATCTCCAAGGCGATCGGTGTGCCGCTGGCCTCGCTCGCGGCGCGCGTGATGACCGGCGAGTCCCTCGCCGCGGTCGGCTTCACCGAGGAGCTCGTGGCGCCGTACGTGGCGGTGAAGGAGGCCGTCTTCCCGTTCAACAAGTTCCGCGAGTTCGACCCGATCCTCGGCCCGGAAATGCGGTCCACCGGCGAGGTGATGGGGATCGCCACCGACTTCGGCATGGCGTTCGCCAAGGCGCAACTGGCCGCCGGCAACGGCCTCCCCCTCGAGGGGAGCGTGCTGTTCACGGTCAACGACGCCGACAAGGCGAGCGTGCTGCCGATCGCGAGCCGGTTCGCCGCCGAGGGCTTCCGGCTCCTCGCCACGGCGGGGACGGCGCGCCACCTCGAGGCCCACGGCATCGCGGTCGAGCGGGTGTTCAAGGTGCATGAGGGGCGGCCGAACGGGATCGACCTGATCGTGAACGGCGAGGTGCACCTGCTGCTCAACACGCCGCTCGGCAAGCACGCCCAGCGCGACGACTATACCATGCGCCAGGCGGCGATCGCGCACCGGGTGCCCTACACCACGACCCTCTCGGCGGCGAGCGCCGCCTGCGATGCCATCGCGGCGTTGCGGAGCGGGGCGCCGGGCGTCCAGTCGCTGCAGGAGTGGCACGCCATCCTGCGCGCCACCCCGCTCGCCACCATGGGCACGGCGGCCGGGGCGCCCTGAGGGCGCCCGGCCAAACACCCCCCCCCGCGATGACTCCCCCCTTCATCCACGAATCGGCCTACGTCGACGAAGGCGCCCGGATCGGCGCCGGCACGAAGGTCTGGCACTTCTGCCACGTCCTCGGCGGTGCCGTGATCGGCGAGCGCTGCTCGCTCGGCCAGAACGTGGTCGTGATGAACGGCACCCGGATCGGCAACAACGTGAAGATCCAGAACAACGTGTCGGTCTACGAGGGGGTGATCCTCGAGGACGACGTCTTCTGCGGCCCGTCGATGGTCTTCACGAACGTGATCAACCCCCGAAGCCACGTCTCGCGCAAGGACGAGTACCGGGCCACGCTCGTGAGGCACGGGGCGTCAATCGGCGCCAACGCGACGGTGGTCTGCGGCGTGACGCTGGGCGAGTTCGCCTTCATCGGTGCCGGGGCGGTGATCACGCGCGACGTGCCGGCCTACGCGCTGATGGCCGGCGTCCCGGCGAGGCGCATCGGCTGGATGTGCCAGTGCGGCGTGAGGCTCCCGAATGCGGGCGCCGCCACCTGCGGCGCCTGCGGCACGCGGTACGTCACCACCGGCGATGGCATCGCCCCAGCGGAGAAGGCATGAGCGTCCCCCCGATCCGGATCGCCCTCGTCGGCTGCGGTCGCATCGCCGGCAACCACGTGTCGGCGATCAAGAAGCTCCCCGAGTTCTCCCTCGTCGCCTGCTGCGACTCGGTGGCCGACCGCGCCCGGGCGATCGGCGAGGCCGAGGGGATCCCGTGGTTCACGAGCGAGGAGCGGATGCTCGCCGAGGTGCCGTGCGATGCGGTGACGATCGCCACGCCGTCGGGGCTCCACCCGAAGCACGGGATCATCGCCGCGAAGGCCGGCAGGCACGTGATCTGCGAGAAGCCGATGGCGATCACGCTCTCCAGCGCCGATGACCTGGTCACGGCCTGCGACGACGCCGGCGTGCACCTGTTCGTGGTCAAGCAGAACCGGCTCAACCCGAGCATCCAGCTCCTCAAGCGGGCGGTGGACAAGGGGCGCTTCGGGCGGATCTACATGGCCAACGCCACCGTGCGCTGGTCGCGGCCGCAGGAGTACTACGACCAGGCCCCGTGGCGCGGCACCTGGGAGTTCGACGGCGGCGCCTTCATGAACCAGGCGTCGCACTACGTCGACCTGATCCAGTGGCTCGTCGGGCCGGTGGAGAGCGTGATGGCCCGCACGGCCACGCTCGCCCGGAAGATCGAGGCCGAGGACTCGGGGATCGCGATCCTCAAGTTCCGCAGCGGGGCCCTTGGCACGATCGAGGTCACGATGCTCACCTACCCGCGCAACCTCGAGGGGTCGATCACGATCCTCGGCGAGAAGGGGAGCGTGAAGATCGGCGGCACGGCGGTCAACAAGGTCGAGCACTGGGCCTTCGCCGACTACGATGACGACGACAAGGCGATCGAGACGGCGAGCACCAGCCCGCCCAACGTGTACGGGTTCGGGCACGAGGCGTACTACAAGAACGTCGCGCAGGTCATCCAGGGGGTGTCGCGTCCTGACACGGACGGTCGCGCCGGGCGGAAGTCGCTTGAACTCATCCTCGGCATCTACGAGTCGGCGAAGACGGGACGCGAGGTGCCGATCCCCCTGAAGGTCCAGCAGTAGGGGCGGCGGCGGCCGGAACGGGGGCGCGGTACGCGCCTTGCGTTGGCCCGGGTGTCCGCCCCGGCCCGGGTGCCGACATCCGCTGAGCCGTTGAGTTGATTTCACTTGCGGCTCCGGGCAAATTTCGATGCTGGCCGGGCACCCTCCCATCTCACATCACACCGCTGGCCTCATGCCCGTCCCCCTGCTCGACCTCAAAGCCCAGCACGCCACGATCCGCGAATCCGTCGTCCCGGCCATGCTCAAGGTGGTGGACGACCAGGCCTTCATCCTCGGGGAGCCCGTCGAGCGCCTCGAGCGCGAGGTGGCCGCGCTGTCGCGCACGACGCACGCGATCGGCTGCGCCAACGGCACCGACGCCCTCCTCCTCGCCATGCGGGCCCTCGACATCGGGCGCGACGACGAGGTGATCACCACCCCGTTCACCTTCTTCGCGACGGCGGGGACGATCCACAACGTCGGCGCGAGGCCGGTGTTCGTCGACATCGCCCCCGACACGTTCAACGTCAGCCCGCAGGCGGTCGCGGCGGCGATCGGCCCGCGCACGAGGGGCGTGATCGCGGTCGACCTGTTCGGGCAGATGGCGCCGATCGAGGAGGTCATGGCGGTGGCCAAGGGGCTGCCGGTGATCGAGGACGCGGCGCAGAGCATCGGGGCCCGGCGGGCGATCGACGGCGAGTGGCGGATGGCGGGCGAAGTGCCGACGATCGGCACGTTCAGCTTCTTCCCGTCCAAGAACCTTGGCGGCTATGGCGACGGCGGGATGATCGTGACGCAGCGCGACGACCTCGCCGCGCGGCTCAGGCGGCTCCGCGTGCACGGCGGCGCCAAGATGTACTTCCACGACGAGGTGGGCTACAACAGCCGGCTCGACGCGCTGCAGGCGGTGGTGCTGTCGGCCAAGCTGCCGCACCTCGCCGGCTGGAGCGCGGGGCGCCGGCGGAACGCCGCCTTCTACGATGCCGCGCTCAAGGGCGTGGGGGACATCCGGACGCCGGTGATGGACCCCAAGAGCGAGTC
Organism: Gemmatimonadota bacterium; assembly: GCA_016191225.1. Classification (GTDB taxonomy): domain Bacteria; phylum Gemmatimonadota; class Gemmatimonadetes; order Gemmatimonadales; family Gemmatimonadaceae; genus JACPPC01. The sequence goes on along the minus strand of JACPPC010000001.1, from coordinate 49,049 downwards.
GATCTTCAACCAGTACACGATCCGGACCGGCAAGCGCGACGCGCTGCAGGCGCACCTCAAGGCCGCCGGGATCGGCACGTCGATCTACTACCCGCTGCCGCTGCACCTCCAGCCGTGCTTCGCCTACCTTGGCTACCGGGCCGGGGCGTGTCCGGAGAGCGAGCGGGCGGCGTCCGAAGTCCTGTCCCTCCCGATCTACCCCGAGCTCTCCCCGTCGCAGCTCGACGAGGTGGTTTCCGCGGTGCGCGCCTTCTTCGGGCGCTGACGCGGCCGCCCTCCCACACCTCCCGACTCCCATGCACGCACAGCAACTGCAGCAGAAGATCGACGACCGCAGCGCCGTGGTCGGCCTCGTCGGCCTCGGCTACGTCGGCCTCCCGCTGGCGATGGAGTTCTGCAAGGCCGGCTTCACGGTGATCGGCTTCGACGTCAGCGACCGCGTGTGCAAGCTCCTGATGAGCGGCAAGTCGCACATCCAGGACGTGCCGGCGGCCGAGGTGGCGCAGTTCGCGACGTCGGGGAAGTTCGTCGCCACGCCCGACCCGAAGCAGCTGGGCAAGTGCGACGCGATCTCGATCGCGGTGCCGACGCCGCTTGGCAAGACGCGCGACCCCGACCTGAGCTACGTGCTCGCCGCCGCCGAGACGATCGCGACCAATGCCCACAAGGGGCTCCTGATCGTGCTCGAGAGCACCACCTACCCGGGCACGACGCGCGAGCTGATGCAGCCGCGCCTCGAGCAGGCGGGACTGACGGTCGGCACCGACGTCTTCCTCGCCTTCAGCCCGGAGCGCGTCGATCCCGGCAACCCGGTCTGGCACACGAAGAACACGCCCAAGGTGGTGGGCGGCATCACGGAGCAGTGCACCCTCCTCGCGCAGCGCCTCTACGGCGCCTGCATCGACACGGTCGTGCCCGTGACGAGCACCGAGGCGGCCGAGCTGGTGAAGCTGCTCGAGAACACCTTCCGCGCGGTGAACATCGGCCTCGTGAACGAGATGGCGATCGTCTGCGACAAGCTGGGCGTGGACGTCTGGGAGGTGATCGACGCGGCGGCGACGAAGCCGTTCGGCTACATGAAGTTCACGCCCGGCCCCGGCATCGGCGGGCACTGCATCCCGCTCGACCCGCATTACCTCGCCTGGAAGATGCGCACGCTGAACTACCGCACCCGCTTCATCGACGTGGCGAGCGAGATCAACTCGGAGATGCCGAACTTCGTCGTCGACAAGGTGGCGAAGGCGCTCAACGCCGAGCGCAAGTCGGTGAACGGGAGCAAGGTGCTGGTGCTCGGGATCTCGTACAAGCGCGACATCGACGACATGCGCGAGAGCCCGGCCCTCGACGTGATGAAGCTGCTCGAGGTGAGCGGCGCCGAGGTCTCGTTCCACGACCCGCACGTGGCCAGCTTCCGCGAGGACGGCCACGAGGTGAAGGGGGTCGAGCTGACCGACGCGCGCCTCGCCGCCGCCGACGCGGTGGTGATCGTCACCGACCACAAGGCGATCGACTACCAGCGCGTGGTCGACACCGCGGCGCTGGTGATCGACACCCGAAATGCCCTCGCCCGGATGCGCCCGGGGCGGGCCCGGATCGTGGCGCTGTCGCAGGCCCCGACGATCCAGGGGTCGGCGGCCGGCCACCCGGTGGGAGCGGCGTGACCCGGCGCCTCGCGCGCCACCGGACCCTGAACCGCCGCGTGCACGCCTCGTGAAGCTGGCGGTGGTCGGCACCGGCTACGTGGGGCTCGTCGTCGGTGCCTGCTTCGCCGAGACGGGGAACGACGTCACCTGCGTGGACATCGACCCGGCCAAGGTCGAGATGCTCCGGCGGAACGTGATCCCGATCTACGAGCCGGGGCTGGGTGAGCTGGTCGAGCGCAACCAGCGAGAGTCGCGGCTCGGCTTCACCACCGATCTCGCGGCCGCGGTCGCCGAGGCGGAAGTGGTGTTCATCGCCGTCGGCACGCCGCCCGACGAGGACGGCTCGGCCGACCTCACGCATGTGCTCGGCGTGGCCCGCGCGGTCGGGCGGCACCTGCGGCGCGAGGCCGTGGTCGTGACCAAGAGCACCGTGCCGGTCGGCACCGCGCCACGGGTGCGGGCGGCGGTCGCGGAACACGCGACGGTCCCGTTCCACGTCTGCTCCAACCCGGAGTTCCTCAAGGAGGGTGCGGCGGTCGAGGACTCGATGCGTCCCGACCGGGTGGTGGTGGGCACGGACTCGGAGCACGCGCGGGCGGTGATGGCGGAGCTCTACGCGCCGTTCGTGCGCACGGGCAAGCCGGTGCTGTTCATGGACATCGCGTCGGCGGAGCTGACGAAGTACGCGGCCAACGCAATGCTGGCGTCGCGGATCACCTTCATGAACGAGATGGCGAACCTGTGCGAGAAGGTCGGGGCGAACGTGGATGCGGTGCGGCGCGGGATCGGCTCCGACGCCCGCATCGGGCCGAGCTTCCTCTTTCCCGGGCCCGGCTACGGCGGTTCCTGCTTTCCCAAGGACGTGCAGGCCCTTGTGCGCATCGCCCGCGAGGCGGGGGCACCCTCGTTGGTGACGCAGGCGGTGCACGAGGCGAATGAGCGCCAGAAGCAGCGCCTGTTCGAGCTGCTCGCCGAGGCGCTGGGCGGTGTGTCCGGCCGCCGGATCGCGCTCTGGGGACTGGCCTTCAAGCCGCAGACCGACGACATGCGCGAGGCGCCCTCGCTGGCGCTGATCGAGCGGCTGCTGGCCGAGGGGGCCACGGTGGTGGCCCACGACCCGGCGGCGATGGACGAGGCGCGGCGGCGGCTTGGCGGGCGGATCGCCTACGCCGGTCACGCCTACGACGCCTGCCACGGCGCCGACGCGCTGGTGGTGGTGACGGACTGGAACGAGTACCGGCACCCGAACTTCGACCGGATCAAGGCGCAGCTGCGGGGCCCGGTGCTGGTGGACGGTCGCAACCTGTACGATCCGGCGCGGATGGCGGCGATGGGCTTCCACTACCGGTCGATCGGCCGGGTGACGCCGTGAGGGTGCGATGCGGGTCCTGATCACCGGCGCCGCCGGCTTCCTCGGGTCGCACCTCGCCGACCGGTTCCTCCGCGACGGCCATGCGGTGGTCGGGCTCGACAACTTCGTGACCGGGAGCCCGGACAACATCGCGCACCTGATGGGGAACACGGCGTTCGAGTTCCTGCACCACAACATCTCGAACTTCACCTACGTGGCCGGGGCGCTCGACGGTGTGCTGCACTTTGCGTCGCCGGCGAGCCCGATCGACTACCTTGAGCACCCCATCCCGACGCTCAAGGTCGGTGCGCTGGGAACCCACAACGCGCTCGGCATCGCGAAGGCCAAGCAGGCCCGATTCTTCCTCGCCAGCACGAGTGAAGTGTACGGCGACCCGCTGGTCCATCCGCAGCCCGAGTCGTATTGGGGAAATGTGAACCCGATCGGTCCCCGCGGTGTCTATGACGAGGCCAAGCGCTTCGCCGAGGCGCTGACGATGGCCTACCACCGCTTTCACGGACTCGACACGCGCATCGTGCGGATCTTCAACACCTACGGCCCGCGCATGCGGCCGCGCGACGGCCGCGTCGTCTCCAACTTCATCGTCCAGGCGCTCACGGGGGCCCCCATCACCATCTACGGCGACGGGACCCAGACGCGGTCGTTCTGCTACGTGGACGACGAGGTGGAGGGGATCTACCAGCTCTTCCAGCGCGGCGACGCGATGCCGGTGAACATCGGCAACCCGGTGGAGTTCACGGTGCGCGGGCTGGCCGACCTGGTGGTGGAGCTCACGGGGTCGGCGTCGGCGATCGTGCACAAGCCGCTGCCGGAGGACGACCCGAAGGTGCGCCAGCCCGACATCACCCGCGCGCGGCAGGTGCTCGGCTGGGAGCCGCGGGTGCCGGTGCGCGAGGGGCTCGCGCGCACGATCGCGCATTTCCGCGCCACCCTCGGCGCCGGGGCGCGGGCATGAGGCGCGTGCGCCCGGCCGGCGCGCCGGCCCGGCGCGGGACGGGCCGCCACCGCGCGGTGGCGCTGGTGGCGGCGCTGGCGCTGCTGGCGGCGTGCAACCGCGGCTTCCAGACGGCGAAGTTCCACACGAGCGAGGCGCTGTTCGCCGCGTCGCTGGAGGAGTTCGGCAAGCGGCACTGGGAGAACGCGGGGAAGGGATTCGAGCGGCTGACCCTCGACCTCCCGTCGCGCGACCCGCTCCTGCCGCTCGCCTACTGGTACCTCGCGCAGACGTACGACCGGCGCGAGGAGCACCTGATCGCGGCGCAGAACTTCCAGCGCCTGGCGGAGGTCTTTCCCGAGGACTCGCTGGCCGACGATGCGCTGTTCGCGGCCGGCTGGCAGTATTCGAAGATGTGGACCACGCCCGAGGTCGACCCGCAGTACGCACTGCTGGCGCAGAGCACGTGGCGCGGGCTCCTGTCCACGTACCCCGAGACCGCGCTGCGCGACACGCTCGGCAAGACGATGCTCGCGCTCGACGACCGGCTGGCCAGGAAGGACTACCAGACGGGGTTGCACTACCTGCGGCGCAACGCGTACGACTCGGCGATCATCTACTTCAAGGACGTGATGAAGACGTATCCGGCCACCGGGCACGCCCGGCTGTCGGGGATCCGGCTGCTCGAGTCGTACCGCGCGATCCGCTACCAGGACGAGGCGAGGGAGCTCTGCGAGTCGCTTCGGAAGTCGTACCCCCGGGACCCCGAAGTCGCGACCGCCTGCGCCCTCCCGCCGCCGCGCTGACCGATGCGCCTCGGCGTGTTCGGCGGGACCTTCGACCCGCCGCACGTTGGACACCTGCTGGCGGCGGTGGACGCGTGCGAGCGGCTCGGGCTGGACCGGCTCCTCTTCGTTCCGGCGGCGACGCAGCCGCTCAAGGCGAGCCGGTCGGCGGCTCCCGCCGCCGACCGGCTCGCGATGACGCGCCTGCTGGTCGCGGGGGATCCGCGATTCGCCGCCGACCCCACGGAAGTCGAGCGGGGCGGGTTATCTTACATGGTTGACACCCTGCGGGCCCTGCGCGCGCGGGAGCCGGGGGCGACGCTGGTGCTCTGCGTGGGGGCCGACGCCTTCGCGCGGTTCGCCGAGTGGCGCGAGCCGGCGGCGATCGCGTCGCTGGCCACGGTGGCCGTGCTGGCGCGCGACGGGAACGTGCCCGGGGCGGCCGCGCTGGCGGCCGTTCCGGGGGCGATCGTGGTGCCGGTGCGGCGCGTGGACGTCTCCAGCACGGAGATCCGCGCCCGGGCCGCCGCCGGCAGGTCGCTGCACGGCTTCGTGACGGAGCCGGTGGCCGGGTACTGCTCCACGCACGCGCTGTACCGACCGAGGACGTGATGCTCAAGGGACTGCTGACCGGGTTGTTCGGCACGCGGCACGAGCGCGAGCGCAAGCGCGTGCAGCCGATCGTCGACGAGATCAACGAGATCGGCGGGCGCCTCGAGGGGCTCGGCGACGACGAGTTGCGGGCGCAGACGGCGCGCTTCCGCGGCATCCTCGCCGAGCGCACGGGGGCGTTGCAGGCGCGCATCGCGGAGCGGCGCGCGGCCAAGCACGACATGCGCGACGCGGCCGAACGCGAGGCGATCGACCGCGAACTGCAGGGGGCCGACGGCCGGGGCGGCCTCGAGGGGGAGTTGCGCGACGCGACCGGCGTCGTGCTCGACGAGCTGCTTCCCGAGGCGTTCGCGACCGTGCGCGAGGCGGCGCGCCGCCTCGTCGGGTCGACGGTGCAGGTCACCGGGCAGCCGCTGACGTGGGACATGGTGCACTACGACGTGCAGCTGATCGGGGGCATCCAGCTCCACCTCGGGCGCATCGCCGAGATGGCGACGGGCGAGGGGAAGACCCTCGTCGCGACCCTCCCGCTGTACCTGAACGCGCTGCCGGGGCGCGGGGCGCACCTGGTGACGGTGAACTCGTACCTCGCCCGGCGCGACTCGCAGTGGATGGGGCACCTCTTCACCTGGCTCGGCCTCGCGGTCGGCTGCCTCGACGACACCGAGCCGGGGACGCCGCCGCGCCGCGCCGCCTACCTGACCGACATCACCTACGGGACGAACAACGAGTTCGGCTTCGACTACCTGCGCGACAACATGGTGACGTCGCTCGACCAGCGGGTGCAGCGCGGCCACGCCTACGCGATCGTCGACGAGGTGGACTCGGTGCTGATCGACGAGGCCCGGACGCCGCTCATCATCTCGGGGCCGGTCGGCAACGAGAACGACGGCCAGTACGCCGAGCACAACGCGTCGGTGGTCAAGCTGGTGCGCCGGCAGAACGAGCTCGTGAACCAGCTCGTCGGCGAGGGGGAGCGCGCCCTCGCCCAGGGCGACGAGTCGGCGGCGTCGCTGGCGTTCTACAAGGCGCGGCTGGGCGGCCCCAAGAACAAGCGCCTGCTGAAGGCCCTCCAGGAGCAGGGGGTGGCCCAGGCGGTCACCAGGATCGAGCTCGATCACATCGCCGACCGCAAGCTGCCGGCGAACAAGCAGGTCTTCCGCGACACCGAGGACGACCTGCTGTTCGTGCTCGACGAGAAGGGGCAGACGGTCCACCTCACCGACCGGGGCGTGGACCTGCTGTCGCCGAGCGACCACGAGTCGTTCATGCTCCCGGACCTCTCGCAGGCGGTGCACGCGATCGACTCCGACCACGCGCTCTCGCCCGAGGAGCGGCTCACGCGACGGCGCGCGATCGACGCCGAGTACGCGATGAAGTCGGAGCGGCTCAACATCGTGCACCAGCTCCTGCGCGCCCACGCCCTCTACGAGCAGGACGTGAACTACGTGATCCAGGACGGCCAGGTGCTGATCGTGGACGAGTTCACCGGCCGCACGATGCCGGGACGCCGCTGGTCGGAGGGGCTGCACCAGGCGGTGGAGGCCAAGGAGGGGGTGCAGGTGAAGGGGGAGACGCAGACCCTCGCGACGATCACGATCCAGAACTACTTCCGCATGTACGACAAGCTCGGCGGGATGACCGGCACCGCCGAGACCGAGGAGACGGAGTTCTTCCAGATCTACGGGCTCGAGGTGTCGGTGATCCCGACCAACCGGCCGATCATCCGCGACGACCGCCACGACCTCGTGTACAAGACGCGTCGCGAGAAGCTGAACGCGATCGTGGACGAGACGCGGCGCCTCCACGGCCTCGGCTTCCCGGTGCTCGTCGGCACGGTGAGCGTGGACGAGTCCGAGACGATCTCCAAGCTGTTCCAGCGCGGCGGGCTCCCGCACAACGTGCTGAACGCCAAGTACCACCAGCGCGAGGCCGAAATCGTGGCGCTGGCGGGCCAGCCCGGCTCGGTCACGATCGCGACGAACATGGCCGGCCGCGGCACCGACATCAAGCTGGGGCCGGGCGTCACGATCGCCAAGCCGAGCGTGGTGAAGGACCTCGACGGCAACGACGTGGACGTGGAGGAGTGCGGCGGGCTGCACATCGTCGGCAGCGAGCGGCACGAGTCGCGGCGCATCGACCGGCAGCTCCGCGGCCGGTCGGGCCGGCAGGGCGACCCGGGGGCGAGCCAGTTCTTCCTCTCGCTCGAGGACGACCTGATGCGGCTGTTCGGGTCCGACCGCATCGCGCGCCTGATGGACCGGATGGGGGCGAAGGAGGGCGAGGTGCTCACGCACCCGCTCATCACCAGGTCGATCGAGCAGGCGCAGAAGCGCGTCGAGCTGCAGAACTTCCAGGCCCGCAAGCGGTTGCTCGAGTACGACGACGTGATGAACCAGCAGCGCGAAGTCATCTACTCGCTGCGGGCCTTCGCGCTCGAGGGAGGCGAGGAGCTGCGTGGCGAGGCGCTCGGCATGGTCGAGAAGGCCCTCGGCCGCCGCGTCGAGACCACGCTCGGCCTCGCCGAGGAGCCGCTGCAGTGGGACTGGGAGCTGCTGCGCCAGGAGCTGCTCATGCAGTACATGCTCCCGGTGCCCGCCTTCGCGGTGGTGAACGAGCTGCCCACCTCCGTGCCCGAGGCGGTCGCGGCCGCGCTCGATGCCGCGCGCGACGCGTTCGGCGCCAAGCTGGAGCAGCTCAACGCCCTCCGGGACGAGCACGGACAGGGGTACGGGGCCCGGCTCCTCGCGTTCGTGATGCTGCAGGTGCTGGACGAGAAGTGGAAGGACCACCTCTACGACCTCGACCAGCTGCGCTCGGCGATCCACTATCGCTCGTGGGGACAGAAGGACCCGCTGCTCGAGTACAAGCAGGAGGCCTACGCCATGTTCGTGGACCTGATCCACGACGTGCACCACACCTTCACCGAGCGGTTCCTCAAGGCGCAGCTGATGTTCGAGGAGCCCGTGCAGGGTGGGGCGGGGGTGACCGCCGCGGGCGGGCCGCCGCGCGGCCCGGCGCCGGCGGGACCGGTGCGCCGGTACAACGCCCTCGGCGTGCTCGAGGAGGTGGGGGAGGATGGCGGCGAGGTGGAGGCGCTCGACGTCGGGCCTCCCGAGTCGCCATCGGAGTCCGCCGCTGCGGTGCGCGCGGAGCCGACGGTGGTCGGGGCCGGCCGGGCGCGCTCGCTCGCCGCCCAGGCCCCGGCCGCGGTGCTTGGCGGCACCGCGCCGGCCGGAGACTGGGCGAACGTCGGGCGCAATGACCCCTGTCCGTGCGGTTCCGGCAAGAAGTTCAAGAAGTGCCACGGGGCCAACCTCTAGGTCGGCCGGCGACGAGGGGCTCCCCGCCACCCGGGTGACGCGGAGGTGCAGGCGCCGCCCGTTCACTTCCGGCCGGGAACGATTCGCCCCGGCCGGATGTAGCACCCATGAACGGTGCCGCTCCTCCCGCGGAGGTTCGCATGCGCTCGACCCTGTTCCGCTCGCTCGCCCTCGTCGTGCTGGCCGCCGCCGCTCCATTGGCGCAGGAGCGCGCGCTCGTCGCCCGGTTCTCGGCAACGCAGTGGCGCGAGCCGACTTTCGTGGTGAGCCGGGCCGCCTACGTGGCGCTGTTCGAGATCGTCACCGATCTTCAGGTGCGGCAACTGTATCCGCGCGGGTCCGCCGCCGCCGCGACCCGGCTCCCGGCCGGGGAGACGCCGCTGGCGATGCTCGACGTGAATGTGGGCCGGCTGGTCGAGGCCCCCGGAGTGCGGACGGTGTTCTGGCAGGGAGGGAGCTACGGGCAGCGACGCGCCCCCGAGTCCGCCGTCACCGACGCGCGCACCTTCCTGCTGGTCGCGAGCGACGAGCCGCTGACCCTCGGCCTGCCGTCGGAGTTCGGCGCCGCCTTCGACGTGGCGCTCGCCCGCGTCGACAGCACCCTGCCCGGGTCGGTGCGCACCGTGCAGGCGGTGGTCGCGGCGGTGCACCCGGCAAGCCGGACGGCCGACGTTGCGAGCGAACTGGAAACGATGTGGCTCGCGTGGAATCCCGCGCTGCGCGGGGCCGCGGCGTCGATCGGGGCGAACGACCCGTACAACAGCGGCCTTGGCTGCGACGCGATCTATCCGTACGGATACGCGGCCTTCACGACGTACGCGAGCATGCGCGGCTGTCCCGAGCCATACATCCCGGTCTGGTTCGGTCACGGGTGGGGCTACGGCGGTGTCGTGTTCGTGCCCGCCCCGAGGTCCGGCGGCGGGCGGGCGCCGATCATCGGGGTGCCGCCCAACGCGCCGGCCACCGCCCCGCACCTGAGCGCCCGGGTGCGCCGCCTCGACAAGCAGTGGCCGATCGAGCAGGTGCCGGCCGCCACGATCCCCGCCTTCGCCCCGACGCCGGGCACCGTGCGGAACGTCGCCGGGGGCGGGCTCGTGGAGCGGGTGCCCGCGCCGGGTGCCCCGATGCCCGTCGGCGGTGGTGCCGGCGGCCCCCCGCTGCGCGCCGCCCCGGAGCGGGCGCGGCAGGAGTTCGTGCCGATCGGCGTGCCGGCCGCCGCGCCGCCGCGCGGGGGACCACGGGCGGTCAGTGCCCCGCCGCCCGTGCTGGGCGCGCCGGCCGCGGCGCGCCCGGCGGCGAGCGCACCCAGGCCCGCGCCGAGCAGCAATGGTGGTCGCGGGCAGGCATCGTCGGACAAGCCCGCGCGCCCACACCGGTAGCCGGAGAACCGATGTCGCCACCGAATGCGTTCCTCGATCACGCCCTGTCGCTCGGGCTCGTCCTGGCCCTCGCCATGCCGGCCGGTGCGCAGGTGGCGGCGGTGGTGGGAGCCCAGCGGCCTGACTCGTCGACGCTGGAGGTGACGCTGCGCCGCAACTCGAACGACGAGCCGAGCTTCGAGCTCAACCGCCCGGCGTACGTGGGGATCTTCGAGCTGCGCACCGGCGTGGGCGTCACGCACCTTTACCCGGGTTCGCTCGACCAGGCGCGGACCTCGTCCCGGGCGGGCAGCACCTTCGTGAGCGCCGCCGAGGCGGCGTGGAACCGCCGGAACAGCACAAGTTCGACGGACCCCGGCCCGCGTCCCATGACCGGGGTGTCCCGCCTGCGGTCCAACCGCGTCTGGCTGATCGTGGCGTCGGACCGGCCGCTGAACATCTCGTCGCCGTCGGCCACGTCGACGTCCCTGCGCTCGGTGGACCGGCTGCGGACCCTGACGGCGGCGACGATCACGGAGGCGGACGTCCAGGCGGTGCTGGCGATCGTGCGGCCGAAGGACCCGAAGGCCGAGGTGGCGACCGACCTGCTGGCCGTGCCGCCCGGGTGACGCGCGCCACGGCGCGCCCGGCGTGGATTTCGCCCGGGTGGCGTTGTGCGGGTGCCGTCGATCGGCGGCGGGAGCACGAGATTCGCGGGATGCAGCAGCACGGCCGGCCGGATGCGGCCGCCGCTCGCCGTCGTGCCACCCGCACCCCCTTCTCCCGCCATGACCACCGCATTACGCATTCAGGAGTTGCCCGCCCGCGACCGGCCCCGCGAGCGCCTCCGGCAGCTTGGTGCGCAGGCCCTCTCGGTACCGGAACTGCTCACGCTCGTCGTAGGTACGGGGAGCGGCCGCCAGTCGGCGCTGGCCGTGGCGCACGGGGTGCTGGGGCAGGCGGGGGGGTCGCTCGCCCGGCTGGCGGCGATGTCGCCTCGGCTGCTCGCGGGGCTGCCCGGGCTCGGGCCGGCGCGGGCGACCGCGCTGCTGGCCGCGGTGGAGCTGGGACGCCGGGCGGCGGCGGAGGGACGGGCGGAGGGGGCGGTGTTTCGGGCGCCGCGCGACGTCTGGGTGGCGTACGCGGCGCGGCTGCAGGACCTCCCGGTGGAGGAGTTTCACGTCGGGATCCTCGACGGGAGGCACCGGCTCGACCGCGACGTGCTGGTGTCGCGGGGGACGCTGACGAACTCGCTGGTGCACCCGCGCGAGGTGTTTCGGGAGGCGATCGCGGAGCGGGCGGCGGCGATCGTGCTGGTGCACAACCACCCGAGCGGCGACCCGGCGCCGAGCCTGGAGGACCGGGTGGTGACGCGACAGCTGGTCGAGGCGGGGAAACTGCTCGAGATTCCGGTGGTGGACCATGTGGTGGTGGGGCGGGGACGGTACGTGAGCTTCTCGGAGGCGGGGATCCTGTGACGGCGACGGCGCTGCGCGAGTTGATTCCGGGGTGGCAGCTGGGCGAGGGCGTCGGCGAGCGCCTCGACCAGGAGCTTCTCGCGCGCGCCTACCAGTTCAGCGAGCGGGCGCACACGGGGCAGGTGCGGCGCTCGGGGGAGCCCTACGTCACGCACTGCGTGGAGGTGGCGAAGATCCTCGCCGACCTGCAGCTCGACTCGGTGACGGTGGCGAGCGGGCTGATGCACGACGTGGTCGAGGACACCGACGCGACGGTCGACGACATCGCGCGGGAGTTCGGCCAGGAAGTGGCGCAGATCGTGGACGGGGTGACGAAGATCGGCGGGCTGTCGCTGACGTCGGCGCAGGAACGGCAGGTCGAGAACTACCGCAAGCTGCTGCTGTCGATCGCCAAGGACGCGCGGGTGATCCTGATCAAGCTCGCCGACCGGCTGCACAACATGCGCACGCTGGAGTGGATGCCGCCGGAGAAGCGGCGCCAGATCGCGCAGGAGACGCGCGACCTGTACGCGCCGCTGGCGCACCGGTTCGGCATGGCGAAGATGCGCTGGGAGCTGGAGGACCTCGCCTTCAAGCACCTCGAGATCGACGAGTACAAGTCCCTGGCGAGGATGGTCCAGCAGCGCCGGGCCGAGCGGGAGACGCTGATCGCGCAGCTGGTGGGGCCGCTGCAGGAGGAATTCCGCAAGGCGCGGATCACGGTGCACGAGATCTCGGGGCGCCCGAAGCACCTCTGGTCGATCTACCGCAAGATGGTGCAGCGCGAGCGCCCCTACGAGGAGATCTACGACCTGCTGGCGGTGCGGGTGCTGGTGGACACGGTGCCGGAGTGTTACCACGCGCTGGGGGTGATCCACGATGGCTGGACGCCGGTGCAGGAGCGGATCAAGGACTACATCGCGCAGCCCAAGTCGAACGGGTACCAGTCGCTCCACACCACGATCTTCGGGCCGGGCCGGCAGCTGTACGAGATCCAGCTCCGCACCCGCGACATGCACCGCACGGCGGAGTTCGGCATCGCGGCGCACTGGCGGTACAAGGAGGACGCGAAGTCGCAGGACGAGCTCGACCGCGCGCTGCACTGGTTCCGGCAGGTCCTCGAGTTGCAGCTCGACGCCAAGACCCCCGACGAGTTCCTCGAGTTCCTCAAGCTCGACCTGTACCAGGACGAGATCTTCGTCTTCACGCCGACGGGCGACGTGATCCAGCTGCCGCGCGGCGCGACCCCGATCGACTTCGCCTACGCGGTGCACACCGAGGTCGGGCAGCGGTGCATGGGGGCGAAGGTCAACGGCAAGATCGCGCCGCTGTCGCGCGAGCTGAAGAACTCCGAGACGGTCGAGATCCTCACCAGCGCGCTGGCCAAGCCGAGCCGGGACTGGCTCGCGCATGTGCGCACCGGCCGCGCCCGGCACAAGATCCGCCAGTGGCTGCGCCACGAGGAGCACGCGACCTCGGCGAAGATGGGGCGCGAGATCATCGACCGCGACATCCGCCGGCGCCGCCTCGGCAAGGTCGAGGACAGCGAGCTGCTGCGCGCGGCGCGGGCGCTCGGGCTCAACGACATCTCGCACCTGTTCGCGTCGGTGGGGCAGGGCGACTACAGCGCGACGCAGGCGCTGAAGGCGATCTTCCCGACCCTCGACGACGAGGCGGCCGCGCCGGCGAGGCCGAGCGCGATCGAGCGGCTCGTCGACCGGATGAAGGGGGTCGGCAAGGGGATCCGCGTCCAGGGCGTGGACGGCATGATGGTGCGGTACGCCCAGTGCTGCCAGCCGGTGCCCGGCGACAAGGTCGTGGGATATGTGACGCGGGGCCGCGGCGTCAGCATCCACCGCGCCGACTGCCCCAACCTGCTGGTGCTCGCGCACGAGCCCGAGCGCCGGCTGGAGATCGACTGGCAGGAGGCGGCGGGGGAGCGGTTCGTGGTCCGGCTCGCGCTGGAGGGCTCGGACCGGCGCGGCCTCTACGCGGACGTCGCGCAGGCCGTCACCGGCACGGGGACCGACATCAAGGCGATGGAACTGAAGGCGCTCGACGGCAAGGCCCTCGGCGCCCTGATGGTGGACGTGGAGAACCTCGCCCACCTGGAGAAGATCGTGAAGGCGATCCGGCGCGTGAAGGGCATTGCGGCCGTGGCGCGGCGCGAACGCCTGTCCACCGAGGAATAGACGGATGCAACGTGTGAAGCGAATGCCGGTGGCGGCGGCGCTGGCCCTCGGGCTGGCGGCGTGGCCGGCGCAGGGCCAGCGCGCGAACGCGCCGATCGGCACCGCGGTGAAGCCCACCGCCGCGTCGGCGGCGCGGGCGCGGGCGGAGAGCCTGTCGACGCTCTCGGGCACGATCACCGACAGCGCGGGGCGGCCGATCGGCTTCGCGTCGATCCTGCCCGACAGCGGGGAGGGGGTGCTGGCGCTCGCCGACGGCTCGTTCCGCGTCACCCGCGTGACGCCGGGGTCGATGGGCTTCCTCGTGCGCCGGATCGGCTACCAGCCGCTCGCCTTCGAGATCGAGATGCCCCCCGCCGCGACGGTGAGCGTGCACCTCAAGCTTCTTCCCGTGGTGCAGGACCTGAAGGCGGTGGTGATCGAGGGGAAACGGGTCTCGCCGGCGCTGGCGCGGGCCGGCTTCTATGACCGGCAGCGGCAGGGGCTGCACGGCATCTTCTTCGACGAGGAGTACATCAAGAAGCGGAACGCCATCCAGACGACGGACCTCTTCCAGGGGCAGCCAAGCGTGGTGGTCTCGCGCGCGGGGGCCTTTCGCAAGATCTGGGGGCGCGGGCTGCGCTGCCCGATGGATGTCTTCGTGGACGGCGTCGCACTGGGCGACGGCTTCGACCTCGAGCGCAACATGCCGCCGGAGTGGATCAAGGCGATCGAGATCTACCCGTCGGCGAACGGGGTGCCGCCGCAGTTCCAGCGGAACATCGGGTGCGGGGCGATCATCGTCTGGACGAGGGTCGACTAGCGCGCAGGGGCGAGGAGGAGGTGAGCGGGGCAGCCACGGAGGGCTCACGGAGGTTCAGGCGGGGGCGCCCGGCGGTGGTTGCGACCGCTGGTCCCTACCCGAAGAAACGCCGATAGGCTACTGTTCTCCCATGGACCGCGCCCCGTTCAAGCTCGAAGCCCCCTTCCAGCCGGCCGGTGACCAGCCGAAGGCGATCGCGGAGCTGCTCAAGGGGCTCGAGCGCGGCGACCGGTTCCAGACGCTCCTCGGCGTCACCGGGTCGGGGAAGACGATGACGGTGGCGAACGTCATCCGGTCGTGGGGCCGCCCGACCCTCGTCCTCTCGCACAACAAGACGCTGGCGGCGCAGCTCTACGGCGAGCTCAAGTCGTTCTTTCCCACCAACGCGGTCGAGTACTTCATCTCGTACTACGACTACTACCAGCCCGAGGCGTACGTGCCCACCACGGACACGTACATCGAGAAGGACGCCTCGATCAACGAGGACATCGACCGGCTGCGCCTGCGCGCCACCTCGTCGCTCATGGAGCGCGACGACGTGGTGATCGTGGCCACCGTGTCGGCGATCTACGGCCTTGGCGACCCGGTGCAGTACCGCGAGCAGATGGTCACGATCGCCAGGGGGCAGAAGATCGCCCGCGACGACATCCTGCGCGGGCTGGTGAGGATCCAGTACGGCCGCAACGACATCGCCTTCGAGCGAGGCACCTTCCGCGTGCGCGGCGACACGGTCGAGATCTTCCCGGCGTACGAGGAGCAGGCGGTGCGCATCGAGCTGTGGGGCGACGAGGTGGAGCGCATCACCAAGATCGACCCGTTGACGGGCGACGCGATCACGGCGCTGGCGCGCGCGGCGGTGTACCCGGCGAAGCACTTCATCACCTCGCGGCCGACCCTCGAGCGTGCGGTGACGGCGATCCGCGCCGAGCTCGCCGAGCGCCTCGCCTTCCTGCGGGGCGAGGGGAAGCTCCTCGAGGCGCAGCGGCTCGAGTCGCGGACCAACTTCGACATCGAGATGATGCTCGAGATCGGCACCTGCGCCGGGATCGAGAACTACTCGCGCCACCTCTCGGGGCGGCAGCCGGGGGAGCGGCCGGCCTGCCTCTTCGACTACTTCCCCGAGGACTTCCTCGTGGTGGTGGACGAGTCGCACGTCTCGCTGCCGCAGATCCGGGGGATGTACAACGGCGACCGGGCGCGCAAGCTGACCCTGGTCGAGTACGGCTTCCGCCTGCCCAGTGCCCTCGACAACCGGCCGCTCGTGTTCGACGAGTTCCTCGCCCTGACCCCGCGCGCGCTGATGGTCTCGGCGACGCCGGGGGACCTCGAGCTGGGCCTGAGCGAGGGCGCCGTCGTGGAGCAGGTGATCAGGCCGACGGGGCTGGTGGACCCCGAGATCGAGCTGCGCCCGGTGAAGGGACAGGTGGACGACCTCCTCGCCGAGATCCGGCTGCGCGAGCGGAAGGGGGAGCGGGTGCTCGTCACCACCCTCACGAAGCGGATGTCCGAGGACCTGACCGACTACCTGCAGCAGGTGGGCGTGCGGGTGCGCTACATGCACTCGGACATCGATGCCATCGAGCGGATGGACATCGTGCGCGGGCTGCGGCTCGGCGAGTTCGACGTGCTGGTGGGGATCAACCTGCTGCGCGAGGGGCTCGACATGCCGGAGGTGTCGCTGGTGGCGGTGCTCGACGCCGACCAGGAGGGGTTCCTGCGCAGTGACCGCGCGCTCATCCAGACCATCGGACGCGCGGCGCGCCACGTGAACGGGCGGGCGATCTTCTACGCCGACCGGGTGACGGGGTCGATGCAGCGGGCGATGGACGAGACGAAGCGGCGCCGCGACCTGCAGCGCGCCTTCAACGAGGACCACGGGATCACGCCGCGCGGGGTGGAAAAGAGCGTCGACGAGGTGCGCTTCAGCACGCGCGTGGCGGATGCCCGCGAGGCGCGCGAGGAGCGCGAGGCGGCGCGCAAGGTCGCGGAGGCGCCGCCGGGCTATGGAGGGCAGGTGAGGGACGTCGAGCAGCGGGTGGCCGTCCTCGAGACGGAGATGAAGGCCGCCGCCACGTCGCTCGACTTCGAGACGGCGGCGCGGCTGCGCGACGAGATCTTCGAACTGCGCGCGAGCCTGGACGGGAGCGTGACGCGCTCGCGGGGCGGGGGCGCGCGCCAGCGGTCGGGGCGCTTCGGGTGAGCGCGCGGACGCCGCCGCCGCGCGCGCTGTCGCGCGAGGAACTCGACGCGTGGGGGGCCGACTTCGGCGCGTCCCTTCGCGCCCCGGCGGTGGTGGCCCTCACCGGCGAGCTGGGCGCGGGCAAGACCACGCTGGCCCAGGCGATCTGCCGCGGCTACGGCGTGGCGGAGCCGGTGACGAGCCCGACCTTCACCCTCGTGCACGAGTACGCCGCCCCGCGCTCGCCGGTGTACCACCTCGACCTCTATCGCCTCGCCTCCGAGCCGGCGCTGGACTCGATCGGGATCGACGAGATCCTCGCCCAGCCGGCGGTCGTGCTGGTCGAGTGGGCCGAGCGGGCGCGCGAGCGCCTTCCCGCGGGGGCGAGGCACCTGGTGCTGGCGCACGATGCCGGCGACCCGTCGCGGCGCCTCCTCACGGTGGGCTGATGGCGATCGTCCTGGCGCTCGACGCCGCGCTCCCCGTCGGCACGGTGGCCGTGCTCGACGGCGCGCGCCTCGTCGCCGAGCGCGCGGTAGCGATGAAGGGCGCCCACGAGGAGCGCCTCTTCCCGGCGGTGCTGGCGGCGCTCGCCGACGCCGGGGCGACGCCACGGGACGTCGCCCGGGTGGTATGCGGCGCCGGTCCGGGGAGCTTCACCAGCCTGCGGATCGCCGCCTCGATCGCCAAGGGACTCGCCACCGGCGCTGGGGCCACGCTCGCCGCGGTGTCGTCGCACGCCCTCGTGATCGCCGGCGCGCCGGCCGGCGCCGTGCCGGCGGGGCGCTACCTCGTGGCCACCGACGCGCTTCGCGGCGAGTGCTTCGCGTCCCTCGTGGTCGTCGCGGCCGATGGAACGATTTCGGAAGTCGGCGTCGCGCGGCGAACGTCTGCCGGGGCCGTGCCCGCGGCCGCCCAGGCTTGCGGGGCACGCCTGGCGGGGCCGGGCCGCGAGCTGGACCTGGCGCCGCACGCGCGTGGGGTGGCGCGCCTCGGGCCGCTGTCGGGCGCCATCGTCGACGTGGACCTCGACGCCTGGGAGCCCGACTACGGGCGGCTCGCGGAGGCGCAGGTGAAGTGGGAGGCGGTGCATGGCCGGCCCCTCCCGGCGTCATGAGCGACAACGTCCGCGGGCCCGCTGCCTCCGGGGGAGCCCCCTCTCCCGCGGCGGCGCGCGGTGTGCGCGTGCGTGGTGCGACCCCCGCCGACGTGGGCGCGGTGCATGCGATCGAGGTCGCCTCGTTCGGCGACCCGTGGCCACGAAACGCCTTCGTGGCGCTCGTTGGCGAGCCGCGAGTGTACTTTCCGGTGGCCGAACTGGCCGGCGCGGTGGCCGGTTACGCGATGCTCGTGGTGGCGGCCGACGAGGGGGAGATCACGAACATCGCGGTGGCTCCGGCGGCGCGTCGCGACGGCATCGGGGCGATCCTGCTCGATCGCCTGATCGACGAGGCGGCGCGCCGCGGGGCCCGGACGCTGTACCTCGACGTGCGGGAATCGAATGCGGGGGCGCGGGCGCTCTATGCGTCACGCGGCTTTGCCGAGGCGGGTCGGCGCCGGCGGTACTACTCGGCGCCGGTGGAGGACGCGCTCTCGCTGCGGCTCGCGCTGCCGGCGGGAGGGGACTGAGGCGAGCCTGTCGACGCGGCCGGGGGGGCCGGGCGCCGGCGCCGCGGGGGTGCAAGGGTTTGACACCGGGTGCGTGCAGGCGGTGGCGTAGCCGGAGCGGAGTGTGCGTAGCGTGGGGGCGTCACCAGGGACGCCAACGTTCAATCGGGAGGAAGGCACCATGAGCCGCAGTCTCAACAAGGTCCAGCTGATCGGGAACCTCGGGAAGGACCCCGAGGTGCGATCGACCACGGGCGGGAGCCGCGTGGCGGAGTTCTCGCTCGCCACCGGCCGCAGCTGGACGGGCCAGGGTGGGGAGAAGCAGGAAAAGACCGAGTGGCACCGCTGCATCGCCTGGAACGCCAAGGGCGCCGGCCAGCAGCTGGCGGACGTGGTGGAGAAGTACCTCAAGAAGGGCGACAAGTGCTACGTCGAGGGCCAGATCGAGTACCGGCAGTGGCAGGACAAGGACGGGCAGACGCGCTACACGACGGAGATCCGCGTGCGCGAACTGATCATGCTCGGCGGCGGGCGCGGCGGCGACGCGGACGGCGAGGGGGGCGGCTCGCGCGCGCGCACCGAGCGCCCGGCCAAGGCGGCCGCGGCGTCGGGCGCGGGGGCAGGCGGGGAGGACTTCAAGGACTTCCCGGGGGCGCTCGAAGACGAGGACGACGACCTGCCGTTCTAGCACGGCATTTTCGCGTGCGCTGCGTCACGGCGGAGGCGCCTGCATGCGCGGCGCCTCCGCTGCTGGAACGGCGGGGGGCGGCGGGGAGTATCCTCGCCCGGAACTGGCTCGTCATATTGTCGCCTCCGGGCGGCTCTCCATGGCTGCCCGGCTGCTGGTGGTTTCGGCGCTCCACGCGCCACGCCGCGGCATCCCCCGGTTGGAGTGCTTCCCGATGATGCGCAACTCATTCGCCGCCTTCTCGCTCGCGCTCGCCTTCCCGGTCGTGGCACCCGCGCAGGGCATCGAGGCAATCAACCGGGCCAGGACCGCCGCGGCCACGGCATCACAGCGCAACGACGCAGTCGATCAGCAGGCGCAGCAAGCCACGCAGCAGGGGAAGCCAGCCGCGCCCTCGTCACCGCAGGGCGGGGCGACGCCGCAGGGGGCGCAGGGAGGGGCGCAGCAAGGGGCGCAGCAGCCGCCGGTGCCGCGTCCAACGCGCCCGCTGCCGAAGATCCAGCCGAGCGCGGCCGCGCCGGCCGCCCTCCCCTCAGACATTCCGGGCACGCACACGGTCGTCAAGGGCGAGACGCTGTGGGGGATCGCGCAGCGTTTCCTGAACGATCCCTACCTCTGGCCCGAGATCTACCGGCTCAACACCGACGTGGTCGAGGACCCGCGCTGGATCTACGAGGGGGAGGTGCTGCGCCTGCCGACGGCCGAAAGCGCGGCGCCGGCGCAGGTCACCGCCCTCGCCGTGAAGGAGCCGGGCGCGCCGGCCGCGGCGCCGGCGGCCGAACCCATCGCCCCGGAGGAACCGCAGGGCGGGGCGACGGTCTTCAGCGAGTTCCATGTGCGGATCGGCACGGCCAGCCGGGCCGCGACGATCGCCCGCGTCCAGCCGGTGGTGCGCACGGGCGAGTACACGAGCGCTCCGTTCGTCTCGGCGTCGGGCGGCCCGGCCTGGTCCGGGCGGATCACCGACGTGCTGACGCCGAGCGGCGTCGACTACGACCGCAGCGATCGCGCGATCCAGCTCGCGGAGCTGGTGACCATCAACCCGCCATCGGGGACCCCGGCAGCCATCGGCTCGCGGTACCTCGTGATCCGCCCGGGCGGTCTCGTGAAGGGCTACGGCGACCTCGCCATACCGACGGGGATCGTCCAGGTCGAGGTGGCCGAGCGGGGGAAGGCGCCCGTGGCGCGCGTGAAGCAGATCTTCGAGGCGATCCGCCCCGGGCAGGGACTCCTGCCGTACGAGCGGCTGCAGCGCGACTCGCTGGCCCGCCCGACGCCGGTGGCGAACGGGCCGATGACGTCGGTGGTGCACGTGCACAGCGATCCCGCGCTGCCGACGCTGCAAGCCTTCGTGGTCCTGTCCACCAGGGGGCTCGGCGCAGTTCGGCCGGGCGACGTGTTCGCACTCGTGCGCGAGGCCGGCAAGACCTCCACCGGCGCGGTCGTGCCCGAGGAAGTGCTGGCGACGGTGCAAGTCGTGCGCGTGACCCCACAGGCGGCGACCGCAGTGCTCACGGGGCAGGCCACCGGTGGGATCAAGGAAGGGATGCCGGCGCGTCTCGTGGCACGGATGCCCGCCTCCTGAGCGCAGTTCCGATCGCGCACCGGATCGCGCCCGAGCGGCGCCCTCACCCGCACCAGGCACCATGACGACGCCGAAACGCATTCTCGTGACAGGCGGGGCCGGCTTCATCGGCTCCGCCGTCGCCGACCGCTTCGTGGCCACCGGCCACCAGGTGACCGTGCTCGACAACCTGTCGAGTGGCAAGCGGGAGCAGGTCCCCGCGGTGGCGGACTTCGTCCAGGCCGACGTCGGCTCCAGCGAGGCCGCCGCGCTCGTGCGCGAGGGGCGGTTCGATGCCATGTGTCACCTCGCCGCGCAGATCGACGTGCGCAGGAGCGTGACCGATCCGGCGTTCGACGCGGGGGTGAACATCCTCGGTGCGCTGAACCTGCTCGAGGCGGTGCGCGCGGCGGGGGCCACCACGCGGGTGGTCTTCGCGAGCACCGGCGGGGCGATCTACGGCGACTTCGTGAAGCCGCCAAACGTGGAGACGTTCGCCAAGGACCCCGAGTCGCCGTACGGCATCGCCAAGCTCGCCGTGGAGCACTACCTGGCGTACTACGCGCGGGTGCACGGCCTGCCGACCGCGGTGCTGCGCTACGCCAACGTGTACGGGCCGCGGCAGGACCCGCACGGCGAGGCCGGCGTGGTGGCGATCTTCTGCGGGCGGCTGCTCGAGCGACGCGCGCTGACCGTCTTCGGCGACGGCGGGCAGACGCGCGACTACGTGTTCGTGGGCGACGTGGCGGAGGCCAACCTGATCGCGGCGACGTGCCCCCTGCCGGCGATGGAGCGCCTCGACGTGCGGGCCTGGAACGTGGGCACCGGCGTGGAGACGTCGGTCGTCGAGCTGGCGCGCGCGATCATGTCCGCCGCCGGCGTGACGGTGCCCCTCGAGCATGCCCCGGCGCGCCCGGGCGAGCAGCGCCGGTCGTCGGTGGCGATCGACAAGGCGGCGCGCGAGCTCGGCTGGCGGCCGGCGGTGGCGCTGGCCGACGGGCTGGCGCAGACCTACGCCTGGTTCGCCGCCCAGCGCGCGGTCGCCGCGCCGGCCCGGGCGCGGTGAGGGGCGCCGCGGCGCCCCTCGCGCAGGTCGGCGGCGCCCTGCCGGGCACGCCGTGGGAGATGGTCACCGGCGCGAGCGGAACGGAGCGTGCGGTGCTGATCGTGCTCGGCGTCCTTTCGCTGCTGAGCTGGGGCATCATGTTCGCCAAGTGGATCGAGTTCTCGCGGCTGCGGGCGGCATCGAGGCGCTTTCACGACGAATTTGCCGCGGTCGAGCGGCTCGAGGGGGCGTCGGGACTCGCGCGCCGGATGCCACCTTCGCCGTTCACGCGGGTGACCGAGCGGGCGGTGCAGTTCCTGGCCGCCACGCGGCCGAGCGGGGGCGAGGCCAGCGTGACCCGGCCGGCCGTCCTCAGTGCCGGGCAGGTCGAGGCCTTGCGCGAGTTGCTCGACGCCGAGGCGGGCGCGGAGCGCGACCTGCTGGCACGCTGGGTGCCGGCCCTCGCCAGCATCGGCTCGGTGTCGCCGCTGATCGGGCTGCTGGGCACGGTGCTGGGCATCATCAACTCGTTCCTCGGCCTCGCCACGAAGGGGTCGGGGAACATCGGCGCGGTGGCCCCCGGCATCGCCACGGCGCTGGTGGCGACGGCGGCCGCGCTCACCGTCGCGATCCCGGCCGCGTTCGGCTACAACATCTTCGCCAACCGGCTCAACCGCGTGGAGCGCGAACTCGAGGGCTATGGCTCGGAGCTGATCGCGCTCCTCGCGCGCGAGGGACGGATCTAGGATGGGGCGCCGCCGCCGCGCCGAGGGAACGCCGCTGAATGCCGAGATCAACGTCGTCTCGCTGATCGACGTGATGATGCTGCTGATGATCATCTTCATGATCGCGGCGCCGATCATGCAGGGCGGGGTGGACGTCGACCTGCCGCGCGCCGAGGCCAGGCCACTCGAGCCCAAGGGCGGCCTCGCGGTGTCGGTCAACCGCCAGGGGCAGATATTCGTGGACGAGACGCCCCTCTCGCTCGCGGAGTTCCGCGCGAGCTTCAAGGCGCTCGCCCGCGACCGCGGCAAGGAAGGGGCCTACCTGCGCGCCGACCAGGGTGTGCCGTACGGCCGTGTCGTCGAGGTGCTGGCGATCATGCGGGCCGCCGGCGTGAACGGCGTCGGGCTGGTGGCCGAGCCGGAGCGGGTGCCATGACGGCGGGGCGCGGCGGGGCGCGGCTCTCCGGCCCGATCGCGGCGTCGGTGGCGCTGCACGTCGTCGCGATCGCGCTGGTGGCGATCCGCCCCGCGATGCCTCCGTTGCCGCCATTGTACAGCGTGGAACTCATCGCCGCGCCGGCCGGGCCACGCGCCATCGGCGAGGTGCGCCCGGCGGAGCCCGCGTCGCCGGTGGACCCGACTCCGGGCGCAGCGCGGTCACGCGCCACGCCGCCGCCGGCTGTGCCGGCGGCCAAGGCGCGCACCAGCGGCAAGGCGATTCCCCTCGCCAAGGCGAAGCCGGTCAAGCCACCGAGGGGGGCACGCGCCGCGACGCCGGTGTCCCGCGCGGCCGGGCCGGCGGCACCACCGAGCCCGCCGTCCACCGCTCCGGCACCGGCCAGGACGGCCGCCGCGGTTGCCGGCGGGGGGCCGACGGGAGACAGGGGGGCGGACGTGGCGACGGTGCGAACGGATGGGACCGCGTTCTCCTTTCCGGGGTACCTGTCGAACATCGTGCGGCAGATCGCGCTGAACTTCCGGCCCCGATCGCCCGCGGCCTCGCTGCGGTGCGAGGTCGCCTTCCTCATTCGCCGAGACGGTTCCGTGACCAACCTGCGCTTCGTGACGCGGTCGGGGTCGTACGCGTTCGACCTCGAGGCCCAGGGGGCGATCGAGGCGGCGGCGCGCTCGAAGTCGTTCGGCGCCCTGCCGGCCGACTTCGCGGACGACGTGCTGCCGGTGACCTTCTCGTTCGACCCGCGGCTGGTGCGATGAGGGGCGGACGCATGTGGAGCGCCGCGGCGATGCTCGCCGGCGGCGCGCTCCTGCCCGCCGCGCTCCGCTCACAGGACCCGGCGCGCGGCGTCCGGATCGGTCTCACCTATGCACCGGGCACCAAGCCGGGGGTGATCGTGGCGCCGGTCGCCGGGGCCTTCGGCGACTCGGTGCAGGCGATCGTGCAGCGCGACCTCGACTACGGCGATCGGGTGACGGTGATCGCCGGCGCGGGGGTGCTCGCGGCGGGAACAGCCTCCGCCACCACGCCCAACTACGCCCTCCTGGCCCGGCTGGGCGCGGCGGCGCTCGTGCAGTGCGAGCCCCTCGCCGGGGGGCGGGTCCGCGTCACGGTGCACGACGTGGGGGCCCAGCGGGCGATCGAGTCGCGCGAGGCCGCGCTCGTGTCGCCGGCGCCGTCGCGGGCCTGGCGCCAGTCGGTGCACCGGATGGCCGATGAGGTCGAGCGGACCATCACCGGCACGGCCGGCGTGGCGGCCACGCGGGTGGCCTACGTGCGCGGCGGGCGGGTGTGGGCGATCGACGCCGACGGCGCGGTCACCGAGGCGGTGTCGGAAGGGAGCGCCCTCTCGCCCGCCTGGCGGCCCGACGGGGGAGCGCTGGCGTGGAGCGCGATCGGCGACGCCGGCTCGCGGATCGTGGTGAAGGAGCTCGCCACCGGCAGGCTGCGCACGATCGGGGCGACGCCGGCGGGGCTCAACATCACGCCGGCCTTCGCCCCCGACGGCGAGACGGTGGTGTATGCCCATGGCCGTGAGGAAGGGACGGACCTCTGGGCGGCTCGGCTTTCCGGCGACGATCCGGCGCGCCGCGTGACGGTCGGCCGCGGCAGCGACAACACCTCGCCGACGGTGAGCCCGGACGGCCTGCGGGTGGCGTTCACGTCGGGGAGGTCGGGACGTCCCGAGGTGTATATTTCCGACCTCGACGGCACGAACGTCGAGCTGCTCACCGACTTCGCGTTCGACGAGCAGAATTACCGGGCGAGTCCCGACTGGTCGCCGGACGGTCGCGCGATCGCCTTCCAGGCGCGGGTGGACGGGCTCTTCCAGGTGGCGGTGATCACGCTGCGCGACCGGGGCGTGAAGGTGCTGACGAGCGAGGGCAAGAACGAGGATCCCTCGTGGGCGCCGGACGGACGCCACCTCGCGTTCACGTCGAACCGCACGGGGGGGGCGGAGTTGTTCGTGGTGGACGTGGAGACGGGGCGCGTGCGGCAGCTGACGCACGATCGTGGCGCCCGGCTGGCGGCGTGGTCGCCGCGGCTCGGCGCGCCGAAATAGCAGGCGGGACCACATGCAGCGAGGGAGACCCGGATGACGCAGCAGATGTCGCGGCGGGGCATGGCGCTGGCGCTTGGCGCCGCCCTGCTGGCCGCCGCGTGCAGCAAGAAGCCCGAGACGGCGCCCGCTCCCGCCGCAGTGCCGCCGGGACCGACGGCCGGCATAGCGGCGGCCACCGGCGGCGATTCCGCCGCGCGGGCGGCGGCGCGGGACTCGGTGGCGCGGGCCGTCGCCGCGCGCGACGCGGCCCGCGAGGCGGCGCTGCGCAAGGTCCGCGACGACAGCATCGCCGCGGTGAGGGCGCTGGCGTCGAAGACGGCGGCCGAGCTCAAGCAGGTGCTGCTCGCCACGGTGTACTTCGACTACGACAAGTCCGACGTGCGCGACGACACGCGGGCGGCCCTCGAGCTCAAGCTGCCGATTCTCGGCGCCAACCCGTCGCTGCGCGTCCGGATCCAGGGGCACACCGACGAGCGCGGGTCCGACGAGTACAACCTCGCGCTGGGCCAGCGCCGCGCCGCCGCGCTCAAGCGCTACTTCACCGACCGCGGGGTGGCCGAGGCGCGCATCGACGTGGTGAGCTTTGGCCGCGAGCGGCCGGCGGCGCCCGGGGAGGACGACGCGGCGCGGGCCCGCAACCGCCGCGGCGAGTTCGAGATCCTCGCCGGCGGCGAGGGGCTGCAGGGCCCGAGGTGACCCGAACGCCGCGGAGCGCCGCGAGGTCCGTCGCCACCCGCCGCCCGCTGCGGGCCGCGGCGGCGCTCGCGGCCGCGTCGCTCGCCGGTTGCCTCGCCACGCAGAACGACCTGCGGGTGCTGCAGGCCGACGTGGCGGTGGTGCGTGCCGAGGCGGCCCGCAACGACTCGGCGCGCACGGTGCAGCTCGCGGCGGCGCTCGCCGCGCTCAAGTCGGCCTCCGACTCGATGCGCGCCCTGAGTGCCCGCATGGCCAGGTGGCAGGGGGACAGCCGCGACGAGTTCCGGCTCATGCAGCAGCAGCTGATCCAGATCCAGGAACTGACGGGCCAGAGCCAGCGCCGGCTGCAGGAGTTGCGGGCGGGCCTCGAGGACCGCGGCGGGGCGCCGGTCGGTGCGGGCGCGGCGGGCGCCGACAGCGGGCGCGGGGCCGGCAGCCCCGGCCCGAACCAGCTGCTGCAGCTCGCCCTCGAGCAGCTGCGGCGCGGCAGCGCGGGGTCGGCGCGCGCCGGATTTGGCGACCTCCTGGCGCGCTTCCCGGAGAGCGACGCGGCGCAGCTGGCGCAGTTCTACGTGGCCGAGTCGTTCGCGGCCGAGGGCAACAGCACGTCGGCCGACTCGGTGTACCGGCTGGTGATCGCGCGGCAGCCGCCGTCGCCCAAGGCGTCGACGGCGACGTACAAGCACGCCCTCGTGCTCCTCGCGGCGGGGAAGACGGCCGAGGCGAAGGCGGCGCTGGCGAGCGTGGTGGCGAGGTTCCCGCAGTCGGACGAGGCGGTGCTCGCCGCCGACCGGCTCAAGCTCCTCAGGTAGGTGGCGATGCGCGGCGAGGGGGAAATGCCCTTCCTCGAGCACCTCGAGGAGCTGCGCTGGCGGCTCGTCTGGGTCGCGCTCACGTACGTGGTCGCGGTGTTCGTCGCCTTCGTGCTGCTGGTCAAGTTCGACGTGATCGGCTACATGGCGCAGCCGATCCAGCCCTTCCTGCAGGGGCGCAAGCTGGTGTTCACGCACCCCGGCGACGCCTTCCAGATCGTGCTCAGCGCCTCGCTGGCCCTGGGTGCGGTGATCGCGCTGCCGGTGATCATCTGGCAGGGGTGGGGGTTCCTCGCCCCGGCGCTGTACCAGCACGAGCGGCGGGTGGTGGTGCCGGTGTTCGTGGCGGCGATCTTCCTCTTCGGCGCCGGCGCGGCGATGTGCTACTTCTACGTGCTGCCGCTGGCGCTGCAGTTCCTGATGACCTTCCAGAGCGGCTCGCTCGAGCCGATGATCACCGCCAGCGAGTACTTCGGCTTCGTGATCAGCATGGTGCTCGCCTTCGGCGCGAGCTTCGAGCTGCCGATCGTGATCCTCCTGCTGTCGGCGCTGGGGGTGGTCACGCCGCAGTTCCTGGCGAAGTTCCGCCGCCACGCGGCGGTGGGCTGCGTGGTCGCCGGCGCGGTGCTGACGCCCGGGGACCTGCTGATCGCCTCGGCGACGATGGCGGTGCCGCTGTACCTGCTGTACGAGGTGAGCATCTGGCTGTCGTACCTCGTGCAGCGCCGCAAGCGGCGCCGCGAGGCGCTCGAGGACGAGGCACCGGCGTGACCGGGGGCGCTCGGGGCGGCCGGCGCCTGCTGGCGCTGTGCCTCGCCGGCGCCTCGGTCGCCTGGCCCGGCGGGGCGGGGGCACAGCAGGCGGGGGCACTCCCGGCCGCTCGTGCCGCGGTCCCGGGCGACAGCGCGCGGGCGGGCGTCCGCGGCGACACGACGCGGCGCAGGCCGGTGGCGGCCCCCGGCGACACCGGTCGCAAGGCCGAGCTCGTGCAGTGGGAGCCGACCGACTCGGTGATGGACGCGCTGATCGCCCGCAAGGGATTCCACGTGACGCGCTACCAGGGCAACCGGGTCCTGTTCGACGCCACGCGGCGCGACCTGCGGCTGTCGGGGAGGCCGGCGGCGGTGAACCGGGTGCGGACGCTGCTCGTCGGCGACACGGTGACCTACAACGACTCGACGCAGATGGTCTTCGCGCGCGGCGACACGGTCAAGCTGCGCGACCCTGACGCCAACAACGAGGACGTCGTGGCGCGCGGGGGGCTCCGGTACGACATCTCCGAGGGGCGCGGGGTGGCCGAGGGGCTCGAGACGAAGGTCGACAACAAGGGGAGCAAGTGGGTCGTCTTCGGCCACCAGGCGGCGCTGGTGGCGCGCGAGGACACGACCGTCACCGACACCCTCGAGCGCAAGAAGCAGGTGTTCTACGCGAGCGGCGGGACGATCACGAGTTGCCAGGACACGACGCCGCACTATCACTTCTCGGCCGGCGAGATGAAGGTCGTGTCCGGCGGGATGATGGTCGCGCGGCCGGCGGTGCTGTACATCGCCGACATCCCGGTGGCCTGGTTCCCGTTCATCTTCCAGGACATGCGGCAGGGGCGCCGGAGCGGGATGCTGGTGCCGCGGTTCGGCTTCAGCGAACTGGTGCGCAACTCGAGCACCTACCAGCGCATGGTCGAGAACCTCGGCTACTACTTCGCGCTGAGCGACTACATGGACGCGACGGTGGCGATGGACTACCGCTCGGGGACACGGCCGCCGGCAGGGGGCTACGGGTTCACCCGGGTGAACGGCGAGTGGCGGTACCGGTGGCTGTCGCGGTTCATGACCGGCGGCATCGGCCTCGGCTACCTCCGGCAGACCGACGATGCGACGACCCTCAATGCCCACTGGAACCACCAGCAGAGCTTCTCGCAGACCAGCAACCTCAACGTCAACGTCAACTACGTCTCCAACACGACTGTCCAGCGCAACACGACGATCAACCCCACGGCGACCCTGGCGAGCATTCGCAGCGACGCGAACTACACCCGCCGTGTCGGCCCGCTGAGCCTCGCCATCGGCGGCAGCCAGTCGCAATACCCGGGGCGATCGCAGGTCGACCGGACCTTCCCCAGCCTCAGCATCTCGTCGGAGCCGATCGCCCTCGCGAGCTGGCTGACGTGGACGCCCGGGTTCTCGCTGCGGAGCCAGCAGACCCTCGCGCTCGACCTCGCCGGCGAGTTCGGCTACCGCTACCGCACCACGCCCACGGGAACGATCGACTCGGTGAAGGTCAGGCAGAACACCACCGACCTGGCGATGGGCTTCCAGACCCCGCTCAAGATCGGGAACTGGGACCTGCGGCTGGGCTTCGACTTCAGCGACCGGGCGCTCGACTACCCGCAGTCGCGGCGGATCGTGAACGTGCGCGACACCTCGATCAAGGAGACGCGGATCTTCGCCCGCACCTTTCGCAGCGACCTCGACTGGAACCTCGGCTTCGCGCTGCCGTCGATCGCGCAGGGTTCGTGGAACATCGCCCCCTCGGTGTCGCTGCAGAACGTGGCCCCCGGCGCCTACCTCGTGCGCACCGAGCTGAGCGGGGGGAGCTGGGTCGCCCAGGGCAAGAAGCTCGTCTACGGGCTGGGCATGTCGCCGACCTTCTTCGCCCTGTACAACGGCTTCGGCCCGGTGGGCCGGATCCGGCATGCGCTGCAGCCGGTGCTGTCGTACAGCTACGCCCCCGCGGCCGACGTCGCCGACGACTACCTCGCGGCGACGGGCAACACCCGCGTCGGCTACCTCGGATCCCTGGCTCAGAGCGCGCTGTCACTGCAGCTCAACCAGAACTTCGAGGCCAAGATCAGGACGGCCGGCGACACGGGCGAGGGCCGCAAGGTGCGGCTCCTCTCGATCAACCTGAGCCCCTTCTCGTACAACTTCGAGCAGCTCAAGGAAGTCCGCCGCATTCGCGCGGCCGCGGGCAAGCCGGCGCCGAGCTGGACGGCGGGCCTCACGACGCAGAACGTGAGCGCCAACTTCGCGTCGGAGCTCCTCCCGAATTTCAGCCTGTCGGTGCAGTGGTCGCTGTTCCAGGGGAGCGTGATCAGCGACACGGCCGTGTTCGAGCCGGTCCCCGAGACGATCCAGGCCGGCCTGCAGCTCGACCGGAACTCGCCGATCATTGGGATGTTCCGGCGCCTGCTCGGGCTCAAGGCGGCCGACACGGCGACGACGCGCGGTGCCGCCGACGCCTCCACCGCCGGGCGTCCCCCCGGTTACACGCCGTCGTTGGCCGCCGGCACGTCGCCGATCGGCGGCGCGATCCGCCCACAGCAGTTCGAGATCCCGAGCGGGCAGGGCTGGCGGCTGTCGCTGTCGTTCAGTTCGACCAAGACCCGCACGCCCGTGGGCGGCAACGTGAAGAAGCTCGACCCGACCGTCGTCTGCCTGCCACTCCGCACCCTCGACACCCGGCTCTACGACAACTGCCTCCTCGACCCGTCGAGCCAGGCGCCGCTCAACCCGCAGCAGAACACCACCAACGGCGGCGTGGTATTCGTCACCCCGGCGGTGACCAACATCCAGTTCCAGTACTCGTTCAACCTGACGCCGAAGTGGGCGGCACAGTGGTCGTCGAGCTACGACGTGGAGAAGAACCTGTTCGCGTCGCAGGTGATCTCGCTCCAGCGCGACATGCACGACTGGCGGGCGACCTTCGCCTTCACCGCGTCGCCCAACGGCAACGCGAGCTTCAGCTTCTTCATCTCGCTCAAGGCCGAGCCCGAGATCAAGTTCGACTACAACCGGTCGACGCTGGCGAACCCGACGGGGCGGTAGTCGCCCGCCGGTCCTTCCGGGCGCGCCCGCCCGCCATCCCGAGCGCGGCGAAGGATCTGACCGCCGCGACGATCACGCCCCGGTGCACCCCCTGCCAGTTGCCCGGCGGCCCGCTCCCGCCGAGCTTTCCCGCATGACGGCAGTGGTGCGGATCGACGGCCAGCGGCTCACGCTGGCGGACGTGCGGCGGGTGGCGCTGGAGCGTGCGCCCGTGGAACTCGCCCCCGAGGCGACCGGGCGCCTCGCGGGCGCCCGCGCGGTGGTGGACGGGATCGTGGCGCGCCACGAGCCGGTGTACGGCGTCACGACCGGCTTCGGCAAGCTGTCCGACGTCGCCATCCCGCAGCATCGACTGGCCGAACTGCAGCTGGCGCTGGTGCGCAGCCACGCGGCCGGCGTCGGCCCGCTGCTGCCGGAGCGCGAGGTGCGCGCCATGATGCTCCTGCGCGCCAACGTCATCGCCCGCGGCTTCGGCGGCGCGCGCGCGACCCTGCCGGAGCTGATCGTTGCGATGCTCAACGCGGGCATCCATCCGCGGGTACCGGAGCAGGGGAGCGTGGGCGCGAGCGGCGACCTGGCGCCGCTGTCGCACCTCGCGATCGCGCTGGTGGGCGAGGGGGAGGTCGAAATGGGCGGCCAGGTCATGTCGGCCGCGGCCGCCCTGGCCAGGGCGGGGCTCACGCCCGTCGTGCTCGGCCCCAAGGAAGGGATCACCCTGATCAACGGCACGCAGGCGCACACGGGCATCGCGGCGCTCTCGTGGGGCGACGCGCGGATCGCCTGGCAGGCGGCGCACGTGGCCGGGGCGGCGTCGCTGGAGGGGCTCAGGGGCACCCCCACCGCCTTCGACGCCCGCATCCACGAGGCTCGCGGCCAGGTCGGTCAGGTCGCGTCGGCGGCGCTCCTGCGCGAGCTGCTCGCCGAGAGCGCGATCCGCGAGTCGCACCGGCACGGTGACGCGCGCGTGCAGGACGCGTACGCCCTGCGGTGCATGCCGCAGGTGCACGGCCCGGTGGCCGACCTGCTGCGCTTCACCGGCGACGTGATCGGGCGCGAGCTCAACGCCGCCACCGACAACCCGCTGGTGTTCGGGGACGGCACGATCCTGTCCGGCGGGAACTTCCACGGCCAGTCGGTGGCGATGGCCCTCGACTTCCTCGCCATCGGGATGACCAACCTCGCCACGATCAGCGAGCGGCGCATCGACCGGCTCGTGCACCCCGACCTGAACGAGGGGCTGCCCCCGTTCCTCACCGCCGACGCGGGCGTGAACTCGGGCTACATGATCGCGCAAGTCACGGCCGCGTCGCTGGCCAGCGAGTGCAAGGTGCTGTCGCACCCCGCCAGCGTCGACACGATCCCCACCGACGGCAGCAAGGAGGACGTGGTGCCGATGGCGATGGGCGCCGCCTGGAAGCTGCGGCGGATCATCGGCAACCTGCAGCACATCCTCGCCATCGAGCTCATGTGCGCCGCGCAGGCCCTCGACTACCGGCGCCCCCTCACCCCCGGCACCGGCGTGCGCCTCGCGCACGAACGCGTGCGCGCCCTCGTCCCCACCCTCGGCGCCGACCGCGTCCTCGCCCCCGACATCGCCGCCCTCGCCGGCGCCGTGGCCGCCGGGCAGTTCACGATCGGCACCACGCCGGAGATGCTCGCATGACCCCCGCCTCCACCCTCGCCGCCCCCGCCCGCGGCCCCCGCGTCGTGCGCGCCCCGCGCGGCTCCACGCTGCGCTGCAAGGGCTGGCTCCAGGAAGCCGCCCTGCGGATGCTGATGAACAACCTCGACCCCGAGGTCGCCGAGCGGCCGCAGGACCTCGTCGTGTACGGCGGCACGGGCAAGGCGGCGCGCAACTGGGAGGCCTTCGACGCCATCGTGGCCACGCTCGAGCGCCTCGCCGCCGACGAGACCCTGATCGTCCAGAGCGGCAAGCCGGTCGCGGTCTTCCGCACGCACCCCGATGCGCCGCGGGTGCTCATCGCCAACAGCAACCTCGTGGGGCGCTTCGCGACGTGGGACGAGTTCCGCCGCCTCGAGGCGCTTGGACTCACGATGTACGGCCAGATGACCGCCGGGTCGTGGATCTACATCGGGTCGCAGGGCATCCTGCAGGGGACCTACGAGACCTTCGGTGCCCTCGCGCGCCGCCACTTCGGCGGCTCGCTCGCCGGGCGGTTCGTGCTGACGGCGGGGCTCGGCGGCATGGGCGGGGCCCAGCCCCTCGCGGCGACCATGAACGGCGGCGCCTTCCTCGGCGTGGAGGTGGACCCGCAGCGCATCCAGAAGCGCCTCGACACCGGCTACTGCGACCGACTGACGCACTCGCTCGACGAGGCGCTGCGCTGGATCGCCGAGGCGCAGCGGACCGGGAGTGGCCTCTCGGTCGGGCTCGTGGGCAACGCCGCCGACGTGCTCCCCGAGCTGGTGCGCCGCAACGTGGTCCCCGACGTGGTGACCGACCAGACGAGCGCGCACGACATGCTCAACGGCTACGTCCCGGCGGGGATGACCCTCGCCGACGCCGCGGCGCTGCGCGCGTCGGACCCGCAGGGGTACGTGCGCCGGAGCACCGCGAGCGCCGTGGCCCACGTTCGGGCGATGCTCGCCCTGCGGGAGCGCGGCGCGGTGACCTTCGACTACGGCAACAACATCCGCACCGTCGCCCTCGACGCCGGCGTGCGGGACGCGTTCGACATTCCCGGCTTCGTTCCCGAGTACATCCGGCCCCTGTTCTGCGAGGGGAAGGGACCCTTCCGCTGGGTCGCCCTGTCCGG
Organism: Gemmatimonadota bacterium; assembly: GCA_016191225.1. GTDB lineage: Bacteria > Gemmatimonadota > Gemmatimonadetes > Gemmatimonadales > Gemmatimonadaceae > JACPPC01. The sequence goes on along the minus strand of JACPPC010000001.1, from coordinate 16,137 downwards.
GGACCCGAGCGACATCCACCGCACCGACGATCTCGTGCTCGAGCTCTTCCCGCACGACGAGCACCTGAGGCGCTGGATCACGCTGGCCCGCGAGAAAGTCCACTTCCAGGGGCTCCCCGCGCGCATCTGCTGGCTTGGGCAGGGGGAACGGGCGAAGTTCGGCCTGGCGATGAACGACCTCGTGGCCAGCGGTGCGCTGCGCGCGCCGGTCGTGATCGGCCGCGACCACCTCGACACCGGCTCGGTGGCCTCCCCCTTCCGCGAAACGGAGGCGATGAAGGACGGCAGCGACGCCATCGCCGACTGGGCGATCCTCAACGCGATGGTGAACGTGGCGAGCGGGGCGACCTGGGTCTCGTTCCACCACGGCGGCGGCGTCGGCATCGGCAACTCGCTGCATGCCGGGCAGGTGATCGTCGCCGACGGCACTCCCGCCGCGCGCGCGCGCCTCGAGCGCGTGCTCACGAACGACCCCGGCATGGGGGTGGCCCGGCACGCCGACGCCGGCTACGAGATTGCCCGCCGCACCGCCGCCGCGCAGCAGCTCGACCTCCCGATGCCGGGGTAGGGGCGGTGCTCTCCGCGCGCTTCGCGCCCTGGCACGTGCCCCTCTTCCTCCTCAAGTACGCCTGGCTCTCGGCCCGTCGCCGTCCGGTGCTCGTGCACTTCGAGGTCACGCTGCGCTGCAACGCCGCCTGCGGCTTCTGCGACTACCACAAGACGCCGGCCGGCGCCCGCGACACCGAGCTGGCGAGCTTCGCCGACGCCGCGCGGTTCTTCAACCCGATGCTGGTGACCTTCACCGGCGGCGAGCCCCTGCTGCGCAAGGACCTCGAGGGAATCGTCGCCGCCGTCCGCGACGCGATCCGGCTCAAGTACGTCACCCTCATCACCCACGGCGCGATGCTGACCCCGGAGCGGGCGCAGTCGCTGTGGGCGGCGGGGATCCACCAGTTCAACATCTCGCTCGACTACCTCGACGCGCGGCACGACGAGGCCCGCGGCATCCCCGGCCTCGTGGACCGGATCATGGCGGCCGTGCCGGCGATGCGCGCGCGGGGCGTGGACAACATCCGGTTCAACGCCGTGCTCAAGGCCGACAACCTCGACCAGGCCCTCCCCCTCGTACGGCGCGCCGCCGAGCTGGGCTGCGGCGTGAACTTCTCCGTGTACACCGACATGAAGAACGGCAACACCGCGCACCGGATCCGCCCCGAGCAGCACGCCGAGCTCGACGCCGTGGTGGCCGAGCTGCTCGCGTACAAGCGGCGGCGCCGTGGCGTCATCACCAGCTCCGACGCCTACCTCGAGGGCATCCCGCGCTGGGCCCGCGGCGAGCTGGCGGAGCCGTGCCGGTCGGGGCTGCGCACCATCCACGTCGATCCCGCGGGACAGGTCAAGCGCTGCCCGGACTTCCCGACGGACTTCCACTGGCGCGACTGGGCCCGCTACGAGCCGATCGCCTGCAACCGCTGCTTCTACGCCTGCCGGGGCGAGGCGCAGGCGCCCCTGCGCTGGTCGCGCGTGCGGGACGTCATGGCATGAGCGGCACCAGCGTCCGTCCCCGCGTGCAACTGCCGGCCACCGCCCGGCCCGCCCCCGACCGGCTCCTCTTCGTCAACGCGGCACAGGTCGTCACCTGCGACGGGCCGGCGCGCGCCCGCCGCGGCGCCGAGCTGCGCGACCTCGGCATCCTCGCCGGCGCCGCCGTGGCGGTGGAGGGCGGGCTGGTGAGCGCCGTCGGCCCGCGCGACGCGCTCGAGCGCGCCCACCCGGAGGCGGCCCGCATCGACTGCCGCGGGATGGTGCTGATGCCGGGACTCGTGGACTCGCACACGCATGCCCTGTTCGGCAAGCCGCGCCACGAGGAGCAGGAACTGCGCGCGGGCGGGCTCGACTACATGGAGATCGCCGCCCGCGGCGGCGGCATCCACGCCTCGGTGCGCGACCTCCGCGCCCGGGGCGAGGATGAGCTCGTCGCCCTCGCCCTGCCGCGGCTCGCGCGCATCGCGTCGCACGGCACCACCACGCTCGAGATCAAGTCGGGGTACGGGCTCACCCTCGACGACGAGCTCAAGATGCTGCGGGCCATCCGCACCCTCGCCGCCACCGTGCCGCTGCGCCTCGTGCCGACCTGGCTCGGCGCCCACGAGATTCCCCTCGAGCGGCGCGGGACGGCCGCCGCGCGCGAGGCGTACCTGGCGCTGCTCGAGCACGAGATGCTGCGCGCCGTGGTCGGCGAGCGCCTGGCTGTCTTCGCCGACATCTTCTGCGAGCCGGGGGTGTACACCGTGGACGAGTCGCGCCGCATCCTGCGCGCCGCCGCCGCCGCGGGCCTCCGGCTCAAGCTCCACGCCGACGAGCTCAAGCCCGCCGGGGGAGCCGAGCTCGCCGCCGAGCTCGGCGCCGTGAGCGCCGACCACCTCGGGGCCGTCTCCGACGCCGGCGTCCGGGCGCTCGCCGCGAGCCCGACCGTCGCCACCCTGTTGCCGCACACCCTCTTCTTCCTCGGAAAGCCCTCCCAGGCCCCGGCCCGCGCCCTCATCGACGCCGGCGCCGCGATCGCCCTCGCCAGCGACTTCAACCCGGGCACCTCGCCGACCATCAACTTCCCGCTCGTGCTCACCCTCGCCGTCAGCCAGCTGCGGCTGAGCGTCTCCGAGGCGGTGCTGGCGGCCACCGTGAACGGCGCCGCCGCCCTTGGCCTCGCCCAGGATGTGGGGCGCATTGCCGTGGGGGCGTCGGCCGACCTGGCGCTGTTCGAAATGGACGACGTGCGCGAGTTGCCGTACTGGTCCGGCGACCGTCGCTGCCGCGGCTCGTGGGCGCGTGGCAAACCTTGTCACCAGTATGAGTTAGGGGTACCTTGAAACTCCGTCCCCGGGGGCGCCCGAGCGCCCGCGGGAGCCCCGTGCTCGCCGCCCCTCCAGAGCCCCGATGGCCGATCTCGCCAAGCTGAAGAAAAAGGCGCTGGAGCACGAACAGAAGAAGCAGTTCGACAAGGCGCTCCAGCTCTACATCCAGATCATCGAGGAGAGTGCCGGGTCGACCCTCGACGACACCGACGTGTCGCTGTTCAATCGCGTCGGCGACCTCCTCGTCAAGAACGGCAATGTCGGCGACGCGGTGGGCTACTACGAGCGCGCCGTCGACCTCTACACCGACGGCGGCTTCCTCAACAACGCGATCGCCCTCTGCAACAAGATCCTGCGGCAGTCGCCGGGGCGCACGTCGGTCTACTACAAGCTCGGCAAGATCAGCGCGCAGAAGGGGTTCAACAGCGACGCGCGCAAGAACTACCTCGAGTACGCCGATCGCATGCAGCGCGAGAGCCAGCTCGACGAGGCGTTCCGCGCCCTTGCCGAGTTCTGCGACCTCTGCCCGGGGCAGGACGACATTCGCCTGATGCTGGCGGACCAGCTCAACAGGCAGGGCAAGGGCGACGCCGCCATCCAGCAGCTGCAGATCCTCTACGACAGCGCGACCGCCGAGGGGCGCACCGCCGAGGCCAACGCCGCCGCCGAGCGGATGCGCGCGATCAACCCCGAGATCGAGGTCAAGGCGCAGGAGGAGACCAAGCGCAAGTCGAAGTCCGACGGACTCGTCTTCCTCGACCTCAACGACGCCGCCGCCACGCCGGGCAAGCCCGCCCCCCCCCCGGCGCCAGTCGAGATGCCCGACGCGCTGGAGCTTTCCAACCAGCTCACCGTTCCCCCCACGCCGACCGACGAGGCCGCGGTCGGGCTCGACCCCCACGACGCCCGTTCCCGCATCACGATCCAGAAGACGCCGCTCAGCGTCGACGTGATCGACCTCGAGCCCGTCGTGTCGGGCCAGGAGGACGCCGCGCCGACGATGTCGCCCGACCTCCCGATGCTCGACACCGGGGAGCCGACGGCCGCGCCCGCCGCCGCCGCCCCCGCCCCCGACGTCGAGATGATCGACCTCTCGCCCCCGGCCGCCGGGCCCCCCGCCGCCGAGGAGGAAGCACCGTCGGGCGGGCCCGACCTCGTCTTCCTGACGCCGCTCGGCTCCGAGTTGCAGGAGGCACCCGCCGCCGCCGCGTCCGACGAGCCGATGTCGGAGGCCGAGGCCGAAGCCGCCGAGGAGGCCGCTGAGGAGGCGGACGCCGCCGCCGCGGGCGACGTACCCCCCGCCGACGCCGAGCCGGCGCATCGCGGAAGCCTCGCCGGCCTCCCGTTGATCAACACCGGCACGCCGGCCGGCATTGCCTCGTTCGGGGCGGAGTACGGGATGCCGGTCGAGGAGGAGGTGAAGGCCCCCGAGGGCGCCGACGACATCGAGGTCGCCTTCCTGACGCCGCCGATCGTCCCCGTGGTGCACGAGAAGGACACGAGCATCCACGAGGACGAGCTGATCACGTCGGCGCTGACGCCGATGGCGAGCGACGTGGTGCCCGCCGAACCGCCGCCGTCGCGCCCGTCGCGCAAGTCGACGTCGCTCCTCGCCCGTTCGGTGGACGGGCTCAGCGTCCGGGTCGCGGCCGAGCCCGAGAACTGGTCGCTGCGCCGCTCCTATGGCGAGGCCCTGCTCGAGGATGGCCAGCGCGAGGAAGGGCTGCGCGAGCTCGACGCGTCGATGGTCGGATTCGAGAAGGCCGAGGACCTCCTCGGCGCGCGCTCGGTGGCCGACGAGATCGTGCGCGTCAACCCGAACTCGGTGCGGCACCACCAGAAGCGCGTCGAGTTCTGCTTTCGCTCCAACGACCGGGCGGGGCTCGTCGAGGCGTACCTCGAGCTCGCCGACGCGCTCTTCCGCGACGGGCAGCAGGAGAAGTCGCGCGCCGTGTACCAGCGCGTGATCGAGTTGCAGCCGGGGAACGTGCGCGCCGAGTCGGCGCTGGCGACCTTCGGCCCGGCGCCGGTGGCCCCGCCCATCGAGCCGCCCACCGGCCGGCGCGCGACCACTGCGGTGCGCTCGACCACCGCGCTCAAGCGCTACACCGGGTCCGAGGCCGGGCCGCCCGCGGCCCTGGAGCCGACCCCGGCGTCGACGCCGTCCGTTCCCGCCGGCGGGGGCGGGGGTGGGGGCGGCGACGACGACTTCGTGGACCTCGGCGACTGGCTGCGCGACGACGAGCCGGTGAAGGACACCCGCATGGTCGTTGACGAGGAGGAGCCGACCGGCGACGAGCAGGCCGACTTCGCCGACATGCTCGCCAAGTTCAAGCAGGGGGTCGCCGAGAACGTCGAGGAGGAGGACTACGACTCGCACTACGACCTCGGCGTCGCCTACAAGGAGATGGGGCTCGTGGACGAGGCGATCGCCGAGTTCCAGAAGGCGCTCCGCGGCACCAACCACCGCGCCCGGGCCTACGAGTCGCTCGGCCAGTGCTTCATCGAGAAGGGCCACTTCCAGGTGGCGGTCACGATCCTCAGTCGCGCCATCGCGGAGCCGAACATGGACGCCGCCCAGCTCGTGGGCGTGCTGTACCTGCTCGGCAACACCTACGAGGCGCTCGAGCAGCCGAAGGACGCGCTCGGCGCCTACCAGCGCGTCTACGCCGAGGACATCAACTTCCGCGACGTGGGCCAGCGCATCAAGTCGCTGGCCAGGGCCGCCAAGTGAGCGCGCCGGTGCGCGCCGCCGCCGCCCGCCGCGACGCGCTGCAGGAGATCCAGTCGCCGGTGCGCGAGCGCCTCGACCGCGTCGGGCAGGAGATGTGGCGCATCGTCGCCGAGGACGGCGCGCTGATGCCCGACGTGACCCGGCACCTGATGGGGATGAAGGGGAAGATGTTCCGCCCGACCCTCCTCCTTCTCGCCAGCGAGGTGGACGACGCCGGGAGCGACGCGGCGCTGACGATGGCGGCGGTGGTCGAGCTGATCCACCTCGCCACCCTCGTCCATGACGACGCGGTGGACCACTCGGTGTTGCGCCGCGGCATGCCCACGATCAACGCCCTGTTCAGCCACCAGGTGTCGGTGATCATGGGCGACTTCCTGTACTCGCGCGCCCTGCTCGAGCTCGTCGAGCGCGGCGACCTCGAGCCGCTGCGCGTCTTCACGCGCGCGTCGAACCAGCTCACGCTGGGCGAGATCCGGCAGCTCGCCGCCGTTGACGCGCTCGCCTTCAGCGAGGCCGACTACGAGAAGCTCATCCGGCACAAGACGGCGGTCCTCTTTCGGGCCGCCTGCGAGGTGGGGAGCCTCTGCGGCGCCGAGGCTCACCGCCAGTCGCTCGCCCGCTACGGCGAGCGGCTTGGCATGGCGTTCCAGGTCGCCGACGACCTCCTGGACTACACGGAGCGCCAGGAGACCACCGGGAAGCCGAGCGGCCTCGACCTCAAGGAGCACAAGGTCACGCTGCCGCTGATCGCCGCCCTGCGCACCGTGTCGCCGGCGGCGCGCGCACGGGTCGAGTCGCTGTTTGCCGCCCCCGAGCCGACGGAGTCGGCGGTGCTGGAGGTCGTCGAGATCGTGTCGGAGGCCGGCGGGCTGGAGTACGCCCGCCGGCGCGGCGAGGAGTTCGCCCGGGAGGCCGAGGATGCCCTCGTGGGCCTTCCCGAGAGCCCGGCCCGCGCGGCCCTCGACGAGGCGATCGGCTACGTCATGGAGAGGCGCTGGTGATGCCCCCCGTCGGATCCGCGCGCCACCGCCCGCTGTATCATGTCTCGGTGCTCGCCGTCGGCTTCGTGGTGGGTGGCTTCCTGACGCAGTTCGCGAGAAAGTTCCTGCCGGTGGGAGCCGTGAAGGAGTTCCTCACGACCGGCGTCACCACCTCGTTCGGCCCGCTCCCGATCGACCTCGTTATCATTCGGTTTGCGCTTGGCCCCGTGGCGCTGGATGTGTCGCTGCTCAGCCTCGTGGGCGTCCTCGTCGCGTACCTCATCGCCCGATCGCTCTTCTAGGAGGCACTGATGCCGTTCAACTTGGGAATGGGCGAGCTCATCCTGATCTTCGCCGTCGTCCTGCTCTTCTTCGGCGCCAAGCGCATTCCCGACATCGCCGGCTCGTTCGGCAAGGGCATTCGCGAGTTCAAGAAGAACATGAACGAGGCGCAGAACGAGATCTCCGGCAACACCGCGCCGCGGATGGACCGCCTCGAGCGCCCCGCCGCCGACGCGGACGAGCGCCCGGAGCCGAAGCGCCTGATGTAGCCCGTGCCGGCGGCCGGCCCACCCGGCGCCGGAACGCGAACGGCCCGGCCAGCATGGCCGGGCCGTTCGCGTTTCCCCCCGGGCCTCCCCCCGCTACGACGACTGCTTGCGGGTGGCCTCGAGGATCGCCTTGCGGCGGTCGCTCACGCCGGCGGCCTTGCGCAGGTTGTCCATGTACTCGCGCACCCGCTGCTCGCGCAGGGCATTGAGCACCTGCTGCCGCTGCTGCGGCTTCTGCGTCACCCAGATGGCGCGGTCGGCGGCCACGCGACGGTCGACGCGCATCACGATCACCCGGTCCCGCGTGGTGACCGGGGCGCTGATCGCCCCGACCGGCAGGGCAAACGCCGCGCCGATCGCCCCCGTCGCCTGTCCGAGCCCCTGCACGTTCGCGACCCGCGTGAACGGTGGGGTCGTGGTCGCGGTCAGGCCGCGGGCCTTGGCCGCCGCCTCGAGCGACGTGGCGCGCGCCGCCTGCGCCAGCGCCTTCGCGCTGTCGGCGAGCATCGCCAGCTTCTTGTCGATCGCCAGCCTGCGGCGGATCTCCTCGGCCACGGCGGCCTTCTCCTGCGGGCCGCCCTTGCGCAGCGAGTCGAGCCGCGCGAGCACGTACGCCTCCTCGGAGTCGTAGAGGTCGCTCGTCTCGCCCACGCGGGGGCCGCCGAAGGCCCATGCGCTCACGCTCGGCACGTACTTTCCGTCGCTCCCCGTGAGCGGCTCGCCCTCGAACGCCACCAGGTGCTCGACCTTGAGCCCGAGCACCTTCGCCGCCGAGTCGAAGCGCTGCGGCTTGTCGAGGCTGGCGGCGATCGTGGCCAGCGAGTCGGCCCGCTTGTCGCTGCGTGACGCCGACGAGTCGCTCTGCTTGTAGGGCAGCAGGATGTGGTGCAGCGCGAGCGAGTCCCCCGACCGCCTGTCCATGCGGATCAGGTGGACGCCGAACTGCGTCGCCACCGGCCCCGAGAGCTCGCCGGGCTTCAGCTTGCGCGCCGCCTCCTCGAACTCCTTCACGTACTTGCCCTTCCCGGCCATCCCGAGGTCGCCCCCCTGCGCGGCCGAGCCGGAGTCGGCCGACAGCTCGCGGGCGGCATCCTCGAACGTGCGCTTGCCCGACAGGAGCTCGGCGCGCAGCTCGGTCACGCGCGTGCGCACGGCGGCCGAGTCGGCGGCGTTGAGGGACCGCGCGATCCGCACGACCGAGACCGCCGCGCGCCCCGGCCGGTCGAAGCTCTTCACGTTCGCCTGGTAGTAGGCGTCGATCTCGGCGTCGGTGATCGTGACCGCCTTGTCCGGGATCGCGGCCGGATCCCAGCCCACCCAGGTCACCACGGCCGTGTCGTGCGTGTCCTGGTAGGTCGTCCACAGGTGCGCGTCGGAGACCCACACGTCGCCCGCGACCTGCAGCATCAGCTTCTGCCGCGGGATTTCCTCGCGGTAGTAGTTCTCGAGGTTGCGCAGCAACCCACCCTGCTTGGCGGCGGGGGAGTTGAGCATGCGGCGGTACTTCTCGATGTCGAACCGGCCGTCCGTCTGCAGCTCGGGCGAGCGGAGCAGCGAGGGAGGCGGCGCGTACTTCGACGCCTCGAGGATCTCCTCGTCCGTGACCCGGATGCCACGCCTGTCGTATTCCTGCTGCAGGATGAGGTCACCGACCAGTTGCTCGAAGGCGCGGTCGCCCACCTGGGCGCGCTCGTCGAGGGTCAGGCCGCGGTGGAGCTGCTCCTCCTGCTGCTGGGCGAGGCGCTGGTCGGCCGCCAGGTACTGCTGGTAGCTCACCCGCGCGTCGCAGAACCAGGTCCGTACCGCGCAGTTGATGGCCGCGACCTCGGTCGTGGCCGTGATCGGCCCCTGGCCGGCGAGTCCAGTCGTCTCGTACAGCACGAAGCCGCCGACGAAAGTTGCGGCGACGAAAATCCAGATGTACTTCGCGGCGCTCCGCATGGATTGCAGCACGGGGCGGACTTCCTCTCTTGAAGAAGGGACGGCTTGCGACTGAAAAATCGCCCGAACGACGATTGGCCAGCCCGGAATCTTAGCCGGAGCGATGGCGTAAGATCAAGCGAACACATGACTTCTCACATTGACGGGCCTCCTGCGGGCGTGGTATGATTCGCCGGCCGAACCCCACCCCCCGCGCGGAGCTTTCGAGGCAACTGCATGGCGAGTTCCGCACGGATTGACGAACTGCGAAAGAAGTTCGACGAGAACCCTCGCCGATACTTCGCCCCGCTCGCCAACGAGTACCGCAAGGCGGGTGACCTCGCGCAGGCTATCGCCATTTGCCGCCAGCACTTGGCCGACCAGCCCGGTCACATGTCCGGGCACATCGTGTACGGCCAGGCGTTGTTCGAGCACAAGGAGTTCACCGAGGCGCGATCCGTCTTCGAGGCGGCCCTCGCCCTCGATCCCGAAAACCTGATCGCGCTGCGCCACCTCGGCGATATCGCCCGCGACGAGGGTGACTACCCCTCGGCGCGCACCTGGTACCAGCGCGTCCTCGACGCGGATCCGCGCAACGAGGACATCGCCGCCCAGATGGCGCTGGTGGCCGAGGCCGAGGCGAACGCCGCCAGGGCCGCCGCCCCCCCTCCGCCCCCCGCTGCCAAGCCCACACCCGCCAAACCCCTCGCCGCCACGATCGTCGTGTCGGCCGTCAAGAAGCAGGGGGAGATGGCGGATGCCCGCACCGTCGAGATCGCGGCCGTGCCGCGGCCGTCGCACGTGGTTCCGGCGGAGCCGGCTCCCGTGGCCGGCGAGGCGGCCGCCGCCGCCGTCGAGCCGCCGCCCCCCGCCCCCGTGCCGGAGACCATGGAGGACGTGGCGCCGCCCAGGCTGTCGCTGATGGGACTCGACCTGGAGTCGATGGCGGGCGTCGAGGAGGCCGCCGCCCCGCCCGCAACGCCGCCCCTCGAGCCGGCGCTCGGATTCGACAGCGGGCGCTTCGAGGGCGACATCGACGTCGAGTCGAACCCCCTTGCCGGCCTCTCCGGTGTGGCGCAGAACGAGGAGAACACCGCCGCCGGGCTCCTGGCCCGCGAGCCGGTGGACTCGGGCTTCCAGCTGGGCGCTGACTTTCATCACGATGCCACGCCCGAGGCCGCACCCGCGGCCTCCGCGGCCGAGTTGCCGCCGGAGCTGCAGGTGCCCACGCGCAACACGCCGCCGATCGTCGACCTCGGACTCGCCCCGCAGCCAAAGGTCGAGTCCACCGGCCTCTGGGACACCCCGGAGGACGAGGCCTCGAGCGCCGCCGCGCACGCCGAGCTCGAGCTCGAGCCGACGTTCTCCCAGCCCCCCGAGGCCCCCGCGCCTCCGGCGGCGCTCCCGGAACTCGAGACCGTCGAGCCGCCCGATCACGAGGCGGCCGCCGCCCCTCCCGCGAGCGGCGCCTTCGTGACAGAGACGATGGCCGAGCTGTACGTGAAGCAGGGCTTCAAGGAGCAGGCGATCGAGGTCTACCGGCAGCTGCTCGAGCAGCGCCCGGGCGACGCGGGGCTGCGCGGCAAGCTGTCGGCGCTGCAGGCATCGCTGGTGATGGCCGCCCCGGCAACGCCGCCGCCAGCCACGATGGATGCCGCCGCGCTCGCCGCCGTGACCGAAATCCTCCCGTCGGGACCGACCATTCGCGAGTTCTTCGGCGCCCTCGCGCGGTGGAGCCCGGGACATGGAAACGGCGCCCATGCCGCCCCCTCCGCGGTCGAGCCCACGCCTTCGGGAGTCGGCTACGACCTCGGCCTCTTTGCCGGTGCGGTGATTTCCGACGCCGACGAGCAGGCGGCCCGCCTGATGGCGCAGCTCTATCCTGAGCCACTCGGGGTGGGGAATGGTGGCGCCCACGCGGCGGCGGCCGCGCCAGCGGCGGTGGCGGAACCGCTGCCGGGGAACCCGGCCCGCCCCGCCAAGAGCGAGCTCTCGCTCGACCAGGTCTTCACCGAACCGCAGCCGGTGCGTCCCTCGCGTCGCTCGTCGGCCTCGTTCTCGTTCGACCAGTTCTTCTCCGCGTCCCCCGGCGGCACGCCGCCCGCCGGCGCCACGCCGGCCGCGCCACAGGCCCCCGTGCGGCCCGCGGAGCAGACGCCGGAGGAGATCGAGCAGTTCCAGAGCTGGCTGGGCGGGTTGAAGAAGAAGTGAAGATCGCCCTGCTCAACGGGCCAAACCTGAACCTCCTCGGCACCCGCGAACCCGCCCTTTACGGCCGGCAGACGCTGGCCGAGATCGAGGCCGGGCTCGCCGAGGTGGCCCGGTCGCTCGGCGCCGAGATCAGGTGCGAGCAGCACAACGGCGAGGGGGAGCTGGTGACGGCGATCCAGCTCCTGCGGGGGAGCTGCGACGGGGCGCTGATCAACGCCGGTGCCTACAGCCACACCAGCCTCGCCATCCGCGACGCGTTTGCCTCGGTGGCGCTGCCGTACGTGGAGGTGCACCTGACGAACATCTTCGGGCGGGAGCCGGAGCGGCGGCACTCGATGCTCGCCCCCGGCGCCCGCGCCGTGATCGGCGGCTTTGGCGCGTACGGCTACGAGCTGGCGCTGCGCGGGCTGGTGGCGATGCTCGCCCCGCCGCGCCCCTGACGGCGGTGGCGGACGCCCGGCTTGCGCGCGTCGCGCGCGTGCGCGAGGCCCTGCTCGCCGCACACCTCGACGCCCTGCTCGTCTCGGGGCGCACGAACATCCGTTACCTGACGGGCTTCAGCGGGTCGAACGCGCTGCTGGTCGTGTCGCATGCCGACGTGCTGCTGTTCACCGACTATCGCTACGAGACGCAAGTGGCGGCCGAGAGTGGCGACGTGGCGCGCACCGTGGTCGAGCAACAGAGCCTGTGGACCGGGCTCTGGCGCGACCTGCCGGCCCTCGCCGGCGTGGAGGTGGTGGGCTTCGAGTCGGCGCACCTTCTGCACCGCGACTTCGCGCGACTGCTCGACGACGGCAAGCGCTGGCAGTGGCGCCCGAGCACCGACCTGGTGGAGGCGCTGCGCGAGGTGAAGGACGCCGCCGAGGTGGCGCGGCATGCCGAGGCGGCGCGGATCGCCCTGTCGGCGCTGGAGGTGACGCTCGGCCGCGTGCGGGTGGGGATGACGGAGCTCCAGGTCGCGGGGGTGCTCGAGGGGGCGCTGCGGGCGGCGGGGAGCGAGGAGTTTCCGTTCGCGACGATCGTGGCCAGCGGCCCGCGCACGGCGCTGCCGCACGCGCGCGCGAGCACGCGGCCGCTCGCGCGCGGCGAGCTGCTGCTGATCGACTTCGGGGCGGTGCACGAGGGCTACTGCAGCGACGTGACGCGCACCGTGGTGTGCGGCGCGAGCGACGCGCGGCAGCGCGAGGTGCACGGCATCGTGCGGGAGGCCAGCGCGGCCGCGCGCTCCGGGATCCGGCCGGGGATGACCGGCAAGGATGCCGACGCGCTCGCGAGAGGCTACATTGAGTCCCGCGGTGAGGGGGCGGCCTTCGGGCACGGCCTCGGCCACGGCTTGGGCCTCGACGTGCACGAGGCGCCGCGGCTGGGCCGGACGTCGGAAGGGGTGCTCCCCGCCGGTGCGGTGGTGACGATCGAGCCTGGAGTCTACCACGCGGGCTGGGGCGGCGTCCGGATCGAGGACGACGTGCACCTGGCCGCCGGTGGACCGGAGTTGCTGACGGACTTCACGCGCGACCTGCTCGAAGTCGGGTAAGGCGCGCCATACCCCGTTCCCATGATCGACCTGCGCTACGTCAAGAAGCTGGTGGAGCTGCTCGACAGTTCATCCGTGGACTCGATCGAGATCGCGTCCGACAAGGGGATGAAGCTCCGCATTTCCAAGACGCCAGCCCAGCGGGCCGCGGTGCAGGTGGCGGCGGCGATCCCGCCGGTGATGGCCCACGCGCTGCGCACGTCGGGCGAGGGGGTCGCGATGGCGGCGGTGCCGGAACCCGGTGTCGCGCCGAGGCCGGAGGCGCCGCGCACCCCGCTGCTGGAGGTCAAGTCGCCGATGGTGGGGACCTTCTACGCCCGGCCGGCCCCCGACGCCAAGCCGTTCGTTGCCACCGGGGCCCGGATCGACAAGGGGCAGACCGTCTGCATCATCGAGGCGATGAAGATCATGAACGAGATCGAGTCGGAGTTCGCCGGCGTGGTGAAGGAGGTCTGCGTGCAGGACTCGCAGCCCGTGGAGTACGGACAGGTCCTCTTCCGGATCGACCCCAATGGCTAACCCGCCGCTCCCCTCGGGGACGCAGCCGGCCCAGGCCGCCCCGGCCGCGAACCAGCCGTACAACTACAAGACCGTCATGCAGGAGATGGTCAAGCAGAACGCGTCGGACCTGCACCTCAAGGTCGGCCGTCCCCCCACGCTGCGCGTGAACGGCGAGCTGGTGCCGCTGAGCTTCCCGCCGCTGCGCCCCGAGGACCTGAAGTCGATCGCCGAGCAGACGATGCCGCCCAAGCAGATCAAGGAGTTCGCCGAGCAGAAGGAGGCGGACTTCGCCCTCGGCGTGCCGGGGATCGGGCGCTTTCGCGTGAACGTGTACCAGCAGCGTGGCACGATCGCCTACGCCTTTCGCGTGATCCCGTTCCAGGCCAAGACCTGCACCGAGCTCAACCTCCCCAAGGTGGTCGAGACGATCGCGCTCAAGCCGCGCGGCCTCGTGCTCGTCACCGGCATCACCGGGTCGGGGAAGTCCACGGCGCTGGCCTCGATGATCCAGTTCATCAACGAGCAGCGGCACGCGAACATCATCACGATCGAGGACCCGATCGAGTTCCTGCATCGCGACATCAACTGCCACATCAACCAGCGCGAGGTCGGCACCGACACGGGGAACTTCACGCAGGCCCTGCGGCGCGTGCTGCGCCAGGACCCCGACGTGATCCTGATCGGCGAGATCCGCGACCTCGACACGCTCGACACCGCGCTCAAGGCGGCCGACACCGGCCACCTCGTGTTCAGCACGCTCCACACCACCGACGCGACCCAGACGATCAACCGCATCCTGTCGTTCTACCCGCCGCAGGAGCAGCAGTCGGTGAGATACGCGCTGTCGAGCGCGCTCCAAGCGGTGGTGTCGCTGCGCCTCGTTCCGCGTGCCGACCGGCCGGGGCGCGTGCCGGCCTGCGAGGTGCTGATCAACACCGCCGCGGTGCGCGACCAGATCCGCGACATGAACGCCGCCCTCAACATCCCCGACCTGATCAAGGAAGGCCACATCCAGTACGGGATGCAGACCTTCGACCAGTCGCTGATGCAGTGGTACTCGCAGAAGGTCGTCTCGTACGAGAGCGCGGTGTTCTACGCCACGCAACCGAGCGAGTTCGCGCTGGCGGTGCAGGGCGTCGCCGGGACCAGCGACACCTCGTTCGCCGGCTTCTCGAACGACCTCACGAGCTAGGACCCGGCCGGCCGCATGTTCAAGAAGGTCCTGATCGCCAATCGGGGCGAGATCGCGCTGCGCGTCATCCGCGCCTGCCGCGAGCTCGACGTGCAGACCGTCGCCGTGTACTCCGAGGCCGACCGCGAGTCGCTGCACGTCCGGTTCGCCGACGACGACGTCTGCATCGGCCCGCCACCGGGGCGCGAGTCATACCTGAACATCCCGCGCATCATCGCCGCGGCCGAGATCACCGGCGCCGACGCGATCCACCCCGGCTACGGCTTCCTCGCCGAGAACGCGGAATTCGCCGAGACCTGCGCCGCGTCCAACATCGCCTTCATCGGCCCGACCCCCGAGCAGATCCGCACCATGGGCGACAAGGCGGCCGCCCGGAACGCGATGCAGGCCAACAACGTGCCGATCGTCCCCGGCTCGCCGGGGCCGGTCGAGGACGCCGACGAGGCCCAGGCCTTCGCCGAGCAGATCGGCTTCCCGGTGATCATCAAGGCCGCCGCCGGCGGCGGCGGCAAGGGGATGCGCGTGGCCAAGGACGCCGACGAGTTCGCCCGCTCGTTCCAGCTCGCGCGCTCCGAGGCGCTGTCGGCGTTCGGCAACGGCGACGTGTACGTGGAGAAGTTCCTCGTCCGGCCGCGCCACGTCGAGTTCCAGATCCTCGGTGACCGCCACGGCAACGTGCTCCACCTCGGCGAGCGCGACTGCTCGGTGCAGCGGCGGCACCAGAAGTTGATCGAGGAGTCGCCCTGCCCGGTGATGACCCCCGAGCTGCGCCAGCGGATGGGCGACGCGGCGGTGAAGGGGGCCCGGGCGATCAACTACGTGGGCGCCGGGACGATCGAGATGCTCCTTGACGAGGACGGGTCGTTCTACTTCATGGAGATGAACACCCGCATCCAGGTCGAGCACCCAGTCACCGAGCAGCTCTACGGCGTCGACCTGGTGAAGGAGCAGGTCCGCGTCGCCGCGGGAGAGCCGCTCTCCGTGACCACCCTCCCGCCCATGCGCGGCCACGTGATCGAGGCGCGGGTGAACGCCGAGGACCCGCAGCGCAACTTCCAGCCGTCGCCGGGGACGATCGAGGTCTTCCATCCCCCCGGCGGGCCCGGCATTCGCGTCGACACGCACGCCTACGCCGGCTACAAGGTGCCGCCCTACTACGACTCGATGATCGCCAAGCTGATCGTGCAGGGCGGCACGCGCGAGGAGGCGATCGCGCGGATGAAGTGGGCGTTGGAGCAGTTCGTGGTGCAGGGGCCCGCGACCACCATTCCGTTCATCGGCAAGATCATGCACGACGACGACTTCGTGAGCGGCGACGTGGACACCAAGTGGCTCGAGCGGAACTTCGAGCGGTTCAAGGACTGAGGGGTGGAGGGGGGAGAGCGAGCAAGATGAGGAAGGCGTAACCACGGAGTCACGGAGGGGCACGGAGGGGCACGGAGGGGCACGGAGGGGCACGGAGGGGGCAAGGGCAGGGGCCTTCGGGGCGCCACGGCGGGCACTCGCCCCTGTCGTCCAGAGCGCAGCGAAGGACCGGTGGGTTCAACCGATCGGTGCAACACGTTGAGCCAAGACCGCCGCGGGGGTGCGGAAGCCGAGGGTCTTGCGGGGCCGGGTATTGAGCCGGTTGGCGATGCGATCGAGATAGGCTTGGCTGTA
>JACPPC010000007.1 GCA_016191225.1 Gemmatimonadota bacterium | reverse complement strand
GCCGCCCCGCGGTCGCCCGTGGCGCTCGCCGCCCCGCGGTCGCCCGTGGCGCTCGCCGCCCCGCGGTATCCCGTGGCGCTCGCCGCCCCGCGTGGTCCCGTGGCGCTCGCCGCCCCGCGGTATCCCGTGGCGCTCGCCGCCCCGCTGTCGCCCGTGGCGCTCGCCGCCCCGCACAGCACCAGCGACTCGTCCACCTCGCGATCGAGCCGGCGCAGCTCGGCCAGGGCGTCGTCCCGCGACCCGCAGAACACCACGACGCCCGACGGCACCTTCACCTTCCCGCCGTCGTCCTCACGGATCTCCACCACGCTGGCGCGGTCGACCTCGACCACCAGCCACTTCGCGTCAGGCTCATTGCTCAGCAAGTCGTGACGGCCGTGCCCATGCAGCAGGCCGTGGAGGCCGCCGCCGCAGACCGGTCGCGGGTGCCAGTCCGGCGCCGAGACCGGCCCGCTCGTCGGCCAGCGGAAGCTCTCCCGCGAACGCATGTCGGCGCCGCAGGTGCGCAGCAGGTACGTCTTCTCGCTGGGGGTCGCGGCGGCTTCGACGTGCGCGGCCCGGGCGACCGGTCCCCGCCGCTTCGTACCCTTCCTCTTCGTGGCCTTCCTCTTCACCGGCGTCAAGGGTTCTCCTGCAGCGCATCGAGCGCCGCGTTCAGGGTGGTGAGCTGGACCTTCGGTTGCTTCGTGAGGTGCCACAGGCGGCAGTTGAGGCACTCGTAGGCGCGCTGCTCGTCGCGCTTGAAGCGCCGTCGCCGGCGACCCGACTTCCGGCTGGGATCGCGCCAGCGCGCGAGGGCACGGAGTGCCGCGGCCTCGGTCGCGAACCCGCGCTTGAAGCAGGGGCGGGTCACGGCGTGCCCACCGGCAGCGGTGCGAGCGTCACGGTCACGTGCGGCGGCTCGTCGTCGCCGGCCGGCCGGATCGTCACGCCGCCGAGCTGGCGGATCTGGTGATCGTTGGCGACGACGCCGGCCGACTGCAGCGCGTCGAAGAGCCCGCAGAGCAGGCCGTCGATGTCGGCCGCTCGGCCCGCGGCATCGACCACGAACGCCGCGGTGCAGCTGAGCGGGACGCCCGGCGGGAGCGCGGGCACGCGTGCGGCCGTGCACGCGAGCGCGAACTGGTCCCGCATCCGACGCCAGGCGATCGACGGCGCCCCGAGCGCGACGCGGCTGTTCTTCTTCGTCCGGGGCGGGACCTGCACCGTGAGCGAAAGCCCGCCGGACACGAGCGGGAACCACCAGCAGCCGGGCGCAACGAGGACGGGCGCGACGTGGGTCCTCGCGGTCACCGTCGAGCGCGACGACCCCTGCCAGAGCTGCGCGCGCGCCTGCGCGACCTGCGCGTCGGTCGGGCGCTCGATCCCCGCCGCCTCGAGCGAGCGGCGGATCCCCGCGTCGGAGAGGGGCGCGGTCATGCGGCGGCCCCGGCCGCAAACGCCTCAGCGGCGCGCGGGTTGAGCCAGAGGACCTCGCGGCGATCGTTGTTGCCGAACGCGCGCGATGGCCGCTCCTGACGCTTCCAGCCCCGGTAGCGCTCGGCCGTCCAGGCGTCCGGGTAGCTCGACAGCACCACGAACCCCTGCAGCGCCTCGAGGGCATCGGCGAGCCCGGCGTGCTCGAGCACGGTGAATCGCGTCCGGTAGTAGACGTCCTGGCCGTTGTACGGCGGGTCGACGTACCAGAGGGTGGTGGGCTCGTCGAAGCGCTTGAAGAGCGAGAGGGCGTCGACGTTCTCGATCACCACGCCCTGCAGGCGATCGCGCCAGCTCGCGATCACGTCGGGCAGGGATGCCCAAGACGTCGCGCGCGAGTACCGCCCCTCGTCGCTCAGGGCCGTGTGGAACCCGTTCTTCTGGTTGCTCGTCGCCCCCTTCGAGCCGTGGCCCATGAAGGACCGGATGAGGGTGCGTCGGGCATCCTCGATCGCGTCGTCAGAACGCAGGGCAGCGCCCTCGAGCTCGGCCCGGGCATACGGCGTGTCGGCGACGAGCTGCTGCAGCGCGATCGCCGACTCCGCATGCCGGAGGACGCGGAACACGTTGACCACCCGGCCGTCAATGTCGTTGTAGATCTCGGCGGTCGATCGAGGCTTACGCGCGAGCACGGAGCCCCCCCCCCCCGAACGGTTCGACGTAGACGCGATGCGGGGGGAAGTGCGCGATGATCCACGGCGCGAGGCGCCACTTGCCGCCGTGGTAGCGGAGGACGGGGCGAGCGGGCGCCGTCATGGCGCGAGCATCCTGACCCAGCGCTGTTTCGGCTCAGCTCGGACCGGCGCGTTGCGAGCGCGCGAGGGGCGGTCGTGCGTCCCGCCGCTCGTGAAGCCGGCCGCCGTGAAGCCGGCCGCCCGCAGCGACGTACCAGGTTCTGACGGGAGCGTGTATGTCCACACCTCGCGGTAGCCGAGTGCCTTCGCGGCCCTGCACAGAGCGCCATAGATCGCGGAACACGCATTGCTCGCGCCGTTCGTCGCCACGCGCGAGACCACGATCCGGCCGGTGCCGTTCCAGACCCTCGGCGGGGTGCCGGCAATGCCGACGCCGAGACAACACCCCTCCTCGTCCACCAACTGCACCGCGAAGAGGCCGCCCTGCAGCTCAGGCAGGTGCCGATGCCACTGCTTCACCCGAAGCAAGGCCTGCTTCACGGTGATCGGCGCGACTCGCATTGGGCGAACCTCGACGGCCGTCATGGCGCCGGGTGGCTGAGCTTCCACCGCACGAGCTGCGCGAGCAGGACGCCCGCCGCGAGCACGATCACGGCGTACGTCATGAGGTCGAACTCGCGGCGCGTCATGCGACCCGCCCGCAGCGGTTCCGCCGCCGCGCGGCCTCGACGGCCAGCTCCCGCGCGAAGCCGCGCCGGAGGTGCGGCCAGCACGGCTCGCAGTACGCCCCCGGCTCGAACGGCAGCCGCGCGTCGCACGCGGCGCAGCGCGCGCCACGCAGCCACCGGCACGCGGTCATCACCGCGACGTAGAGGGGCCAAAAGGCGCCGATCACACCGCCTCCGGCTCGCGCAGGTCGAGCGTCACCTGCGCGGCAGGCACCCACGCCTCGCCGACGCGGCCCGCGACGTGGACGGCCACGCGATCACCCGGCATGCCGCGCAGGAACGTGCCGCGCACAGTGCGGGCGCCGAGCGTGATGAGGACGGCCGCACCGGGCATCATGCGCCAGCCTCCCGGCACTTCGCGGTCACCACCCACCCCGCGTCGCGGCGGGCGCCGGCGCGGACCAGGAGGCCGGCCTGCACCGCCTTGCGCACGGAGGTGCCCATCGTGCCCACGGAGATGCCGACCAGCGCGGCCAGCTCCGCCGTGTTCACCGGCCACGGTTGCCGCATGACCAGCGCCGCGAGCGCGCGAGGGTCGGGCCGTGTCCGCGAGCGGTGCGCGTTGGCGTGCCGATGTCGCCGCCGCGGCGGGTGGTCGCCGACCGAGAAGCCGCTGCGGCCCGACAGCCCCCGCTCCCACGCATCGAACTCGGCTTGCGCCTCCAGGATCAGGCTGGCCTCGCGCGCGCGCAGCGCCGCCGCGCGGCGGCGGACGAACGACAGGAGGCGGGCCGGGAGCGGGGCGGAACGGTGCGGCGCAGTCATGGGCAGACTCCGTGGTACTTCGGTGGCCTCCCCCTGCCACTGTAGGGGATCGGCGCGCCGCAGCGGCAGCAGGACACCTCACGGAGTGGACCGGAGGCGCGGTATCGGCGCTTCTGCTCGGTCGCCGCGTCGCGCTTGGCGACGCACCGCTCGCAGCGCAGGTGTCGGCAGGTCTGGCCACAGTTGGCGCAGCGGACGCCGAGGCGGGCGAATTGCTCGGTAGTGCGCTGGGTTGTGCTGTCGGCGACCTTCCTACGGCTTTCTACGGCCTCCGGTGGCCATGTGCCACGAGGAACATTCGCGGTTTTCGCTCGGCGGCAAGCGGACTTAAAATCTCCTGCCCGCAAGGGCATCTGGGTTCGACTCCCAGCCCCGGTACTGCACGATCCTGACGGCCAGCCGGTCACCGCCCCATGCCGCGCCTAGAACTCGCGGCGCTTCATCTCCTTGAACCAGGCCGTGCGCTGGTCGCCCTCTTCCGACGGCGCCTCGCGCTTCGTCGCCTCGAGCGTGGGGTCGTAGGTCGGGCGCGGCTCCTTTTTCTTCTGGCTGGCCCTGTTGGCCATCTTCTTGATCAGCGACTGGATCTGCTTCTCGTCCATGGATTCCGCTCCGTGGTCAGGTCCGCGTTGCAAGATACCCTGCCGCCGGCCCCGCTATGGGGCCGCCGACGCCGCGATCGGCGCCATCAGGATCGGCACGCTGACCGCCCGTGCCGCTCGCACCCCGGTGCGATCGACGGCTCACCCCAGCTTGAGGTAGCTCACCCCGCGCATCTGCAGCCGGTTGGCGGTCACCATCATGGCCGGCACGAGCACGACCCCCGGCACCAGGTGCTGGCCCAGCAGCTCCGCGCGCAGGGCGTCGGCCTTGCCGTAGCCGCCCGCCTCGAGGAGCCGCGTGATCCGTGCCAGCGAGTTGTTGCAGAGGCAGAAGACCGCACCCCGCCCCTGCAGCGCCGTGACGCCGGTGTCCGGCGTGAACGGGGCCGCGGGGGCCAGGAAGATGTTCGCCAGCGCCGGGGCCCTGGTCGCGTCGTCGGTGATGTTCGACTGCTGGCCGAGGCGGAACCTGGCCCAGGCGCTGTCCGTGAACGCCATCGCCGCGGCGCCGCCATGCAGGCCGACCACCGCGTTCACGTCGCTGTCCCTCGTGCCGTAGGCGTCGCGGTACGCGTTGTAGAAATTGCGCACCGGCGTCAGCACCCCGGCGTCGCGCACCGCCGAGAGGTCGAAGAACTGTCGGTACTTGCCGGCCAGCGCGTCCATCCACTTCTCGTCCCATTCGGCGAGCGGCGACGGGCTGGCGGGCGCCGCGGAAGCGGCGCGCGCCGCCACGGGCGACGCGGCGAGGGCGAGGGCGCCAGCGGCGAGCCGCTGGAGGAAGCTGCGTCGTTCCGTCACGGTCATCTGGTCGCTCCTGGGGAGGTCAGCGTGGAATGTTGGCGCGGCGCGTCGTTCGGTACGGGGCGTCGTCGGGAGGATTTCCCTGCGGCCAGTCGCGCTCCTTGCCCGCGAAGTCCCGTCGCGGCATCGACAGGAGAAAGGTCGCCACGTCCACCGCCTCCTGGTCGGAGAGCGACTCCCTGCGGTCGTTCGGCATGTTGTGGCGCACGAAGGCCGCCGCGACGCGCCAGCGGGCCATGCCGGCACCGATCGTGAACGACCGCGGCCCCCACACGGGGGTGCCGAGCACGGAGCCCTCGCCCCCGGCTCCGTGGCACCGGGCGCAATTGGCGACATAGACGGTTCGCCCGCGGGCCGTGTCGCCGCGCACCGCGCCCCGAATCGAGTCCACGCTCTGCCCCGCCACCGCGGTGCCGACGGGCACCCCGCGCGACAGGTGGGCGAAGTAGGCGATCAGGTCGCGCATCGCCGTCGATTCCCACGGCAGCGGCCGGCCCGCCATCGACCGCCGAAAGCAGTCGTTCACCTTGTCCTCGAGCCGCTCGATGCGGTCACCGCGCCGGCGGTACTGCGGGTACCGGGCCATCAGGCCGGTGAACGGCATCGCGAACGGCCGTCGTCCCTCGTCGAGGTGGCAGCTGGCGCAGCGCAGCCCGTTGCCGACGAACCGCGGCAGGGAGTCGCGGGTGGCGAGCACGATCGCCCGTCCGCGCCGCACCGAGGCGCCGACCGGCCCCTCGGCGATCGCTCCCTCGGCGGCCTCGGCGGCGGCCGGTGACGCGGCGCCCGCCACGGCACCGGCGCCGGTGCGGTCGGCGGTCGCGCGCCGGAACGAGGCGTCGTCCTGGATCCTGCAGCCGGTTGCGAACAGCGCGGCGAGCAGGAGGGACGGAGCGATGTCTGCCATGCGTGCACGATATCAGCGTGCAGCGGGCGCTGCCACCACGCACCGGGCGCCCTTAGCTTTCCGCGCCATGACCGACGTCGTCGCCCTCGCCGCCGAACTGCTGGCGATCGAATCCACCACCGGCCGCGAGGGGAGGGCCGTGGAGTTCGCCTCGCGCTGGCTCGTGTCGCGCGGCTGGAACGTGACGGTGCAGGAGGTCTCGCCGGGGCGGGGCAACGTCTGGGCGTCGCGCGGGCTCGGCGCGGTGACGCTGAGCACGCACCTCGACACGGTGCCGCCGTACATCCCCCCCACCCTTGCCGGCGACCAGCACGCGGGCACCCTGCGCGGCCGGGGCGCGAGCGACGCCAAGGGGATCGCCGCCGCGATGCTCGTCGCCGCCGACCAGCTGGTGCAGTCGGGCGAGGAGCGTGTCGACCTGCTGTTCGTGATCGGCGAGGAGAAGGGGAGCGACGGCGCCCGCGCCGCCAACCACCTGCCGGCCACCAGCGCCTTTCTCGTGAACGGCGAGCCGACCGAGAGCAAGCTCGCCAGCGGCTGCAAGGGCTCGCAGCGCGTGATGGTCCGCATCCGCGGCCGCGAGGCCCACTCGGCCTATCCCCACCTCGGGCAGTCGGCCATCGAGCCGATGCTCGACCTCCTCCGCCAGCTGCGCCCCATCGACTGGCCGCGGGATCCGGTGCTCGGCGACACCACGTACAATGTCGGCGTGCTGCACGCCGGCACCGAGGCCAACGTCGTTCCCGGTTTCGCCGAGGCCGAGGTCATGTTCCGCCTCGTGGGCGACCCCGAGCCGGTGCGGGCATTGATCGAGGAGTGGGCGGAGGGGAAGGCGGAGATCGAGTGGGGCTCGTTCATTCCCGCGCAGCGCTTCCACGTGATTCCGGGGTTCGACGTCGTGCCGGTCGCGTACACCTCCGACATTCCGCTCCTGTCGCGGTGGGGCACGCCGCTGCTGTTCGGCCCCGGCTCGATCCACGTGGCGCACACCACGGAGGAGCAGGTGAGCGTGGCCGAGCTCCGCGCGAGCGTTGACGCCTACGTGCGCATCGTGCGCGCGCTGCTCGCATGAGCGCGGGGCGCGGGCCGCGCGACGGGCGGCGCTGGCCGGTGGCGGTCCTCGGGGCCACCGGCGCCGTGGGGCAGACCTTCATTCGCCTGCTCGCCGACCATCCCTGGTTCGCGATCGCCGAGGTCGCGGCATCGGAGCGCTCGGCCGGCCGGGCGTACCGCGACGCGGCCCAGTGGCTCGAGGGCCCGCTCCCCGCCGCCGTGGCCGGCCTGGTGGTGAAGGGCTGCCACCCCGACGAGGTGCTCTCGCCGATCGTCTTCTCGGCGCTCGACTCGGGGATCGCGGGCAGCGCGGAGCTGGCGTTCGCCCGCGCCGGGCGCGTGGTGCTGAGCAATGCGAGGAACCACCGGATGGACTTCGATGTTCCGCTCGTGGTGCCGGACGTGAACGCCGACCACCTGGCGATCCTCGCCGGGCAGCGGGCGGCGCGCGGGTGGACGGGGGCGCTCGTCACCAACGCCAACTGCGCGGCCACGGTGGCGGCCATGGCGCTGGCCCCCCTGCATCGCGCATTCGGCCTGAAGCGGGTGTTCGTCACCACGCTGCAGGCGATCTCGGGGGCCGGCTATCCCGGCGTGCCGTCGCTCGACATTCTCGGCAGCGTGATTCCCTACATCGCCGATGAGGAGCCGAAGATCGAGGCCGAGCTGCCCAAGATCCTCGGCGCCATCGGCGCGGGAGGGGCGAGCATCGCCCACGCGACCTTCGGCGTGAGTGCGCAGGCCAACCGCGTGCCCGTCGAGCACGGCCACACCGCGTGCCTCAGCATCGAGTGCGAACGACGCCCCACGCCGGAACAGGCGGAGGACGCGCTGCGCGGCTGGACGGGGCCCGATGGCGTGCGCGGCCTTCCCAGCGCGCCGGCGCAGCCGCTGGTCATCGCCGGTGCCCCCGACCGGCCGCAGGCGCGGCGCGACGTGCACGCGGGCCGCGGCATGAGCGTGACCGTGGGGCGCGTGCGCCCCGATCCGCTGCTCCACCTGCGGCTGGTCGCCCTGGGGCACAACACCGTCGTCGGCGCCGCCGGCGCCTCGATCCTGAATGCCGAATGGCTGGCGTCCAACGGGGTCCTCGGCACGTGATCGTGATGAAGTTCGGCGGGACCTCGGTGGCCGACGCGGCCGCGATCCGGCGCACCGGCGAGATCGTGCGCGGCCGCCTCGCCAGGCGGCCGATCGTGGTGGTGAGTGCGCTCGGTGGCGTGACGAACCTGCTCCTCTCCATCGCCCGGCAGGCGACGAGCGGGCAGGAGATCGCGGCGCAAAGCCATGTGCAGGAACTGCGCGAGCGGCACCTGGCCTGCGCCCGGGAACTGCTCGGCGACGGGCCCGCCGGCACCGAACTGGCCACCGAGCTGTCGGCCTTGCACGACGACCTCGCCGCCCTCGCCGGGGCGCTGACCGTGCTGGGCCATGCCACGCCGCGGTCGCTCGACGCGATCGCCGCCATGGGGGAGCAGCTGTCGTCGCTGATCGTCGTCGCCGCCTTCGCCCGCGCGGGAATCGACGCGGTGCACGTCGACGCCCGCGACGTGATCGCCACCGACGACCACTTCGGCAGGGCCGAGCCGCAGCCCGAGGCGATCGCCACGGCGGCGCGGGCCACGCTCGCGCCGCTCGTGCGCGCGCGCCAGGTGCCGGTACTGGGCGGCTTCGTGGGGGCGACCGCGACGCGGGTCACCACCACGCTCGGGCGCGGCGGCTCCGACTACTCGGCCTCGCTCGTGGGGGCGGCGCTCAAGGCCGATGCGATCGAGATCTGGACCGACGTGGACGGGATGCTCACCGCCGACCCGCGGCTCATCCCCGACGCGCAGCTGATCGGCGAGATCCGGTTCGACGAGGCGAGCGAGCTGGCGAGCTTCGGCGCCAAGGTGCTGCACCCGAGCACGATCGCGCCCGCGGTCCATCGCGGCATCCCGGTGTTCATCTTCAACTCGCGCCACCCCGCCGGCACCGGGACGCGCATCACCTTCGACGCGCCGCGGCGCCCGGTCACGGCCATCGCCGGCAAGACCGGTGTCACCGTGGTCAAGGTCCGGTCGCCGCGCATGCTCCTCGCCACCGGCACGCTGCGGAGCATCTTCGAGGTCTTCGAGCGGCACCGCACGTCGATCGACGTCGTGGCGACCTCGGAAGTGTCGGTCTCGGTCACGATCGACGATGCGACCCGGCTCGAGGCGCTGCTCGGCGACCTCCAGCCCATTGGCGACGTCTCGGTGGAGCGCAACCGCGGGATCATCTCGCTCGTCGGCGCCGGGATCAGCGACACCTCGGCGCCGATGGCGCGGGCCCTCGGCGCCCTCGATGGCGCCCGCGTGCACATGGTGTCGCTGAGCGCCAGCGGGATCAACCTCACGCTGATCGTGGACGGCGACCAGGTCGCGCCGTGCACGCGCCGGCTGCACGACGCGTTCTTCGCCCGGCCGGTGGCCGCGTGACGCCCCGCCGCCTCGCCATCATCGGTGACGGGAAGATGGGGCGCACCGTGGCGCAGCTCGCCCCCGAGCGCGGCTGGGACGTGGTGGCGCACCTTGGCGCCGACGAGAACGCCAACGGCCGCGGAATCTCGCGCTCCTCGCTCGACGGCGCCGAGGTCGCGGTCGAGTTCACCGTGCCGGGTGCGGCCCTCGCCAATGCGTCGGCGTGCATCGAGGCGGGGTGCCCGGTGGTGATCGGCACCACCGGCTGGTACGACGAGCTGGAGACCCTCCGCGCCCTCGTGCGCGAGCGCCGCGGCGCGGCATTCTGGGCCGCCAACTTCTCGCTCGGGGCCAACCTGCTCGTCGAGCTCGCCCGCGAGGCCGGCACCCGGCTGCGCGCGATGCCCGGGTTCGACGCCCACATCGTCGAGACCCACCACGCGCAGAAGAAGGACGCCCCGAGCGGCACCGCGATCGTCCTCCGCCAGGCGCTGGCGGATGGGCTTGGCCGGGAGGTGCCGGTCACCAGCGTGCGCACCGGCAGCGTGCCGGGCGTCCACGAGCTCCTCGTCGACGGCCCGTTCGAGCAGGTGGCCCTTACGCACGTCGCCCGCGACCGGCGCGTCTTTGCCGAGGGGGCGCTGGCGGCGGCGGCCTGGCTGGTCGGCCGCCAGGGGCTGTTCACCATGCGCGATCTGATGCGGTCGCCCGGAGGGAGCGAGTGACGACGGTGCTGCGCGGCTGTGGGACCGCCCTCATCACGCCGTTCACCCGTGCCGGCACCGTGGACGAGCCGGCGCTGCGGGCCCTCGTCGACTGGCAGGTGGCCGAGGGCATCCACTTCCTCGTGCCCTGCGGCTCCACCGGCGAGGCGGTCACCCTCACCCCCGACGAGCACCGTCGCGTGGTCGAGGTGGTGGTGGAGCAGGCCCGGGGGCGCGTGCCGGTCGTGGCCGGGGCCGGGTCGAACGACACCCGCAAGGCGATCGCGATGTCGGCGGCGATGAGGGCCGCCGGCGCCACGCACCTGCTCCACGTTTCGCCGATGTACAACAAGCCGCCGCAGCGCGGGATCATCGCGCACTTCAGCGCCATCGCCGCCGAGACCGACCTGCCGATCGTGCTCTACAACGTGCCCGGGCGCACCGGGAGCAACATCGAGGCGCGCACCACCCTCGCGCTCGCCGAGGTGAAGGGCATCGCGGCCATCAAGGAGGCGAGCGGCAACCTGTCGCAGGTGCACGAGATCCTGCGCGGCCGGCCCCCGGGATTCGCCGTGCTGAGCGGCGACGACTCGCTGACCCTCGCCATGATGGCCGCCGGCGCCGAGGGGGTGATCAGCGTGACGTCGAACGCGACGCCCCGGAAGATGGCGCAGCTCTGCGACCGGTCGGCCGCGGGGGAGATGGCCGGTGCGCGCGCGCTCCACGCCGAGCTCGTGCCGTGGATGGAGGCGGCCTTCTGCGAGTCGAACCCGATCCCGGTCAAGGCGGCGGTGGCGATGCTCGGCCGCTGCGAGAACGTGCTGCGGCTGCCCATGGTGCCGCTGGCGGCCGACAAGGAGCCGGTGGTGCGCGCGGCGCTCGCCGCGGCGGGTGCGTCCTGATGCCCTCCCTCGCCGCGCGCATCGAGGCCCTCGCGGCCACACCGGCCGGCGAGCCGCTCGCCGCCGACACCGAGGAAGTCGTCGCCGCGCTGCTTCATGCGCTCGAGCAGGGCACCGTGCGCGCCGCCGAGCGCGACGCCGGCGGCACGTGGCGCGCGGTGCCGTGGGTCAAGCAGGGCATCCTGCTCGGCTTCCGTGCCGGTCGCGTCGTCGACATGTCGCCGCGGGCCGGCAACCCGATGTCGCCGTTCACCTTTTTCGACAAGCACACCATCCCCACCCGGGCCTTTCGCGCCGACGATGGCGTGCGGGTCGTCCCCGGCGGCTCGACCGTGCGCCGCGGGGCGTACGTGGCCAAGGGAGTGGTGTGCATGCCACCGATGTTCATCAACGTCGGCGCGTGGGTCGGCGCGGGCACGATGGTGGACTCGCATGCCCTGGTGGGCTCGTGTGCGCAGGTCGGAGAGCGGGTGCACCTGAGCGCCGCCGCGCAGGTGGGCGGCGTCCTCGAGCCGGTGAACGCCTCGCCCGTGGTGATCGAGGACGACGCGATCGTGGGCGGCAACTGCGGCCTGTACGAGGGAACCGTGGTGCGCGCCCGGGCCGTGCTCGGGGCCGGTGTGGTGCTCACCCGCGGCACGCCCGTGTTCGACCTCGTGCGCGAAATGGTGCATCGCGCCACCGCCGACACACCGCTCGAGATCCCCGCCGGGGCGGTGGTGGTGCCTGGCGCCCGCCACGTTTCCGGAAAATGGGGGGCCGGGCAGGGGCTTTCCCTGCACACGCCGATTATCGTCAAGTATCGCGACGACAAGACCGACCTCGCCACCGCCCTCGAATCATGGCTCAGATGACCCCCCGCTCCGCAGCGATCGTCGGCCTCGGCACCATCGGCGGCTCGATCGCCCTCGCCCTCACCCGCGCCGGCTGGACCGTGCGCGGCGACGCCATCAACGCCCGCGACCGCGCGGCGGCCTACCGCCGCGGCATCCACATCGCGCCCGGGACGGGCCGCGCGCGAGTGGCGAACCTCGTCAAGGGCGTCGAGATGGTCGTCTTGAGTGTCCCTCCCGG
This sequence comes from Gemmatimonadota bacterium, assembly GCA_016191225.1. Taxonomy (GTDB): domain Bacteria; phylum Gemmatimonadota; class Gemmatimonadetes; order Gemmatimonadales; family Gemmatimonadaceae; genus JACPPC01. Next base: position 242,114 of record JACPPC010000007.1, on the reverse strand, counting down.
CGAACTGGCGCGCGTGGGCGCCGAGGTGGCCGAGGAGGTGCCCGCCACGGTGCCGATCCTCCACACTTGCTCCATCCAGGCGCCAAAGGCCCTGGGGCTGTCGCCGGAGCTCGCCCGCCGCCTGACGCCGACGCATCCCCTCGCCGGGGCCGCCGGCCGTGGATTCGCCGCCGCCCGCGAGGACCTGTTTGTCGGCTGCCAGGTGAGCGTGGCGGTGCCGGCGCCGCTCTCGGCGCGCCGGGCCGCCGTGGCACTCTGGAAGGCCCTCGGCGCCCGCGAGATCCTCGCCTGCCACGCCGAGGAGCACGACCAGCGCATGCGCTACGTGAGCCACCTGCCGCAGATCGCGGCGACCGCCCTCGCCGCCGCGCTCTGCGACGCCGGCGTTCCGGCCACCGCCCTCGGCCCCGGCGGGCGCGACACCACGCGGTTGGCGCAGAGCCCATGGCCGCTCTGGCACGCCCTCCTGTCGATGAATCCGAAGGCGAGCGCGAGCCCCATCCGGCTGCTCGAGGCCGAGCTGCACGCGCTGCGCGTGGCGCTCGAGCATGGCGACATGGAGAAGGTGGGGCGCGTCTGGCGCTCGGCCTCCGCCTGGCGCACCGGCGAGGTGGCAATGCCGTACAACGGGGAGTTGCCGGCGGTCGCCAGGCCCGCCCGCCGCAAGGGTGCCGCCAGGAAGGCCCGCAGGGCGGCGCGGCCCGCCCCTCGCGCCAAGCCGGCGCGTGCGGTGCGGCGGCGGACGAAGAAGAAATGATCGTTCGCGGCGCGCTGCGCGTGCCGGGCGACAAGTCGCTCTCGCACCGCGCGCTGCTGTTCGCCTCCATTGCCAGCGGACGGTCGCGGCTGCGCGGCCTGCTCGACAGCGCCGACGTGCGGAGCACGGCCGGGGCGTTGCGGGCCTGCGGCGTGGCGGTTCCGGAACTCGCCGGGGAGGTGGAGGTCGAGGGACTCGGGCTGAAGGGGTGGCGGCGGCCCACGCGGCCGCTCGACTGCGGCAACAGCGGCACGACCACGCGCCTCACCGCGGGGATCGTGGCCGGCCATCCGATCTCGGCCACCTTCACCGGCGACGCATCGCTGTCGCGCCGCCCGATGAGGCGACTCCAGGCGCCGCTCGAGGCCCTCGGCGCCACGGTCATCCTCACCGACGGCGAGCACCTGCCGATGACGGTGAAGGGGGGGCCGCTCCGCGCCACCGCCTGGCGCACCGACGTCGCCAGCGCGCAGGTCAAGAGTGCGGTGCTCCTCGCCGGGCTCTGCGCCGGCGTGGACGTTTCCGTCGAGGAGCCGTCGCCGTCGCGCGACCACACCGAGCGGATGCTCGCGGCCCTCGGCGCCGCGATCATCGTGAGCGGCCCGCGCGTGTCGCTGCGGGCCACGGCCCGGCTCGCCCCCCTCGACGTCACGATTCCCGGCGACCCCTCGAGTGCGGCCTTCTTCGCGGCGCTCGCCGCGGCGGCCGGGGGCGGGGAAGTGCTGCTGCGCGACACCTGCCTCAACCCGACGCGCACCGGGTTCTTCACCACGCTGCAGCGCATGGGGGCCGCGGTGGAGTTGCTCGAGCGCCGCGAGGAGGGGGGCGAGCCGGTCGGCACGGTGCGGGTGACGCCCGGGGCGCTGCGCGGCCGCACCGTTCAGGGCGACGTCATCCCGACGATGATCGACGAGCTCCCGCTGCTCGCCTGCCTCGGCGCGCTCGCCAGCGGCGACACCGTGATTCGCGACGCCGGCGAGCTGCGGGGCAAGGAGTCCGACCGGATCGCCGCGGTGGTCGCCAACCTCCGCGCGCTCGGCGCCGACGCCGAGGAGCTTCCCGACGGCCTGCGCGTGACCGGCTCGCCACGCGGCGAGGACCTTCGCAACGGGCCGGTCGCCACGCAGGGCGACCACCGGATCGCGATGGCGTTCGGAGTGCTGGCGGCGGCGACCGGGCGCACCCTCGCGATCGACGACCCCGGGTGCGTCGCCGTCTCGTACCCCGCCTTCTGGCGTGACCTCGCGGCGGTGAGCGCCTAGCTTTCGCGCATGGACGCCTCCGCGAGCCACGTGGTCACGATCGACGGTCCCGCCGCCAGCGGCAAGTCCTCCACGGCGCAATGGGTGGCCGACACCCTGGGCTGGCAGCACATCGACTCGGGCTCGTTGTATCGCGCCGCGACCTGGGCGCGGCAGCGCCAGGCGGGGAGCCCGGAGGGGTGGACGGAGGCCTCGGTCGTCGCGGCGGCGGCGAACGTGTCGCTTCGTCCCGAGGCGCGGGCCTTCTACCCCGTGGCCGGGGACCTCCCGATCGGCGACGCGATCCGCTCGGTCGAGGTCACCGCCGACGTTTCGCGGGTGGCGCGGATGCCGGGCGTGCGCGCCTGGGTGAACGAGCGCGTGCGCGAGGCGGCGCGTGGCCGCGACGTGGTGGTCGACGGGCGCGACATGGGGACGGTGGTCTTTCCCGGGGCTCCGCTCAAGATCTGGCTGGTGGCCGACCCATGGGAGCGGGCGCGGCGCCGGCTGACGCAGCGGCTGGAGCGCCGCCCGAGCGACGAGGAGATCGCCGCCGAGACCGACGAGATCGTGCAGCGCGACGCGCGCGACGCGACGCAGACGGTGCAGGCCAAGGACGCGGTGCTCGTGGACACCACCTACCTGACCCAGCCCGAGCAGGTGGAGCGGATCGTGGCGCTGGCGCGCGCGGTGGTGCAGAAGCGGTGAGTCGGCGCGGCCCAAGCCATTGGCGGGCCGCCACTTGTCACGGTTGACCGGCACTCCCGGACCGGCTACGTTGCAGGGCTCCCCCGACTGCGCGACCGCGCGGCCGGTGCCACATCACTCCAGCCCCCGCGCGGCGGGTCCGACGCTCCGCGCACGCCACACCACATGTCGACCGACACGCTCGATTCCACCGAGTCGCCGGCCACCGCCGCGCTGACCGCCCGCGAGAAGCGCGCCGTGCAGAAGGCGCAGCTCCGCCCCCTCGCCAACCTCCGCCCCGAACTCTACGACGAGGAGGATTACTCGTCGGACGAAATCTCCGCGATGATGGAGATGTACAACGGGACGATGGCCTCCATCGAGGAGGGGGAGATCGTCAAGTCGAAGGTCCTCGAGATCCGCGACAACATGGTCGTCCTCGACATCGGCTTTAAGTCCGAGGGGACGGTCCCGCTCGAGGAGTTCAAGGACATCCCGGACCTCGCGCCCGGCATGGAGGTCGAGGTCCTCCTCGAGCACCTCGAGGACATGGAGGGGTCGGTCGTCCTCAGCAAGAAGAAGGCCGACTTCATGCGCGTGTGGGAGCGCATCCGCGTCGCCTACGAGACCGACCAGCCGGTGCACGGCACCCTCGTCAAGAAGATCAAGGGCGGCGTGGTCGTCGACCTGATGGGCGTCGACGCCTTCCTCCCCGGATCGCAGATCGCCCTCCGCCGCGTGCCGAACATCGACGAGCTGCTGGGCGAGAAGTACGAGTTCAAGATCATCAAGCTCAACAAGCGCCGCCGCAACATCGTCGTCTCGCGCCGCGTGATCCTCGAGCAGGAACGCGCCGGCAAGCGCGAGAAGCTCATGAAGGAGCTGCAGAAGGACCAGGTGCGGAAGGGCGTCGTCAAGAACATCACCGACTTCGGGGCGTTCATCGACCTCGGCGGCGTCGACGGCCTGCTCCACATCACCGACATGTCGTGGGGCCGCATCGCCCACCCGAGCGAGATGGTCCAGATCGGCATGGAGCTCGAGATCAAGGTCCTCGACATCGACTGGGAGCGCGAGCGCATCTCGCTCGGCCTCAAGCAGCTCCAGAGCTACCCGTGGAAGGACGTCGCGGCCAAGTACCCGGTCGGCACGCGCGTGTCGGGCAAGGTCGTCTCGATCACCAACTACGGTGCCTTCATCGAGCTCGAGCCCGGCATCGAGGGGCTCGTGCACATCAGCGAGATGAGCTGGACGCGCAACGTCCGCCACCCCAGCAAGCTGGTCAGCATCGGCGAGGCGATCGAGGCGGTGGTGCTCAAGGTCGACCCGAACGAGGAGAAGATCTCGCTCGGCATGAAGCAGACCGAGCAGGACCCGTGGATGGTGCTGCCGCTCAAGTACCCGGTCGGCACGCGCCTCAACGGCAAGGTCCGCAACCTCACGAGCTTCGGCGCCTTCGTCGAGATCGAGCCGGGCATCGACGGCCTGATCCACATCTCCGACATGAGCTGGACCAAGCGCGTCCAGCACCCGTCGGAGGTCGTCAAGAAGGGCGACGCCGTGGACGTGGTGATCCTCAACATCGACAGCGAGAACAAGCGGATTTCGCTCGGCCTCAAGCAGGCCAGCGAGGATCCGTGGCTCAAGATCGGCGAGAACTACCCGGTCGGCACCGAGATGCGCGCCACCGTGGTCCGCCTGATGGAGAAGGGCGTCGTCGTCGACCTCGGCAACGACCTCGAGGGCTTCGTGCCGGTGAGCCAGCTCAACAATGGCGCCCCGGTCGCCTCGCCGGCCGACGTGGCCTGGGAGACGATGCTCCTCGACGTGAAGGTGCTCGAGGTCGACCCGATCCACCGCCGCATCGTGCTCGCGGTGACGAGCATCCCGGCCGACCAGCCGCCGCGCCCGGAGACGCCGAGCAAGATCCACACCGACGACGAAGTGCCGCCGGTGGACATGAGCGCGGCCGAGTAGCGGACGCGGGACGCTCGCCAGGAACGAGCACCGCCCCGGTCGCGAGAGTGGCCGGGGCGGTGTGCGTTCTCCAAACCGGAACGGGCCTTCAAGGTGCAGGCTTTCTGACCACGCTAGCGGCGTCGAACTGTAGTGGTGTCAGCTGGCGCGCCGGCGGCGATAACAGAATCCATCATCCGCACGCCCCCCAGCCGGGCGTGCGTGCGGATAGGCTCGGCGCTCAGCCTGCGGAGCCAGGTCGCGAAGGGATAGCGCTTTTCAGCGGCGAACGTGACTCGTGCGGCAACTCGAGGAACTCGAATCGTCCGCGGCTTCAGCGACGGCCCGCCGGCACTCGCCGCACCCGCACGCAAGCTCGCGACAGCTGCGGCGAGGTCCTCGGCACGAGCGGACTCCGAGAGGGCTATCAATGCCACCTCCCGCGGGTCGGCAGGGATTGAAATCACAGCCGCCTCTCCCACCGGCAAGGAGCGTACCAAGGCAATGACGAAGCGCACTTGTGACGCGGGTCCAACCTGAGCGGCGGTGCTGGGCGCATGAGCAGCGAGCGCCATTAAGAGTAGTAGAGGTCGCATTGCGGAGACTCCCGACATGGAGGGTTGAGTGTCGTCAAGGATTAGATTGCGACATCGTACGTCGTGCAACCTTCGACGACTCGCTGAATCCAGATGCCGTTGATGAACAGGTCGTATCCCCAGCACGACGTGACGGTTACGTATTCGACGCCACTCCCGCCGCCCGGACGGCCGCCTGGTGCCCCCGGGCCGCACGGAATCGACAGCTTGACTCCGCGGTGGGCAACAAGGCTTGCAGTACGCGACTGCCCTGCCGAGGCAGGGCCGACCAGCGACTCATTCTCGCATTCCCCGGAGGGGCAGGCCGCTTGGTTGTAGTCGTCGCTGTGCTCGACAGTGAACACCGGCGCGCCGGCGGCGGCGGCTGGGTTGGAGGGAAACAAGGGGCGCAGCACGAAGGGACCGGAGACGTGGAGCCTGCCGCCGCAGGCGTTCGGCCAGCTTCGATTGACCACCGCCGGCGCGTGAGTGTAGAAGCCGGGCTCATCCGAGGCAATGGAGATGAACCCGCCCTGCGGGCCGCTTCGCTCGAACTCTACCGTGGCCCCGGTGCTGTCCTTCATTTCAGGTAGCAGATCCGCGCTTCCGTATGCCTTGGCGCTGTTCGGGAAGCTAAACGCCGAACTCATGGTTGTGTGGACCGCTCCCCTCGCGATCATTTGATCGCCGAGCCTGTCTTCGAACGTGATGCGCGGAAACGCTGACCACGCCTCCTCGGAGGCAACTCTCCCCCGCTGCTTCCTTGCGTCCGACTCCATCCCAGTTGGTTGACCATCGCAAGCGATCAGCAACTGAGTGACCATCGCGGCGCCGAGCAAGAGCTTCAACCTCGTCCAATCGACTCGCGCCGTGCACCTCCTGTGAAGAGGGTGAACCTTCAACTCCCCGAACTACCAGGTTGCCATCAACACGGAGGTCGAGAAGACTGGGCGACCCGCTTCGACGGCATCGGACGCGCCGGCGAAGAGAAACACGCGTCGCCCCATTCGCGCCAGCCAAGCACCGAGGCGGATGTCGACGTCCGGGGAGTCACATCGCGCAATGCGCCCATCACGGATACTCCAGAGTGCTAGAATCCCGCTTCCTAGCGCGGCGCCAACAAGAGTCGACTGGCCGCGCGAGACCGGAGCGAGAAGGGCAAGCGTCTGCGCGCGAAGTGGAGCGCTATGCAGCACGACAGAAGAGTCCCCGGTGAGTCGAGCGATCTGCAGCACATCAGCGGGTGGCTCTCGGTCGGTTCCAGCGACCCACGCCACTGTGGGAGTAGAGTCGCGTGTGGGACGGAAGATGCGTACGAACCGCGCCGGGCCTGCGCGACCGTCGTACACGCCACGCAACACCGGCGCGGCGTGACGATCCGGGCTCCAATGCAGAGAGAGTACCGTGCTCGGTTCGCCGCGCGGCTTCACTGAGGGTAGGCTGCCGAGCACTACAGTGTGGAGGTCTCTCGATCGTCCGCGGACGCTGAACGATGCTCCGAAATAGCGCGGGAGCATGATTGAAGACATCGACCAGCTTGACCCGGCATAGTCGTAGCGCCTAAGCTCGGCCCTCCCGTCGTCGAGTCGGGAAACATCCACGACCGTAAGAAGACGGCCTCCGGCGAACACATCTCCGGATTGGAACGCGTTCCATCCGAATCGCGCGGCGCCTCCGACAAGTTCAGGAAGGCGCCAGCGTCCGTTCCGCAGTCGGGACCAGAGTAGTCGCGACGCATAGGAGCCTGCGCCCGATAGGGTGTCACCGCCCTCGCCCCACACGACGTCAAGTGTCTGCCGGTCGCTCGACACCAGTCGCGGAGCGATTGGGAATGCTCGGCCCGTTGGCAGGCGAAGAGCAGTAGCCCGCCCAGCCGAATCGAACAGCAGAATAACGACGTTTGAGTCGCGCGCTTCAGCGGCGCCCGTGAACGCCGCTGCGGCAATTCCAACCACGGCCAGGCGGCCGTTGACTTCTGCCCAAGTACTCGACTGCACGTACCAGAATCGCCCGCTGACATCGCGCACAGGAACCGCGCGGGTCCAACTCGACGGACACTGGGCAACGGCGCTGCCAGCGAACAGCAGCCCGGCCGACAGCATCGCGACCTTGAGATGCACTGCCTGCCCGCGTAGGAGAGGATCAACGTCGTCGTCGACCCGAAGCGGAAACACGGTAGGGAGAGTTGGTACCATTGTCAAGAATCCGGTCTTGTGATGCGGGCCGAGGCGCCCCGAAGCAGTGGTCAGGTTCGCGTGTCTGACCTCGAAGCGCCGCAACGTGGCGAACGCACGGCAAGGGGGTGGGGCGGGCGAGGACGCCCGCTGCACGGCTCGGCGCCAGCGTGGAGCGAAGGAACGGCTCAACTGTGGCGCTGCGAGGTCAAGTTGTTGCGGCGCCTCGCGCAGTCCCCGCTGGCGTCGTCACGGCTGCTGCCCCATCGCCTGCCGCGCCCGCACGAACACCCGGTACGCCGCCGTGCTCTCCAGCGGCCGCCGCTCGTTCTGCTGCGCCACGTCGCGCAGCCAGATCAGCTTCCCCTCGAAGATCACGAACAGCCGGTTGGGTTGGCTCCCGCTGCGCACCGAGATCACCTGCACCTCCCCACGCCGCGCCGAGGTCACCGCGAGGGTGTCCCAGCTGAGGGTGTAGGGCCGCAGCACGATCAGCCGCAGCGGCTCCGCCGAGGGCGGCATGGTCACGAGGAGGGGGAGCAGCTGGTCGTCCATGCCGACGTCGGCCGCGCCCCACGCCGAGGCGGGCACCACGAGGGTCGTGTCGCGCGACCCGGTGACGACTATGCGGCCGCGCGCCACCGTGCCGCGGCGCACGACCGCCCGCTTGCCGGGCTCCGTCCAGCGGGCGCGGAACCGAACCGGGGCGCTGTTCCTCCAGTGGATCTCGGCGACGCCCACCATCGAGTCGCGGCGCACGAGCCCGTTCTTCACCGAGTCGGCGAACACCGCCGCCGTGTGCCAGAGGATCGGCTGGTTGTGCCAGGTGACGAGGGTGTCGCCCGCAGGGAGCGACCCGCGCGAGGCGCCGGCGATGATCTGTGCCGCCCGGTCGTGGAAGGCGCGCACCTGGCCCGGCGTCGGCGTCGCGGCGGGGGGCTCGGGCGCGTTTTGCTGCGCCGCCGCGCTCGTGGCAGCCAGCATCGCGGCGAGCGCCAGTCGCGCGAGGCCGCGCGCGATCGCGGCTGGCGGGACCCTCGGCGGCCGGCTCATGCGTCGCCGAAGAACTTCTCGGCCAGCAGCGACCGACGGCGGTTGCCCTGCGAGCGGCGGCGGCGCGGCTTGGCGACCACCCCGACGTAGCGGGCGGCGTAATAGAGGAAGGCGCCGAGCCAGGTGGCCTGCAGGGCCGGGGCGACAAGGAAGAAGGCGACGAAAAAGAAGACGGCCGGCCGCCCCTCCGACCACAGCACCACGAACGAGAACGGCGCGTTCAGGAACTGGAAGATCACGCCGAGCCGGAAGTCGTTCCGGAGGAACATCAGCGCGCCGCTGGCGGCGCAGATGAGGATCCACGGGACGCCGATCAACAGCGACCAGTAGTGCCAGCTCGGCGGGCGGACGGCCCACTCCCTGAGCGCGGCGAGTCCCTTGGGGTCGTTCGCCCGGCGGGCACGCCGTCGCTCCTCGCGGCGGCGGGCGTCGGCCCCCCGCGGGTCGATCGCGCGTGGCGCCCGATCGTCGAAGGCGTCGCGGCCGGTGGCATCGGTCACGCGCCGAATCTAGCAGGGAGGGTGCGCCCCCGCCGTCCGCCAGGTACCATTGCGGCCGTGTTCGATCTTCCCCTGCCGGCGCGACTGGCCACGGTGGCGGCGTTCGGGTACGCCGTGGGCTGCCTGAACGCGGGCTATTACCTCGTGCGGTGGCGCACGCGCGGCGACCTGCGCGACCTGCATTCCGGCAACGCCGGCGCAACCAATGCCGGGCGCGTGCTCGGGCGGGCCGGCTTCGCGGCGGTGCTGCTGCTTGACGCCGCGAAGGGGGCGCTGGCAGCCGCGATCGGGAGCTGGCTGGCGGGGACGTGGGGTGGCACCGTCGGCGCCCTCGCGTCGATCGTGGGGCACATCTGGCCGGCGCAACTGTCGTTCCGCGGCGGGAAGGGGATCGCGACGGCGCTCGGCGCCTTTCTCGTGGTGGAGCCGTTCACGGTGCTCGCCTGCTCGGGGATCGCGCTCACCCTGTTTGCCATCACCCGCCGGTGGTCGGCGAGCGGACTGGCCGGGGTCGCGCTCGCGCCGCTCGTGGGCGGGCTGTCGCGGCGGGACACGACCGTGTTCGTGGCCCTCGCCCTCGCCGTGGCGATCGTGCTCGTGGCGCACCGCGACGACCTGGCGGCGCTGCGGCGCGTGCGTGGCGCGCCCGGACCCGGCCCACGCGACGCGGGCGGCGGAGGCGCGGGCTGACGGGCGCTGGCGGCGGCGTTAGTCGCCCGCCGCCGTCGCGAGCGTCTCGCGCACGCCGCGCTCGATGGGTGTCGCGGCGCCCGCAAAGCCGGCACCGCGCAGTCGCGACATGTCGGCCTGCGTGTAGTTCTGGTACTGCGCCGTGAGGTTCGCCGGCATGTCGATGAACCGGATGCGGCGCTCGCGGCCGAGCGCGTCGAACACGGCGCCGGCCAGGTCGAGGAAGGTTCGCGCCGTGCCCGTGCCGCTGTTGAACAGGCCGGCACCGCGCGGCTGCGCCGCCAGCCAGGTGAGGTGGTCGAGGTTGTCGCCAACGTAGACGAAGTCCCGCCGCTGCTCGCCGTCCCTGATCGCCGGGTCGTTGGACTTGAAGAGGCGCATCTCGCCGGTGGCGAGGACCTGGCGGCGCGCGTGCCAGACCACGCTCGCCATGCTTCCCTTGTGGAGCTCGTTCGGCCCGTAGACGTTGAAGAACTTGACCCCCGCCCACGTCGGCGGCGTGGGGCGGCCCGCCTCGGCTTCGTCGAGGGCCCAGCGGTCGAAGTCGTTCTTGCTGCGTCCGTACAGGTTGAGCGGGGCCAGGTCGCGCGGATGCGTGCGATCGTCGAACCCCTTGATGCCGTCGCCGTAGGTGGCCGCGCTCGACGCGTACACCAGCCGCCGGCCGTTGGCCGCGCACCAGCGCCAGACCCGCTGCGAGTACGTGATGTTGTTCTCGACCAGGTACGCCCAGTTGGTCTCGGTGGTGCTGCTGCAGGCGCCGAGGTGGTAGACGACGCGGGGGGACAGCGCGCCCCGCTCGAGTTCCGAAAGAAAGTCGAGGTGCCCGGCCAGCCTGAAGCGCTCGAGGCCGCGCGCGTTGCCGGCCTTGGCAGGCACCATCGGGTGGTCCACGAGCACCAGCTCCTCGCCAAGCGGAGCCAGCCGCCGGGCAAGGTTCGAGCCAATGAAGCCGGCGGCGCCGGTGACGGCGATCATGGGCGTGGACCCTGGCGGGCGCGCATGGGCCGAAGGTTGCCGGGGTGCGCGGCGGGATGCAACCGCTGCGCTACCAGCAGTAGACGGTGTCGGGGCGAACCGCCCCCGCGTGCAACGGGCGCGCGAGCGGGCCGTGAAAGGCGCCACATGTCGTTTCGCCCCGGGTGACGGAATCGTTTTTCACGATCGCCGACCACCCCGCGCTGTCGGAGACCCACCGGCTCACGCGTTGTCCGCTGTGCGGGATCAGCTCCACCGGAAAGGCGCTCGCGTAGCCCGTGGGAAGGGTGTCCTTGGGGGACTGGCGTGCGATCACCCGGTTGACGAGCGCCCGCAGGCCGGCGCGTCGCGCGGCGTCGCGCCGCGCGGTGCGCCACACCGGAATGGCGACGGCGACCAGGATCGCCACGATCACGAGGGCGATCCAGGGCTGCTGCGTGGTGAAGCCGGGGCGTGCGGTGGTCGCCATGCACCGAACGTTGCCCGCGCGTGTCGTCCCGGGCAACTCCCCCCTCCGCTGGACAGTCGCGGCGCCCGCCGGCAGAATCCGCCATGCCCAACACCGTCCGATTCCGCGCCATCCTCGTGCCGTGCCTCGCGCTCGGCGCGCTCCTGCTCCCCCCGAGCGCCGGCGCCCAGCGCGCCACGCGTCCCGCCGCCACGAGCGCCGGCACCGTGTACGACCCGACCGTGTACACCAACGGCGCGCGCACCAATCGCGCCTTCAAGTCGCTCCGCTGGCGGCTCGTGGGGCCATTCCGCGGCGGCCGCTCGGTGGCGGTGACCGGCGACCCCACGCGGCCGCTCGTCTTCTACTTCGGCGCGGTGAACGGCGGTGTGTGGAAGACCACCAACGCCGGCGCGAGCTGGACGAACATCACCGACGGCGTGTCCGACATCTCGAGCGTCGGCGCGATCACGGTGGCGCCGAGCGACCCGAACGTGATCTGGGTGGGCACGGGGGAGGGGCAGCCGCGCGAGGATGTCACCTACGGCACCGGCGTCTATCGCTCGACCGACGGCGGCAAGAGTTGGACGTCGCTCGGCCTGCCGGACGCCCGGCAGATCACGGCCATCCGGGTCGACGGCAAGGACCCCGACCGCGCCTGGGTGGCGTCGCTCGGGCACGCCTTCGGCCCCAACAGCGAGCGCGGCGTCTTTCGCACCACGGATGGCGGCGCGACGTGGAAGAAGGTGCTCTTCCTGAACGACAGCACCGGGGCCGCGGACCTGAGCATCGACCCGACCAACCCGCGGATCCTGTTCGCCAGCATGTGGAAGTTCCAGCGCACGCCGTGGGGGATGGACGCCGGCTCGGGGCGCAGCGGCCTCTGGAAGACGACCGACGGTGGCGACACCTGGACCGAGCTCTCGTTCAACCCCGGCATGCCGCGGGCGATGATCGGCAAGATCGGCGTGTCGGTGAGCGCGGCCAATCCGCAGCGCGTTTACGCCAACATCGAGGCGGCCGACTCGTCGGGGGGGATCTTCCGCAGCGACGACGGTGGGGCCACCTGGCAGCGGACGAACAGCGACCAGAAGTTCGTCATCCGCCCCTTCTATTACACGTCGGTGACCGCCGACCCGACCAATGCCGACGTGGTGTACGTGATGAACCTGCAGGTGCACCGCTCGATCGACGGCGGGCGGACGTTCGGCATGGTGCGGGTCCCGCACGGCGACACGCACCAGATGTGGGTCTCGCCCACCGACGGCAACCGGCTGATCAACGCCAACGACGGCGGCGCCACGGTGAGCCTCGATCGCGGCGCGACCTGGAGCAGCATCCACAACCAGCCGACGTCGCAGTTCTACCACGTGCAGGTGGACACGCAGTTTCCGTACAGGATCTACGGTGCGCAGCAGGACAACAGCACGGTGACGATCGCCAGCCGGTCGGACAACGGCGCGATCACCGAGCGCGACTGGTGGCCGGTGGCAGGCTGCGAGAATGCGCACATCGCCGTCGACCCGCGCAACCACGACGTGACCTACGGCGGGTGCTACATGGGCAGCCTCACCCGGTACGACAAGCGGACCGGGCAGGCGCGCGACATCTCGGTCTGGCTGCGCAACTACGACGGCTGGGCGGTGAAGGACGTGCCACAGCGCTTCCAGTGGACCTTCCCCGTGATGCTGTCGCGCCACGACCCGCAGGCGCTCTACGTGACCAGCCAGTACGTCTGGCGCTCGCGCAACGAGGGGCAGGGCTGGGAGCGGATTTCCCCCGACCTCACGCTTCACGACCCGAAGACGATGCAGCGCTCCGGCGGCCCGGTGAGCGGCGACATGACGGGCACCGAGTGGTACGCGACGATCTATGCGTTCAACGAGTCGCCGCGGCAGGCGGGGGTCTTCTGGGCGGGGTCGGACGACGGGCTGGTGCACGTCTCGCGCGACAACGGCGCGAGCTGGCAGAACGTGACGCCGCCGATGATGGCGCCGTTCACCCGGGTGACCGAGATCGAGCCGTCGCCGCACGCGGCGGGGACGGCCTACGTGTCGGCCACCCGCTACCAGCTCGACGACTACCGTCCGCTGTTCTACAAGACCACCGACTTTGGCCGGACGTGGACGGTGATCACCGACGGCATCCCGGTGGGCGCCTACTCGCGGTCGCTGCGCGAGGACCCTGTGCGGCGCGGGCTGCTCTACGCCGGCACCGAGGTCGGTGTCTTCGTCTCGTTCAACGACGGCGCCCGCTGGGAGCCGCTGCAGCTCAACCTGCCGCGGTCGGCGGTGCGCGACCTGCGCGTGGCTGGGAACGATCTCGTGATCGCGACCCATGGCCGCTCGTTCTGGTCGCTCGACGACCTCTCGCCGCTGCGGCAGTGGGCGGACTCGGTTGGCGGCAAGGCGGTGCACCTCTTCCAGCCGGCGCCGGCGATCCGGTTCGCCGGCGGGGGCGGGCGCCGCGGCGGGAACGTCGGCGAGAATCCACTCGTGGGCGCGCACGTGGACTTCTGGCTCAAGGACAAGCCTGCCGCCGCCGTGACGTTGCAGTTCCTCGAGGCGGGAGGCGCCGTGGTGCGCACCTTCACCTCGGAGCCGGCCAGGCCCGATTCGGGACTGCATCCCGCGGCGGACTCGGCGGCGAAGCTCGCCCGCGCGGCGCAGGACGCGGATTCGCTGGCGTACATCCCCGCCGACTCGGTGGTGCGGGCCCGGGCGGGCGCGAACCGCTTCGTCTGGAACCTGCGATATCCCGGCGCCAAGACCATGCCCGGGGCGATCGTCGACGACGGCGCGATCGAGGGGCCGATGGCCGTGCCGGGACGCTACATGGCGCGGCTGATCGTGGGGAAGGACACGTTGTCGCGCGCGTTCGAGGTCGTCCCCGACCCGCGGCTCAAGACGACGCCGGCCGAGTACCGCGAGCAGTTCGTGCTGGCCAAGCGCGTGGCCGACCGGCTGACCGCCCTCACCGAGGGCGTGCTGCGCATCCAGGACATCCAGGCGCAGCTCGACCAGCGGGCCGGCCAGGCCGCCGGCAGCGCCTTTGCCGACCGGGTGAAGGACCAGGGGAAGGCCCTCCGCGCGAAGATGGAGGCGGTGCGCGCCGAGTTGTACGAGGTGTACACCAAGGCCGACCAGGCGACGCTCAACTACCCGATCAAGCTATACCAGATGTGGGTCACGCTGAACGGGCAGGTCACCGACGCCGACACGCGGCCCACCGACCAGCAGGGGGCGATCTTCGTCGACCTGTCGCAGAAGCTCGACGTGCAGCTCAACACGCAGGCCGCGCTCGAGGCGAACGACCTGGCGCGGTTCAACGCGCTGATGAAGGAAACGGGGCTGCCGGAGGTGTACGCGGCGAGGAAGCCGGTGCCGTAACCCGGCATCTCCGGCCCGGCGCGCCGCCCAGCTGCGCCGGGGGGGTCAGTGCCCGCTGCGCTCCACCGTGCGGCTCTTGAGCCCGGTGAAGTTCGCCGTGCTCACGTCGCGCCCGCCGTTGAGCGAGCGCACGTACGCGACCAGCATCCAGATCTGGTCGTTGGAGATGCGCCCGCCCCACGCCGGCATGCCGTCGGGACGCCCCTGGTAGATCGACTCGAAGACCTCCGCCGGCCGGCCGCCGAAGTGCCAGCGCCCGTCGGCGAGGCTCGGGCCCATCGACCCACTGCCGTCGGCGCCGTGGCAGTCGATGCAGTTGTACGCCACGTACAATCGCGCGCCGGTGGCGAGCGCCGTCGCGTTGCGCTCGTACGGGTTGGCCAGCGCGAGGGGAATGCCCGTGCTCGGCCACCCCACCGGGTACACGTCCGGATGCTCGACGAACCGGATCGAGTCGGGGCCGGCCGGCTCGGGGCGCGCCAGGGCGTCGCGCGCCGTGAGCGGGACGTACGAGGGGGCCGCCTCCACCGCGGAAATGCCCCCGCGGCGCGCCAAGGCCAGGGTGACCGCCGCCGTGAGCGCGACGAGGGCGAGCGCCGGCACCCACGCCGCGACCCGGTGCCGCGATGCCGCGGTCATGGGATCGCGAACACGAACAGCTCGCCGCCCCAGCTCGTCCACTTCGCGAGGTCGGGCAGGGTCGTGCCGCGCTCGCGCACGTCGTACGGGAGGTTCGCCGCCACGTCGCCGGCGATCAGCAGCCCCATGTCGCCGCCAATGCCCGCGTACACCGCCACGTACTGCTTGCCGTCGGGGCCACGATAGGTGATCGGGTTGCCCACCACCCCCGACCCCACCTTGAACTTCCAGAGCGGCGCCCCGGTGCGTGCGTCGACCGCCTTGAACCACCCGTCGAGCGTGCCGTAGAAGGCGACCCCGCCCGCGGTCACGAGCACGCCACTCCACAGGGGGAAGGGCTCCTTGATCCCCCACAACTTCTTCCCGTTGCTCGCGTCCCAGGCAATGAACTCGCCGCCGAAGCCCCCGGCGCCGAGCCGCTCGGGGGCGTCGGCGCCGATGTAGGGCGTGCCGGGGATGTAGCTCACCGGCCGCACCTTGAAGTCCATGCACAGGTTCACCGTGGGCACATAGAACAGCCCCGTCTGCGGCGAGAACGCCGCCGGCTGCTGGTTCTTGCCCCCCTCGAGGCTCGGGCAGATCTCCTTCACCAGCTTCCCCTCGCCGGTGAGCTTGTCGGGGTTGAGGATCGGGCGGCCGGTCTTCATGTCGATGCCGCGGGCCCAGTTCACGTGCACGAACGGCTCGGCCACCAGCACCTCGCCCGTGGCGCGGTCGATCGTGTACGCGAAGCCGTTGCGGTCGAAGTGCACCAGCGCCTTGCGCGCGGCCCCATTCACCTCGAGGTCGACGAGGATGTTCTCGTTCACCCCGTCGTAGTCCCACATGTCGTGCGGGGTGACCTGGAAGACCCACTTGAGCGCGCCGGTGTCGGCGTCGCGGGCCAGGATCGCGCAAGTCCACTTGTTGTCGCCCGGCCGCATCCCCTCGTTCCACGGGCCGGGGTTCGAGGTCCCGTAATACACGAGGTTGAGCGCGGGGTCGTACGACACCCAGCCCCAGCTCACCCCGCCGCCGCGCTTCCAGCTGTCGCCCACCCAGCTCGTGACGCCGAGGTTCGCCCCCTTGTCGTGGGCATAGAACGGCCGGAAGGACGAGTCGATCAGCATGTCCTTGTCGGGGCCGACGTTGTAGGCGCGCCAGAGCACCTTGCCGGTCTTCACGTCGAGGGCGCCGAGCCAGCCGCGCACCCCCATCTCGCCGCCGCTCGACCCCACGATGACCTTTCCCTTCACCACGATCGGCGCCATGGTGATCGTCTCGCCGAGCGACACGTCGCCCATCCGCGTGCGCCACTTCTGCTCGCCGGTCTTCGCGTCGACGGCGACGGTGTGGCCGTCGAGCAGGTTGTAGAAGATCGTCCCGTCGGCGTACGCGGCGCCGCGATTCACCACGTCGCAGCAGGCGCGCCCCGCCGCCGCCTGCGCGTTCTCCGGCCGGAAGCGCCACTTGAGCGGCTGCCCGGGCGTGGCGAGGTCCACGGCGTAGGCCACGTTCGGGAACGGCGTCACGAGGTACATCGTGTTGTCGATCACGAGGGGCTGTCCCTCGTGCCCGCGCAGCACCCCGGTGGACATGGCCCATGCGACCTGCAACTTCGTCGCGTTCGCGGCCGTGATGTCGGCGAGTTCCGAGTAGCGCGAGTTCGAGTAGTCGCCGCCGGGCATCGGCCATTCGCCCGGGGGGCCGGGGCGGGGCACGGCGATCCGCGCGTTGCCGCCGACCGTTGCCGCGGGCGGCCCGCCGGCCCCCTTGCCGCTGTCGGGGGCGCACCCCGCCACGATCAGCGCCAGCGCCAGCGCCGCGGCGCTCCGCCGCCGGGTCACTTCCCGTGTGCCGGAACGAGGTGGTCCTGCGCCGCGACAATCTGCCACCGCCCCCGGGAGCGCACCCAGGTGTCGGTGAAACGGAACCGGCGGTTGAACGCTCCGCCGGGACCGCGGCCGGCAAGGGTCAGCCATCCGGTCACCACCGCGGTCTCGCCGAAGAGGTGCACCGCCATGCCCTCGTTGCGCGCGCTCGTGACCGTGTCGGCGCCGGTGCTGATGTCCTTGATCAGCGCCTCGCGGGTGATCAGGCGGTCGTCCTCGGTGTACACGAACCCCGGCGCGAGCAGTCGCTCGAACAGGGCGCGGTCGCGCTTCACGACGCCGGCCGCCCACTGGTCCTCGAGCCCGAGCAATTGGGCCGCCGCGCCTGCCTGCGACGGGTGAACGGGACGCGTTCCGGCGCCCGGCGCGAGCGGGGCGGCGGCAAGGGAGAGGACCGCGGCGAGGGCCAGCGCCCGCGCGCCGAATCGGGTGTCGGGGAGTACCATGGGTGTACACGATGCGCCGAAGCGCTCGCGGCGTCCAGCCGCATGGTAACTTCGGGCACCGGCGTGCGGCGCGTTCGCGCCGCCCGGATGCGCTCCCAGGGAGGGCGACATGCGCGGCACCTCGTTCGCACCATGCACCCTCGCCGCGGCCGCGTTCCTCGTGGCCACGTCGGCTCCGGGCGCCGCGCAGCAGATCGCCGGGGTGCCCCCCGCCGGCAGCGACACGATCTACCGCCTCGCACTCGACACCGCCAACATGCCGCGGTACTTCAAGCGCTTCGGGTACGTGATGCTCCTCGACCAGGGCGCCGCGCGGCACGAGGCCGACGGCAGCGGCTCGCGCACCTACCGCCAGGTCGTGCAGGTCCTCAACGCCGACGGCGTGCGCCCGTGGGCCGAGCGCAGCCTGGCGTGGCAGCCGGACCGCTCCTCGCTGCGCATCAACTGGATCCGCGTGGTGCGCCCCAATGGCGAGGTCGTGAGCGACCAGCCGGTGGTGAAGCAGGAGAGCGACGTCCCGTCCTCGTCGCTGATTCCCATCTACATGATGCAGAAGGTCATTCGCGTCTCCCTCGCCGGTGTCGCCCCGGGGACGATCGTGGACATGAGCTGGACCATCGACGACAAGGTGCCCTACCTCGTGGGCGACTTCCGCGCCGGGTGGCGGTTCAACCCGCCCACGCCGGTGCAGCGCTCGCACTTCGAGCTCGACCTGCCGGCGTCGTACCGGCCCCGCATGCGCGAGGAGGGGCTCGACTTCCAGCGCCAGTCGGTGGAGCGCAACGGGCGCCGGATCTACACCTGGGCCCGCGCCGACAACCGGCCGCCGCGCGGCGAGCTCTTCGCCCCGGACTCCACCATCAAGTCGATGTATGTGGTGGCCTCGTCCGCGCTGCAGTGGTCCGACCTGGCCCGCTGGTACAACGGGCTCGCCCGGGACCGCTACGGCCTCGGCCCGCTCGCCGTCGGCAAGGTGGATTCGGTCGTGCGCGGCGCGAAATCGCGTGCCGACACCCTGCGCGCGCTCCATCACTGGATCGCCCGGGACCTCCGCTACGTCTCCATCTCGCTCGGCATCGCCGGCTACCAGCCTCGCCACGCCGACTCGACCGTCGGGAGCGCGGTGGGCGACTGCAAGGACAAGGCGACGCTGTTCATCGCCGCCGCCCGCCATTTCGGGATCGCCGCCTATCCGGTGCTCCTGAACTCGGGCAGCGCCCCCGACCGGCGCCACCCGACGATGTTCGCCTTCAACCACGTGATCGCGGCCATTCCCGAGCGCGACTCGCCCACCGGCTACCTCTTCACCGACCTGACGACGGAGGCCGTGCCGCCGACCCCGGTGCCGGTCCCGTACCAGGGGAGCTTCCTCCTCGTCGTCCGTCCCGACGGCGGGAGCGACGAGGTGACCGTGCCGCGCGTCTCGCGAACGCAGGAGCGCGTGACGATCGTCGCGCACCTCGACACCGCCGGCGTCGCGTCGGGGAGCGTGACAACCGAGACCAGTGGCCTCGGCGCGATGGGCCTCTCCTCCGCGGCCCTCACCATGCCGCGCGACTCGGCGAGCCGCGCCCGCGTGGCGCGCAGCATGGCCCAGATGTTCATGCCCCGCGCCAGGGGCGACAGCCTGCAGCTCCCGGACACGGTGGGCGACCCCGGCGACTCGACGCGGGTGCAGGTCATGCGGTTCACGTACTCGGAGGGCGAGCTGGCGAGGGCCGCGGGGCCGCTCTGGATCCTCGCCGTCCCGGCGTACCTGAGCGCCCAGCCGCAGCGGTTCTCGCAGACCCTGCTGCGCATCGACCGGGCCGACGACGACGACTCGATGAACCTGACGGGGCCGCGCACCCTGCCGATCGATGCCGCCCTCGTCTTCGGCGGACGCAGGACGTCCACCGAGCTGCGCGTGACCCTTCCCGCGGGCTGGATCGCGCGCCTCCCCGCCGGCACCACCATCACGGGGCCGGCCGGCACCTACCAGTCCGCGTTCCGGCAGGAGGGACGCGAGGTGATCCTGCGTGTCGTCACCGACGGCACGCGCGACCTGCTGCCCAAGGAGCGCTGGCCGGAGCTCGTCGCCTTCATGCGCAAGGTGGCGGCCGAGCGGCGCGAGTACATCCCGGTGGAAACCGGCAGGTAGCGCGATCCGTCGAGCGCCGGGCGGGTACCCGGCGCGTTACCGCGCGCGGGACGCCGCGCTAGCTTTCCGTCCCATGTCCATGCGCGAGAAACTGGAGCTGCTCGAGCGCCGCCGCGCCGAGTCGGAGCAGGGCGGGGGCCCCGAGCGCCTCGCCGCCCAGCACACGAAGGGCAAGCTGTCGGCCCGCGAGCGCCTCGACGCCCTCCTCGACGAGGGCTCGTTCGTGGAGCTCGACCGGTTCGTCACGCACCGCTCCACCGACTTCGGCCTCGCCGAGCAGCGGGTGTACGGCGACGGCGTGGTCACGGGGCACGGCCGGATCGACGGCCGGCTCGTGTACGTCTTCTCGCAGGACTTCACCGTGCTCGGCGGCTCGCTGTCGGAGGCGTTCGCCGAGAAGATCTGCAAGGTGATGGACCTCGCCGTGCGCAACGGCGCCCCCGTGGTCGGCCTCAACGACTCCGGCGGTGCGCGCATCCAGGAGGGGGTCGTCTCGCTCGGTGGATACGCCGAGATCTTCCTGCGCAACACGCTGGCCAGCGGCGTGGTGCCGCAGGTATCGGCGGTGCTCGGGCCGTGCGCGGGCGGCGCGGTGTACTCGCCGGCGATCACCGACTTCATTTACATGGTGCGCGGCACGAGCTACATGTTCGTGACGGGGCCGAACGTGGTGAAGACGGTGACGCACGAGGATGTCACCATGGAGGCCCTCGGCGGCGCCGACACGCACGCCGCCACGAGCGGCGTGTCCCACTTCACGCACGACTCGGAGCTCGCCTGCCTGCAGGCCATCCGGGAGCTCTTCCGGTTCATCCCGCAGAACAACCTCGCCGAGCCGCCCAGGGGGGCCGGCACCGACCCCCGCGACCGGCGCGACGAGCAGCTGCTCGACATCGTCCCCGACAACGCGAACAAGCCGTACGACATGCACGACGTCCTGCGGCGGGTCGTCGACGACGGCGAGTTCTACGAGGTGCACAAGGAGTACGCGGGAAACATCCTCGTCGGCTTCGCCCACCTCGGGGGCCACTCGGTCGGCGTCGTCGCCAACCAGCCGGCCGTCCTCGCCGGCGTGCTCGACATCAACGCCAGCGCCAAGGCGGCGCGGTTCATCCGGTTCTGCGACGCCTTCAACATCCCGCTGGTGACCTTCGAGGACGTCCCCGGCTTCCTCCCCGGCGTCGCGCAGGAGCACGGCGGCATCATCAAGCACGGCGCCAAGCTGCTCTACGCCTACTGCGAGGCCACCGTCCCCAAGCTCACCGTGATCACGCGCAAGGCGTACGGTGGCGCCTACGACGTGATGAGCAGCAAGCACATCCGTGGCGACTACAACGTGGCCTGGCCCACCGCCGAGATCGCGGTGATGGGCCCCAAGGGCGCGGTCGAGATCCTGTTCCGCAAGGAGATCGCCGACGCCGCCGACGCGGTGGCCGCGACCGACGCCCGCGTGGCCGAGTACTCCGCCAAGTTCGCCAACCCGTACGTGGCCGCCGGGCGCGGCTACGTTGACGACATCATCGACCCGCGCGAGACGCGGCCGCGGCTCATCGACGCGCTCGACTCGCTGCAGGGCAAGCGCGACCGGAACCCGCCGCGCAAGCACGGCAACATCCCCCTGTAGCAAGCGCGGCCGGAGCGGGGCGGGAGGACGCCGAGCGGGGCATTCTCACGGAGGGCACGGAGGCAACGGCGGGATCCGGGGCAACGGCCGGGGCTGCCACGGCGACAAGTGCAAGTTCCCGCTGGCTGGTGGCGGCGCGCCAACCGGCACCCACGCCCAACCCACGCAGTCGCTCCTCGGTGCCCTCCCTGTTCCTCAGTGTCCCGGTGGTCGGGTCCTCTCCTCTTCCTCGCCCCTCCCCTCGTCCCTCCGCTCGCCGGCCCTCCCCCAGCCAGCCCGCATGTTCTCCAAGATCCTGATCGCCAACCGCGGCGAGATCGCCCTCCGCATCATCCGCGCCTGCCAGGAGCTCGGCGTGGCGTCGGTCGCGGTGTACTCCGACGCCGATGCGCACGCGCCCCACGTGCGCGAGGCGGACGAGGCCGTGCACATCGGGCCCTCGCCATCGAGCGAGAGCTACCTCGATGGCCGGCGGCTGATCGACGCGGCCCGCCGCACCGGCGCGCAGGCCATCCACCCGGGGTACGGCTTCCTCTCGGAGCGGGAGTGGTTCGCCCGCGCCGTGCGCGACGCCGGGCTGGCGTGGATCGGGCCGCCGGCCGAGGCGATCGCCGCGATGGGCAGCAAGACCGCGGCGCGGCAGCTGGCGACCAGGGCCGGCGTCCCCGTCGTCCCCGGCACCACCGAACCGCTCCGGGACGACGACGAGGCGCGCGCGGTCGCCCGGCAGTTCGGCTATCCGGTCCTCCTCAAGGCGGCGGCCGGTGGCGGCGGCAAGGGAATGCGCGTGGTGCGGGCCGACGCCGAGATGGCGTCGGCGCTCGCCGGCGCCCGCGGCGAGGCACGCAAGTCGTTCGGCGACGACGCCGTGTACGTCGAGAAGTACATCGACGGCCCGCGGCACGTCGAAATCCAGGTGCTCGCCGACCAGCACGGCACCTGCCTGTCGCTCGGCGAGCGCGAGTGCTCCGTGCAGCGCCGCCACCAGAAGATGATCGAGGAGGCGCCCAGCGTCGCCGTCTCGCCGGAGCTGCGGGCACGGATGGGGGCCACCGCGGTCGCCGCCGCGCGGGCGGCCGGTTACGTGAATGCCGGCACCTGCGAGTTCCTGCTCGACCGCGACGGGAACTACTGGTTCCTCGAGATGAACACCCGCATCCAGGTCGAGCATCCCGTCACCGAGCTCGTCACCGGGCTCGACCTCGTGCAGTGGCAGGTGCGCATCGCCGCCGGCGAGAAGCTCCCCGACCTCGGCGCGCTCACCCCGCGGGGCTGGGCGATCGAGTGCCGCATCACCAGCGAGGACCCCGCCAACGGGTTCCTGCCCGGCACCGGGCGCATCGAGCACCTCCACCTGCCGAGTGGCCCCGGCGTGCGCTGGGACGGCGGCATCGAGGGCGGCAGCGAGGTGAGCCTGTTCTACGACCCGATGCTCGCCAAGCTCATCGTGCACGCCGCCACCCGCGACATGGCGATCGCGCGCATGCACCGCGCGTTGCTCGAGCTGACGATCGACGGCGTGGAGACGAGCCGCGAATTCCACCTGCGCGTGCTGGAGCATCCCGACTTCCGCTCGGGGAACATCTCCATCCAGTGGCTCGAGCAGCGGCTGGGCGAGCTGGCGACGCCACGCGCTCCCGCGGCGGCGATCGAGGCGGCCGCGATCGCCGCCGCCCTCCTCGCCGAGCGCGACCGCGCCAGCCGCTGGTCGGGGGGCCACGGGGGCGCCGGGGCGGCATCGGAGCCTCCCGCCGCGGCGGATGCCTGGCGTCGCGCCGCGCTCGCCGAGGGGCTGCGCTCGTGATGTCGATCGCGCCGCGCCGCGGCCCTGCGCGGCCGAGGCCACGCGCCGAGCCGGAGGTGACGAGTCGGGTGACGATCACCGGGATCGCCGCCGGCGGCGATGGCGTGGGCCGTGCCGACGGCCGCGTGCTCTTCGTGCCGCGCACCGCGCCCGGCGATCTGGCCGAGGTGCGCTTCAGCACGGGACCGGCGGCGCGCTTCGCCCATGCGCGGCTCCTCCGCGTCCTCGAGGCCGGCCCGTCGCGCGTCGAGCCCGAATGCCCGCACTACCGGCGCGACGACTGCGGCGGCTGCCAGCTCCAGCACCTCGCCTACGAGGCGCAGCTCGAGGCCAAGGCCGCGATCATCGCCGACGCGTTCGAGCGCATCGCGAAGCGGCCGCTGCCCGCGCCCCCCGACGTGCGCCGAAGCCCCGCGCCCTGGCGATACCGGCGCAAGATCTCCCTCCACCTGCGCCACGAGGGGGGCCGCGTGGTGGGGGGCCTCCATCCCTGGCACGATCCGTCGGCGGTCTTTTCCCTCGACGATTGCCGGATCGCGTCGCCGGCGGTGAATGCCGCCTGCCGCGACGTGGTGGCCGCCGCGGACGCCCTCCCCGCCGCGCCGGGACTGCGCGCCACGGTGCGCGAGGCCGAGGGGGGCGTGACGCTGGTGATCGAGGGGGGCACGGCCTGGCGCGACCCCGCCGCGCTCCTGGGCCGCGTGCCGTCGCTGGTGGCGGTCTGGTGGCAGCCGCACGAGGGGAGGCGGCGCCTCGTCGCCGATCGCCGCCCCGCCGACGAGCCCGGCGCGAGCTTCGTGCAGGTCAACGCGGCGGTCGCGGCGGATCTTCGCGCGCACGCCGTCGAGCGCCTGCTGGCCCACGCCCCCGCGACCGTGGTCGACGCCTACGCCGGCTCGGGCGAGACCGCCCTCGCGATCGCCGCGCGCGGGGTGCGCGTGACCGCGATCGAGCTCGACGCGGACGCCGCGCGCTTCTGCGGGGCGCGGCTCCCGGCCGGCTCGCGCAGCATCTCGGCGCGCGTGGAGGCCGAGCTGCCGCGGAGCCTGCCGGCCGATGCCGTGCTGCTCAACCCGCCGCGCGAGGGGTTGCAGGCGCGGGTCACCCGCGCCCTCGACGCCGAGCACGGCCGCGCCCGGGCGATCGTGTACGTGAGCTGCAACCCCGCCACCCTTGCCCGCGACGTGGCCCGGCTTCCGCACTGGCGCGTCGCGAGCTGCATGGCCTTCGACATGTTCCCGCAGACGGCCCACGTCGAGACCATGTGCGAGCTCGTCCCGGAGGGGACATGAAGTACATCGTGCAGGTGGCCGGCGAGCGCGTCGAGGTGGAGCTCGACGCGCGAGGGATCACGGTCAACGGGCGCACCGTGCAGGCCCACCTCGCGGACGTGGCGGGGACGCCGGTGCGGCTCGTCACCATCGACGACGCGATGCATCGCGTCGTCGCGCGGCGGACCGGCGGCAAGGGGCGCTACGCCCTGCGCATGGACGGCTGGCGGTTCGACGTCGAGGCGCTCGACGAGCGCAGCCAGGTGATTCGGGACCTCTCCACCGCCTCGGCGCGTGCGGCCGGTCCGGCCCCCCTCGTGGCGCCCATGCCAGGGCTGATCGTGCGGGTGCTCGTGCAGCCCGGCGACACCGTGCAGGCGGGGCAGGGGCTCGTCGTGATGGAGGCGATGAAGATGGAGAACGAGCTGCGTGCGGCCGCGGCCGGAACCGTGCGGGCGGTCGTGGCTCGGCCCGGCTCGGCGGTGGAGAAGGGGGCGCTGCTGGTCGAGCTCGCCTAGGACGCCCGGGCCGCCGCTCAGCGCCCCAGCGCCTGGCCCACGCGCCGCGCCAGCTCCTGCAGCTCGAACGGCTTGGCCACCACGTGGCGGCGGCCCCATGGCTCGTCCGCCTCCTCGTCGGGCGCCTCGAGGTGGCCACTCATGCAGAGGATCGCCAGCCCCGGGTGGGTCGCGCGCACATGCCGCACGAGTTCGCGGCCGCTCATGCGCGGCATCACCATGTCGGTGAGGATCAGGTCCACCGCCCACGACAGCGACTGCAGCTGATCGAGCGCTTCCTCGCCGTTGGCCGCCTCGATGGCGTGGTATCCCCTGTGCCGCAGGTAACGCGACACCGAGGTGCGGATCGCCGGCTCGTCGTCGACCACCAGCACCACCACTTGCCGCCCCGGCGTCGGCGAGCGTGTCTCGACCAGGCGCGGGATCCCCTCGGCGGGATCGGCGAGCGGCAGCAGCGCCCGAACCCGCGTTCCCTTGCCCGGCGCCGAGTCGATCGAGACGCGCCCGCCCGCCTTGGTCACGATGCCGTACACGGTCGACAGGCCCAGCCCGGTGCCGCGCCCCCTCGGCTTGGTGGTGAAGAAGGGCTCGAAGGCCCGCGTCCGGATCGCGTCGTCCATGCCGACCCCGGTGTCGGCGACCTCGAGCACCGCCCATTCGGTCACCGGGGTGCCGTCCGCGGTGGTGCCGTCGCCGGCGGCGGCCGGGAGCGTGAACACGCGAATCGTGAGCTCGCCGCCGTCGGGCATCGCGTCGCGCGCGTTCACGGCGAGGTTGAGCAGCACCTGCTCGAGGTGCCCGCGGTCGACCTGCACCATCACCTCCTCGTCCACCGCCTCGACGCCGATCGACACTTCGCGCGCGATCAGCCGACGCAGCATCGGCACCATGCCCACCACCACCGTGTGCAGCCGATGCGCGCTGGCGGCCGTCTCCTCGCTGCGGCTGAACTCGAGCAGCTGCCGCGTGAGGGCCGCCCCGCGCTGCGCCGCCTGCTCGATCTCCTGCACCTCCACCGACCCCGGCTGCTGCCCGCGCAGGAGCTGGGCGTTGGCGCTCACGGCGGCGAGGATGTTGTTGAAGTCGTGCGCGATGCCGCCGGCGAGGCGCCCGATCGCGTCCATCTTCTGTGCCTGGCGCAGCTGCTCCTCGAGCCGCACCCGCTCGCTCACGTCGCGCACGTTGAGCACCATCCCGCCCACCGTTGCGTCGCCGGTCAGGTCGGTGACCACGCACTCGACGTCGCGCCACTCGCCGCTCCCCCCCATGCGCCAGGCCAGCGGCGCCGCCGCCGCGGGGGCCGGCCCCGTGTCGGCCAGCACCTGCGCCACCCGCGCCCGGTCCGCCGGGTGCACGATCTCGCGCAGCGGCCGGCGAGCGAGGGCCGCCGGCGCCACCCGCAGCTGACGCTCCACGCTCGCGCTCGCATACTCCACCGTGCCGTCGCGCAGGCACACGAACACCATGTCGGTGGAGAACTGCACCAGCGACCGGAATCGCGCGTCCTGCGCGATCCGCGCCTCGGCCAGCAGCCGGTTCTGGCGGCGGCTGTCCGCCTGCCGGGCCAGCTCCACGGCGATCGCGACCAGCACCGCCGCCACGAGGATCAGCTGGTCGAGGGCGCGCGTGCGCCCGACTTCCAGCACCAGCGGCAGGCAGGTGAGGGCCACGCACGTGTAGGGGAGCCAGCCGCGTCCCGCCTGCAACCGCTCCGCGGGAACGAGCCGCGGCCCGTCGGCCCGGTGTGACAACGGGGCCACCGCCAGGAAGGCGTAGCCGAAGGCGAGCGCCGCATCCACAGGGCGTCCCGTGCGGTACACCGCCAGCGCCTGCTCGACCGACAGCCAGAGGTCGCCGATGGCGAGGATCGCGAAGGCGCTGGCGAGGACGACGAGGGCGGGACGCGCCTGGGGGTCCCGCTCGTTCCAGGCCAGCTGCGCCACGACCCAGACCAGGAAGAAGTCGGCGCCGATCGCGAGCAGGTTGGAGAGCGCGGCCAGCGGGTCGGCGCTCCCCGGCAGCCCCTGCAAGCGGCTGTTCGCGTACCAGGCCAGCGTGACCGCCGTGGTGGTCACCAGCACCGCGTCGAGCCACCCGCGACGCCCCTCGGCCCGCAGCTCGCGGGCCACCGGAAAGCGCGAGAGCCCCGCGACGACCATCGGGAAGAAGACGATGTAGGCGAACGAGGCCACGGCGGGGAGGGCCACCACCGGCCCCCTGAGGTCGAGCAGCAGCCACTGGATGCCCGAGGTCGCGTTGAGGGCCTGGGCGATGGCGATCCAGCGCCATCCGGCCCGCGACTCGCGCGACAGCGTCTTCCGGCGCGATGCGACCCAGGCCCCCACCGCCGCCAGCCACGGGAAGGGGAAGTAGAACAGGTCGTTCGCGATGGGATGGGCCAGGCCGCCGCGCAGCACCAGCACCCAGAAGGCGTACGCCCCCCAGAGGAGGGCGATGAACGCGATCATTCGTCGCAGCCGCATCGGCACAAGGATACGGCCTGCACCGGATTCTGGCGCTGCCGCCGACCACGCCGGCGGCGCCCCTCAGGGCCCGGCTCGCGCCCCGACAGCGCCCCGTTGACCGGGGCCAACCGGTTGGATAGCTTGAGTTTCTGTGCCAAAACGCCCTTCGCGGGCGGCCGAAACCCGGGTTGCATCCCGCACCGGTGAGGCGATCGACCCCTCCGTTCCACCAAACGCCAGCATGCGCAGCACCTTCACGCCGACGCCCAGCCACATCCGGCACGACTGGTTCGTGGTCGATGCCAGCGGCATGGTCCTCGGACGCCTCGCCGCCGAGGTCGCCCGGATCATCCGCGGCAAGCACAAGCCGATGTACACCCCCCACCTCGACACGGGGGACAACGTCATCGTCATCAATGCCAGCAAGGTCAAGGTCACCGGGCGCAAGGCCGAGCAGAAGAAGTACTACTCGCACTCGGGCTACATGGGGCACGAGAAGTTCACGCCGTTCGCCTCGATGCTCGCCAAGCATCCCGAGCGGGTGATCGAGAAGGCCGTCTTCGGCATGCTCCCCAAGACCGCCCTCGGCCGCCAGGCCCTCCGCCTCAAGCTTCGCGTCTATGCCGGTGCCGAGCACCCGCACACGGCGCAGAAGCCCGCCCCCCTGACCTTCGGCCCGAGCGAGGCGAAGTGATGAGCGACGCCCAGATCCACAGCATTGGCCGCCGCAAGGAGGCGGTCTGCCGCCTCTACCTGCGTCCCGGCTCGGGCAAGTGGGACGTGAACGGCCGGACCCTCGGCGACTACTTCCCGCGCCCGTCGCTGGTGTCGGCGATCCAGCAGCCCTTCGCGGTCACCGATTGCGTGGGGCGGTTCGATGTCGCGGCGACGATCGAGGGAGGCGGCCAGACCGGCCAGGCGGGCGCCCTGCGCCTCGCCGTGGCGCGCGCCCTCGTGCAGGTCGACGAGCTGCACCGCCGCAAGCTCCGTGACTTCGGGCTCCTCACGCGCGACGCCCGCGCGGTCGAGCGCAAGAAGCCGGGCCGTCCCAAGGCCCGCAAGAAGTTCCAGTTCAGCAAGCGCTAACCGCAGGGCACCAGCCGTCCCCGCAGGAGTACCACCGCAGGCCCCGTTCGACCCGTTCTTCCAGCGCATGTCATCCCGCACGCGCTCCGAGTGGCCGGTGGGTGCCCCGCAAGGGGTCGCCGGCCACGACGACGAGCGCGGACGCCACAACCCGACCAGGATTCTCCACCCATGTACCAGCCCAAGCTCGACGAACTGCTCCAGGCCGGCGTCCACTTCGGCCACCAGACCCGCCGCTGGAACCCGAAGATGCGCCGGTTCATCTTCGCGGAGCGGAACGGGATCCACATCATCGACCTGCAAAAGACGCTCCGCCAGCTCGAGCTCGCGCAGAAGCTCGTGCGCGAGGTCGTCATGCGCGGCGAGAGCGTGCTCTTCGTCTGCACCAAGCGCCAGCTCGCGGCCGTGGTCGCCGCCGAGGCCGAGCGCTGCGGCGCGATGTACGTGACCGAGCGCTGGCTCGGCGGCCTGATGACCAACTTCCAGACGGTCAAGAAGCAGCTCAAGCGCCTCAAGGAGCTCGAGGCCGGCTCCGAGGAGGGCGGGGACTTCGCGAACTACACGAAGAAGGAACAGCTCATGATGACCCGCCAGCGCGACAAGCTCGCGAAGAACCTGAGCGGCATCAAGAGCATGGTCCGCATCCCCGGGCTCATGTTCGTCATCGACAGCAAGAAGGAGCGCATCGCGGTCACCGAGGCGAACAAGCTCGGCATCCCGATGGTCGCGATCTGCGACACCAACTCCGACCCGGACCTCATCACCGTGCCGATCGCCGGCAACGACGATGCGATCCGATCGGTGGAGCTGATCACGAAGGCGATCGCCGACGCGATCAGCGAGGCCCGTCGCGAGGCCCCGGTGCGCGACGAGGTCGAGGAGGCCGAGTCGTTCACCTACAGCTCCGACCGCGGGGCCGAGCCGGCCGGCGAGGACGAGAAGCGCCGCCGCCGCCGCCCCCGCCGCCGCCGGGCCAAGCCCGAGGCGATCGCCGCCCGGCTCAAGGGGGGCGAGGCCGGGGAGGCGGGGGCCGAGGCGCCCGCCGACGGGGACGAGGTCGCCGCGACGGAGGAATAGCGGCACCTTCACCCGCATGGAGTGCGCGACGACCGGCCGACGGCGTCGTGCCGCGCCACGCGGAGCGAATCCCACCGCTCAGCGAGTTGCGCCGCCGGCCGCCCGGCGGCGCTTTTCACGACCGCCGACACCATTCAGCAGGGATCAGCACCATGACTGCCACCGCGTTCACCGCCAAGGATGTAGCCGAGCTGCGCGCCCGCACGGGCGCCGGCATGATGGATTGCAAGAAGGCGCTCGACGAGGCCCGGGGAAACATGGACTCCGCCATCGAGCTCCTCCGCAAGAAGGGGATGGCCAGGGCCGACAAGCGCACCGACCGCCAGGCCAGCGAGGGACAGATCGCGCTCATCGTGGCCCCCGACGGCCAGTCGGGCACCCTCGTCGAGGTCAACTCCGAGACCGACTTCGTCGGGCGCAACGACGAGTTCGTCGCCTTCAGCAGGGCGGTCGCCGAGCACGTCGCGCAGGACGACAACGTCAACGGCGTGGTGCACGTGGGCGCCGGTGGCGAGCTCCTCGACGCCAGGTGGCACACCGACGGGTCGCGCACCGTGGGCGAGGTCGTGAAGGGGATGTCGGCCAGGACGGGCGAGAACGTCGTCCTCCGCCGCGTCGCCCGCTTCACCACCGACGGCGTGATCGGCACCTACCTGCACCACAACGGCAAGGTTGCCGTGCTGGTGGAGCTGGGCGGCGCCACCGGCGCCGCCGCCATCGCCACCGCACGCTCGGTCGCCGAGCACATCGCCGCGGGCGTGCCGGCGGTGCCGGTGGCCGTCTCGCGCGACCAGGTGCCACCCGAGCTGATCGACCGGGAGCGGCGCATCTTCGAGGAGCAGGCCCGCGCCAGCGGCAAGCCCGACAACATCATCGCCAGGATGGTCGACGGCCGGATCGCCAAGTTCTACGGCGAGGTGGTGCTCATGGAGCAGCCGTGGGTGCGCGACGACAGCAGGACGATCGGCCAGCTCCTGAAGGACGCCGGCGCCGGCGCCGCGGTCCGCCGCTTCGCCCGCTTCCAGATGGGCGAGGCGTAGCCCCGGTGTCTGGCGCGTTCCAGCCCGTGACGCCCAGCCCGGACCTCCGGTACCGCCGGGTCCTCCTCAAGATCTCCGGGGAGGCCCTCGCCGGCGACAAGGGGTTCGGGCTCGACTTCGCGATGATCGAGCGGCTGGCGGGCGAGATCGAGCTCGTGGCCGCCCTCGGCGCCGGGCTGGGCATCGTCATCGGCGGCGGCAACATCGTGCGCGGCGGCCAGATGGCCCGCCACGGCATGGACCGCGTCGCCGCCGACTACATGGGGATGCTCGGCACGGTGATCAACGCCATGGCCATGCAGGACGTGCTGGAGCGACGCGGGATCGACACCCGCGTCATGACGGCCATCCGCATGGAGGAACTCGCCGAGCCGTACATCCGCCGGCGTGCGCTGCGTCACTTCGAGAAGGGGCGCACGGTGATCTTTGCCGCCGGCACGGGGAACCCGTACTTTTCCACCGACACCGCCGCCGTGCTGCGGGCGATCCAGATGAAGGCCGACGTGATCATCAAGGCCACCGGGGTGGACGGCGTGTACAGCGCCGACCCGCGCCAGAATCCGGACGCCACGCTGTACGAGACGCTGGGCTACCGCGAGATCATCGGCGGCGAGCTCGGCGTCATGGACCAGACGGCGATCACGCTGTGCAAGGAGAATCGCCTGCCGCTGATCGTCCTCAACATCCACCGACCCGGCGCGGTCGCCGCCGCCCTCCGCGGCGAGCGCGTGGGCACCCTCGTGCAATGACCACGCCCATCGAACAGATCAAGGCCAGCGCCCGGCAGCACATGGACAAGTCGCTGGAGAGCACCAAGCGGGAGCTCGCCGGCATCCGCTCCGGCAAGGCGAGCCCGAGCATGCTCGATACCGTGCGCGTCGAGGTCTACGGACAGCAGATGCCGCTCAACCAGCTCTCGAGCGTCTCCGCCCCCGAGCCGCGGCTCATCCTCGTCACGCCCTGGGACAAGGCCAACGCCAAGGCGATCGAAAAGGCGATCCGCGAGGCCGACCTCGGCCTCGACCCGGCCCAGCAGGGGGGGGTGATCCGCGTCCCGCTGCCCTCGCTCAACGAGCAGCGCCGCAAGGACCTCGTGAAGGTCGTCCACAAGCTGGTCGAGGAGGGCCGGATCGGCGTGCGCCATGCCCGCACCGAGTCGCGCGACAGGCTCAAGAAGCTGTCGGGGGTGAGCGAGGACGACGTGAAGCACGCCGAGAAGGACCTGCAGAAGCTGCACGACGACTACATCCACAAGGTCGACGAGCTGCTGAAGGCGAAGGAAGCCGAACTGCTCGAAGTCTGATCGTGCCAGCCCCGGTCCCGGCGTAACCGAGGCGAGGGCACGTGGCGCAACTCACGCGGCGGGTGGTCTTTGCGGTGCTCGCGGCGCCGGCGACGATCGTGCTGGCGTACGTGGGCGGCCTCTGGTGGGCCCTCCTCCTCGCCAGCGCCGCCGGGGTCGCGGCGTGGGAGCTCTACCGGATCGCCCGCGCCGGCGGCATCCAGCCCGCGGCCTGGGTCGGCATCCCCTTCGCCGCGTCGATTCCGGTCCTCTCCTGGGCGGCTTTCGCCGACTGGCCGGTGCTCGGCCACGTCTCCGTGAGCGGGGCGGTCGTGGCGCTGCTGGCGGTCTTCAGCGCGATCCTCTTCTCGCGCCGCTCCCACGACCGGCCACTTTCGTCCACCGGCGTCACCATCTTCGGCATCCTGTACACCGGCGGCACCCTCGCCTTCGCCGTCGGGCTGCGCTACCACCCGCTCGTGATCGGCGGCGCCGCGGGCACCGCGCTCGTCGCCTTCCCGATCTGGCTGGCGTGGAGCACCGACACGGGAGCGTACGCCGTCGGGCGGCTGTTCGGCCGGCGCAAGCTGATGCCGAGCGTGAGTCCCGGAAAGACGGTCGCCGGCGCGGTCGGCGGACTCGGGCTCGCGATGGTGATGGCGTGGGCATACGTGCACGTCATCCTCGTCCCCAATGCCAGCCTCACCATGACCACGTTCGGGTCCCTTGGATTCGGGGCGCTGGTGTCGGTCGCCGCGCAGGTGGGCGACCTCGCCGAGTCGCTGGTCAAGCGCGAGGCGGGGATGAAGGACTCGTCGGGGCTGATCCCCGGGCATGGCGGCGTGCTCGACCGGCTCGACTCGATCTTCTTCGTGATGCCGGTCGCGTACCTCATCCTGCCGTGGTTCCTCTACGGGGTGTCGCGCTGATGCGGCGCAATGCCGCGTCGCCGCGCGCGGGCCGCCCGGTGAGCGCGCTCGGCGTCGCGATCCTCGGGTCGACCGGGTCGATCGGCACCACCGCGCTGCGGGTGCTCGAGCGGCAGGGGGGGCGCTTTCGGGTGGCCGCCCTCACCGCCCACTCCAACTCCGAGCTCCTCGGCGAGCAGGTGCTCCGCTGGACGCCGGGGTTCGTGGGGATCGTCAAGGGTGATGGGCATGCGTCGCACGCGGGGTGGGCGCTCGGCGAGGGGTGCCTCGTGCGCGCCGCCACGCGACCCGACGTCGACATCGTGCTCAACGCCATCGTCGGCGCCGCCGGGCTCGACGCCACCATCGCGGCCCTCGAGGCGGGGAAGCGGGTCGCCCTCGCCAACAAGGAGACGCTGGTGATCGCGGGCGCGATCGTCGCCGCCGCCGCGGCACGCGGCGGCGGCGAGATCGTGCCGGTCGACAGCGAGCACTCCGCGATCCTGCAGTGCATCGGCGCGCGCCCCCGCGGCGAGGTGCGGCGGCTGATCCTCACCGCCAGCGGCGGCCCGTTTCGCGACTGGCCGCGCGAGCGCCTCGCGCGGGTCACCCTCGCCGACGCGCTCAAGCACCCGACATGGAACATGGGGCGCAAGATCACCGTAGACAGTGCGACCCTCGCCAACAAGGCGCTCGAGGTGATCGAGGCCCATTACCTGTTCGGCATCCCGTTCGACCGCATCGAGGTCGTGGTGCATCCGCAGAGCATCGTGCACAGCATGGTCGAGTTCGTGGACGGCAGCGTGCTCGCCCAGCTCGGCACCCCCACCATGGAAGTGCCGGTCCTCTACGCGCTCACCCACCCCGAGCGCGTCGCCGACGGCGGCCTGCCCCCGTTCGACCCGGTGGCCGCGTCGCCGCTCACCTTCGAGCCGGTGCGGCTCGACGACTTCCCCGCGCTCCGGCTCGGGCGCGAGGCCGGGATCCGCGGCGGTGCCGCGCCGGCCGTCTTCAACGCCGCCAACGAGGCCGCCGTGGCGCTCTTCCTCGAGTCCCGCATCGCCTTCACGGACATCCCGCGGGCAATCGGCGACGCGCTCGACGCGCTCGACCGCATGGACGGATCGTCGCGGGACGCGCTGGGGCTCGCGGACGCCGCGGCGCGGGCCCACGTTCGGGGGCAGTTCGCGTGAGCGTCATTTCGGCCGACTTTCCCCGTCCCCGCAGGGGGCCCTTCGCATGAGCTGGACCTGGCTCGCGCCGGTCGTCGTCTTCGGGCTCGTGGTCTTCGTCCACGAGCTGGGCCACTTCATCGCCGCCAAGCTCGCGGGCGTCTACGCGCCGGTGTTCTCGCTCGGGTGGGGGAGCCGCGCCTGGGGGATCAAGCTTGGCGAGACCGACTACCGGCTCAGCTGGCTCCCGATCGGCGGCTTCGTGCGCATGGCGAGCCGCGACGACGAGACGATGTCGCGCATCGAGGGGGGCGGCGAGGCCCCGCTCCCCGAGGGCGAGGCCGGCGTGCGGGCGATGGCCGAGTCCGGGCACGTGAAGGGATTCAACCCGGTGGAATACGACCCGGAGGGGTTGGCCCCCTTCGGCCCGCGGCCGGTGCCCGAGGATCGCTGGTTCGAGAGCAAGCCCCTCGCGTCGCGGCTGTTCATCATGGTGGCCGGCGTGACGATGAACGCGATCCTGACCCTCGTGGTCGCGATCGCGCTCTTCGCCTTCTACGGGCGCCCGTACCTCTCCGCCGTGCTGAGCGAGGTGGTGCCGGGGAAGCCGGCGGCGGCGGCGGGGCTCCTCGCCGGCGACAGCGTGGCGGCGGTGAACGGCACGGCCGTGCGCGACTTCGGCGAGTTCGTTGACCGGATCAGCGCCTCGCCCGGCGTGCCCGTGGTGCTCGACGTGCGGCGGGCCGGCGCCGCGCTCGCGATCACCGTGACCCCCGAGCGCACCAGCACCACCGATCCGCTCACCGGCGAGCCGCTGACCGTGGGCCGGATCGGCGCGACGCCCGTGGCCGCCACGCATCGCGAACCGCTGCCGCTGGCGCGCGCCGTGGTCGAGGGGTGGGACTACACCTGGATGCTCGGCGGCACGGTGCTCAAGATCGTGAAGGGGCTCGTGCTCGGGCGGGTCTCCGTGCGCCAGCTCGGCGGGCCGATCGCCATCGCCAAGTCCAGCGTGCAGGCGGCCCGCAGCGGCTTCGAGTCGCTGCTCGCGCTGATCGCGCTCCTCTCGATCAACATCGCCATCCTCAACCTGCTGCCGATCCCGCTGCTCGACGGCGGCCAGATCATCATGAACGTGGCCGAGACGGTGAAGGGAAGCGCCTTCTCCGTGCGCACGCGCGAGATGATCATGCGCGCCGGGCTGGTGGCGGTCCTCCTGATCTTCGTGGTCGTGATGTGGAACGACGTGTTGCGGTTGATCGGGGTGGCCGGCTAGGAACCCCCGGTCCCGATCCGCGGGGGGACGGCATGGACATGCGCACGGTGGGCCGATGGACACGTGGCCTGGCGCTTATGGCTGCGGTCGAGCGACACCGGGGGGCTGCCCCTCGAGACGCTGATGGCGTTCGGCGCCCATCCGTCCGTCGAGCGGCTCCCCCTTGGCGGGCGACTGCTCAAGCCGCACCAGATGCAGGTGACGGACGCGCTCGACACGTTCCTCGCGCGGTGCGGGGAGGTGCGCATGAAGTACTTCGCGGCGAACGGATTCCCGCCTTGCCGGTTCGGGGCGCTGCACGTGGGGATGGTGGTGCGCCGTGACGACATCGAGTACGCGCGCGGGTTCCGGCTCCGCGACGCCTTCGATGCGGCAATGGCGTGCGTGGGCATGAGCGCCGTCGGCTCGCGGTGGACACTGCGCAACCGGTTCGTTTCGGCGGGATGGCGGCGGCCACGGTGACGTCGTACGGCTGGTGGCTCGGCCTCGAGAAGCGGCTGCGGCGCACGCCCCCGCCCACGCCGCCGGAGGCGATGCAGGCCATGCCCCGCTCCGACGACTTCAGCGCGCTCGACTCGTCGCTCAAGCGCTGGCGGCGGGGGACGGAATGGGAGCGGACCATGGAGTTTGCTGACGGCTCGATCGGGGGGTGCCCCGGCCCCAGTTCATGGCAGTCGCCTCCCCCTTGCAAGCCGGCCCAAGTCGTTGTATTATCGAGGGCTACGCAATTTGACACTCAACAACCCGACAACGGGTCGGGGGCACACGAACATCATGGCTTTCACGAAGAGCGCTGCAATCACCAAGTTCAGCGCCCATGAGACGGACACCGGCTCCAGCAAGGTGCAGGTCGCCGTCCTCACGGAGCGCATCAACTACCTCACCGAGCACTTCCGCATCCACGCCAAGGACCACCATGGGCGTCGCGGGCTGCTCAAGATGGTGGGCAAGCGCCGCCGCCTCCTCGATTATCTGAAGCGGACCGATGTCAGCGGGTACCGCCAGATCATCCAGGAGCTTGGGCTCCGTTACTAGGCCATGACCGTTCGACTGCGCGCGGCCGCCACAGTGGCGACCGCGCGTTTTGTGTTTCAATCAGAGACAACGAGATGATGCAACGCAAGGAAAGGACCTTCGCCGGCCGCAAGCTCGTCCTCGAGACGGGCCGCATGGCGAAGCAGGCCGCCGGCTCCGCCCTCGTGCAGTTCGGCGACACGATGGTGCTCGCCGCCGTGACCGTGAGCGACAAGGAGAGCCCGCTCCCCTTCTTCCCCCTCACGGTCGAGTACAAGGAGAAGACCTACGCCGCGGGCAAGATCCCGGGCGGATTCATCAAGCGCGAAGGGCGCCCGCACGACAACGAGATCCTGTCGTGCCGGATCATCGACCGCTCGATCCGCCCCCTCTTCCCGGAAGGATTCAAGAACGAGGTGCAGGTCTTCCTGTACGTGATTTCCGCCGACCAGGAGAACGACGCCGACGTCCTCGGCCTTGTCGGCACGAGCCTCGCCCTGAACATGAGCAGGACGCCGTTCGCGGCCCCGATCGCCGGCGTCCGCGTCGGCCGCATTCAGGGCAAGTGGGTCCTCAACCCGACCTTCCAGCAGCTCGAGTACAGCGACATGGAGCTCGTCGTCGCCGGTTCCGCCGACTCGATCGTGATGGTCGAGGGGGGCGCGCTCGAGGTCAGCGAGGCCGACGTCGTCGAGGCCCTCCAGGTCGCCCACAAGGGGATCAAGGAGCTGATCGCCTTCCAGCAGGAGATGCTCGACGAGGGGCGCGCCGACAAGATGGAGTGGAGCAAGGCCGAGCCCGCCGCCGACCTCGTCAAGAAGGTCAAGGCCGCCGCCGAGCCGAAGATCAGCGCCGCCATCAACCAGAAGGACAAGCACAAGCGCATCGAGGCCGTCGAGGCCGCCAAGAAGGAGCTCAAGGCGGCATTCCTCGCCGACTTCCCCGACAACGCGGCCGACATCAGCCACGTGCTCGGCGACGTGGAGTACAACACCCTCCGCGCGCAGGTGCTCGACACGGGCAAGCGCGTCGACGGCCGCGGCCCCACCGAGGTCCGCGCGATCTCGATCGACAACGGCCTCCTCCCGCGCGCCCACGGCTCGTCGCTGTTCACCCGCGGCCAGACCCAGGCGCTCGTGACCACGACCCTCGGCACCGCCAACGACGTCCAGCGCCTCGACTCGATCGACGACCCGGGCGAGACGACCAAGTCGTTCATGCTCCACTACAACTTCCCGCCCTTCTCCACGGGCGAGGTGCGCCCGATGCGCGGCACCAGCCGCCGCGAGATCGGCCACGGCAACCTCGCCGAGCGCGCGCTGCAGGGGGTCCTGCCGCCGTTCGAGGAGTTCCCGTACACGATCCGCATCGTCTCCGACGTGCTCGAGTCCAACGGTTCGAGCTCGATGGCCTCCGTCTGCGGCGGCTCGCTGTCGCTGTTCGACGCCGGCGTGCCGATGAAGGCCGCCGTGGCCGGCGTGGCGATGGGGCTGATCAAGGAGGGGAAGAAGTACGCGATCCTGACCGACATCCTCGGCACCGAGGACCACCTCGGCGACATGGACTTCAAGGTCGCCGGCACCGAGAACGGGATCACCTCGATCCAGATGGACATCAAGATCGAGGGGCTCGACCTCGACATCATGCGCGAGGCGCTGGCGCAGGCCAAGGAAGGCCGCCTGCACATCCTCGGCGAGATGAACAAGGCCCTGCCGTCGCCGCGCGCCGAGATGTCGCCATGGGCGCCGCGCATCGTCACCGTGCAGATCAGCCCCGAGAAGATCGGCGACCTGATCGGCCCCAAGGGCAAGACGATCCGCGGGATCCAGGACGAGACCGGCGCCGAACTCACCGTCGACGACTCGGGCCTGGTCACGATCGCCGCCGTGGGTGGCGAGGCCATGGAGCGCGCCCGCTCGATGGTCCAGCAGCTCACCGCCGAGCCGATCGTCGGCGAGACGTACGAGGGGCCGGTCAAGAGCACCACGGCCTTCGGCGCCTTCGTCGAGATCATGCCGGGGACGGAAGGCCTCGTGCACATCTCCGAGCTCCAGTGGGGCCGCACCGAGAAGACCGAGGACGTCGTCAAGCGCGGCGACCGCGTGAAGGTCAAGCTCATCGACCGTGACGAGCGTGGCCGCCTGCGGCTCTCGATGAAGGCCCTGATTCCGCGCCCCGAGGGGATGCCGGAAGAGGAGCCCCGTCCCCCGCGCGAACCGCGCGGCGAGGGCGAGCCGGCGATGGCCGGCGGCGACGGCGAGCGCCCCCGTGGCGGCGGCGATCGCGGCCGTCGTGGCGGCGGCGGAGGCCGGGGTCGCCGGTAGTGACTGACGTCGTCGCCCGACCCGGCCGCACCACGCCGGGGCTCCGCAAGACGACGCTCGACAACGGACTGACCGTGCTCTCGGAGTTCATCCCGGGAGTGCGGTCGGTTGCCGTCGGGGCGTGGGTCCGCTCGGCCAGCGTGCACGAGGCGGCGGCGCAGGTGGGCGTGTCGCACTGCCTCGAGCACCTCGTGTTCAAGGGCACGCGGCACATGGGCCCCCGCGAGATCGCCCTCTCGATCGAGCAGCTCGGCGGCTCGCTCGACGCCTACACCTCGCGCGACCACACCGCCTTCCAGGCGCGCATGCTCGACGAGCACCTCGACGACGCCACCCGGGTGATCGGCGAGCTCATCTTCCAGCCCGCGCTGCGCGAAAGCGACCTCAAGCTCGAGAAGAAGGTCATCCTCGAGGAAATCGGGAGCGTCGAGGACGCCCCCGACGACCTCGTCTTCGAGTTGCACAATGCCGCGCTGTGGGGCAACTCGGCCTTCGGGTGGCCGATCCTCGGCACCCGCGAGACCGTGGGGGCCCTGCGGATCGCCGACCTCCGCGCCCTCCACGAGCGAGCCTACCGCCCCGCGCTCATCGTCGTCGCTGCCGCCGGCAGCGTGGAGCACGAGCAGCTGCTCGACTCGCTCGAGCGGGGCGGCTGGCACGCCGCGCCGGCCGGCGGGACCCTGCCGGCGCTGCCGGCGCTTCCCCCGGAGGTCCCGGGCGTGCAGCAGGTGCACGGGCGCGACGGCTCGCAGGTGCACCTCGTGCTCGGCTCGCGGGCGATCGCCAACGCCGACCCGCGGCGCCACGCCTTCGGCCTCGTGTCGATGCTCCTCGGCGACGGCATGAGCTCGCGCCTCTTCCAGCGGGTGCGCGAGGACCTGGGCCTGGCCTACTCCGTTTCCACCTTCGCCGACTTCTTCACCGGGTCCGGCTCACACGGCGTCTACCTGGGCACGGCCCCCGACACGGCCGCCAAGGCCGAGGCGGTGGTGCGCGAGGAGCTCGACCGCGTCGCGACCGAGGGGATCCCGGCGGCCGACCTCGCCATGGCCAAGCAGCAGCTCAAGGGCCAGGTCGTGCTGTCGATGGAGGGGGTGAGCAGCCGCATGTACCGCGCCGCCGCCACCGAACTCTACGGCCGGCCCTGGCGCGACGTGGATGCGATGCTCGCCGAAATCGACGCCGTGGACCTCGCGCAAGTGCGGCAGGTGTGCGAGGATTTCTTCCAGCCGGGGCGCCAGACCGTGGTGCGCCTCGGCCCGCTCGACTAGCTCCCGACCGTTCCGACCGTTCGCGACGGTGCACTCGTCGCCCACACCGAACCTCCAGCCGCGCGAGACCTTTCGATGCAGATCGGCGTTCCGAAGGAGATCAAGACCAACGAGAATCGTGTCGCCCTGGTCCCCGCGGGCGCCGAGGCGTTCGTGGCCGCCGGCCACAAGGTGCTGATGGAACAGGGGGCCGGCGACGGCAGCGGCTTCACCGACGTGCAGTACACCGCCGTCGGAGCCGAGATCGCCCCCGACGCGGCGACGGTGTGGAAGCGCGCCGACATGATCATCAAGGTCAAGGAGCCGATCGAGAGGGAGTGGCCGCACATGCGGAAGGACCAGGTGATCTTCACCTACTTTCACTTCGCGGCCGACGAGAAGCTCACCAGGGCGCACATCGCCAGCGGCGCCGTCTGCATCGCCTACGAGACGGTGGAGCTGTCGAGCCACGAGCTCCCGCTGCTGACGCCGATGAGCGAGGTGGCGGGGCGGATGGCGGTGCAGGAGGGGGCCAAGTACCTCGAGAAGCTGTACGGCGGCCGCGGCGTGCTGCTCGGCGGCGTGCCGGGCGTGGCGCCCGCCAAGGTCGTGATCCTCGGCGGCGGCATCGTGGGCATCAACGCGGCCAAGATGGCGGCGGGGCTCGGCGCCAAGGTCACCCTGCTCGACATCTCGCTCGAGCGGCTGCGCTACCTGAGCGACGTGATGCCCGCGAACGTCACGCTCATCTACTCCAACCACCAGAACATCCTCGAGCAGATCGCCACGGCCGACCTCGTGGTGGGCGGCGTGCTGATTCCCGGCGCCAAGGCGCCCAAGCTGATCCGGCGCGAGGACCTCAAGGTCATGCGCCCCGGCTCGGTGATCGTGGACGTGGCGGTGGACCAGGGGGGCTGCGTGGAGACGATCCACCCCACCACGCACGAGAACCCGACCTACGTGGTGGACGGCGTGATCCACTATGGCGTGGCGAACATGCCCGGCGGGGTCCCGCGCACCAGCACCCTGGCACTCACCAACGCGACGCTCAACTACGCGCTGGCGCTGGCCAGCAAGGGGTGGAAGCGCGCCCTGCACGAGAGCCCCGCGCTCAAGAAGGGGCTCAACATGGTCGCCGGGCAGGTGACCTACCCGGCCGTGGCCGAGGCCTTCGGCCTCCCGCTCAAGAACGCGGACGACTTTCTCGGATAACCGTGGCCCGCTGCCGGCGCGGGCCATAGCTTAGCCGCCCATGAGCGACGGGCTGGCGGAGCGGCTGCAGGCGATGCTGGGCGAGGCCCTCGCCCTCGAGCGCGAGCTCGGGGGCGGGGGGATGGCCCGCGTCTTCCTCGCCACCGACAGGGCCCTCGGGCGGCGGGTGGTGGTGAAGGTGCTCGACGCCGAGGGCTCGTCGGGGGCGAGTGCCGAGCGGTTTCGGCGCGAGGTCAAGACGATCGCCAACCTGCAGCACCCGCACATCGTGCCGGTGCTGACCGCGGGAGGGACCGACACGCTGCTGTGGTACGCGATGCCGTTCGTGTCCGGGGAGTCGCTGCGGGCACGGCTCGTGCGCGAGGGGGCGCTCCCGCTGGCCGACGCGCTGCGCATCGCCCGCGAGGTGCTCGACGCGCTCAGCTACGCGCACGAGCAGGGGATCGTGCACCGCGACGTGAAGCCGGAGAACATCCTGCTCGAGGGACGACATGCGGTGGTGGCCGACTTCGGCGTGGCCAAGGCCCTCGCCGACGCCGGGCTGTCGTCGAGTGGACTCACGAGCATCGGCATGGCACTCGGCACGCCGGCCTACATGGCCCCCGAGCAGGCCATGGCCGACCCCACCACCAACCATCGCGCCGACCTGTACGCCACCGGGGCGGTGATCTACGAAATGCTGGTCGGCGCGCCACCGTACAGCGGCGCGGCGCAAGCGGTCATCGCGGCCCATGCGACCGCCCCCGTGCCGCGGGTCGAGGACCGTCGCGGGGACGTGCCGCCGGCGGTGGCGCAGCTCGCCGCCCGCCTGATGGCCAAGAGCGCCGCCGAGCGACCGCAGAGCGCCATGGAGGCGCTCACGATCCTCGACGGCGTGACCACGCCCGGCGGGTCGGCGGTGAGCCTGACCACCCCGCAGCCGGCCGCCCATGCGGACCCTGTCGCGGGCGCATCGGGTGCGGCCGCGACCGGCGGGCGCCGCTCGCTCGTCGGCAGGGCCGCGGCAATCTCGGTGCTCGTCGCGGGACTGCTCGCCGGCGGCTGGTGGTGGCGCGGCCAGCGCAACGCGTCGCCCGTGGCCGAGGGAACCGACCTCATTGCCGTGACTCCCCTCGGCACGTCAGGCGACTCGGTGATCACGCGCCTCGGCCGCGACCTCGTGGTCACCCTGAGCACCAACCTCGACGGCGTCGGATCGCTCCGCACAATCGACGCGATGACAGTGCTGATGAACTCGGCCAGGCTGCCGCAGCCCCTGCCGCTGAGCGACGCCCGTAACCTCGCGACCACCCTCGGGGCGCGCAGCGTCGTGCACGGATCGCTCGTGCCCGAGGGGGCCGCGGTGCGCGCGTCCCTCGCGCTCTACCGCGTGGGCGAGGCCGAGCCGCTGGTGCGGGCGACGGCGCTCGCGCCGGCGGGGGAGATCCGCGCCCTCACGGACTCGCTCACCTGGCAGCTGCTGCGGGGGGTCTGGCGCAAGGGCAAGGCACCGTCGCCGTACATCGCGAGCGTGGCAACGCCGAGCATGGAGGCACTGCGGGCGTTCCTCGACGGCGAGGCGAAGTTCGAGAAGCTCGACGTGAACGGCGCGCTGGAGGCCTACAAGCGCGCAACCGATGCCGATTCGAACTTCGTGCAGGCGTACCTGCGCCGGGACTGGCTGCTCAACTGGTCGTTGCAGCCGGAGGACGCGGTCGTGCGGTCGCGCCTGCTCGCGCTCGGCGCGCGGCTGTCCGAGCGCGACCGGCGGTTCGTGGCATTGCGGGAGATGAGCCTGCCCACGGTCCAGCGCGTGGACTCGATGCGTGCTCTGGCGGCCGCCTACCCTGACTATGCCCTCGCCCAATACACGGCAGCCGACTTGATCATCCACGGGGGGCCCGTGGTAGGGATCCCGGTCGCCGAGGCGAGGCCCTTCCTGTCGCGGCTCGACGTCCTGGCCCCGGATCATGCGGACAATGCCTGGCATGCCGGGATGGTCGCGGTGGCCCTTGACGACACCGCCGAGGCAATTCGCCGCCTTGGCGCCGCCGAGCGCGGCGCCACGGGCGCGAATCGCAGCATGCTCGGCGAGTTGCG
Organism: Gemmatimonadota bacterium; assembly: GCA_016191225.1. Taxonomy (GTDB): domain Bacteria; phylum Gemmatimonadota; class Gemmatimonadetes; order Gemmatimonadales; family Gemmatimonadaceae; genus JACPPC01. The sequence continues at coordinate 199,168 of JACPPC010000007.1, read as the reverse complement.
CCGGTTCTGGCAGGCGGTCGCCGCGGGAAGACGGGGCCCCGAGCGCGATTCCACCCTCCTCGCCTTGGCCGCCTTTGCCGAGTATGCGCGCACCCAACCCGCCATCGCCTGGTTCGCCGGATTCGGCATTGTCGGGCACCCCGACGCCGGCGACCTGGTGCCACTCGCCCGAGCGCGCGGCACCTACGTGGGCCTTGAAACACAGGTCGACTTCGGCCAGGGGCTCCTGACGGCCGCGCGCGGCGACTACGCCGCCGCGCTGCCGATGCTGGAGCGGGTCGAGATCGACGGCTCCCCGGATGCCGTGAAGCTCACCGCCGCGCGCGTCGCCGCGCTCGGCGCCTGGGCAGGTGGGGTCCCGCGCGAGGAGGCGGAACGGGTGCTGGCGCGGGTACGGGGAAAGCACCTCAGGCTGTCGTCGATCGGTGCGGCGGAACTGCAGTGGCTCGACGGCCTGCTCGCCCTCGCCGGCGACGACTCGGCGCGCCTCGTCCGCGCGGCGCAGTCCATAGCCGACACCAGTCAGGTGGGCCGGGCGCTGCCGCGCTCGCTGCGGGCACTGTGGCGGGAGCGGCGCGGTGCCGGTGCCGACAGCCTGATGGCGCTCGAGGACGAGGCCATGCGGACGGCCGCCACCTTCTCGAGCGCCTTGCCGGTGCACCGGCTGCTGATCGGCCGGGCGCTGGTTCGCGCGAACCAGCCGGCTCGCGCGGAGCACTACCTGCAGTGGACCGACGCCCTCGTCACGAGCCTGCGCCCCGTGGCGGTGCAGGCGGCATTCGGCGCCCTCAACTCGTACCAGCGCGGGCTGGCCTTCGAGGCCGCCGGCGACAAGCGGCGGGCCGCGATCATGTACCAGCGCCTGCTCCACACGGTGGACCGGCCGCCGCCGGCGTACAAGCCACAGCTCGACGACGCCAGGTCCCGGCTCGCGAAACTGGTGGGGGACGTGAAGAAGTGAAGCCCGGCGTGAAGGTCCGGCGGCTCGCCCACAACGCCGACCTGCCCCTCCCCGCGCGCGAAACGGCGCACGCCGCCGGCTACGACGTGCGAAGCGCCGAGCCCGACTTCGTCCTTGCGCCCGGGGAGCGGCGGGCGGTGGCGACCGGGCTCTCGTTCGAGCTCCCCGCCGGGCTCGAGATGCAGGTGCGCCCCCGGTCCGGGCTCGCCCTCAAGCATTGCATCGTGCTTCCCAACGCCCCCGGCACGATCGACCCCGACTATCGAGGCGAGCTCAAGGTCATCCTGCTCAACGGCGGCGGCGCCCCGGTGGCCTTCGCCCGCGGTGACCGGATCGCGCAGCTGGTGTTCGCAAAGTTCGAGGCGCCGGAGCTGGTCGAGGCGGCGGACCTGACCGACAGCGAGCGGGGCCAGGGCGGGTTCGGAAGCACCGGACGCTGAGGTTCGGTCGCCCCGAACCGCGCGAAGGCCGCGCGCGGTTCGGCGGATCCCCGCCGCGCCTCCGCGGTTGCGCCCGCCCCATCCTCCCCTCCAGCCACCTCCCCGCGCGGCTACTTGAACTGCGCCGATTCCGTGCTCCCCTCCAGTGCGAGCGTGCTCGACGTCCCGCCGGAAATCGTCTGCATGATGTCGTCGAAGTACCCGGTCCCCACCTCGCGCTGGTGCTTCGTGGCGGTGTAGCCATTGGCCTCGCTCGCGAATTCCGCCTCCTGCAGGTCCGCGTACGCGCTCATCCCGCGCTCCTTGTATCCGCGCGCGAGCTCGAACATCCCGTGGTTGAGCTGGTGGAAGCCGGCGAGCGTCACGAACTGGAACTTGAAGCCCATCGCCCCCAGTTCGCGCTGGAACTTCGCGATCGTCGTCGCGTCGAGCTTCTTCTTCCAGTTGAAGCTCGGAGAGCAGTTGTAGGCGAGCATCTTGCCCGGGAATTCGGCGTGCACCGCCTCCGAGAAGGCTCGCGCCTCGGCCAGGTCGGGCTTGGACGTCTCCATCCACATCAGGTCGGAGTAGGGCGCGTAGGCCAGCGCCCGGGCCACCGCCATCCTGAGTCCGCCGGAGATGCGGTGGTAGCCCTCGGCGGTGCGCTCGCCGGTGAGGAACGGGCGATCGCGCTCGTCGATGTCGGTGGTGAGCAGTTGCGCGCTGTCGGCGTCGGTGCGGGCGACGATCAGCGTCGGCACGCCGGCCACGTCGGCGGCGAGACGCGCGGCCACGAGGGTGCGGATGAACTGCGACCCCGGCACGAGCACCTTGCCCCCCAGGTGGCCGCACTTCTTCTCGCTCGCCAGCTGGTCCTCGAAGTGCACGCCGCTCGCGCCCGCCTCGATCATCGCCTTCATCAGCTCGTAGGCGTTGAGCGGCCCGCCAAAGCCAGCCTCGGCGTCGGCAATGACCGGCGCCAGCCAGTGGCGCTGCGCCACCCCCGACTCGGCGTGCTCGATCTGGTCGGCCCGCAGGAGCGCGGCGTTGATGCGCCGGACCACGGCTGGCACGCTGTTGGCCGGGTAGAGGCTCTGGTCGGGATAGGTCTGGCCGCCGAGGTTCGCGTCGGCGGCCACCTGCCACCCACTCAGGTAGATCGCCTCCAGTCCGGCGCGCACCTGCTGCACCGCCTGGTTGCCGGTCAGCGCGCCGAGCGCGTTCACGTAGTCGCGCGTGGTCAGGAGGTCCCACAGCCGGCGGGCGCCGAGGGCGGCGATCGTGTGCTCGACGCGCACGCTGCCGCGCAGCCGGCCGACGTCGGCCGTGGTGTAGGGACGGGTGATCCCGTTCCAGCGGCCGGCGGGGGCGGCATCGAGGGCGGTGGCCGGGCGGTCCAGGGTGGCGATCATGCTGGCAGTCCTCGCGGGGGGAAGGGAGGCGGGGCGATCAGGCGTCGAGCGCGGCGTAGGCTACGGTGGTGAGGAACTCGACCAGGTGCGGGGCGATCACGAGCGCCGTGAAGAGTCGGCGCGCGTCGGCGAAGCGACGGTTCGGGAGGTTCGCCTCGCCCAGTTCGCCGGTGATGGCGTCCATCTCCGCGGCGATCAGGTCGCGAACGAGATCGGCGGTCACGGTGCGGCCGTCCTCGAGCGTGGCCCCGTGCGTCACCCACTGCCAGACCTGCGCGCGCGAGATCTCGGCGGTGGCGGCGTCCTCCATGAGGTTGTAGAGCGGCACCGCCCCCTGGCCGCGCAGCCAGGCCTCGAGGTAGCGAATGCCGACGCCGATGTTCTGGCGCAGCCCGGCCTCGGTCCGCGTGCCGGCGGGGAGCTCCAGCAGCTCGGCGGCGTCGGGCACGACGTCGTCGCGCCGGCGGTCGAGCTGGTTCGGTCCCGCCATGCGGGCCGCAAACGCCTCGCGGGCGACGGCCACCATCCCCGGATGCGCGACCCAGGTGCCATCGTGCCCATCGGCGGCCTCGCGGTCCTTGTCGGCGCGCACCTGCGCGAATGCCTTCGCATTCACATCGGCGTCGCGCGACGGGATGAAGGCCGACATCCCCCCCATGGCGTGCGCGCCGCGGCGATGGCATGTGCGAATCGCCAGCAGCGTGTAGGCCCGCATGCTCGGCTGCGTCATCGTGACTTGCGCGCGGTCGGGGTACGTCGCCCGCGGATCGTGGCGCCGGCACTTGATGGCGCTGAAGATGTAATCCCAGCGGCCGCAGTTGAGGCCCGTGGCGTGCTCGCGCAGTTCCCAGAGGATCTCGTCCATCTCGAACGCCGCCGGCAGCGTCTCGATCAGCACCGTGGCGCGGATCGTCCCGCGCGGGAGGCCAAGGGCGACCTGTGCGGCGCCAAAGACCTCGTTCCAGAGGCGGGCTTCGAGGTGCGACTCGAGCTTGGGGAGGTAGAAGTACGGCCCGCTCCCGTTCGCCACGAGCTGCCGCGCGTTGTGGAAGGCGCAGAGACCGAAGTCGACCAGGCACCCGTGCAGCGGGCGGCCCTGCAGCAGGAGGTGGCGCTCCGGCAGGTGCAGTCCCCGCGGGCGAATGACGAGCGCGGCGAGCTGCGCGCCCAGCCGGTACGACTTGCCCGTCGCCGCGTCGGTGAAGCGGATCTCGCGACGCACGGCGTCGCGGACGTTGACCTGTCCCTGAATGACGTTGTCCCACGTGGGCGAGGTCGCGTCCTCGAAGTCGGCCATGAAGACGTCGGCCCCCGAGTTGAGGGCATTGATCATCATCTTCCGGTCCACCGGGCCGGTGATCTCGACCGTGCGGCGGGCGAGGTCGGCCGGGGCCGGCGGGACGCGCCACTCGGCGCTGCGAATGGCGGCGGTGTGGGCGAGGAAGCCGAGCTGGTCGCCGGCGGCGAGGCGGGCGCGCCGCAGGGCGCGTGCGGCCAGCAGGGCGTCGATCGTGCCGCCAAACTCGCGCTCGAGCCGCGCGACGAAGTCGAGTGCCTCGTCGGTGAGGATGGTGGCGAACTCCGGGCGCACGGGGCCAACGATGGCGATGGTGGCTGGCGCGGAGGTGGCGGTCGGGCTCAATTCGTCGGTGGCTGAGGGAGTATGCGGTCGCACGTCTTCCTCTCTGCATTTTACAGGCCTTGCCCAGTCGCGCAATAACGCTTTGATTCCAATCGTGTTATACTGCCACTCGCGAGTCGATGGAGCGTTGTCATGTTGTCATATGTGTAACTATCGCGACAGGGGACCCTGACATGTCCGATGCCGTCAAGCTCGGCAAGCGCATTCGCGCCCTCCGGCTCAAGCTCGCCCTCACCCAGGCGGCTTTCGCCGAACGGCTCGGCATCTCGACCAGCTACCTCAACCTGATCGAGAATGACCGGCGTCCCTGTACCACGGCGCTCCTCCTCACGCTGGCGAGCACCTTCGACGTCGACGTGCGCACCTTCGCCGGCGGACCGCAGGTGCAACTGGCCGCCGACCTCGCCGAGGCCTTTGCCGGCCCGATGTTCGACGAGCACCCGCTCACGACGCGCGAAGTGCGCGAGTTTGTCGATGCCCAGCCCGACGTCGCCCGTGCCGTCCTCCGCCTCCATCACGCGTGGGTGCAGGCCCACGACTCCCTTGACGCGCTCGCCGTGCGCGTGAGCGAGACGCAGGACGGCTCCCCCGACCTCGCGGGCCCCGGACGCGTCCGGATGTCGTCCGAGCAGGTGTCCGACTACATCGAGCGCCACGACAACCACTTTCCCGAGCTCGAGTCCGAGGCCGAGCGGCTCTGGCGCGACGCCGCGCTCGAGCGCGAGAACCTCTTTCCGACCCTCGCGCGCTACCTCGAGCGCACCCACGGCGTGACCGTGCGCATCGGCACGGTCGGGGAGATGCGCGGGGCGGTCCGGCGGTTCGATCCGCTGCGTCGCGAGCTGCTGCTGAGCGAAGTCCTCCGGCGCGGGTCGCGGCACTTCCAGCTGGCGCACCAGATCGGGCTGCTGAGCGGGGCGCCGATACTCGCGCGGGCGCCGCAGGACCCGATCTTCACCTCCGACGAGGCCCGCACCCTGGCCAGGGTCTCCCTCGCCAACTACTTCGCCAGCGCGGTGCTCATGCCCTACGCCGACTTCCTCCGCGCCGCCACCACCGAGCGGTACAACCTCGAGCTCCTCGGCCACCGCTTTCGCGTGAGTTTCGAGCAGGTCTGTCATCGCCTCACCATGCTGCACCGGCCCGGCGGCGAGGGGATCCCCTTCCTGATGGTGCGCGTGGACATCGCCGGCAACATCTCCAAGAAGTTCGCCCCGGGAGGCAAGCCGCGGCTGCCGCGGTTCGGCGGGATCTGCCCGCTCTGGAACGTCCACGCCGCGTTCACGCAGCCGGGAATCATCCGCACCCAGGTCCAGCGCTTCCCCGGGGGCGAGACGCACTTCTCGGTGGCGCGCACCGTGCGGCGCGATGCCGGCAACTTCACCTCGCCGCCGGTGATGTACGCGATCGCCCTGGCGTGCGACATCCGCTTCGCGCGGCAGATCATGCACGCCGATGGCCTCGACCTCGCCAGCGCCGCCTCCGTGCCGGTGGGGCTCACCTGCCGCACCTGCGAGCGCATGGAGTGCCAGGCACGGGCCTTTCCCGCGCTGCAGCGGTCGGCGACGATCGACGAAAACGTGCGCGGCGTGAGTTTCTACGCCCCCGTGGATGCCGCGACCGGGTAGCGTTGCCGCCGAACCGACCGGGTCCCCGACCGGCGCCGTTTCGTGACCCTCCCCGCCGGGGGCGTGATACCCGGCCTCCGGTCAGGTCGTCTAGGTTGAGGCAGGGCAACGGCTTGTCCGGCTTCCACTGGACGCGTAAGTTCCCCTCTCAACGCCGCTGCGAACCTCCGATCACGCGCGTCCCGCACAGGCCGCGCAACACTGAGCATTGATGCGCTGGCCCTGGTTCAACGCGGGCACGCTGTTTCCCGCGAACGCGATCGCCGTTGACCTCGGCACCGCGAACACGCTGATCTACGTGAAGGGCGAGGGCATCGTGCTCAACGAGCCCTCCGTCGTCGCGCTGGACCGCGAGACGAAGAAGATCAAGGGCGTCGGCCTCGAGGCCAAGCGCATGCTCGGCCGCACCCCCGAGGGGATCATCGCCGTGCGCCCGATGAAGGACGGCGTGATCGCCGACTTCGACGTGACGGAGAAGATGCTGCGCTACTTCCTCACGCTGATCATCGAGCACCACGTCTTCAAGGTGAAGCCGCGCGTGATCGTCTGCGTGCCAAGCGGCATCACCGAGGTGGAAAAGCGTGCCGTGCGCGACTCGGCCCTCGGCGCGGGCGCCAAGGAGGTGTTCATGGTCGCCGAGCCGATGGCGGCCGCGATCGGTGTCGGCCTTCCGGTCGAGGCGCCGACCGGGAACATGGTGATCGACATCGGCGGCGGCACGACGGAAATCGCCGTCATCGCCCTCTCCGGCATCGTGAGCGACACCTCGATCCGCACCGGCGGCGACGAGCTCGACACGAGCATCGTGCAATTCATGCGCAAGAACTACAACCTGCTCATCGGCGAGCCCACCGCCGAGCAGATCAAGATCCAGATCGGCTCCGCGTACCCGGTGGGCGAGGAGCGCGAGATGGAAGTGAAGGGGCGCGACCTCGTCTCCGGAATCCCCAAGACGGTGCGCGTGCACTCGACCGAGATTCGCGAGGCCGTGCAGGAGCCGATCCAGCAGATCGTCGATGCCGTGCGCCGCGCCCTCGAGATCACCCCCCCCGAGCTGGCGAGCGACATCGTGGACCGCGGCATCGTCATGACCGGCGGCGGCGCCCTCATTCGCGGCCTCGACCAGCTGCTGATGCAGGAGACCGGGCTGCCGATCCACGTGGACGAGGACCCGCTCACCTGCGTCGTGCGCGGCTGCGGGCGCATCCTCGACGACGAGGAGAAGTACTGGTCGGTCCTCTCCTCCTGACCTGACCGGTGGCTCGCGCGGCACGCGTCACGGCCCGCGTCAATGCACGCGTGGACACGGCGCTCCTCGTCGCCTGCCTCGCGGCGAGCGTGGTCGCCCTCGTCCTCCCCGCCGAGACCCGGCGCCCCGTGGCCGCCGGCCTGCGGCGCTCCGTCCTCGCCCCGTTCGTGCAGTTGCAGGCCGCCGCCGAGCGCGGTCGGGCCGCGATCGCGCGTCGCGACGAGGCGGTCGCCAGCGCCGACTCGATGACCATGCGCGCGATGGCGGTGGCGAGCCTCGAGCGCGAGAACGAGCGGCTGCGCAGGCTCCTCGGCCTGGGGCAGCAACTGCGGTGGGGCTTCGTTCCGGCCGAGGTGCTGCACGGGCGCGGCCTCGGCGAGGAGTTCACCCTCACCCTCACCGCGGGTGACGCGGCGGGAGTGCGGCGGCTCAGCCCCGTGGTCGCCCCCGAGGGACTGGTGGGCATGGTCACCGGCACCGATCCGCGGACGTCGCAGGCGATCGTCTGGTCGCATCCCGACTTCCGCGTGAGCGCCATGAGCACCGACGGCAAGGCCTTCGGCATCGTGCGCCCGCACCTCGGCTCCGGCGCGAGCCGCTACCTGCTCGAGATGAGCAACGTGCCGTTCCGCAACTCGCTCCCCGCCGGCACCCTGATCGTGAGCTCGGGGCTCGGCGGCACCTACCCCCGCGGCATTCCCGTCGGGACGGTCATGCAGGAGCTGCAGACGAGCGAGGGATGGGCCCGCACCTACCTGATCCGGCCCAGCGTGCTGCCGAGCGACGTGACGGCGGTGATGGTGCTCCTGCCGCAGCGGGTGCAGGCCGGGGTCGCCAGCGTGTGGACGAGCGTGGCCGCCGCCGACAGTGCCGCCCGCGGAATCGCGGCCGCCGGCGACAGTGCCGCCCGCCGGGCAGCGATGGCCGAGGTGATGGCCCGGCGCGCCGCCGCCGACAGCGCGGCCGCCCGCGACTCGCTGCTCCGCAAGCGCGACACGATGCCAACCGACTCGGTGCCGCCCCGGCCGGCCCGGGCGATGCGCGGCGGAATGCGATGACCCCCGCCCGCGTCGTCCGTGGCCTGGTCGTGTTCATCCTGCTGGTGACGCTGCACTACGGCGTGCGACCGCTGCTCGGGTGGCGGGCGCCGGTGGACTTCCTGCTGATCGCGATCCTGCTCAGCGCCGTGCGCATGCGCCCGGGGGCCGCGGCGCTGGTCGGCTTCGTCGCCGGGATCGCCACCGACTCGCTGGCTCCCGAGGGATTCGGCAGCGGCGCCTTGGCCCTCACCGCGGTGGCGTACACGGCGAGCTGGCTCAAGGCGGTGTTCTTCGCCGACAACCTCGCCCTCAACGGGATCTTCTTCTTCCTCGGCAAGTGGGGGAGCGACCTGGTGGTGGCGCTGGCCGAACGCCGGCTGCACGGGGTCGAGCTGGTGTCGCAGGTGCTCCTCTGGTCGCCCCTGTCGGCGGTGGTGACGGCGGTGTCGGGACTGGTGCTGCTCGTGCTGCTGCGGCCGCTGCTCGACGAGCCGGCGGCGCCGTAGGGAGCGGACCATGGGCCTCGCGTCGTGAGCTTCCACCCGAACGAGATCCAGCGGCGCGGCCGCCTCGCGAGCTACGCGCTGGCGGCGGTGTTCGCGCTGCTGGCGGTCGCCTTCTTCCGCACGCAGGTGATGCGCCATGCGCAATACGTGCTGGAGAGCGAGCAGAATCGGCTGCGCGAGGTGCCGCTGCCGGCGCCGCGCGGGATCATCTACGACCGCGGCGGCCAGATCATCGCCGAGAACCTCCCCGGCTACACCGTGTCGCTGCTGAGTCCCGGGGTGGACTCGCTGCGGGCGGCGTTGCGCCGCCTGTCGGGAACGATCACGCTCACCAGCGAGCAGGTGGACGTCGCGGTGCGGCGCTTCCGGCGCGCGCCCAACCGGCCGGCGGTGATCCTGGCGGACGCCAGCTTCGACGTCGTGAGCGTGCTCGAGGAGCACCGCGTCGAGTTTCCGGGACTGATCATCCAGGCCTCGCCCAAGCGGTACTATCCCGACGGGGCATCGGTGGCGTCGTTCGTGGGCTACACGGGCGAGATCACCGAGGGGGAGCTCGGGAGCCGCAGCTACCGTGGCTACAAGGCGGGCCAGGCGGTGGGCAAGGGGGGGCTCGAGAAGCAGTACGAGACGCGGCTGCGGGGCCGGGAGGGCACCCGCTTCGTCGAGGTGGACGCCCGCGGTCGCGTGGTGCGCGAGGCCGGGGCGCGGGCCGACATCGCCCCCGAGCGCTCCGAGCCGCTCTACACCAACATCGACCTCGACCTGCAGCGTTACGTGGTGTCGCTGTTCGGCGACTCGCTCCAGGGAGGCGCCGTGGCGCTCGACCCTTCCTCCGGCGCGGTCCTCGCCCTGCACAGCGCGCCCACCTACGACCCCAACCGCTTCACCGGCGGGATTCCCGCCGACTACTGGCGCGCCCTGAACGAGGACCCGCGCCGGCCGCTGTACAACAAGGTGCTGCAGGGGCGCTACGAGCCGGGCTCCACCTGGAAGCTCGCCACCGCCGCCGTCGCCCTGCAGGAAGGGGTCGCGACCCTCGACGACAGGATGCCGGCGCCGTGCACCGGCGGGTACCAGTTCGGCAACCGATACTTCCGCTGCTGGGAGAAGAAGGGCCACGGGAGCATCTCGCTCCGCGAGGCGATCGCCGTCTCGTGCGACGTCTACTTCTACCAGCTCGGCCTCAAGATCGGCCTCACGCGGCTGATCGCCGGTGGCGTTTCGCTCAAGTTCCGCGAGAAGACCGGCATCGACCTCCCCGAGGAGTCGCCGTCCCTCTTTCCCTACGCGGTGGACTACTACAACAAGCGCTACGGCGCGCGCGGCTGGTCGTCCGCGGTGACCCTCAACCTCGCGATCGGGCAGGGGGAGAACTCGCAGACGGTGCTCAACATGGCGCGGTTCTACACCGCGCTCGCCACCGACGGCCGCCTCGCCACGCCGAGCGTGGTGAGGCGCCCCCCCACCCGCGACAGCATCCTCGCCCTCACCCCCGTGCAGTTGCGGGCGTTGCGCGAGGCGATGGCGGGGGTGGTGCAGGCCGGCGGCACCGCCGCCAGCGCGGCGATCGTGGGCGTGCGGCTGGCCGGCAAGACCGGAACGGCGCAGAACGCACAGGAGCCCACCCGCGACCACAGCTGGTTCGTGGGGATGGCACCGGCGGAGGATCCCAGGGTGGTCGTCGCCGTGATGCTCGAGTTCGGCGGCCACGGCACCCGCGCCGCCCGCGTGGCGTCGAAGATCGTCGAGCGCTACCTCAGGGCCCGGACCGCCCCGATCCCCGTCACCGAGGCCCGCGTGCGGCCCGTCGGCGGCCCATGATCCGCCGAACCCTTGCCGACCGGCCGCTGGTCGTCCTCGCGCTCCTGCTCACGATGTTCGGGATCGCGATCGTGTACAGCGCCGGCCAGACGGACGCGCCGGTGGCGTACATCGCCCGCGCCTGGCAGCGACAGCTGGGCTGGTTCGCGGTGGGGCTGGGCGCCGCCTGGTTCGCCAGCCGCGGCTCGGTGCGGCTGCTGGAGTGGTTGGCCTGGCCAACCTACCTCGCCGGCATCGCCGTGCTGATGGTGACCCTTGCCATCGGCACCGGTGCCGGCACCGCGGCGAGCCAGAAGGGGTGGCTCACGATCGCCGGCGTGCGCCTCGGGCAGCCGTCGGAGCTGGTGAAGATCCTCGTGGTGATGATGCTGGCGCGGGTCCTCGCGTCGCGAAAGGACGCCCCCAAGTCGATCGTCGAGCTGTGGCGGCCGGCGCTGGTGGTCTTCGTTCCCTGGCTGCTGATCATGCTCCAGCCCGACCTCGGCACCGGGATCGTCTTCATCGGCATCTTCTTCTGCATGCTCTTCTGGAGCGGCGTGAGCTGGCCCCTCCTCCTGCTGCTGGCCAGCCCCGGCGTGAGCCTCGTGCTGGCGTTCAGCACGGGGCTGTGGGGCGCCTGGTTCATCGTCCTGATCGCCCTCGTGGTCTGGTACCGGCCCTACCTCGTGGAGGGGGTTGCGGTGGTGGTGGCCAACGTGGGCGCCGGCGTGCTCGCGCCGCTGCTGTGGGAGCGGCTGCACCCCTACCAGCAGCGGCGGCTGCTCGTCTTCCTCGACCCGCAGAGCGATCCGCGCGCCAGCGGCTACCACGTGATCCAGTCGCAAGTGGCGATCGGTTCCGGCGGCTGGCTCGGCAAGGGCTACCTCGACGGCACGCAGAAGCGCCTGGCATTCCTCCCGGCGCAGCACACGGACTTCATCTTCTCGGTCGTGGGCGAGGAACTCGGATTCGTGGGCGTGTCGATGGCCCTGGCGCTGTTCCTGCTCCTCTTCCTGCGCGTGGTGCGGGTCGCACAGCGCGCCAACGACACCTTCAGCTCCCTCGTCGCGTTCGGGCTGGGCGCCAGCTGGTTCGTCCACGTGCTGGTGAACATCGGCATGACCCTCAACCTGATGCCGATCACGGGCATTCCGCTGCCGTTCTTCAGTTACGGGGGGAGTTTCCTGCTGTCGTGCTGGATCGCGGTCGGGATCCTGCTGCGCATCAGCGCCGAGGGGCGGGGGCGGGCGGACTCGCTGGCCATCTAGCCGCCGGTGAGGGAGGGGCGAGTAAGGGAAGGGGAGCCGACCAGATCGACACCGAGGAACTCGGAGGGCACGGAGGCTGCCAGTGCCGGGACAACGGCAACTGCCTCGTGGGACCAACACCCGCAGGCTTGCCGGGGCGCATGCGTCGAGTGCCCGCGGCGCGCCCCCAAGGACCTGGCAGTTGCCCGCTCGGCGCCCTCCGTGGCCTCCGTGCCCCGCGGCCCGATCCTCCCCGGTTCCTCGCCTTCCCTCATCGCAGCATCTCCGGGACGCGAGACCGAACGGGCACCGAAGCGAGTCTGGAACCTCGCCCGTTCGAGGCCTATCTTGGGGAAATGGTCTGGTTCCGGAAGGACAAGAAGCCACGACAGCCGCTCCGTCAGAAGCTCGAAATCCCGGCCGACGCCTGGGAGAAGTGCGAGCAGTGCGGCCATACCGACATCCGAGAGAAGTTCGTCCGGAACCTCAGCGTCTGTCCCAGCTGCGGCTACCACCGGCGCATCCGGGCCATCGAGTACGTCGGCATCCTGCTCGACGAGGGGTCCGTGGAGGAGGTCGAGCCCGACCTGCGCTCGGCCGACCCGCTCGGCTTCCCCGACTACCCGGCCCGCCTCAAGAAGGCGCTCGGCTCCGCCGGCGACGAGGATGCGATCCTCACCGTGAGCGGCACCCTCGGCGAGACGCCGGTGAACCTCGGCGTGATGGACTTCGCCTTCATGGGAGGAAGCATGGGCTCGGTGGTGGGCGAGAAGATCGCCCGCCTCGGGCAGCGGTCGCTCGAGCGCAAGTATGCGCTGGTGATCATCTCGGCGTCGGGCGGCGCACGCATGCAGGAGGGAGTCCTCTCGCTGATGCAGATGGCCAAGGCGGCGGCGATGCTCGCGCAACTCTCCGAGCGGCGCATCCCGTACGTCTCGATCCTCACCAACCCCACCACCGGCGGCGTGAGCGCCAGCTACGCGATGCTCGGCGATGCGATCATCGCCGAGCCGGGGGCGGTGATCGGGTTCGCGGGGCCGCGCGTGATCAAGCAGACGCTCGGGCAGGACCTCCCCGAGGGCTTCCAGACGTCGGAGTTCCTGCTCGACCACGGCATGGTCGACTGCGTGGTGCCGCGTGGCGAGCTCAAGCGCACGGTGGGGCAGCTGCTGCGGCACATGAGTGGACAGCCCGCGGCGACCGGGTGGGCCGCGAGCTGAGCGTCGCGGGGGAGCCCCACCCGTCGCACCCGTCGTACCAGGCCGCGCTCGACTTCCTGATCCAGCGCACGACCGGCAAGGACCGGCTCGGGCTCGACCGCACGCGTGAGGTGCTGCGCGTGATGGGCGACCCGCACCTTCGGCTGCGCTCGTTCCACGTGGCCGGCACCAACGGCAAGGGGAGCACGGTGGCGACGCTCGCGGCCCTGCTGCGGGCGAAGGGGCTGAGCGTCGGCGTGTACAGTTCGCCGCACCTGGTGGACTTCACGGAGCGCATCCTCGTGAACGGCGCGCCGGTGCCGCCCGGCGAGGTCGTGGACTTCGTGGAACGCTGGACGCCCGAGATCGAGCGCATCGGGGCGAGCTTCTTCGAGGCCACCACGGCCTTCGCCTTCGACTGGCTGGCGCGCTCGGCCGTCGACGCCGCCGTGATCGAGGTCGGGCTCGGCGGCCGCCTCGACTCGACGAACGTCATCACCCCCCTCGTGGCCGCGGTCACGAGCATCGGCCTCGACCACACCGAGTACCTCGGCGACACGCGGGAGCTGATCGCGAGGGAGAAGGCAGGGATCTTCAAGCCGGGGGTGCCGGCGACGATCGGCGAGCCGGATGTCGAGATCCGCTCGCTGCTCGCGGCGCAGGCGACGGCCAACGGCGCGAGCGTGGCCCGGGTCCTCGACGACGAGTGCCGCATCAGCGACGTGGAGGTTGGCGCCGACGGCACCTCGTGGACCCTCACGCAACGTGGTGGGGCGAGCGCCCGGCTTCGCACTGCGCTGGCCGGGGGCCACCAGGCGCGAAACGCCTCCCTGGCGCTGCTGACCCTCGACGCCGCCGGCCCCGAGTGGAGCGTCCCCCTCGGCGAGGCGGGGAAGGCGCTGGCCACCGTGGGGCTCCCGGGGCGCTTCCAGACGCACGGCAAGTACATCTTCGACGTGGCGCACAACGCCGACGGCATGGCGGTGCTCGTGCAGACCATGGGGCTGGTGAAACCGGCCGCGCCGGTCGTGGCCCTGCTCAACGTGCTGACCGACAAGGACTGGCGGGCGATGATGGAGGTGCTGTCGCGCTGCGTCGATCACTTTGTGCTCACGCGCAGCCCGAGTTCGCCGGAGAGCCGGGCGTGGAATCCCGCCGAGGCCCTGGCGCACGCGGCCGAGCGGGGCTGGAGCGCAACCCTCGAACCGGACTTCGGGCGGGCCCTCGGCGCGGCGGCGGCGGCCGGAGCCACCGTGCTTGTCACGGGCTCCTTCCACACCGTTGGCGACGCGATGCTCGCCTTGCAGGTAAGTCCGCTCGCCCGATAGGTTTAGGGATGTCCAGAGCGCCCTTGCCGGGATTCCGGGATTTCTATCCCGAGGAGTTCGCGCAGCGCTCGCACATCATGCGGGTCTGGCGTGACGTGGCTCACCGCTTCGCGTTCTCCGAGTACGACGCGCCCCCCCTCGAGCCACTCGAGCTGTACACGAGGAAGAGCGGCGACGAGATCGTCGGGCAGCTGTACGCCTTCACGGACAAGGGCGACCGCGCCGTCGCGCTGCGCCCGGAGATGACGCCGAGCCTCGCCCGCATGGTCGGCGCGCGCGCTAATGCGCTGCGCAAGCCGGTGCGCTGGTTCTCGATCCCCCAGCTCTTTCGCTACGAGCGGGCGCAGCGCGGCCGTCTGCGCGAGCACTTCCAGCTCAACGTCGACATCGTGGGCGAGGCGGACGTGACGGCGGACGCCGAACTGGTGGCGGTGGCGATCGAGATCATGCGCGCGTTCGGCCTGTCGCACCAGGACGTGCGGGTGCGGGTGAGCGACCGGCGGCTGCTGCAGGGGTGGCTCGAGGCGCTCGGCATCTCCGGCGAGGCGATGCCGGCGGTCTTCGCGGTGATCGACAAGGTGGACCGCGTACCGGTCGAGGTCACGCGCGAGAAGCTCGTCGCGGCCGGGGCGAGCGCGAAGGCGTGCGAGGCGATCGCCGGGGTGGCGTCGATCCGATTCGACGCCCTCGCCGGCGCGCTCGAGGGCTTTGCCGGCGGGGCGTACAACGACCACGTCGAGGAGTTCTCGCGCTTCGAGCGCTATGTACGCGCCCTCACGGGCGACGGCGACCGGTGGCTGCAGTTCGACCTGTCGATCGTGCGCGGGCTGGCCTACTACACGGGCATCGTGTTCGAGCTGTTCGACGCCCGCGGCGAGTTGCGGGCGATCTGCGGCGGTGGGCGATACGACAGCCTGCTCGGCGCCCTCGGCGGCGCCGACCTGCCGGCGCTCGGCTTCGGCATGGGCGACGTGGTGCTGGGCGAGCTGCTCAAGGCGCGCGGGTTGATGCCCGGTCTGGCGATGGGGCCGGATTTCTGGGTGATCGGCAGCGACCGGCAGGGGGCCGACCCGGCGATGCGCGTCGCCGCGGAGCTGCGGGCGAAGGGGTTCGCCGTGGAGTACGCCCTGCGCCCGCAGAAGCCGGACAAGCAGCACAAGGCGGCACAGTCGGCCGGTGCGCGGTACGTGCTGCAGCTGCACGAGGAGTTCGGCGACAACCGCGTGGTGAGCGTGCGCGAGGCGCGCCCCGCCACCGGCCGCCGGTCGCTGCTCGAATTCCTGTCCGGCGCCGACGTCGCGCTCGACCGCGTGATCGAGGCGGCCGCCGCGCACAGGTCCGTGGTGTTCTAGCGCGCAAGTGTCCCCAATCCAACGCCCGTCCGATGGCTGACGACAAGAAGCTCACGACCCGGGCCGCCGACTTCAGCGCCTGGTACAACGAGGTGGTGCTCCGCGCCGAACTCGCCGACTACGCGCCGGTGCGCGGCTGCATGGTCATCCGTCCCAACGGCTACGGCATCTGGGAGCGGATGCAGCGCATCCTCGACGACATGTTCAAGGCCACGGGGCACGTGAACGCGTACTTTCCGCTGCTGATCCCGCAGAGTTACCTCGCGCGGGAGGCGCAGCACGTGGAGGGGTTCGCCCCCGAGCTGGCGGTGGTCACGCATGGCGGCGGCAAGGAGCTCGAGGAGCCGGTGGTGATCCGCCCCACGAGCGAGACGATCATCTACTCGATGTACGCCAAGTGGGTGCAGTCGTACCGAGACCTCCCGATCCTGATCAACCAGTGGGCGAACGTGGTGCGCTGGGAGATGCGCACGCGGCTCTTCCTGCGCACCCTCGAGTTCCTCTGGCAGGAGGGGCACACCGCGCACGCCACCCACGACGAGGCCGAGGAGGAGACGCGCCGGATCCTCGGCATCTACCGCACCTTCATGGAGCAGTACATGGCCATGCCGGTGATCACCGGGCTCAAGTCGGAGAGCGAGAAATTCGCGGGCGCGCTGCGCACGTACGCCTGCGAGGCGCTGATGCAGGACAACAAGGCGCTCCAGGCCGGCACCTCGCACAACCTCGGACAGAACTTCTCGAGGGTGTTCGACCTCAGGTTCCAGAGCGTCGAGGGAAGGGAGGAGTTCGCCTGGAACACGAGCTGGGGGGTGAGCACGCGCATGGTGGGCGGGCTCGTGATGACCCACGGCGACGACAAGGGGCTGCAAGTGCCCCCGCGCCTCGCGCCGATCGAGGTCGTGATCGTGCCGATCTTCCGCAGCGACGACGAGAGGGCCGCGGTGCTCGGCGCCGCCCACAGGCTGCGCGACGAGCTCGGGAGCTGGGAACTGCCGGAGAACCGGCGCCGGCGCATCCATGTCGACGCCCGCGAGGGGATGAAGCCCGGCGCCAAGTATTACGATTGGGAGCTGCGCGGCGTCCCGCTGCGGCTCGAGATCGGCCCCCGCGACCTCGCGGCGTCGCAGTGCGTGGCCGTGCGGCGCGACACGGGGGCCAAGGTACCGCTCCCGATGGCCGACCTCGCCGCGGCGCTCCCGGCGCTGCTCGAGCAGATGCAGCGGGACCTGCTCGATGCCGCCAGGGCACGCCGCGACGCGAACACGGTGCGCGGCCCGATCACCTGGGACGCCTTCAGGGCCCGCATGGACGGCCCGGGGGGATTCGTGTACGCAGGCTGGTGCGGCGCCGCCGCCTGCGAGGCCGCGGTCAAGGAGGAGACCAAGGCCACGATTCGCTGCCTCCCGGATCCCGAGTTCCAGTCGACGCCGGCGCCGGCCACCTGCCTCAAGTGCGGTGCCTCCTCGCGGCACGAGGCGGTGTGGGCCAAGGCGTACTAGTGCCCCCGGCCGGGGGCGCGCCACCGCGGGGGCGGCCCGGCGCCCGGCACCGGGCGTCGCACCTGGCCGCGCACTGGCCGATCGTCGGCGGGGCGCTGCATTGCGAGCGGGTGCCGCTCAGCGCGATCGCGGCCGCCGTGGGCACGCCCACCTACGTCTACAGCTCGGCGGGAATCCGCGAGGCCTGCCGCCAGCTCGACGCGGCGCTCGCCGGGATTCCCCATCGCCTGCACTACGCGATGAAGGCCAACGGCTCGCTGGGAGTGCTGGGGGTGGTGCGGGGCTGCGGCGCCGGCATCGACTGCGTGTCGGGCGGCGAGCTCTATCGCGCCCGGCAGGCCGGCTTTCGCGGCGCCGACACCTTCGTTGGCGGCGTGGGGAAGAACGAGGACGAGATCGCGGCGTCGATCGCGGCGGAGGTGGCCTGCATCACCGCCGAGTCCGACGACGAGCTGCGGCTCATCTCCCGCGTGGCGGTGGCGGCGGGGGCGACCGCGCCGGTGGCGATTCGCGTCAACCCCGAGGTCGCCGTCGAGGCCTTTCACGAGTACGTGAAGACCGGACAGTCGGGCGACAAGTTCGGGATCCCGTTCGACGCCGCCCTCGGCTCCGCGCAGCTGGCCGCGTCGCTGCCCGGGCTCAGGCTCGTCGGGCTGCACCAGCACCTGGGGTCGCAATTGTTCGGCATGGCCGCCCTCGCCGAGGCGACCGGGAAGCTGCTGGGGCTCCTCGCACGGCTCCGCGCCGAATCGCCCGCCGCCGCGGCGGCGCTCGCCACCCTCGACCTCGGCGGCGGCATCGGAGTGCGGTACGAGGACGAGGACGAGCCCGACCTCGCCGAACTGGGGCGGATCGCGCGCGAGGCACACGCGGCGAGCGGCCTCGAGATCTGCCTCGAACCGGGCCGCTTCCTCGTCGCCGGCGCCGGGGCGCTCCTGACGCGGGTGCTGTACCACAAGCGAAGCGGGGCGCGCACCTTCGTCGTCACCGATGCCGGCATGAACGACCTGCTCCGCCCCGCGCTCTACGACGCCTACCACCGGGTGGAGGCGGTGCACGCCAGCCCGCTGCACGAGCGCGTGGAGGTGGTGGGCCCGGTGTGCGAGAGCGGTGACTTCCTCGCCCTCGACCGCGAGATTGGGGCCGTGCGTCCCGGGGACCTGCTCACGCTGCAGACCGCCGGCGCCTACGGGTTCGTGATGTCGTCCAACTACAACGCCCGCCCGCGGGCCGCCGAGGTGCTGGTTGACGGCGCGCGCTGGGGGGTGATACGCGAGCGTGAGCGGCACGAAGATCTCGTGCGCGGCGAGCGCGTGACTCCGGAGTGGAGCACGATCGCATGAAGGTGGGACTGCTGTCCGACACGCACGACCGGCTCGACGCCGTGGACGAGCTCCTCAAGCGGCTCCAGGCGGCCGGCGCGACGATGATGCTGCACGCCGGCGACTTCTGCGCGCCGTTCTCGCTCGTCCCGTTCCTCGACGCCGGGGTCCCGATGGCGGGCGTCTTCGGCCGCAACGACGGCGACCACGAGGGAATTCGCGCCTTCGCGCGGCGCGGGATGGGGATCGAGCTCTTCGAGTCGCCGCACTCGATGGAACTCGGCGGCAACCGGATCCTGATCGTCCACGACATCGGCGACGTGCCGCCGCAGTCCCTCACCAACCACACGATCGTGATCCACGGCAACACGCACAAGCCGGAGATGAAGGAGCGGGAGGGCACGTTGATCGTCAACCCCGGCGAGGGGTGTGGCTGGCTCTCCGGCACGCCGTCGGCCGCCCTCCTCGACCTTGACACGCGCAAGGTGGAGTTCATCCAGCTCCCCGCGGCGGAGTGGACGCGTTGAGTTCGCGGATCCTGATCCTCGACTGCGGGTCGCAATTCACGCAGCTGATTGCCCGGCGGGTGCGGGAGGCCCGCGTCTACTCCGAGATCCACCCGTGGACGAAGCCGCTGTCGTGGATCCGCGACTTCCAGCCCACGGGGATCATCCTCAGCGGGGGCCCGAACTCCGTCACCGACGACGGCGCCCCCACCTTCGACCGCGCGATCCTCGACGTGGCGCCGGTGCTCGGCGTCTGCTACGGCATGCAGTGGCTGGCGCACGCCGAGGGGGGCCTGGTGGCCGGGGGCGGCCGCCGGGAGTACGGGCGGGCGGAAGTGCAGGTGGCCGAGCCGGCGGGGATGTTCGCCGGCTTCGGGGCGGGCGAGCGCACGATCGTCTGGATGAGCCACGGTGACCACGTGGAGCGCCTCCCGCCGGGCTACGTCGCCACGGCGACGACTGGGCACGGCGTGGTGGCCGGCTTTCGCCACGAGTCGCGGCCGGTGCACGCGGTGCAGTTCCACGCCGAGGTGGCCCACACGGTGCGCGGCGCCGAGGTCATCCAGAACTTCCTGTTCGGCATCTGCGGCGCGACGCCCGACTGGACGCCGGGTTCGTTCGTGGAGCACGAGGTCGCGAAGATCCGCGCCCTCGTGGGCGACCGGCACGTGCTCTGCGGCCTCTCGGGGGGCGTGGACTCCAGCGTCGCCGCGGCGCTCGTGCACAAGGCGATCGGCGACCAGCTGACGTGCATCTTCGTCGACACGGGGCTGCTGCGGCTCCACGAGCGGGAGCAGGTCGAGCGCACCTTCCGGCAGCACCTCGGCGTGAAGCTGGTGACGGTGCACGCCGAGGAGCGCTTCCTCGCCGCGCTCGACGGCGTCGGCGAGCCCGAGGAGAAGCGCCGCCGGATCGGCCATGCCTTCATCGACGTGTTCGAGGAGGCGAGCGCCGAGGCGGGGAGGGACGCCTCGTTCCTCGTGCAGGGGACGCTCTACCCCGACGTGATCGAGAGCGTGAGCGCCAAGGGGGGGCCGAGCGCGACGATCAAGACGCACCACAACGTGGGCGGGCTCAAGCCGGGGATGAAGTTCACCCTGATCGAGCCGCTGCGGGAGTTGTTCAAGGACGAGGTGCGGAACGTGGGCCGCGAGCTCGGGCTTCCGGAGGAGATGGTGGGCCGGCACCCGTTCCCCGGCCCGGGGCTGGCGATCCGCGTGCTCGGGGCGGTGAGCCAGCCGGCCCTCGACACACTGCGCGCCGCCGACGCGATCTACCTCGAGGAGATCCGGGCGGCGGGGCTCTACAACGACATCTGGCAGGCGTTCGCCGTCTTCCTGCCGGTGCGCAGCGTGGGGGTGATGGGCGACTTCCGCACCTACGAGCACGCGGTGGCGCTGCGCGCGGTCACCAGCACCGACGGGATGACCGCCGACTGGTACGCCTTCCCGCACGAGGTGCTCGGCCGGATCAGCTCGCGGATCATCAACGAGGTGCCGGGGGTGAATCGCGTGGTCTACGACGTGAGTTCCAAGCCGCCGGCCACGATCGAGTGGGAGTAGAGACGCGGGGAGGCAGTCGAAGGGCGCGGAAGATGAGTGGAGCGCTACCACCGGGGCTCCGAGGCGCACAGCGGCTCACGGCGGAGGCAGGGGCACGGGCAACTGACTGCTGGAAACGCGTCGCACGGGCCTGCCGCCGCCGGCCGCGGGTTCGCGCCCCGGAGCCCCATCGGCATTGGCGGTCGATTCCCCCGTGCAGCGCCGTGCCGCTCCGTGACCCCGTGGTTGCGCCGCCCCCATCTTCCTCCGGATCGTCCTCCGCCCCTCGTCGCGCGTGAGCGCCCCCAGGTCGTCCCTCCGCCCCACGCGCGACGAGCTCCGCGAGATGCTCCGCCTGGCGACGCCCCTCGTGCTCGTGAACGTCGGCCTGATGCTGATGGGCGTCGTCGACACGCTCATGCTCGGCCGGGTGAGCGGCGAGGCGCTCGCCGCCGGCGGACTCGGCCACTTCTGCTTCTGGTTCGTGGGCACGGTCGGCTTCGGGCTGATCATGGCGATCGACCCCGTCGTCGCCCAGGCCGTCGGGGCGAAGGACGACGTGGGGCTCGCGCGTGGCGTGCAGCGCGGCGTCGTGATCGCCGTGCTGGTGACGGCTGGCGCGTCGCTGCTCCTGATTCCGAGCGGCCCCGCGCTGGAGCTGCTGCGGCAACCACCGCGGATCGCCCCGCTGGCCGGCTGGTTCGCGATCTGGAGCATTCCCGGACTGCTGCCGTTCTTCCTGTTCGGCGTCTTCCGGAGCACCTGGCAGGCGATGCACGCCGTGCGACCGATCCTCGTCGGCGTGGTGGTCGGCAACGTCGCCAACGCCTTTCTCAACTGGGTGTTCATCTTCGGACACCTCGGCGCCCCGGCCGGAGGCGTGGTCGGCTCCGCGATCTCGACGTCGATCGCCCGCTGGATCATGCTCGGGGCGGCGTTGCTGGCGGGCTGGCCGGCGCTGCGGCCGACGCTGCGGCCGTGGCGCCCGGAGTCGTTCGCCATCGAGCCTCTGGGGCGCATGCTGGCGATCGGCGTGCCGCTCGGCCTGCAGTTCTTCGCCGAGTTCAACGCCTTCGGGCTGGTCACGATCTTCATGGGCTGGCTCGGCGCCGAGGCGCTCGCCGCGCACGAGGTCACCCTCAACCTCGCGTCGCTCACCTTCCAGGTGCCGCTCGGCGCGGCCGCCGCCACCGGCGTGATGGTCGGGCGGGCGATCGGGCGCGAGGACATGCACGCTGCCCGGCGCGACGCCGTGGCCGGCCTCGTGATCGGGGTCGGGTTCATGGTGGTGGCGGGGCTCGTGATGATCGCGATCCCGGGCGTTCTGTCGCGGCTCTACACCACCGACCCGGCGACGCTGGCGATCGCCACCGCGCTGATTCCCGTGGCGGGGCTCTTCCAGGTCTTCGACGGCACGCAGGCGGTGGCCACCGGCACGCTGCGCGGAGCGGGGGACACGCGGGTTCCGATGCTGATCCACCTCACCGGCTTCTGGGTGGTCGGGATCCCCATGAGCGCCTGGCTCTGCTTCGGGCTCGGACTCGGCGCCACGGGCCTCTGGTGGGGCTTCGTGGCCGGGCTGGGGAGCGTGTCGGTGCTGCACATCTGGCGCGTGAGGGCCAAGCTGGGGCGAGACGTACGGAGGCTGGTGATCGACTACCCGCCGGCGTGATGCCTGGTCGTCCTGGGCGCAGCGAAGGACCTGTTATTCGCCGTGAACGGTAGCAAGTCGATTCTTCGCTGCGCCCAGGATGACGGCGGGCCCGACCGGGCAACCCGGCACCCGCCACGCCTGTCTGACACGATGACGCTTGCACCCGCCGCCCCGGCGGCACAGCCTTAGCTGCGCCCCGCTGGCGCCCGTCCCTTTCCCCTCCCGCAGATGCGCCCTCGCCTCGTTCGCCTCGCCTCCGCCCTCGCGCTCGCCACCCTGTTCGCCCCCGCTGGCCTCGCCCAGCGCGGCGCAACCGCCACGCAGGCGACGCAGCCGGCCGCCCCCCGGAAGCTCACCACCGTCGAGGGGATCACCGAGTACCAGCTCGCCAACGGGCTCAAAGTGCTCCTCGTCCCCGACGCCACCAAGCCGACCGTCACGGTGAACCTCACCGTGATGGTCGGCTCGCGGCACGAGGGGTACGGCGAGACCGGCATGGCCCACCTGATCGAGCACATGGTGTTCAAGGGCTCGCCGCGCCACCTCAACGTGCCCAAGGAGCTCAACGACCGCGGCGCCCAGTGGAACGGCAGCACCTGGTACGACCGCACCAACTACTTCGAGGTCGTGCCGAGCACCGACGCGAACCTCGACTGGGCCCTCGACCTCGAGGCCGACCGCTTCGTGAACTCGTTCATCAGGCAGGAGGACCTGAGCAAGGAGTTCTCGGTCGTCCGCAACGAGTTCGAGGCCGGGGAGAACTCGCCGTTCCGCGTGCTGCTGCAGAAGACGATGGCCACCGCCTACGAGTGGCACAACTACGGCAAGAACACGATCGGCAACAAGACCGACATCGAGGGAGTCCCCGCCGACCGGCTGCAGGTCTTCTACCGCAAGTACTACCAGCCCGACAACGCCATGCTGGTGGTCGCCGGCCGGTTCGACGAGGCCAGGGCGCTCAAGCTGGTGCAGGACAAGTTCGGCCGCATCCCGCGCCCCGTGCGGACGCTCGGCAACGGGATGATGCTCCACAAGACGTACACCGAGGAGCCGACGCAGGACGGCGAACGGGTGGTCGTGCTGCGCCGCGTGGGCGACGTCAAGCTCGTCATGCTCACCTACCACACCGTGGCCGGCCCGCACCCCGACTTTCCGGCGGTCGCGATCCTGGGCGAAATCCTCGGCACCGACGTCACGGGACGGCAGTACAAGGCCCTCGTCGACACCAAGCTCGCCACCAGCACCGGCGCCGTCACGTGGGCCTTCGCCGAGCCGGGGCTCATCACCGCCTTCGCCGAGGTGCCCAAGGACAGCAGCCTCGACAACGCCCGGCTCGCCCTCACGAAGACCCTCGAGGAGTTCGGCAACACGCCCGTGACGGCCGAGGAAGTGGATCGCGCCCGGACCAAGCTCCTCAAGGACATCGAGCTCACCCTCAACAAGAGCGAGGACGTGGGGATCGAGCTGAGCGAATGGGCCAGCATGGCCGACTGGCGCTACCTGTTCATCCACCGCGACCGGCTCAAGCGGGTCACCGCGGCCGACGTGCAGCGCGTGGCCAAGGCGTACCTGATGTCGAGCAACCGCACCCTCGGCATGTTCTACCCGACCACCAATCCCGAGCGGGCGGAGGTCGCCAGGACCCCCGACTTCTCGGCCCTCGTGTCGGCGTACGTCGGCACCGAGACGCGGGCCACCGGCGAGGCCTTCGACGTCACGCCGGCGAAGATCGACGCCCGGCTCACCCACGTCACCCTCCCCAATGGCGCCAAGCTTCACTTCCTCCCCAAGCAGACCCGCGGCAACACGGTGAACCTGGCCATCGAGCTGCGGTACGGCACCGAACAATCGCTCACCGGCAAGGCGACGATCTCGGACCTCACCGCCGGCATGCTCGAGCGGGGGACGGCCACCAAGTCGCGCGCCGAGCTCAAGGATGCCTTCGACAAGCTCAAGGCGCGGGTGGGGATCTTCAACGCCGGGCCCAATGCCACCCGGGCCTCGATCGAGACCAGCAGGGACAACCTTGTCCCGGCCCTCAAGCTCGTCCTCGAGGCGCTCAAGACGCCGACATTCCCGGCCGACGAGTTCGACAAGCTCCGGCAGGAGAACCTCGTCCAGATCGAGCAGCAGAAGTCCGAGCCCCAGGCGCAGGCGTTCATCGCCGCCAACCGCACGGTGCAGGTGTACGGCCCCGGGCACCCGCTGTACACGGCGACCCTCGACGAGTCGATGGCGGCCTACAAGGCGGCGACGCTGGACGAGGTGAAGGCCTTCCACGCCGCTTTCTACGGCGCCAACAGCGCCGACGTGGCGGTGGCCGGCGACTTCGACGCCGCCGCGGTTCGGCAGGTGCTCGGCGACGAGCTTGGCGCGTGGACCAGCAGGGAGAGGTACGCGCGCATTCCGCAGCGGGCGAAGAAGATCGACTCGACATACGCGAAACTCGAGACGCCGGACAAGCAGATGGCGATGTACGTGGCCGTGCAGCCGATCGACCTCAAGAGCAGCGACCCCGAGTGGGTGGCCCTCCGCATCGGCACGTACATCTTTGCCGAGAGCCCGCTCAGCGCCCGGCTTGGCGAGCGGCTGCGCCAGAAGGAGGGGCTGAGCTACGGCGCCGGTGGATTCGTGAGCACCGACGTGATGGAGCGGGGGGCGGGGAAGTTCACCATGAACGCGATCTACAACCCGGGGAACAACGAGAAGCTGGTCGCCGCCGCCAAGGACGAGCTCGACAAGGCGCTCAGGCAGGGCTTCACCGACGACGAGGTGTCGAAGGCCAGGGTGGCCTGGCTGCAGAGCCGCTTCCAGGGGCGCGCCGATGACCGCAGCATCGTGGGCATGATGCTGCTGCGCGGGCAGTTCAACCTGACCTTCGACGGATGGGACGGCGACATCGAGCGCCGGGTGGGCAAGCTGACCACGGCCGACGTGAACGCGGCGTTCCGCAAGTACATCAGCGCCGACAAGGTGGCGTTCGTGGCGGCGGGGGACTTCGCCGGGGCGGCGAAGAAGAAGCAGGACACGGCGCCGAAGCCGTAGCGCCGGGTCGTCCCGAGCGAAGCGAAGGACCCGCTTTCCCCGTCGTCCTGAGCGAGGTGAAGGGCCTGCCATTCCAGCCAGGCAGGCCCTTCGCTTCCGGCTCTGGGCGACGCGAGCGTTTCGGGATGCTTGCGCGTATCCCTCGCGAGCGGCACACTCCACAGGCTCGCTCCCACCCTCTCCAGCCCGCGCTTCCCATGCCGAACTTGATGTCCGACCGTCGCCGGTGGCTTCCGGCGCTCCTCGCCGTTGCCTCCCTTGCCGCCGCGCCGCGCCTCGCCCGGGCCCAGCAGAAGCAGGACGAGGAGTACGGCAAGAAGATCAAGGAGTACCTCCAGGACCCGCGCATCACCACCGAGCTCGTCGACCACCTGCCGGCGTCGGACAAGGTCCCCAGCCCCCTCAAGTTCCACGGCCGCATCATCGGCACTCCGGGGGAGCTCACCTACGCCAGGGACATCCATCGCTACTACGAGGCGATCGCCAGGTCGACCCCCCGGGCGAAGCTCTGGACCTTCGGCAAGTCCGAGGAAGGGCGCGACATGTTCGTGATGGCGATCGCCGACGAGGCGACCATCCGCGACCTCGAGAAGTACAAGGGGGTCCTCGCCCAGCTGACCGACCCGCGCAAGACGAGCGACGAGAAGGCCAGGGCGCTGATCGCCACCGGCAAGCCGATCTACTGGATCACCTCGGGGATGCACTCCCCCGAGACCGGCGGCCCGGAGATGCTGCAGGAGCTGGCCTACCGCCTCGTGGTCGAGGAGACGCCGTTCGTGCAGCAGATCCGCAACAACATCATCGTCTTCATCACGCCGGTGATCGAGGTCGACGGCCGCGAGAAGCAGGTCGACACCTACTACTTCAACAAGAAGCTCCCCGCCGGCTCGCAGCGCCTCCCGCTCATGTACTGGGGCAAGTACGTCGCGCACGACAACAACCGCGACAACATCGGCCAGTTCCTCAGCCTCTCGCGAAACGTCAACTCCTTCTTCCTCGAGTGGCACCCGCCGATCATGCACGACCTGCACGAGGCGCAGTCGTACCTCTACGCCAGCACCGGCACCGGCCCCTACAACGAGGCGCTCGACCCGATCACGATCTCCGAGTGGTGGACCCTCGCCGAGACCGAGGTCATGGAGATGGCCAAGCGTGGCGTGCCGGGGGTGTTCACCTACGGCTTCTACGACGGCTGGGTGCCGAACTACATGTTCTTCGCCGCCCACGCCCACAACGCCACGGGCCGCTTCTATGAAGTGCAGTCCTACGGCCCCGACACCAGCACGGTGCGCCTCGGCGCCACCACCACCAGCAAGGAGTGGTTCCGCCCCAACCCGCCGCTGCCCAGCATCAAGTGGGGCCCCCGGAACAACACCAACATCCAGCAGTCGGCGATCCTGATCGCCCTCAACCACGTCGCCAGGAACAAGGAGACGTACCTCGAGAACTACTGGCTCAAGAACAAGCGCGCCGTGGCCAAGGGGACCACCGGCCCCACCTACGCCTGGGTGATTCCCGCCCAGCAGCGCCGCAAGGGCGAGGTCGCCGACGTCGTGAACGCCCTCCGGGTGCAGGGGCTCGAGTTCCACACCGCCAACGCCGCCTTCAAGGCGGGCAG
This sequence comes from Gemmatimonadota bacterium, assembly GCA_016191225.1. Lineage (GTDB taxonomy): Bacteria > Gemmatimonadota > Gemmatimonadetes > Gemmatimonadales > Gemmatimonadaceae > JACPPC01. The sequence goes on along the minus strand of JACPPC010000007.1, from coordinate 172,197 downwards.
CTTCGACGTCAAGCCGGGCGACTACATCGTGCGCGGCGACCAGCCCTACCGCACCATCGGCGACATGTACTTCTCGGTCCAGAACTACCCCGTCGCCAACCCGCGCCCGTACGACGACACCGGCTGGACCTACCAGCTGATGCGCAACATCCAGCTCGTCGAAGTCACCGACAAGTCGGTCCTCACCCAGGGAATGACCCCCGTCACCGCCGACGTGAAGGCCGCCGGCGGGATCGACGGCTCCGGGGGCACGATCGTCGTCGAGAACACCGGCGACAACAACCTGATGGCGTTCCGCTTCAGGCACGCGGGGGTCAGGATGTCGGCCGCCGAGGAGGCCTTCGAGGCCAACGGCCGCAAGTTCCCGGCCGGCGCCTTCATCATCAGCGGCAACGACCGCGCCGCCATCGAGCCCACGCTCAAGCAGCTCGGCCTCTCGGCGTGGGCCGTCGCCACCGCGCCCACCGTCAAGCAGCATGACCTCGACGTGCCGCGCATCGGCTACGTGCACTCCTGGCAGCGCACGCAGGACGAGGGCTGGGTGCGCGCCGCCCTCGACACCTACGGCGTCCCCTACAGCTACTTCTCCGACCAGAAGCTGCGCGACGGCAACCTGCGGGCCAAGTACGACGTGATCATCTTCCCGCACGTGGGCGGCACCGCGGTCGCGCAGGTGAACGGCATCGCCAAGACCAGCCCCACGCCGCTGCCGTACAGGAAGAGCCAGGCGACGCCGAACCTCGGCGCGCTCGACGAGACCGACGACATTCGCGGCGGGATGGGGATCGAGGGGCTCGGCGAACTCGTGAAGTTCGTGCGCGAGGGCGGCACCATGCTCGTCGAAGGTTCCACCGCGACGATCTTCCCCACCTTCGGCATCACCAGCGGCATCACCGTGGAGTCGCCGGCGGGGCTGTTCGCCCGCGGCTCGGTGATGCGCGGCGTCTGGACCGACAAGAAGAGCCCCATCGGCTACGGCTACGAGGGGGCGGGGCTCCCCGTGTACTTCAACCAGGACCCCGTGCTGTCGGCTGGCGCCGGCGGCGTGCCGCCCGAATTCGCCGCCTTCCTCGGCGGTGGCGGCGGTCCCAGCCAGAACATCACGCCGATGGCGCAGAAGCTGGCCATCACCCCGTTCGACACCGCCAACCAGCCGGTCCGCACCGGCCCGGCACAGGTCGACGACGCCACCGCCCTGCTTGGCTTCGCCCGGCAGTTCGGCCTCGTGAATGATGAAGCCAGGCCGCGGGTGGTCTTGAGCTTCCCGCGCGACCCCAAGGACATGCTGCTCTCCGGCACGCTGGCCAACGGGCAGGGCCTCTCCGGCCGCGCCCAGGTGATCGACGCGCCGGTGGGGAAGGGCCACGTGGTGATGTTCGCCATCCGCCCCTTCTGGCGGTGGCAGACGCAGGGCACCTACATGCTCGGCTTCAACGCGATCATGAACTGGAACGACCTCGACGCCGGCAAGCCCGAGCCGGGGCAGGGTCGTGGTCGCGGAAACCCGGTGGGTGGGCCGGCCCAGGCGGCGCCGCAGGCGCCGTAGCCCCGTCGTCGTCCTGAGCGACGCGAAGGACCTGCTTGTGCAGTGAAGGCGGGGGGCGCGGCGAACGGCCGCGCCCCCCGTTTCATTGCCCCACCACGGCCCCTAGAACGCCTCGTTGATCGTGAAGTACGTCCCGCTGCTCGCCCGCCCCCAGCCGCGGTCGATCCGGATGTTCAGCCGGTCGTGCTCGGTGAGCGAGTAGCGCAGCCCGAATCCGCCGGCGAAGTGAAAGCGGTCGGCGGCCACGGCGTCGAAGCCCGCTCCCGTCGCGCCCACCCCGGCAAAGGTGACGACGCCGAACCGGTGCCAGGCGGGCGACCGCAGTTCGCCCTGCGCGATCATGGCGCCCTGGTCTCGATAACGCGCGTCACTCACGCCTCGCAGCAGCTGCGACCCGCCGATTTTGGGCACCCGGTCGAACGGCGGCGCCCCGCGCACGGCGTCGGCCCACAGCTGCCCCGCCGTCACGAAGCCGGCGAACACCTCATGGTACCCCCGCAGGTCGAGCGTCGCCCGAGCGTACGAATACTCGCTGCCGATGGCCCGGGCCGAGCGCGCGAGGGTGAGGTTCGCCTGCAGGCCGTGCTGCGGGTTGTAGTACGGCGCGCGCGTGTCGTACGACGCGACCAGGCCCAGCTGCACCAGGTTGCCGCCATTCTGTCCCGGCACGGAGCCGGAGGTGAGCGGACCCGTGTCGTTGACCACGAGGCTGACGTGCTCGATGAGCGCCTGCGTCCCGACGAAGAAGTGGGGGGCGACATTCTTCCACGCCGCGGCGAAGAGGCGTTCCACGGTGGGCGAGTACTTCTCCGCGCGCGCGGAGTTCCCGTCGCCGATGCCGTAGAACTTTCCGGGATTGCGCGCCCAGGTGGCGTTGTAGGTGAAGCGATATCCGTTGCCGCGGGTCCAGACGTCGCCCTGGGCGGTGAGCGTGTACTGCTGCTCCTGGGTGAACTGCGTCGACACCTGGAAGGTCGACGGGCGCTGGCCCGAGCCCGGGGCGCCCTCGAGGCGCGACACGACCAGGCCGAGCCCCGTGCCAAATCCCGTCTCGGGCGAGTAGGTGAGCGTGGGCGCCATGACCAGATCCAGCTCGCGCCACTCGCCGTTCGGCGTCCGCGAGATTGTGACGAACCGGGTCAGGGTGCGCGAGTGCTGCACCGAGTCCGCTGCCGCGGCGGGGGGCGCCGAATCGGGAGGCGCCGCCGGGACGACGTACCTCGCGCCGCCGGCGGGCGCCATCGACACCGGCGACTGCGCCGCGGCGCGCGCGACTGCGAGGCACGCGAAAACTGGCCAGTTGGCCCGGAGGCGGATGCGCACACTCACAAGACGCAGTATCGGCCGAATCGTTAGGCCGGGGCCTCGCGGTGTGCGCCAACGCACACACCCCGCGGCGGCGGGCGCGTCCGCCGGGGGACTGGCCTGGCGGACGGCAGCGGGGGTGGGCGGGCCGGCCCCTACCGCGCGGCCGCGATCCCGTCGTCCCGGTAGATCGACGCGAACTCCCGCTTGAGCGCCTCGAGCTTGGGGAGGTCGTTGTAGACGATGTACGGCTCCCGCGGGTGCAGGGCGAGGTAGTTCTGGTGGTAGTCCTCGGCGGGATAGAACCTCGCCAGTGGCTTGACCTCGGTCACGATCGGGGCACGAAAGTCCTCGGCGGCGCCGAGCTGGGCGATGTACTCGCGGGCGGCCCGCGCCTGGGCGGTGTCGCGGGCGAAGATCGCCGAGCGGTACTGCGTGCCGACGTCTGGTCCCTGCCGGTTGAGCTCGGTGGGGTCGTGCGCGACCGAGAAGAACACCTTGAGCAGGGTGCCGTACGAGACGACGGTGGGGTCGTAGATCACCCGCACCGACTCGGCGTGGCCGGTGGCGCCCGAGCTGACGTCCTCGTAGCTCGGGTTCACGGTGCGGCCGCCGGCGTAGCCGGAGACCAAGCTCGTGACGCCGCGAATGTGGCGGTAGACGGCCTCGATGCCCCAGAAGCAGCCGCCGGCGAAGTAGGCGGTGTCGAGGCGGGCGGTTGAGGTGACGGCCGGGGAGGGCGCTGGGTCGGGGAGGGCGGGGCGGGCGTCGGCGGGGGAGCAGGCGGCGGCGCTGGCGAACGCAACCGAAAGGGCGATTCGGCGGGGCATCTCGGTGTTACCGTCCAGCGGCTACTGTGGTTCCTCCGCATCGCTCTGTCCATCGCCGTCACCATCGAGCGCGTCCATGTCGACGACAGTGATGAACAGGTCGGTAGGACAGGGCACGGACGTGAGCATGTAGCTCATGCGGTTGACCACGTGCCAACCCGAAGTGATGTCGCCGTTGTCCAGCTCCGTCCAGACGCACCGTGGGTCGGCGGCGCGCACAGTCTCAAGGTCGTCCCCCCACCAGTCAAAGCGCCGCGCGACCCCCGCTTGTGCGACTGGCCGATAGCGCTGCGCCCACTCGAAATAGTCGATCGTCAGCTCGACGTTCACTCGCTTCCTCTGGCGCTCTGCATGTGCGCAACGTTGTGCGCGAGCACTGAATTGGATGCTCCTATCGAATGCGCCCCTGGTATTGCAGGGGATCGAGGTCCCACCCGATACCCAGTGCCCCGCGCGTTGCGAAAAAGCGTGGCTTGCCTCGGACGTCGTATACGCGCGCGAGCATGTACGACGACCCACAATCCTCCGAGACGCGGACTTCGTTGCGGGAGATGAAGATCGGAGTGTGCGCGCTGAACTGCGTCGTCTTGACCTCGATGAGGCGTGGCTCTCCGTTCGCCTCAAACGATGCGATGTCGTAACCGTGACCCGCATGGGACGCGGCGACGTGCTCGATGCGTGCCGCCAAGGCCGACCTTCCGGCGTCGCGAAGGCGCCGCTCCTCTTGGTGAAGCACCAACAGCTCACCCAAGTCGCCGATACTTCGGTTGCGAGACTCAAGCTCGAGGAAATTGGGCAGCGGGCGCACTTGCCCGGTCACTGGATGGGGTGCCCGCTCGCCAAACGCGGGCATGCGCGGCTGCCGGGGGGGATCCTCTTCAGCCAGGTGAGCCTCCAGAAGCGGGCGGTCGATCTGGCGCTTCGCCGCACTTGCGATAAGGTCGAGCAGGCTCGGACGAAGGTCGAGCGCTCGCGAAACGGTGCCGACGAGTTCTGACTGGTAGTTGGAGGCCGGGAGGTAGCCCTTAATGCTCGGTTGCCCCAGCTGGTGGAGCACCGCCGACACGTTTTGATGCTTGTACTCGATGGCTCCCTTTGAGCGATCGATGGTGCTGCGGAGCGCGCGGTTGTGTGCAGCTTTCTGGTACCGTCTCCCGGCGAGCTCCAGCTCCAGCATGTCGAGATAGTCGGCGACCAGCGCCTCGTTCTCGGAGTGACGCCACCACGTGGCAGGCCGAACTGTCGGTGCCATATCCCCTCGGGCTAGCTACACCCCCTTCTCCTTCAGCAGCTCGAGGAACTCCCCCGGCGCCTTCAACGCCAGCAGCCTCCCCGGCACGTCCGGCTCCTTGCTGAACTGCGCGATCTTCCCGAGCACCGGCAGGTACTGGTTCGACACCTCCAGCGGCGGCGCCACGATCAGGAAGAAGAACTGCACCGGCTTCTCGTCGATCGCCTTGAAGTCCAGCCCCGCCGCCTTGCGCCCGAACGCCACCCGCAGCTTGGTCACCACCAGGCTCCGGCAATGGGGGATCGCGATCCCGCGCCCGATCCCCGTGCTGCCGAGGTTCTCCCGCCGCTTCAGCATCTTGTACAGCATCGCGTCCGACTTCTCGTCGAGCTTGAGGAGCCCGATCAGCTCCTTGAGGACCTCGTCCTTGGTCGTTCCCTTGATCTCCAGCTCGATCGCGTCGTCGGCAAAGAATTCGCGCAGTTCCACGGCGGTCCCCGACAGGTGTGTGCGTCAGTCCAGCGTCATTCGGGGGGCCGCTCGGCCCCCGCACCGGCCCCCTGGCGCGTATCCGCAATCGAGGGCCAAGCGTCCAACCTACGAATGTGGCCAAGTCGTGTCAAATCTTGATGTTGCAACGATTTCCGGCCGACGCTACCTTCCTCTCCAAATGCCCTTTCCGTTCCCCCTCGGCGTCACCACGCCCCTCTACCTGGCCCCCATGGCCGGCGTCTCCGAGTCGCCCTTCCGGCGCCTCTGCCGCCGCTTTGGCGCCGACGTGGTCGTCACCGAGTTCCTTTCCGCCGAGGGCATTCGCCGCGAAAACGAGGCCACCACCGCCAAGCTCCGCTTCTCCCCCGACGAGCACCCGATCGGCGTCCAGATCTTCGGCGCCGACCCGGTGGCCATGGGCGAGGCCGCCCGCCTCGTCACCGACGTCTTCCAGCCCGACTTCATCGACATCAACTTCGGCTGCCCGGTCAAGAAGGTCGTCAAGCGCAACGGCGGCTCCGGCTGCCTGCGCGACCTGGGCCTCGTGCAGGAGGTGATCCGGGCTGTCGCCCGGGGGACCCACCTCCCCGTGACCTGCAAGATCCGCAGCGGCTGGAACGAGGAAATGCGCGACCCGGTCACGATCGCCCTCCGCTGCCAGGACGCGGGGGCCCGCGTGCTCGCCCTCCACCCCCGCACCCGCACCCAGATGTACGCCGGCGCGGCCCGCTGGGAGGAGATCGCCGCGGTGGTCGCGGCCCTCGACATCCCGGTACTCGGCAACGGCGACATCAAGACCCCAGCCGACGCTCACTCGATGTGGCGGCAGACGGGGTGCGCGGGCATCATGATCGCCCGGGGTTCGTTCGGGCAGCCGTGGATCTTCGACCAGGTGAAGGACCTCCTGGCCGGGGTCCCGATGCGTCCCGCCCCCGGCGTCGCCGAGCGCTTCGCGATCGCCCTCTCGCACGCCCGCATGGCCGAGGAGTACGAGGCCGACCCGCGGGGTGCCGCGATCGAGTTCCGCAAGCACCTCGGCTGGTACGTGAAGGGGCTCCCCGGCTCGGGGGACCTCCGCAAGCAGCTGCACGCCGTGAACTCACTCGCGCAGGTCGAGGACATCTTCTCGCAGTATCTCGCGCGGGGCCCCCGCCACAACGACGTGGCGGAGCTGCTCCCGCTCGCAGAAGGCGCCGCGGCGTGACGAGACGGCGACGATAGTGACCGCCGCGTTCTTCCTGCTGCAGGCGACGCAGAGGTCCGCCGACGCGGCCCAGGCGGCGGCGCAGGCCGCCGCCCAGGGCCAGCGTACCTTCGTCGGCATCTTCCCGACGATGGCGATCGTCTTCTTCGCCGTCTTCATCGCCTTGCTGCTGGCCATTCGCGAGCCCCCCCTCGACAGCGAGACGGCCCGCCGGATCGGGGTGTTCGGCATGATCCCGGCCATGCTCTTCACCCTCCTCTCGGGGGGCATCCAGTCGCCGGCCGTGGTGCTGGTGGCGCTCTGCGTGCTGGCGATCTCGGTGCCGCACGGCCCGGGAATGGCGTTCGTGGGGGCGCTGGCGGCCTTCACCACGCTGCTGGGCGTGGAGGGCATCCGCTCCAGGGTGATCGTGTGGGCGCCCGCCTTCGTGACCGCGGCCGTGCTGGTGAGCACGGCGGTGATTCCGCGCTGGCTCGCCGGCCGCGTCTTTCGCGCGGTGGACGCCGCGAACCGCCGCGTGGCGCAGCTCGAGGAACAGGTCGCGCAGGGGCGGGTGCGCCCGGCCGCGGAGCGCCCGCGCGAGCCGGGGCCGACGCGGCTCGAGTCGAGCGTGGCGACGCCGCTCATCACTTACCTGCGAATGCTGCGCGACATCGTGGGGGCCGACGAGGCGATCCTGTGGCGGCACGACCCGCGCTCCGACGGCGTGCTGGTGCCGGTGGCGTGGAGCGGCGACGATCCCGACGGCCCCTCGACCTTCCGCAGCGAGGAGTGGCTGCCGCTCGTGACCTGGGCCGCCGACAACGAGATGGTGAATTTCGACGCCACGGGGGGGTTCCCGAGCCTCGCGGCGGTGAGCGTGCCGCCACGCATTGGCGCGGTGGCGGGAGGCGCGCTCAGCGTCTCGCACCGCACCGGGATGCGCGTCGACCGCGACGAGCTCAAGCGCTGGCTCCCCCGGCACGCCGACCACCTCGCCGACATGCTGGCCCTCGTCGAGAGCGGTGACGAAGTCTCGCGGCAGAACACGACCACGCTGGCGCTGCTGCAGGCGGCGACCGACTTCCAGAAGAGCCGCACGGTGAACTCGCTGGGCGCCGAGATCTGCCAGAGCGCCCTCGACGTGACCGGGGCGGCGCATGCCGCCCTCGTGCGCTGGGACGCCGACGCGAGGCGCGGCGAGGTGCAGGCCACCAGCAACGAGGCCCCGGTGCGGGTGGGACTCGTGATCACCGACGACAGCGCCGTGGGGGGGAGCTGCCGCGAGGCGACCCCCCTCACCTGGGAGGACGCCCGCGAACTCTCCCGGACGGCGATCGTCTACGGCCGCGCCGAGCCCAAGCGGGTGGTGCAAAGCCTGGGCGTGGTGCCCCTCGTGCGCCCCGAGGGCGTGGTGGGGGCGATCGTCGTGGAGGGAAACGAGGCCTACCGGGTGCGCGGCGAGTCGGTGCGCGCCCTGCGGCTCCTGGGCGCGATCGCGGCGGTGAGCCTCGAGTCGCAGTTCGAGTACGAGGAGATCGAGCGACGTGCCCGCACCGACGCCCTCACCGGGCTGTCCAACCGGCGCCACTTCGAGGAGCAGATGGAACGCCTGCTCGACGAGTGCGACCGCTACGGCGGCCCGGTGAGCCTCGTGGTGGCCGACATCGACCACTTCAAGCTCGTGAACGACTCCTACGGGCACGACACCGGTGACGTGGTGCTGCAGATCGTGGCGAAAGTCTTTCGCGACGGGGTTCGCACGGTGGACATCGTGGCCCGCTACGGGGGTGAGGAAATCGCCTGCCTGCTCCCGCAGACCGATCTGCAGGGAGCGCGGGAATTCGCCGAGCGGATGCGCCGGACGATCGAGTCGCGCCCGATCCCCGCAGAGGGACGGGAGATCCCGGTCACGGTGTCGTTTGGCGTGGCCACCTACGGGGGCGACCCGCCGGTGCCGCGGGCGAAGCTCTTCTCGCTGGCCGACCGGGCGCTGTACCGGAGCAAGGAGCAGGGGAGAAACCGGGTGAGCTTGCACGAGGCAACCGGCGACTGATCAACGACTTAGGGCGTGGGGTCGGTTGACTCTCGCGGGTGCCGATACTAGATTCGTTGAAGCTCTACGGGGGCGACCGGCTTCGATTGTGTCGGTGACTCTGTGGTTGCGTGCCCAGGTGCCTGACCCTGGTAAAACATCTGGCAAACCTATCAACTGCCAACTCAAACCTGGCCCTTGCTGCGTAACTCGGCTTGACCCCGAGGTACGACCAGCAATGCTCGCTGAGGAGCCCGCCCGGGGCGGCTCATCGAGTATCGCAATACCGGGATAGCGGGGCGTCACGCCGTCGGGCGTCCCGCGAAACTCAAGGCGGCTCATCTGCGCGTGGGAGGCCTGCCGGCCAGCGCGCGGAGACATCAATCGGCAGGCTACGCACGTAGGGACCGCGGCTGATCCAATGCAAGACGGGAGTTCAACTCTCCCCGCCTCCACGTTGAAACACGGCGGCCGCCCCTCGAACCGAGGGGCGGCCGCCGTGTTTTCGCGTGCACGTGGTTGTCACGTCGAGCGGCGGGTCGCGGAGCGACCCGCCGTCGAGACATCTCATGGGCGCCGAGTCACTCCGCTCCTGAGATCTCTCCACTCCGCGGCCCCTCGGGCCGCTCCGGTCGAGATGACGGCCGGCCCTACCGCCGCACGATCGGGTACGCCTGCCCACCGCGCCAGATGTGCGTCGGCGGCTGGAGGATCTCCACCGCCCGGGTGGACCTGCCGCGCGCGTCGGCGATCAGCACGCTGCCCGGGTTGAACACCCCCGAGCCGGCGGTGGCTTGGCAGGTCCTGGTGTTGATCGCGAATGCATCCGCCTGGGTGATGTCCACGCTGTAGCCCATGTCCTGCATGCTCGCGACCGTCAGCTTGCTGAGCGGGTTGTGTCCGGTCGACGGGGCGCTGATGTACCCCGTCATCGCCTCGTCGCCGAAGGTGCTCTCGCGCCAGTGGCCGTTCACCGTGCCGCCACCGCCGCATCCCTCCACCGGCACGCTCGCCGGCGACGCCGGGCCGCCCATGGTCGTCCACATGGTCCGGGCCGCGACGCCCGTGAAGCCGGGGAGCGGCTGGGTGGCCGCTCCCGCGGTGTTGATCGGGTTGACCAGCAGGTTGATCGAGGGCTCGTCCCACAGCGTGCCAAAGCCCAGCACATGCCCCATCTCGTGCGTCACCACGTCCTCACGCTGGTTCGCCGAGAGGTTCGCGAGCAAGTAGGTGCTGTTGAGCCTGAGCCCACCGAACACCGTCAGGGAGCCCGGCGAGCGGATGTAGCACGGGCCGGCCGACCCAAGGGTCACGAGTCCCGGCACCGTACTCGGGATGTCGGTGAGGTCCACCAGGATCAGGACGTTCTTGACGATCCGGTTCGGCACGCGGACCATCTGGATCCCGGCGCAGCTCTGCTCGGCCGACGGCAGGGTGGCCGGATCGAAGTCGAGCGTCTCGGGCGCGAACGAGGTCCCATTGAGGATCGCCCCCCAGCGATTCGCCACCAACTCCGTGGTGGCCTTGAGCGAGGCATCGGGCACGCTGGCGTAGAGCAGCTCGATGCAGTAGCCGGCAGTGCCCCCCGTGGCCGTGGCCGTGATGGTGGCCATGGTGCTCGGCGTGCGCTTGGCGATTGCCACGATCGCGTGCGTTCCGGGGCAGCGGCCGAGCGTCCAGCCGCTGAGCGTGGCGATCCCGCTCGCGTCGGTGACCGCGAAGGTTTGCGAGAGGCTCGCGCCTCCGGTGGAGGCGTAGAAGTAGACGGTGTCGTTGGCGATCGGGTTGCCGCTCCCGTCGAGAGCCTTGACCTGGATGGGCGTGCCGAGGGTCGCGTTCACCGCCCCCGCCTGCCCGGTGCCGGCGATCACGCTGATCGAGGCCACGGGCGGCTTGACGCCCGGTCCTGTGCCGGCGGACGAGCCGCCGCCGCACGACGCGAGGAGGGCGGTGCCGGCGACAAGGAGGCGGAGCGAACGGGCGGGAGCGGACAGGGTCACGAGTGGCATCCTCCGGCTGGCGGAGCGAAAGGTTGTGGCGGCGGCGAGTCGGGGGCCTCTCGGCCCCGGAGCGTACACCTTCAAGGACGGGGTGGTCCGGCCATTCGTTAGGGAGCGGCAGCCGAATCCTATCGGCGGATGATCCGTTCCGCCCGGCCGGCGCGCACCACGTGGGTAGGCTGCCACAATTCCTCGACGACGACGGTGTTGCCGATCACGACAGCGCCGGTGCCTGCGGCACCGACCAGGAGGGCGGGGCAGGGCTTGCCGGCGAGGGTGTACGGCGCCGCCTCGGTCAGGTCCACCGAGTAGCCCATGTCGCGCATGGCCGCGATCGAGACCTGCGAAAACGGATTGCGCTGACCCGCCGGGGCGCTGATGTACCCGGTCATGAGCTCGTCGCCGAACACCGCCTCGGTCCAGTGGCCGTTGACCGTGCCGCCGCCGCCGCAGGCTTCGACCGGCACCGACGCTGCCCCCGCCGGCCCGCCGACATTGACGAAGGCCGCAACCGCGTTGGTCCCGGTGAACGAGGGGGTGCCGGCGGGGGCGGGATTCTGCAGCAGCACGGGGAGGGCGGGGATGCCGGCGATACCCCGCCACAGCGTGCCGAAGCCGAGCACGTGCCCCATCTCGTGCAGGATCACGTCCTCGATCTGGTTCGCGCTCAGGTTGCCGAGCAGGAAATCGCTGTTGAGCCGCATGCCGCCGACGAGCGTGAGCCCGTTGCCGCCGCGCACGAAGCAGGGGCCCGCCGAGCCGAGGGTCACCAGCCCGGGCGTGGAGCTCGCGATCGGCGCCAGCTGCACATAGATGTAGGCCGCCTTGACGTTGCGGTCGATCGCGCCGACCGAGATTCCGGCGCAACCGGCGCTCCCCGCGATCACGCGCTCGACCGGGAAGTCGGAGACGATGGCACGGCTCCATTTGGCGGCGGCCCGCTCCGCTGCCGCTCGCAGCGCGGGGTCGGGCGTGGTGGTGTACTGGAGCTCCACGCAGTAGGACCCGCCCCCCGTGGCCGTTGCGTCGAACGTCGCGGCGGCCGCGGTGGACGCGCTCGCGGTGACCTGCACTGCGCCGGCGCAGGGGCCGAGGGTCCACGAGCCCAGCGCCGCAATGCCATTCACGTCGGTGATCTGCGTGGCGCCGGCGAGGTCGTTGACGCCGCCGGTGGACGAGAAGGTGATCGTCTCGCCGCGTACCGGGTTGCCGAAGGCGTCCCTGGCCAGCACCCGTGGCTGGACCGGAAGCATGGTGTTCGCGGCGCCGACCTGCCCGCCGCCGGCGAGCGCGACGAGGGTTATGGTCGGCCCCGCCGTGACCTCGGTGGAGAACGTGACCGGCGTGAGGGCGGCGACCCTCGCCTGCACCACCTGCGCACCGAGGAGCCCACCGAGGGTCCAGCGCGCGGCGGCAATCCCCTTGGCGTCGGTGAGCACCGTGGTCGAGGACAGCGACCCGCCGCCGGACACCACCGCGAAGGTCACGGACACGTTGGCCATCACGCCGCTCGCGTTGCGCACCTCGACCTGCAGCGACTCGGCGAGCGTGAAGCCGGCGCGCCCGAGGAAAGTCGTGGCACCGAGGGCGGTGAGCTGCGTGGGAGGACCCGAGGGACCGGCCGCCTTGTCGCCGCCGCACGAGGCCGCCGCGATCGCCGCGACGATCAGCACAGGGATTCGGCGACGGGAGCGCATTGGAGGCAACCTAGGGATGAACGCTGCGGATGTGCAGGGACGGGCAGGTGACCGTCGTCACGGCGGTCATGCATCGCTCAGTGGCGGACGATGCGCTCGACGCGGCCATTCCGGACGATGCCCGTTGGGCCGATGAGAGTTTCCGTCGCGATCACGCCGCCCACGACGACCGAGCCCGGGGGCGCGAACCGGAGCGCCGCCGCGGGGCAGGGATTCCCGGACACGACGTACGGCGAGGCCTGGGTGGAGTCGGTGGCGTAGCCCAGGTCGGCCATGGCCGAGATGGTGAGGGTGGAAAGGACGCCGCGCGCCCCCAGGTAGCCGGTCATCAGCTCGTCACCGAACACCTGCTCGCTCCAGTGGGCGTTGGCGGTTCCGGCCGGCCCGCAGGTCTCGATCGGCACCCCCGTCGCCGCCGCGTCACCGCCGGGAAGGCCGCGGTACGTGGCGATCGCAAGGGGGCCGGTGAAGCGCGGCGCGCCACCGGGGGGCGGGTCGGAGAAGAGGTCGGGAATGGTGCCGGTCGTTCCGCTCCAGAGGGTGCCGATCCCGAGGATGTGTCCCATCTCGTGCAGTACGACCGCCTCGATCTGGGCCTGCGAGAGGTTGGCGAGCATGAACTCGCTGTTGAGCCGGATGAAGCCGGCGAGGGGAAAGCCGCTGGGACGGAGGAGGCACGGTCCGGCGCTGCCGAGGATCGCCCGTCCCGTGGGGGTGGGCGGAATCGCGACGAAGTCGACGAAGATCAGCGGCGCCTCGACGTCGCGGCGCGTGGGACGGATGGTCACGAAACAATCGTAGATGCCGATGTCGACGAGCAGCGGGTCGAAGCGCGTGAGGATCGTGCGGCTCCAGCGGGCGGCGGCGCTGTCGGTCGCCGCGCGGAGCGACGGCGCCGGGGGGGAGAGGTACGACACGGCAATGCAGACGTCGGGGCCGCCGGTCGCCGTGGCGGTGAAGGCCGCGCTGGCGCCGTTTGCGGTTCGCGCCTCGACGAGCGACTGGCCGCCGCACCCACCCAGCGTCCAGGTGCCGGCGGAGGCGACGCCACTCGAATCTGTCGTCGCCTCCCCGCCATCGATCCGGCTTCCGCCGGTGGCCGCCCAGAAGGTCACGGGCTCGTCGGCGACGGCGTGGCCGTAGGCATCGAGGAGGCGCACACGGGGGGCGACGGGGAGCGCCGCGCCCACGGCACCGACCTGGAGGTCGCCCTGCAGCCGCTCGACGGTCCGTGCGGGGCCGGCGCGCACGGCGGCGCCGAAGGTCACGGTCCCATCGGCCCCGGTGGCGGTGGCGCGCACCTCCTGCCGCCCGAGCGTGGGGCCGAGGTCCCAAGCCACCACGGCCACGCCGCTGTCGGTGGTGGAGAGGAACGCCGTCGGGCTGGCCCCCGCGAGGCCCGGCACCCGCAGCGTACCGGCTCCCGAGGCAAGCTCGAAGCGCACGGTGGCGCCGCGCACCGGGCGCCGCGCGCCGTCGAGCACACGCACCCGCAGCGACTCCGGCGCGAGCTCCCCCGCGCGCCCCGACTGCTCCACGGCGCTCATCGCCGCGATCGTCGAGGCCGGCCCGGGCGCCGTCGAGTCCGCGGAGCATGCCGCCGCCAGCACGCCGCAGCAGGCGGTGAGCGCGAGCACCGCGGCCGGGGCGGAAGTGGCGGGCGCTCGCACGGCCCCGGCGCTAGTCGCTACGCATCGGCGAGCGCCGCATGGGCGGCCGCCAGACGCGCAATGGGCACGCGGAAGGGCGAACACGATACGTAGTCGAGGCCCATGCCGTGGCAGAGGGCGATCGAGCGCGGCTCCCCGCCATGCTCGCCGCAGATGCCCGCCTTGAGCGACGGCCGGGTGTTGCGCCCGTCCGTGACCGCCATGCGAACCAGCCGGCCGACGCCGTCGGCGTCGAGCACCTGAAAGGGGTCGGCGGGGAGGATCCCCTTGCTCACGTACTCGGGGAGGAAGCGGCCGGCATCGTCGCGCGACAGCCCGAACGTCGTCTGCGTGAGGTCGTTCGTGCCGAACGAGAAGAACTCCGCCGCCTCGGCGATGCGGTCGGCGGTGAGGGCGGCGCGCGGGAGCTCGATCATGGTGCCCACGAGGTAGGGCACGGCCTCGCCCATCCCGCCGAGCACCTGGTCGGCCACGCCGTCGACGATCAGGCGCTGGTTGCGGAACTCCTCGACCGTGGCGACGAGCGGAATCATGATCTCGGGGAGGACCTTGATGCCGCGCCGCTGCGCCTTGACCGCGGCCTCGAAGATCGCCCGCGCCTGCATTTCGGTGATCTCGGGATAGGTCACGCCCAGCCGGCAGCCGCGGTGGCCGAGCATGGGATTGGTCTCGCGCAGCGAGTCGACGATGCGCGACAGCTCGACGCGCGTGATGCGCAGGCCGCGGGCGAGGTGCTTGGAGTCCTCGCCGCCGTGCGGGAGGAACTCGTGCAGCGGCGGGTCGAGGAGGCGGATGGTGACGGGGAGCCCCTCCATCGCCTCGAAGATCCCCTCGAAGTCGTGGCGCTGCATTGGCAGGAGCTTGCCGAGGGCGCGGCGGCGGCCGGCCTCGTCGCGGGCCACGATCATCTCGCGCATGGCGGTGATCCGGTCGCCCTCGAAGAACATGTGCTCGGTGCGGCAGAGGCCGATGCCCTCGGCGCCGAAGCCGCGGGCGATGCGGGCGTCCTTGGGCGTGTCGGCGTTGGCGCGCACGCGGAGCCGCCGGACGTCGTCGGCCCAGCCGAGGACGCGGCTGAACGACTGGTACAGGGGGGCCTGGGCGGCGGGGCGCGTGCCATGGATGACGCGCACCACCTCGCTCGGCACGGTGGGCAGGTCGCCGGCGAAGACGCGGCCGGTGGCGCCGTCGAGGGTGATCCAGTCGCCCTCGAAGATCGACTTGTCGTGCACCGCGAACCGTCGGTGGGTGAGGTCGACCTCCATTTCCTTGCAGCCGACGATCGCGCACTTGCCCATGCCGCGGCAGACGACGGCGGCGTGGCTCGTCATCCCCCCGCGCGAGGTGAGCACGGCGCGCGCCGCCACCATGCCGTGGTAATCCTCGGGAGTGGTCTCTTCGCGCACGAGGATCACCGCCTCGCCGGCGCGCCCGCGCTGCTCGGCGGCGTCGGGGTCGAACACCGCGACACCGGCCGCGGCGCCGGGGCTCGCGGGCAGGCCCACCGTGAGCGGGGTCGCGTTCACCGTGGCGTCGATCACGGGGTGCAGCAGCTGGTCGAGCTGGTCGGGGACGACGCGGCGCACGGCGTCGACCGGGGTGATCAGCCCCTCGCGCACCATGTCGTCGGCAATGCGGACGGCGGCAGCGGCGGTGCGCTTGCCGGCCCGTGTCTGGAGGAGGTAGAGGGTGCCGTTCTCGACGGTGAACTCGAGGTCCTGCATCTCGCGGAAATGCGTCTCGAGGCGCTGCTGGGTGGTGAGCAGCTGCTGGTACGCCGCCGGGAGGCGCTGCGCCATCTCGTCGATGTGGAGTGGCGTGCGGATCCCGGCCACCACGTCCTCGCCCTGCGCATTGACGAGGAACTCGCCGTAGAAGTGCCGCTCCCCGGTGCTCGGGTTCCGGGTGAACGCGACCCCCGTTCCGGAGGTCTCGCCGAGATTCCCGAAGACCATGGTCATCACGGTCACCGCGGTGCCCATGCGCTCGTCGATCTGGTTCACCCGCCGGTAGTCGACGGCCTTCTTGAGGGTCCACGAGTTCCAGACGGCGTGAATCGCGCCCCACAATTGCTCGGTGGGATCGCCGGGGAAGTCGTCGCCGGTGGCGGAGCGCACGAGCCGCTTGTACTCGCCCACGAGGGTGCGGAGGGCGTCGGCGGAGAGCTCGGAATCGGTGTGCACGCCCTCGGTGAGGCGCTTGGCGCGGAGCAGGTGCTCGAAGTCCTGCGACGAGACGCCGAGCACGACGTCGCCGTACATCTGCAGGAAGCGCCGGTACGAGTCGAGGGCGAAGCGCGGGTTGCCGCTGGCCCGCGCGAGGGCCTCCACCGTCTCGTCGTTGAGGCCGAGGTTGAGGATGGTCTCCATCATCCCCGGCATGCTCACCGGGGCGCCGGAGCGCACGCTGACGAGGAGTGGAGCGGTGGGATCGCCGAACCGCTTGCCGGTGGCCGCCTCGAGCCGCTTGACCGCCGCGGCGACCTCGTCGCGGAGGCTGGGAGGCACCGCCTCCTTCTGCAGCCAGGCGACGCTCATCGCCGCGGCAATCGTGAAGCCGGGCGGAACGGGGATGCCGAGGTTGGTCATCTCGGCCAAGCCGGCCCCCTTGCCGCCGAGGACCGCCTTCATGGTGCGGTCGCCCTCGGCGCGGCCCTCCCCGAAGAAGTAGACGTGCGGCGTCACGTGGCGACCCCGGTCCCGGCGCGCGCGCGCCGGGAGTTCGAGGGAGGGGGCGTGGGGTAATCCCCGGAGAAGCAGGCGTGGCAGTAGCCCCCGGGACCGCCGGGAGTGGCCGAGAGCATCCCCTCGAGGGAGAGGTAGCCCAGGGAATCGACGCCGAGCTGCCGGCCGATCTCGGCCACGGGGTAGTTGGCGGCGATCAACTCGCCGCGCTGCGGCGTGTCGATGCCGTAGTAGCAGGGGCCGGTGATCGGCGACGACGAGACCCGCATGTGGACCTCGCGGGCGCCGGCGTGGCGCACCATCTGCACGAGGCCGCGAGTGGTGGTGCCCCGCACGATCGAGTCGTCGACCATCACCACCTTCCTGCCGTCGATCAGCTCGTGCACGGCGTTGTACTTGACCTTGACCTTGGCGTCGCGCCCGGCCTGCGTGGGCTGGATGAAGGTGCGGCCGATGTAGTGGTTGCGGATCAGGGCGAACTCGAACGGCAGCCCGGCCTCCTCGGCGTAACCGAGGGCGGCGGCGTTGGACGAGTCGGGGACGGCGAAGACGAGGTCGGCGCCGGGGACGGGATGTTCCTGCGCCAGCCGGCGTCCGAGGGCGCGACGGGTGTGGTCCACCGATCCGCCGAACACATGGCTGTCGGGGCGGGCGAAGTAGATGTGCTCGAAGACGCAGCGCTTGAGGGCGGCCGGCGCGAACGGGGCGATCGAGGTGATCCCCGAGGCATCCATGCGCACGATCTCGCCGGGCTCCACGTCGCGCACCCGGGTCGCGCCCACGATGTCGAGCGCGCAGGTCTCGCTCGCGGCCACCCACGCCTCGCCGAGCCTGCCGATGGTCAGCGGGCGCCAGCCGCGCGGGTCACGGGCCACCACGAGGGCGTCGCCGATCACCACCACGAGGCAGTACGCCCCCTCCACCCCCGCGAGCGCCTCGGCGAGGCGCCCCTCGGGAGTGGGGGCGTGCGAGCGGGCGAGCCGGTGGAGGAGCACCTCGGAGTCCATCGACGACGCGAAGATCGCGCCGGTCTCCTCGAGCTCCGCGCGCAGCTCGACGGCGTTCACGAGGTTGCCGTTGTGCGCGAGGGCGAGGTGCGAGCCGCGCGAGCGGGCGAGGATCGGCTGCGCGTTGTCGAGGGTGCTCGAGCCGGCCGTGCTGTACCGCGTGTGGCCGATGGCGAGCGCCCCCGGGAGGAGCTCGATCCGGTTGCCTCCGATTCCCTCGGAGACGAGCCCCATGGCGCGCTCGAGGTGCAGCCCCCCGTCGCCGTCGACGGTGAAGATCCCGCTCGACTCCTGCCCGCGGTGCTGCAGCGAGTAGAGGCCGAGCTGGGTCAGCGCCGCTGCGTCGGGATGTCCGCGAATGCCGAAGATGCCGCACATGTCGTTGCGAAGGCCTCAGGCGGGCGATGCCGGTGGCAGGGCGCCCGCGCTCATGATCGTGGGAATGCTGTCGTGCCAGGCCGCGGCGAGGCGCGCCATCGGCGACTCCCATCCGGCTCCACCGATGCGAACGCGCAGCGGAGCATGGGCGGTGCCCACCGTGCCGACCGGCCGGGCGGGGACGCCGTGCGCCGCGGCGATGGCGAGCACGGCCGCGGGATCCGGCGTGGAAACCACGATGCGCCCCTGCGCCTCGCCGAACAGCAGCGCGCGGCGGGGAAGGGCCTCCCACGGCGAGAGGTCGATGTCGGCGCCGAGGGGCTGGTCACGGTCCATCATGCACGACTCGGCGATGGCGACGGCAAGTCCCCCCTCGGAGCAGTCGTGGGCGCTGGCAATCGCGCCGGCGGCGATCGCCGCGAGCAGGGCGTCCACGAGCCGGCGCTCGCCGGCGACGTCGCAGGCCGGCGGCTCGCCGGCCACGACGCCGTGCAGCGTGGCGAGGTACTCGGAGCCGCCCAGCTCGGCGGTGTTCTCGCCGAGGAGGACGATGGCATCCCCCGGCGTGGTGAAGCGGCTGCCGGTGACGTGCTCCGGCTTGTCGACGAGGCCGACCATGCCGATCGTGGGCGTGGGATAGACGGCGCCGCGCGGGCTCTCGTTGTAGAGCGAGACGTTCCCGCCGGTGACCGGGGTGGCGAGGGCGGTGCAGGCCTCGCCCACGCCGGCCACGGCCTCGCGGAACTGGAAGAAGATCTCCGGCCGCTTCGGGTTGCCGAAGTTGAGGCAGTTGGTGATCGCCATGGGGCGCGCGCCGGCGCAGGCGACATTGCGGGCGGCCTCGGCCACCGCGATCCGGCCACCGACGCGGGGATTGAGGTACACGTAGCGGCCGTTGCAGTCGGTGGCGAGGGCGATCGACCTCTCCGAGCCCGGAAGGCGCACCACGGCGGCGTCTCCGCCGGGGCCGGCCACGGTGCTCGCACGCACCGTGGAGTCGTACTGGCGGTACGCCCAGCGCTTGCTGGCAATGGTGGGCGCGGCGAGCAGGGCGCGCAGCGTCCACATCGGGTCACGCTCCTCGGGGCGCTCCGGCGTGAGGTTCACGTCCGACTCGCGGCGCGCCCGGGCGTCGTCGCCCTCGCGGCCCTCGGGGTGGTACTGCGGGCAGTCGGTGACGAGGCGGGAGCCCGGGAACTCCGCCACCACGCGGTCGCCCTCGGTGACGCGGTACACCGGCTCGGCGATCACCTCGCCGATGACCTCGGCGGAGAGGTCCCACTTGGCGAGGATCGCCTTGACGCCCGCCTCGTGGCCGCGCTTCGCGACGACGAGCATCCGCTCCTGGCTCTCGGAGAGGAGGATCTCGTACGGGGTCATCCCCTCCTCGCGGAGGGGCATCTTCATGGTGTCGATCGTGACGCCGACGTCGCCGCGGGCGGCCATCTCGGCGGAGCTCGAGGTGAGGCCGGCGGCGCCCATGTCCTGGATGGCGACGATGTGGCCGCTGGCGATCAGCTCGAGCGACGCCTCGAGGAGGAGCTTCTCCGTGAAGGGGTCGCCGACCTGCACGCGGGGGCGCTTGGCGTCGCTCTCGTGCGAGAGGTCCTCGCTGGCGAACGAGGCGCCGTGGATGCCGTCGCGGCCGGTGCGCGCCCCGACGGCGATGATCGGGTTGCCGACCCCCTCGGCCTTCGCCGTGATCAGCTCCTCGACCTTCATCACGCCCACGCACATCGCGTTGACGAGGGGGTTTCCCTCGTAGGCGGCGTCGAACATGATCTCGCCGCCCACGGTGGGGATGCCGACGCAGTTGCCGTAGTCGCCGATCCCCTTCACGCAGCCGGCAAAGAGGTAGCGCACCCGCGCGCTGTCGAGCGAGCCGAAGCGGAGCGAGTTGAGCAGGGCGACGGGCCGCGCCCCCATCGTGAAGACGTCGCGCAGGATTCCGCCCACGCCGGTGGCGGCTCCCTGGTAGGGCTCCACGGCGCTCGGGTGGTTGTGCGACTCGATCTTGAAGGCCACGGCGAGCCCGTCGCCGACGGCGATCACCCCGGCGTTCTCGCCGGGGCCCTGCAGCACCCACGGCGCCCTGGTGGGCAGGGTCCTGAGCACCGGGCGGGAGTGCTTGTACGAGCAGTGTTCGTTCCAGAGCGCGCTGACGATGCCGAGCTCGGTGAACGTGGGCGCGCGGCCGAGCATCGCGACCAGCCGGTCGAACTCCTCGCCGGTGAGGCCATGTTCCGCGACGAGCGCGGGCGTGACCGCCGGGTCGCCGGGGCGAAGCGAGGCCGCCATCAGCGCGCGAGCCCGAACAGCGACTTCACGAACCCGTCGACCTTCCCCTCGCGCACCTTCTCGAGCTGCTCCATCTCGCCGGCGTCGAGCCAGACCCCGTTGCAGTCGGGGCACCGGTCGATCTTCACGTGATGGAAGACCGTCGCGCGCAGCAGTCCCCCGCACTTGGGGCACTTCATGTAGTGCGAGTGGCGCTCCTCGGCGTCGCGCGCGGCGTCGAGCCTCGCGCGCTGCGCCTTCATGAGATCGGCGTCCCGCTTGGCGAAGAACTCGTCCTCGTTGGGGCTCGGCTTGCGCTCGCTCGGCATCGTCGTCTCCGCGTGCGGGCGGCGGCTCAGGGCTTCTTGGGGACCGCGGCGGAGCCGCTCCCCGGCGTCGGCTGGGGCTTGGCGGGGGCGGCCGGGCCGTTGGTCGCGGCCGCCGGCGTCGCGTCCGAGGCGGGGGTGGCCTGGTGCGGGCGCCCCGGTGGGCTCGAGCTCCGGCCGCTGTAGTGGCGCGCCTTGCCGCGCAGGATCGCGTCCGTGACCTTGTCGTTGCGCAGGGTCACGATGTCGTGCTGCCCGCAGGTGACCTCGCAGCCGTTGTTGTAGAACAGGTAGGTGAACTCCCCGACGGCGCGCACGGCGACCGGGGGGCCGAACTTCGCCTCGACTTGCGCGCGAGTGAAGCCGGGATCGATCGTCTGGGCACCGAGGGCGGCCGGCAGGGCGAGGGCCACCACCACGGCAAGGCGGGACAGGCGCATCTGAACCTCCAGGGGAAGCAGCACGCGGGCAGTCGTCAGGCGGCCACGCGGGCCACCAGCGACTCGAACAGGGCGAGCCCGTCCGACGATCCAAGGGCGTCGTCGAGGGCCCGTTCGGGGTGGGGCATCATGCCAAGCACATTGCCGTCGGCGTTGACGATGCCGGCGATGTTGTGCATCGCGCCGTTGGGCGAGGCGCCTGCGGTCGCCTCGCCCGCCGCGTCGACATAGCGAAAGACCACGAGCCCATCGCCCTCGAGCCGCTCGACGGTGCCGGCGTCGGCGGTGTAGCGGCCGTCGCCGTGGGCGATGGGGTAGCGCACCAGCTGCCCGGCCTCGTACAGGCCCGTGCACATCGTGCCGGTGTTCTCGACCCGCAGGCGCACCATCTCGCTCCGGAACTGGAGCGAGTCGTTGCGCAGCAGCACCCCCGGCAGGAGGCCGGCCTCGCAGGCGATCTGGAAGCCGTTGCAGATGCCGAGCACGCGGCCGCCGCGCCGCGCATGCTCCGCCACCTCGCGCATGATCGGGCTGAAGCGGGCGATGGCGCCGGCGCGCAGGTAGTCGCCGTACGAGAAGCCGCCCGGGAGGATCACCAGGTCCACGTCCCGCAGGTCGTGGTCCTTGTGCCAGAGCTTGACCGGCGTCGCGCCCACGCGGGCCACCGCGGCCACGGTGTCGTCGTCGCAGTTGGAGCCGGGGAAGGTGACGATGCCGATCCTCATGCGACGCTCACCCCCGCGACCTCGTAGTCCTCGGTCACGGGGTTGGCGAGGAGCCTGGCACACATCTCGCGCACCGACTGCTCGGCGGACCGCGCGTCGGTGGCGTCGGCGTCGACGACCAGGTGGCGGCCGACACGCACGTCGGCCACACCGGCGAAGCCGAGGGCGTGCAGCGCATCCGCGACCGCCTTGCCCTGGGGGTCGAGCAACCCCTTGCGGGGAACGATGTGCACGGCGACGCGAAACCGGGTCATGCGCGGTCCTCGTGAGGTGGCTCGGGCGGCGCGCTGGCGGGGGCGAACCGCGAGGGGGCGGTGCCGCCGCGGCGGCCGCGCTTGCGGCGCTTGCGGCGGGGCCGCTCGCCCTCGTACCGCTCGTCCTCGTCGGCGTCGCCGTCCTCGTCGTCCTCGAACACGGTGCCGGGGAGGCGGTCGAGGAGGCCCAGCACGGCGGCGTTCGCCAGCCCGACGATCACGTACACGATCAGCGCCGGGAAGAGGAACGCCTTGGGGAGGAAGATCACCCCGCCGATGCTCGCGATCACGAGCACGAGGCCGAGCACTTCCCTGACCGACCGCAGCCCGATGCGCGGCACGGCGAGGTACGGCACATTGCTGATCATCAGCGCCGAGAGGCCGATCATGAGCCAGCGCAGCACCGTCTGCCACGGCAGCTCGCTCAGCAGCGACTGGTGGTACAGTCCGGTCTGGCTGAACCAGTAGTAGGTCGCGAGGGTCATGCCCGCAGCCGGGCTCGGGAGTCCCTTGAAGTAGGTCTTGGCGCGTCCCGCCTGCTCGACGTTGAAGCGGGCGAGCCGGATCACCGCGCAGGCGGCGAACAGGAAGACGAAGATCCAGTCCCACCCGCTGCGGTTGAGCACCGCGAAGTACATGATCAGCGCCGGCGCGAGACCGAACGAGATCGCGTCCACGAGCGAGTCGAGCTCCGACCCGAAGCGCGTCCCCGAGCGGGTGGCCCGGGCGATCCGGCCGTCGAGGGCGTCGGCGATCCCGCCCCAGACCACGTACCGGCCCGCCTCGACGAACTCGCCCCGCGACGCGCTCACGATCGCGAAGATGCCGAAAAACAGGTTGGCGAGGGTGAACCCGTTGGGGAGCACCACGATCGCGCGGCGCACGTCGGGGCGGGGAGTGAAGGGACCGGTCACCGGGGGAACTCGGCGAGCACCGTGGTGCCGGCGCTGGTGAGGTCGTCGAGCTTCACCCGGACCGGCGTTCCCACCGGCAGGAAGACGTCCACGCGCGACCCGAAGCGGATGATCCCCATGCGCTCCCCCTGCGTGGCGGCGTCACCCTGCCGGGGGTACGTCACGATCCTCCGCGCGATCAGCCCGGCGATCTGCCGCACGAGCACGCGCCGGCCACCCGACTCGATGCCGGTGCTCGCCTGCTCGTTCTCGAGGCTCGACTTCTCGGCGGCCGCATTCAGGAACTTGCCCGGGTTGTAGTGCCGGTAGGCCACCGTGCCGCTCACCGGGTAGCGGTTCACGTGCACGTTGAAGACGTTCATGAAGATCGACACGCGCGTGGCGCGCCCCTGCATGAAGGCGGGCTCGTCGACGTCGGCGATCATGATGACACGGCCGTCGGCGGGGGCGATCACGTACGAGGGCCCGCGCGGCCCGCTGCGCTCGGGGTCGCGGAAGAACCAGACGACCCAGGCGGCGATCACCGTCAGCAGCACCCCACCGATGGTGGCGCCGATCCCCGGGCGCATCCAGGCGTACGCCCACCCCAGCACCGCCAGCACCATGCCGATGCCGATGAACGGGAACCCCTCGCGGGCGACGCTCATGCCAGCCCCGTGGTGTCGAGCGACTCGCCGGTGATGCGGGCAAAGGCGTCGAGGTAGCGGTGGCTGGTCGCGGCGACGATCGCCGGCGGGAGCGGGGGCCCGGGGGCCTCGCCGTTCCATCGGCCGGCCTGGCGCTCGGCATCGAGCCAGTCGCGCAGCGGCTGCTTGTCGAAGCTCGGCTGCGGCCGGCCGGGCCGGTACTCGTCGGCCGGCCAGAAGCGCGAGCTGTCGGGAGTCAGGATCTCGTCGATCAGGCGGATGCCGGTGTCGTCGTAGCCGAACTCGAACTTGGTGTCGGCGATGATGATGCCGCGCCGGGCGGCGATGTCGCGGCCGCGCTCGTAGACGAGCAGCGAGAGCCGCTCGAGCTCGGCGGCGGTCTCGGCGCCCACGACCTCGCGCACATGCTCGATCGTGATGTTCTCGTCGTGCCCCGACTCGGCCTTGGTGGCGGGGCTGAACACCGGCGGGTCGAGGCGCGCGCTCTCCACCAGGCCGCTGGGGAGGGGCTCGCCGGCCAGGGTGCCGCCCGCCCGGTACTCCTTCCACGCCGAGCCGCTCAGGTAGCCGCGAATCACGCACTCGATCGGGAAGACCGTCGCGCGACGGCAGAGACTCGCCCGGCCGGCCAGCTCCGCGCGCTGCGGCGCCAGCGCCGGCACCTCGCGCACGATCTCGTCGATGTCGGCCGAGATCAGGTGGTGCGACACCTGGCCCTCCAGCTGCGCCAGCCACCACGCGGTCATCTGCGTGAGCACGGCACCCTTGTACGGGATCGCCTCGTCCATCACCACATCGAACGCGCTCACCCGGTCGGTGGCCACCAGCAGCAGGCGGGCCCCGTCCACGGAGTAGACGTCGCGCACCTTGCCGCGGCGCACGAGGTCGAGGGGAAGGTCGGTCACCGCGATCGCCATCAGACGCGCACCTCCTCGAGCGGGGCGGCCACCGCCGCCGCGTGGAGCCGGAGCCGTGGCTCGACCACCTCGGCGAGGAACTCCTCCACCTGCTGCGGCGCGCGGCCCGTGAAGTGCCGCGGCTCGATCGCCCGCCGCAGCTCGTCCACGCTCACGCCGAACGCCGGGTCGGCGGCGAGCCGGTCGAGCAGGTCGTTGGCCTTGCCCTCGTCCTTCATGGCGCGGGCGGCGGCGATCGAGTGGGTGCGGATCACCGCGTGCACCGCCTGCCGGTCGCCCCCCGCCCGCACGGCGCGCACGAGCAGCGCCTCGGTGGCCATGAACGGCAGCTCGTCCTCGAGCCGGCGGCGGATCCGCGCAGGGTGCACCTCGAGGCCGCGCGACAGGTTGTCGACGATCAGCAGGATCGCGTCCACCGCGAGGAAGGCCTCGGGGATCGCCAGCCGGCGGTTGGCCGAGTCGTCGAGGGTGCGCTCGAGGAACTGCACGCTGTGCGTCTGGTTCGCGTTCGGCGCGAGCGCGAGCACGAAGCGCGCGAGCGCGTTCACCCGCTCGCTGCGCATCGGGTTGCGCTTGTACGCCATGGCGCTCGACCCGACCTGCTCGGCCTCGAACGGCTCCTCGACCTCGCCGAACGACTGCAGCACGCGCAGGTCGCCGGCCATCTTGGCCGCGCTGGCCGCGACCCCGGCCACCGCCCCCATCACCTGGGCATCGACCTTGCGCGTGTACGTCTGCCCGCTGACGGGGATCGAGTGGCTGAAGCCCATGGCCGCGGTGACGCGCCGGTCGAGCTCGCGCACCCTGGCATGGTCGCCGCCGAACAGCTCGAGGAAGCTCGCCTGCGTCCCCGTCGTCCCCTTGACGCCGCGGAAGGGGAGGTGGCTGATGCGGTGCTCCAGGTCGTCGAGGTCGAGCAGAAGGTCCTGCATCCAGAGGGTGGCCCGCTTGCCGACCGTGGTGCATTGCGCCGGCTGCAGGTGCGTGTAGCCCAGGCAGGGCTCGTGCCGCCACTCGCGCGCGAACGCCGCCAGCGCGCTGATCGCGACGGCGACCTTGTCGCGCAGCAGCGCGAGGCCGCGCCGCATCTGGATCAGGTCGGCGTTGTCGGTGACGAAGGCGCTCGTCGCGCCAAGGTGGATGAACGGCCGCGCCGCCGGCGCCACGTCGGCGAAGGCGTGCACATGCGCCATCACGTCGTGGCGGAAGCGCTGCTCGTAGCGGCGCGCCGCGGCGAAGTCGATGTGGTCGAGGTGGGCGCGCATCTCGGCGAGCGCCGCGTCGGGAATCTCCACGCCGAGGTCGCGCTCGGCCTCGGCGAGGGCCAGCCAGAGCCGGCGCCAGAGGCCGTGCCGCACCTGCGGCGACCATAGCTCGAGCATCGCCCGCGAGGCGTACCGCTCGGCGAGCGGCGAGGTCCAGGTGTCGGTCACGGACGGTTCACCGGATGATGAAGTCGGAGGAATAGACCTGGCCGCCGCGCTCGAAGAAGAGCCGCAGCGCCCCGCGCTGGCCCTGCGCCGAGATGAGCTTCTCCACCGTGGCGGCGTCCTCCACCGGCGTGCGGTTGATCTGCACGATCACGTCGCCCGGTTGCAGCCCGAGCTCCTCGGCCACGCGGTCGGAGACCTTGAACACCACCGCCCCGCGCGCGCTGCGCACCCCGCGCTCGGTGCGGATCGCCGGCGTCAGCGTGAGCAGCTCGAGCTCGCGCATGACCTGCACCTTGGGGGCGCTCACCTCGGGGAGGTCGGCCACGGTGATCGGCACCGCGAGCTCGCGCCCGTCGCGCCGCACCACCACGGTCAGCCGTTCGCCGGCCCGGAGCTCCAGCAGCTCGGCGTCCCAGTCGTACGGGTTGCGCAGTACGCGCGAGCGCGACTTGACCAGGACGTCGCCGGCGCGGATCCCCGCCGTGGCGGCGGGCGAGCCCGGCACCACCGTGTGCACCACCACTCCCGAGCGGAGTGCCGCCCGCCCGGCGTCGCCGGCGGCCGGGAACTGCGGCTTGATGCCGACCCACGGGCGCCGCACCGCGCCATGCTCCAGCAGGTCCTCGGTCACCCGCTTGGCACGGTTGATCGGGATCGCGAAGCCGAGGCCGATCGAGCCCCCGGACGGGGAGTAGATCGAGCTGTTGACGCCGATCACCTCGCCCTGTGCGTTCACCAGCGGGCCGCCCGAGTTGCCGGGGTTGATCGAGGCGTCGGTCTGGATCATGTCCACGTACACCCCGGCCCCCTGGCCCTGGCCCACCAGGTTGCGGCCCACTCCACTCACCACGCCGGTGGTCACGCTCGGCTCGCTGTTGCCAAGCAGGAAGCCGTACGGGTTGCCGAGCGCGATCGCCCACTCGCCCACGAGCAGGTCGTCGCTCGTGCCGAGCCGGGCCGTGGGGAGCCCCCGGGCGTCGATCTTGAGCACCGCGAGGTCGTTCACCTCGTCGAAGCCAAGCACCCTGGCGCTGAAGGTCTGCCCGTCGCGCAGCGCCACCGACACCCGCGTCGCCCCGGCGACCACGTGCGCGTTGGTCACGATCACGCCGTCGGAACGGGTGATGAACCCGGAGCCGATCCCGGCCGCCGAGCGCTCGCCCGTGCGCCCGCCGAAGAACCGCTCGAAGGGGTCGATCGGCACGCGCTCCACGACCTCGGTCTGCACCGTCACCACGGCCGGGGCGATCTTGCCCACGGCGTCGGTGATGACGGTGCGCCGCGGCGAGTTCGGCGCCGGCGCCTGGGCCCCCGCCTCGCGGGCCGCGAAGCCCCCCCCCGTGAGCTCGCCCCGTGCGTCGTCGCCGCAGGCGGCGGCGAGCGACGCCACGAGGGCCACGATGGCCATCCGGCGGATCACGCCGCGCCCCCGCCGCGGAGGCGGCTGAGGTCGCTCAGGAACTGGTCCATGCCCCGGTCGGTGAGCGGGTGCAGCAGCATCGCGCGCAGGTCGGCCGGCGTGACCGTGCACAGGTCGGCGCCCGCCTTGGCGCAGGCGAGGAGACGGGCGGGGGAGCCCACCGGGACGGCGAGGATGTCGCACGGCACCTGGAAGTCCTCGAACAGCCGGTGGATGTCGGCAAGCGCCGCCGGGCCGTCCTGCCCCTGCGCCTCGAGCGAGTCGAGCTGCACCGACACCGCCGACGCGCCGGCCTTGGCGGCGAGCAGGGCCTGGGCCGGGCTGAACACGAGCGTCGCGGCGACCCGGATCCCCTCGGCCGACAGGCGCCGGATCGCCGGCACCGCGTCCTCGACGAACGGGATGCGGACCACGATGACGTCCGAGAGCCGGGCAAGGTCGCGCGCGTCGCGCACGATGTCGTTGGTGGTCGCCGCGCTCACCATCGCGTACACGGGGCGGTTGGCGAGGCGGCAGATCTCGTCGAGCTGGCTGAACGGGTCGGCGGACGCGTCGGCGCCGTGGAGCAGGGCCGGCGTCGTGTACACGCCGTCGGCGAGCCCGGCCTCGCAGGCGGCGCCGATGTCGGCGAGGCTGGCCGAGGCGACGAGGAGCTTCACGCCGGCCCCGCGGGGGCGCCGAGGTAGAGCGCGCCGGGGTAGGTGACCTGCTCGAGGAAG
The DNA here is from genome assembly GCA_016191225.1 of Gemmatimonadota bacterium. Taxonomy (GTDB): domain Bacteria; phylum Gemmatimonadota; class Gemmatimonadetes; order Gemmatimonadales; family Gemmatimonadaceae; genus JACPPC01. The sequence continues at coordinate 144,067 of JACPPC010000007.1, read as the reverse complement.
AGCCCGTGGGCGGGGGCGGGCGGCGACACGTCGTCGTTCGTGGGGGCGGCGAGCAGCTGCGACAGGTCACCGGGCGGCCGGCGTCGCGTCGCCACGTCAAGCATCGTCCCCACGAGGAATCGCACCATGTGATGCAGGAACCGGTTGGCGGTCACGTCAAACACGAACCCGTCGTCGCTCGGGGTCCAGCCGGCGCGCGCGATGGTGCACTTGTGGTCGTCGGCCTCGGGGGCCGTGCCGCGAACGGCGAAGGCCCGAAAGGCGTGCTCCCCCAGCACCGCCTGCGCGCAGCTGTCCAGCAATCCCGCCTCGACCTCCTGGCGCACCCCCCATGCCCAGCGCCGCCGGAACGGCGACTCCGCCGTCGGACCGGTGGCCACATGGTACCGGTACCGGCGCGCGGTGGCGCTGAACCGGGCATGGAACTCGGGGTGCATCTCGAACGCCGCGGCAATCCAGACATCGTCCGGGAGGATCGCGTTGAGCGCCCGCCTGAGCTCGTCCGGGTGCCACTTCTCGGGGACCCGCACACCGGCGGCCTGTCCCCGGGCGTGCACCCCGGCGTCCGTGCGACCCGCGCCCTGCACCCGTCCGGGCGCCTGCGTGAGGCGCGCCATCGCGGCTTCGAGCACCCCCTGAACGGTCCGCCTGTCGGGCTGCACCTGCCACCCGGCAAACTCCGCCCCGTCGTAGTGCAGGACCAGCTGCACGGTGCGCGGCGGCATTGGCGAAAATCTAGCCCCGGGAGAGCCGTGGTCAAGCAATGGCAAAGTGACGGAAGCGATTGACACATCGTCACGTAGCCAAGGACATTGCAGTCCGGATTCACGCCGGCCCGGGCCCGAATCGGCCCCGGGCCCCACTCACGATATGCCCCCGCGCACCCTCTCCAGTTTCGCGCACGCGCTGAGCGTGGCGCACGACCTCGACGCCGCTCTCGTGGCGCTGGGGGAATCGCTCGCGGACGTCGATCGCGCGGCCCAGGTGGCCCTCCTCCGGCTCGACGGCAAGCGGGCGATGCTCGAGGACGCGCGGCACGTGCGGGGCCTCGTCGTGGAACCCCAGCGCCTCGAGACGACCTTCGACCACCTGCCGGCCACCGCCCGGCCGGGGATCGAGACGGGGGGCGCCTTCATCGACCTCGGCGACAAGTCCACCGACTACCTGCGCCTGCTCGGATTCACCCCGTTCCCCGACGGCGGGCTGCTCTCGCTGCGCGGCGTTCGCCACGACGGCCAGCTGGTCGCCGTGCTGGCCCTGCAGGAGTCGCGGCGGATCTTCGGCTCGCGCACGGCCGAGCGCTTCGCGCCCTCGGTGGCACTGTTCGAGGTGGCGTACTTCCGGCTGCTGGAGCGCGAGGCCCGCCTCGAGGCGGTGCAGACCCTCGAGTCGGTGATGCAGCGCGTGCATGCCGAGCACGACAAGCGGCTCGGCAAGCTCGAGGGCGAGCTGGTGAAGGCCAAGGACGAGGTGCGGCGCAGCACCGGCGCCATCGACTCGACGAGCTTCGTGCACATGGAGCGCGAGACGGCGCAGGCCCGGGAGGAACTCCGCAAGGCGGTGCGCCGCGCCGACGCCGTGGAACAGCAGGTGGCGGCGGCCGTGGGCCAGCTGGAGCAGGCCCACCTCGAGCTGCACCGCCGCTCGGAGGCGCTGCGCCAGAAGACGCGCACGATCTACCTGATCGACCAGATGCTCCTCCTCGACGCCGAGGCCAACGACCCGCGAGCCCTCGCCGAGGGGCTGCTGACCCTCGCCGGCGACGACATGCAGGCACAGCGGTGCTCGCTGATGCTGGTGGAGCCCGACTCGGGCCAGCTCTACCTTGCCGCCATCCGCGGCGTCGCCCCCACCGTCGAGGTCGGCATGCGGGTGCCCCTCGGCACCGGGGTGGCGGGCAAGGTCGCCCGCAGCCGCGAGACCCTGCTCGTGCAGGACGTGAACGACGCGCGGGCCCATGCGCTGCTGCAGGACGAGTTCTTCACCACCGGCTCGTTCATCTCCACGCCGCTCGTCTACCGCGGCGAGCTGGTGGGCGTCATGAACCTCACCAACCGGGCCCGGTTCGGCGTGTTCGTCGAGGACGACATCGAGCGCGTGCGCCTGCTGGCGCTGGTGATGTCGCTGATCGCCGTGCAGTCGCGGCTGCCCGAGCGCCTCCTCGAGTCCCTCAGTGCCCGCTGAGGCCCTCGCAGCGGCGATCAGGCGCCTGGCCCACGGGGGATCGCTCTCGGCCGACGACGCCGCCGCCGCCTTTGGCGACGTGATGCGCGGCGACGCCACGGCGGCACAGGTGTCGGCCCTGCTGATGGCGCTGCGCGTGAAGGGCGAGAACCCCGACGAGGTCGCCGGCGCCGCCCGGGCCCTGCGCGACGCGATGCTGCGGCTCAAGGCCGACGACCCCCACCTGCTGGTCGACACGTGCGGCACCGGCGGCGGCGCGGTGGCGACCTTCAACATCTCGACGGCCGCCGCGCTCGTGGCGGCGGGCGCGGGGGCCCGCATCGCCAAGCACGGCAACCGCTCGTTCACCTCGCGCTCCGGCTCGGCCGACGTGCTCGAGGCGCTCGGCGTGCGGATCGACGTCACCGCCGAGGTGATGGAGCGCTCGCTGCGCGACGCCGGCATCGTGTTCATGTTCGCGCCGCTGATGCATCCCGCGATGCGGCATGTGGGACCGATCCGCCGCGAGCTGGCGATTCCCACCGTGATGAACATCGTCGGGCCACTCGCGAATCCCGCCGGGGCGGGGCGGCAGGTGGTCGGTGTCGCCGACGTCGCGCGCCTGCCCCTGATCGCCGGCGCCCTGCTCGCCCTCGGCAGCGTGCATGCGATGGTCGTGCATGGCGAGCCGGGGCTCGACGAGGTGTCGCCGCTCGGGCCCACGACGGTGATCGAGATCGTGAAGGGGAAGACGCGCGAGTGGACGATCGACCCGGCGGAGCACGGCCTCACCGGCTACGGCGCCGCCGACCTGGCGGGTGGCGAGCCGGCCGACAACGCGGCCGTGATCGAGGCGGTGCTCGCCGGCGCAGGCACGCCGGGGGCGCGGGCCGCGGTGGTGCTCAATGCCGCCGCCGCGCTCTACGTGGGGGGGCAGGCCGGGGACTATGGTGCCGGTGTGGCGGCCGCCACGAAGGCGATCGACGACCGGAGCGGCCTCGCCGCGCTGCGGCGCCTGCGCCGGGCGACCGGGGGATAGCGCGCTTGCCCACCGCACCGCGCTCGCGCATTCTGTCCCCGCGGGGACGGACACTCACACGCGGAGCGCCGCGTCGATGACCGCCGTCGGGCAGAGCGTCGCGCGCAAGGAAGGACTCGGCAAGGCCACCGGCGAGGCGAAGTACGCCGACGACCTCACCTTTCCGGGAACGCTGCACGGGCGGACGATCCGCTCCACTGTCGCGCATGCCCGCATCACCGGCGTGCGGCTCGACTTCGACCCGGCGGGATTCACCGTGGTCGACCACCGCGACATCCCGGGCTCGAATCACATCGCGCTGATCGAGCACGACCAGCCCTGCCTCGCGGCGGGCGAGGTGCGGCACGTCGCCGAGCCGATCCTCCTCCTCGCGCACGAGGACCGCGAGGCCCTGCGCGGGGCCACGGTGCACGTCGACTACGAGCCGCTCCCCGTGGTGACCGACCCCGAGGCCAGCCCCACGACGTTCAAGGAGATCCTGATCGAGAAGGGAAGCCTCGACAAGGGCTTCGCGAAGGCCGAGGTGCTCGTCGAGGGGACCTATCGCACCGGGTCGCAGGAGCACGTGTACCTCGAGCCCAACGGGGTGATCGCCGTGCCCGAGGCCGGCGGCATCGCGCTCTACGGATCGCTGCAGTGCCCGTTCTACGTGCTCAAGGCGCTCAAGCCGGTCCTTGGCGCCGCGGTGGCGAACGTGCGGGTCGTGCAAACGGAGACCGGGGGCGGCTTCGGCGGCAAGGAGGAATACCCGAGCGTGATCGCCGCCCACGCCTGCCTGCTCGCGCTCAAGAGTGGCCGCCCCGTCAAGATCGTGTACGACCGCGAGGAGGACATGTGGGCCACCACCAAGCGCCATCCGTGCGTGGTGCGGCACCGCACCGGCCTCACGCGCGATGGCCGCCTGGTGGCCATGGATGTCGACGTCGTGATGGATGGAGGCGCCTACTGCACCCTCTCGCCTGTCGTCCTGTCGCGGGGGGTGATCCACGCCGCCGGGCCGTACCGCTGCGCCAACACGCGCATCCGGGGCCGCGCCACGATGACCCACACGCCGCCCAATGGCGCCTTTCGCGGCTTCGGCGCGCCGCAAACGCAGTTTGCCATGGAGGTGCACATGGACCGCGTGGCGGAACGGCTCGGCGTGGACCCGGTCAAGCTGCGGCTCAAGAACGCCCTCAAGCCCGGCGACACCACAGCCACCGGGCAGAAGCTCGGCGATGACACGAGCGCCGTTGCGGTGCTCCGCGCGGCCGTCAAGAAGTCGGGCTACAACCGCAAGCGCGTCTCGCTCAAGGGCACCGGCGCCGGCATCGGCCTCGCCCTCTTCTACCATGGCTCGGGGTTCACCGGCAGCGGCGAGGTGATGCTCGCCTCGACCGTGGCGCTCGAGACCACCGCGACCGGCGCGCGCATCCTCGTCGCGAACACCGAGATCGGGCAGGGCACGCGCACCATGCTCGCCCAGATCGTGGCCGACGCGCTGGGCGTGCCGTACGAGCAGGTCGAGGTCGCGCAGCCCGACACGTCGAAGGTCCCCGACAGCGGCCCCACGGTCGCCTCGCGCACCTGCATGGTGGTGGGGGGGCTGCTCGAGAAGTGCGCGATCGCCATGCGGGCGCGGCTCGGCGGCATGTCGCCGAGCGCCTGGCACGCCAACCGCGGGCCGCTGCGCCTCGAGCAGCGGTACGAGGCCGCCGCCACGCGCCAGTGGGACGACGCGACCTACCGCGGCGACGCCTATGCCACCTTCGCCTGGGGCTGCGACGTGGCCGAGGTGAGCGTCGACCCGGTGACCTACGCGGCGCGGGTGGTGAAGTTCACCGCGGTGCAGGAGTTCGGGCGGCCGATCCACCCGGCGATGGCCCGCGGCCAGATCGAGGGCGGCTCGGCGCAGGGCATCGGCTGGGCACTGATGGAGCACGTGGTGCTCAAGGACGGCGCGATGCACAACGCGCAGCTCACCAACTACATCATCCCCACCACCCTCGACACGCCCCCCATGGACGTGATCATGCTCGAGAACCCGTTCGGCGGCGGCCCCTTCGGCGCCAAGGGGCTGGGCGAGCTGCCGATCGACGGGCCGGCGCCGGCGATCGTGAACGCGATTCGCCACGCCGGGCTCGACGTGCGCTCGATTCCGGCCCTCCCGGAGGTGCTGCACGCGTCGCCGCCGCTCGACCCGCCGCCCCCGGCGAGGGCCGGCTGATGCGGCTCACCGTGAACGGGACGCCGGTCGAGGTCGACGCGCCGCCCATGAAGCGCCTGCTCGACGTGCTGCGCGAGGACTGCTCGCTCACCGGCACCAAGGAAGGATGCGGGGAGGGGGAGTGCGGCGCCTGCACCGTGCTCGTGGACGGCGTGGCCGTGGCCAGCTGCCTCGTGCCGTTCGCGCAGGCCGCGGGCGCGTCGATCACCACGATCGAGGGACTGGGCGGCAACCACCCCCTGCAGGTGGCCTTCATGCGCGAGGTCGGCGCGCAGTGCGGCATCTGCACCCCGGGGATGATCATGGCCGCGCTGCCCCTCGGCCCCAAGCCCTCGCTCGCCAAGGTCAAGGACGCCCTCGCCGGCAACCTCTGCCGCTGCACCGGCTACGAGGCGATCTACCGCGCCATTCGGTCCGCCTGGGGGGAGCAGGCGCCCACGTGAGGACCGCCCTCTCGGCCTTTCACCTGCATCGCCCGCGCTCGCTCACCGACGCGCTGCGCGTGATGCGCGAGGAGCCGGCCACCGTGCCCCTCGCCGGCTGCACCGACGTCTTCGTCGCGCTGAATGCGGGGACCCCGCCGGGCACCCACTACCTCGACCTGACGCCACTGGGCGGGCTCGCCCGGATCGCCGAGAAGGACGGCGTCCTGTCCATCGGGGCCCTCGCCACCTACACCGCGATCATCAAGAGCCGCCTCGTGCGGCAGCAGCTCCCGATGCTCGTCGCGGCGGCGCGCGAGGTGGGAGGCGCCCAGATCCAGAATCGCGGCACCCTGGGCGGCAACGTCGCCAACGCCTCGCCTGCCGGTGACACCCTGCCGGTGCTCGCCGTCGCCGAGGCGGTGGTCGTCCTGCGAAGCGCGGCCGACGGCGAGCGGCGCGTGCCGTTCACGTCGTTCTACACCGGCTACCGGGCCAGCGTGAGGCACCCCGATGAGCTGATCGTCGCCCTCGAGTTTCCCCCGGTGGAGGGCAAGCAGTGGTTCCGCAAGGTCGGCACGCGCGCCGCCCAGGCCATCTCCAAGGTCATGATGGCCGGCGTCCGCTCGTCGCGGCCCCGGCTCGCGCTCGGCAGCGTGGCGGCCACCGTGGTGCGGCTGCCGCGCGCCGAGGCCGCCCTTGCGGGGGGCGCCTCGATCGACGAGGCCGTGCGCATCCTCTCCGGCGAGATCACGCCCATCGACGACATCCGCTCGACGGCCGAGTACCGCCTCGCCGTGGCCGGCAACCTGTTGCGGGCCTACTGGCGCGACACCGCCGTCACCGTGCTCAAGTCCGACTGATGACGAGCTTCCTGCTGCGGGCGCGCCGGATCGTGACGCCGGGCTCGCCGCCACGCGCGGGAACGATCGTCGTCGAAAACGGGCGCATCGCGGAGCTGGCCCCGCCGGGCGAGCCGGCCCGGGGTCGGCGCGAGGTCGATGCCGGCGACGCCGTCGTGCTCCCCGGCCTGGTGGATACCCATGTGCACATCAACGAGCCCGGCCGCACCGACTGGGAGGGATTCGCGACCGCCACCCGGGCCGCGGCCGCCGGCGGCGTCACCACCCTGCTCGACATGCCGCTCAACAGCATTCCGGCCACGACTTCCGTGACGGCCCTCGAGGCCAAGCGCGCCGCGGCGGCGGGGCAGTGCGCGGTCGACGTCGGCTTCCTGGGGGGCGTCGTGCCCGGCAACACCGGCGACCTGCGGCCGCTGTGGGACGCGGGCGTGTTCGCCTTCAAGTGCTTCATGGTCCCGAGTGGCGTGGCCGAGTTCGGCCACGTGACCGAGCCCGACCTGCGCGCCGCGGTTCCCCTGCTCGCCGGCCTCGGCGCCACGCTCATGGTGCACGCCGAGTCGCCGGCACAGCTCGGCGCCGCGCCGCCCATGACCGACCCGCGCAGCTATGCGCAGTACCTCGCCACCCGTCCCACGGCCGCCGAGCACGAGGCGATCGCGCTCGTGCTGCGCCTGTCGCACGAGTTCGGCGCCCGCGTGCACATCGTGCACGTCGCGAGTTCCGACGCCATCCCGCTGCTCGCTGCCGCCCGCGCGACCGACACGCCGGTGTCGGTCGAGACCTGCCCGCACTACCTCCACTTCGCCGCCGAGGGGATCGCGGATGGCGCGACCGACCACAAGTGCGCTCCCCCGGTTCGCGAGGCGCGGCATCGCGATGCCCTCTGGCGCGCCCTCCTCGGCGGCTCGGTGCAGATGGTCGTGTCGGACCACTCCCCCTGCCCGCCGGCGCTCAAGCGGCTCGACACCGGTTCGTTCGCGGAGGCCTGGGGCGGGATCGCGTCGCTCCAGCACGGGCTCGCCATCGTCTGGAACGGCGCTCGCGCACGCGGGGCGCCGGTGGAGCGGCTCGCCGGCTGGATGAGCGAGCAGCCGGCGCGCCTCGCCGGCCTCTGGGGGCGAAAGGGGGCGATCGCGCCGGGCTTCGACGCGGATCTCGTGCTCTGGAACCCGGACGGCGAGCACACGGTCGCGGCGGGGGACCTGCTGCAGCGGCACCCCGTCTCGCCGTACGTGGGCGCGACTCTCCCCGGGGTGGTCGAGGCGACGTACCTTCGGGGGAGCCTCATCTATGGAGAAGGGAGAATCATGGGCGAGCCGCGCGGGGAGTTGCTCAGGAGAGGATGACGACGACAGAACGGAGAGGACAATGAGGACGGCGCAACCATGGAGGCATGGAGCACTTCCACGGAGATGCACCTCGGACGAGGCGACCTCTTCTTGCGGGCCTGTGGGCACGCACTGGCCGGAGCACACGGATCTCCGCGCGCGCGAGCTGTTCCCGATGATTCGTTGCCGTTGCCCTTGACGCCGGTTCCTCCGTGCACCCCCGTGCACCCCCGTGCACCCCCGTGCACCCCCGTGCACCCCCGTGCGCCTCCGTGCACCTCCGTGCACCTCCGTGCCACTCGGTGACTCGGTGGTTGCGCCGTCCTCACCTTCCTCGATCCACATCTCCCGCACTCGATGCCTGACTTCACCGACCTGATCGACCTCGCCTCCGAACGGCTCGGCGCCTCCGTGCTCTGGGCCAACGACGAATTCTTCGCGCCCAAGGAGGCGTTGCTCAAGCCCTCGCCCGCCGAGTGGCGCGAGGGGGCCTACACCGAGCGCGGCAAGTGGATGGACGGCTGGGAGACGCGGCGCCGCCGCGAGCCGGGCCACGACTGGTGCCTCGTCAGGCTTGGCGCCCCCGGCGTGGTGCACGGCGTGGTGATCGACACGGCGTTCTTCCGCGGCAACTACCCCGACGAGGCGCAAGTGGAAGGGTGCGATGTGGCCGGTGTCCCCGACCCGGTGCTCCTCGACACCGACGCCCGGATCCGCTGGGTGACCCTCGTGCCGCGCGCCCCGCTCGCGGGCGACGCGAAGAATGCCTTTCCCGTGTCGCACCCGGGGCGAGTCACGCACCTGCGTCTCCGCATCTACCCCGACGGTGGTGTCGCGCGCCTTCGGGTGCATGGCCAGGTCACCCTCGACCCCGCGCTCGAGCGCGCCGTGCGCGAGCTCGACTTCGCGGCGATGGAGAACGGCGGCTTCGTGGAAGTGTGCAGCGACATGTTCTTCGGCCACCGGCAGAACCTGATCCTTCCCGGCCGCTCCACCCACATGGGCGACGGGTGGGAGACGAAGCGGCGACGCGGGCCGGGCAACGACTGGACGATCGTGCGGCTCGGCGCCCGCGCCACGCTCGGCCGGGTGGAACTCGACACCGACCACTTCAGGGGGAACGCCCCCGGCAGCGTGATGCTCGAGTGGTGCGACCTGCCGCGCGCCACCCCCGAACAGCTCGTGGCGAGCACCGCCTGGCGCGAACTCGTCCCCGCCACGCGCGTGCAGCCGCACGCCCGACACCAGTGGGGCGCCCCCGCCGGCGCCACGGCCACCCACGTGCGCCTCAGCATCTATCCCGACGGCGGCGTGGCGCGCCTGCGGCTCTTCGGCACGGCCGCGTGACCGTCGGCGAGCTCAACGCCCTCGGCACCGCCGAGGCGAGCGATGCCCTCACGGCGGTCTGCGGCTCGCCGGCGTGGGTGTCGCGCATGCTCGCCCGCCGCCCATGGGCCGACGGCCAGTCGGTGCTGCGCGACGCGGAGGAGTGCTGGCGCGCGATCGGCCAGGCGGCGCAGCGCACCGTGATCGCACATCACCCGCGCATCGGGTCGGCGGCCACGGCCGCGAAGACCGGCGCGCGCGCCCAGGCCTGGTCGCAGGGAGAACAGGCGGCCGCCAACGCCTCCGACGACGAGAGCCGCGCCCTCCTCGCCGCCGCCAACGCGGGCTACGAGAAGCGATTCGGCCACCCGTTCATCATTTGCGCCACCGGCCTCTCGTCGGCCGACATCCTGCACGCGCTCAATGAACGGCTGCACAACGACGACGCCACGGAACAGGTGGCGACGGCCGAGGAGCTTCGGCGCATCATGCGGCTCCGGCTGCTGCACCTGCTCTCCCACGCCTGACCGCCCGCCGCGCCCCGCTCGCGCGCCGCCCCCTTCCCGAACCCGACGCCCCGCGATGCCGAAGATCTCGACTCACGTGCTCGACCTGTCCCGCGGCCTGCCGGCCGCGGGAATCAAGGTGCAGCTCGACCACGACGCCGGCGCCGGCTACCAGCGGGTCGGCGAAGGGGTGACGGACGCCGACGGCCGCATCAAGACCTTCACGTCGTCCCACGTCGCCTCGACGGCGGGGCGCTACCGGCTGACCTTCATCCTCGCGCCGTACTTTGGCATGCACGGGGTGCCATGCTTCTTCCCGGAGGCGAGCGTGACGTTCGACGTGCGGGACCCCGCCGATCCGCATCACGTGCCGTTGCTGCTCAGCCCCTTCGGGTACTCGACCTACCGAGGGAGTTGAGGGGCGGGGAGGGGGCGGGCGAGGAAGGGGGGCAGGGCGTGACCGGGAGGATAGGGAACCCGCCCCCGCGTCCCCGAGTCCCAGGCTGTCGCAGCCTCCGTGAACCACCGTGGTCGTTCTCGGTGCCCTCGTGGTTACGCCGTCCTCATGTTCCTCTCGCGTGCCTCGCCGATCTCCCCTTGAGGATCGCGACAAAACTCCTCCCCCGGATCTCGTCCACCGTCAGCCCCGACCGCCGGGCCGCCTCGGCCTCGGTCACCGCTCCCGAGTTGATCCCCCGCAGGAAGTAGTTCAGCAAGCCCTGTCCCGTCGCCGCGTCGTCGAACACGTCGCCCACGAGCGTCGCCTGGAAGGCCTTCTGCGTGAAGTTCTGCAGCCGCGCCGCCGCCGCGTCGATCCCTTCCATGAAGAAGCCGAACACCGCCGCATAGCGCGTCACCAGCTGCGCCGGGTGCAGGTCCCACCCCTGGTAGAATCCCCCCGCGAGCGAGTGCCGCACGTCGTCGTGGTGCAGCTTCCAGGCCGCGTGCACGCTGGCGCGGTTCTCGCGCGCCTGCCTCGGCGAGAGCTTCCTTCCCTTGGCGGCCCGGTGGAGCGCCACCGGCAGCACCGCCGTCGAGCCGTCGCTGAGCCAGATCCCCGTGCCGGCGAAGCTCACGCTCATCACGTGCTTGGCGAAGTCGCAGGCGGGGTGGCGCATCGCCTGGTAGGCCGCGGTGATGCCGAGGCCCGCCGTGTAGTCGTAGGTGCCGAAATGCGCCGCCGTCAGCCGCCCGTTGGCGGCGTCGAGCACCCGCGGGAGCGCCGACCGCCCGTCGGCGCCAAGCACGATCTGCGGGGTCTCGACCATCACCTCGAAGCGCAGCGAGCCGCGCGCGAGCCCCGCCTCCTTCTCCAGCGACGTGAGCATCGCCTCGAAGGCGCCCACCTGCTCGGCGACCACGATCTTGGGCAGGGTGACGACGAAGTTGGCGGGCAGGGCGCCGGCCTGCCTCACGAGCGTCGTGACGAAGATCCGCAGGGTGCGCACGCTGCGGGCCTTGAGCTCCTCGGTGAGCGGCTTGATCCGGATGCCGATGAACGGGGGCAGGGTGCCGGCCCTCATCCCGGCGGCGACCTCGCGGGCCGCCCCCTCCACGTGGCCATCCTCCTCGGCGTCCGGGCGGCTGCCGTAGCCGTCCTCGAAGTCGATGCGGAAGTCCTCCACCGGCTCGCGGGCCAGCTTCTCGGCGATGCGGGCGTAGACTCCCTTTGGGTCGGCGTTGAGCCCCACCACTTTCGCCAGCGCGGCCGGCGTCGGGGCGTACTCGGCCATCGCCGCCCGGGCCACGAGGCCGAGTCGCGCGGCCGTGTCGGACTTGAACAGGTGCCCGCCACCATAGACGGTGTGCACCGGCTGCCGCAGCGGCTTGTCGCCCGGGTGCCGGGCCGTGAACGCCTGGTTCACCGCGGCGAGGCCGCTCGTCGCTTCATGCATGGCGGGTTGCTCCGGCGTGGGCGAGGCGGACCACGGGCATCGTGGGTCGCGCTGGGGTGGGCCACGGGGCCTCACGCATTGTAGATCGCTCCCTTGTTGGCGCGGTATCGCTCGAGCACCTCGCGGGCCTCGTCGCGCAGCACATTGTGCACGATGGCGATCCCGCGGGCCTCGAGGTAGGCGTACGACTCGGGAAAGACCGGCCCCTCATCGAAGTTGAGCCGGCTGGCGTCGTCGCGGGCGGCGCCGCAGAGCATCCGCTTGACGCCGCTCCAGAGCACGGCGCCGAGGCACATGGCGCAGGGCTCGCAGCTCGTCGCCAACTCGTGGGCGGGCATCCCGGGCGCCGCGAGGGTGAACGAGCCCAGCCGCTGCTGGGCCATCATGAAGGCCACCATCTCGCCGTGCAGGGTGCAGTTGTTGCCGCGCACCACCGAGTTCATTCCCACCGAGACGAGCCTGCCCGTGGCGGACTCGAAGATCGCCGCGCCGAACGGGCCGCCGGTCCCCTCGTCGACGTTGCGGCGCGCAACGGCGATGGCGAGGCGCATCTTGTCGGCGTCGGTCGCGTACACCGCGCCGATCGTCGCGACCTGGTCGACCCAGGCCGGGTACTCGAGGTGGATCACGGGATGGGGCACGCCGAGAAACTAGCGCGGCACCGCCCCGGAGGGCGGTGCCGCGGCGATCGACACCTGATGGGCTAGTACCGCCGCATCACGCCAACGACCACGCCCTGCACCGCGATCTCGTTCTCGTTCACGTACATCGGCTGCAGCGCCTCGTTGGCCGGCTGCAGCCGGATCCGCCCGTCGCGCTCGCGGAAGTACTTCTTGACCGTCGCCCCGCCCCCGCCGAGCATCGCGATCACCATGTCGCCGTTGTCGGCCACCGGCTTGTCGCGCACCACCACGAAGTCGCCGTCCGAGATGTGGGCGTCGATCATGCTGTTGCCCCGCACCTTGAGCACGTAGTGATTCCCCGTGCGCGACACGAAGCTCTCCGGCACGCTCATCGTCTCCCCGGTCAGCTGCGCCTCCAGCGGCGTGCCGGCGGCGACGGCGCCGAGCAGGGGGAGCTCCACCGCCTTGGCGAAGACGTCGGAGGGGAGGATCTCGATCGCGCGGCTCTCGTTGTAGCTGCGCTTGATGTACCCCTTGCGCTCCAGGTTGCTCAGGTGCTCGTGCACCGTGGCAAGGGAGCTGTAGTCGAAGTGCTCGGCGATCTCCTCGAAGCTGGGCGCGTAGCCTTGGGCGTCGGCGTACTCGTTCAGGTAGTCGAGGATCTCGCGCTGGCGCTTGGTCAGCGGCATGGGTGGCTCCCGGGGGCGCGGCTTGGTACGTTTCCGTTGCGGGCCGGACGGCCCGAACGTTTGCCGAAGTACGCCCCATAGTAGCCGAACAGGAACCGAAGTGCAAGCATCGCGTGAATGGCGCCCCCCCACCGGGACGCTTGGAAAGCTGATCGAGGAGGCCGCCGAGCGGGCCAGCCAGCTCGAACGGCGCCGCGCCGACCTCAAGGCGCTCGCCGCCGACACCGCCGCCGGCCTCCCCTTTGCCGCCGCCCTCCGCCGGAGCGACGTGGCGGTCATTGCCGAGGTCAAGCGGCGCTCCCCCAGCAAGGGGGACATCAACCGGGGGGCCAGCGCCCTGGCCCTCGCCGCCGCCTACGCCGATGGGGGGGCCGCCGCCCTCTCCATCCTCACCGAACCCGACCACTTTGGCGGCTCGGTGCAGGACCTGGTCGACGTCCGCCGGCGGGTCCAGCTCCCGACCCTCAAGAAGGACTTCCACGTCGACTCGGTGCAGGTCCTGGAGGCCCGCGCCATCGGGGCCAGCGCCATCCTGCTGATCGCCCGGGCCCTCGAGCCGTCGCGCCTCGAGGACCTGGCCAACGAGGCCACCCAGCTCGGCCTCGAGGTCCTGGTCGAGATCCGCGAGGACGAGGAGCTGTTTCGGGCCATGTCGCTCAAGGCCAGCGTGGTGCCGATGGTGGGCGTCAACAACCGCAACCTCGAGACGCTGGTGGTGACCCCCTCGACCAGCGAGCGCCTGCTGCCGCTGATCGGCGCCGACCGGGTCGCGATCCACGAGAGCGGGATCGCCGGCCGGCCCGACGTCGAGGCCGCCGCCTCCAACCGCGCCGACGCCGTGCTGGTGGGCTCGAGCGTGTCGGCGGCCGAGAACCCGGCCGACGCCGTGCGGGCCCTTACCGGGGTGGCGCGCCGCCCGCGTGATCCGGCCTGAGGTCAAGTTCTGCGGGCTGACCCGCCCGGCTGACGCCGCGCTCGCCGCCGAGCTCGGCGCGAGGTACGTGGGGGTGATCCTGGCCACCGGTCCCAGGCTGCTCTCGGCCGACCGGGCCCGCGAAGTGCTCGGGGCGGCACACGGACCGGCCCGGGTGGCGGTGGTGGGTGGGGGGTCGCCGGAGGCCCTCGCCGGGGCCGGGCTCAAGGCGGGGGCTGACATCCTGCAGCTCCACGGCGACCAGGAGGTCGACGACATCGACCGGCTGCGCGCCCTCTGGCCCGGCCGGCTCTGGGTGGTGATCCGCATCGGCGCCGAGGGGCTCCCGCCGGACGCGGTGGAGCGGGCGTCGCACGCCGACGCGGTGCTCCTCGACGCGAAGGTCGCGGGGCGGCTTGGCGGCACCGGACAGGCGTTCGACTGGCGCGCCGTGACGCAGGACATGGCCGCGTTGCGCGCCAGGGCCCCGATTGTGCTGGCTGGCGGGCTCACCCCAGACAATATTTCCGAGGCCTTGGACGTCCTCACTCCGCACGTGGTCGATGTCTCGTCCGGCGTCGAATCGGCACCGGGCATCAAGGACGCGGCGCGCATGCGCGCCTTCATGAGCGTCGTCACCCGCTGGCACCCGCCATCCCACGCATGACTGCTGCCGCACCCGCTGCGCCGCTCGCGTCGTCGGATCGTTTCGGCCCGTTCGGGGGCCGCTACGTGCCGGAGACGCTCATTCCCGCGCTCGACGCGCTGGACGCGGCGTTCGACGACGCGATGCGGGACGCGGCCTTCACGGCCGAGCTCGCCGAGCTGCTGCGCACGTACGTGGGCCGGCCGAGCGCGCTCAGCACGGCGCCGCGGCTGTCGGCGCAGGTGGGGGCGATGGTGCTGCTCAAGCGCGAGGACCTCAACCACACCGGCGCCCACAAGATCAACAACACGATCGGCCAGGCGCTGCTGGCCCGCCGGATGGGCAAGGCGCGGATCATCGCCGAAACCGGCGCGGGGCAGCATGGCGTGGCGACGGCGACGATCTGCGCCCGGTTCGGGCTCGAGTGCGTGGTGTACATGGGCGAGGAGGACATGCGGCGCCAGGCGCTGAACGTCTTCCGCATGCGCCTGATGGGGGCCACGGTGGTGCCGGTCACGAGCGGCACGCGGACCCTCAAGGACGCGACCACCGAGGCGATCCGCGACTGGGTCACCAACGTCGAGGGGACGCACTACATCATCGGCTCGGTGGTTGGGCCGGCGCCCTATCCGCGCATGGTGCGCGACTTCCAGCGGGTGATCGGCGACGAGGCTCGCGCGCAGGTGCTCGCGCTGGCGGGGCGCCTGCCGGCGGCCGTGGTGGCGTGCGTGGGGGGCGGGTCCAACGCGATGGGGATCTTCCACGCCTTCGTGAACGACCCCGACGTGGCGCTGGTGGGGGTGGAGGCGGCGGGACACGGCCTCGACACCGGCGCGCACAGCGCATCGCTCGCGCGCGGGACGCCGGGGGTGCTCCACGGCTCGCTGTCGATGCTGCTGCAGGACGCGGCGGGGCAGGTGCACCCGGCGCACTCGGTGTCGGCGGGGCTCGACTACCCGGGCGTGGGGCCGGAGCACGCCTGGCTGCAGGAGTCGGGGCGCGCCACCTACGTCTCGGTCACCGACGACGAGGCGCTCGAGGGTGTCGCGCTGCTGTCACGCCTCGAGGGGATCGTCCCCGCGCTCGAGACGGCGCACGCGGTGGCGTGGATCGCGAAGGAACGGGGCCGCTGGACGAGCGGCGAGCCGGTGCTGCTCTGCGTGAGCGGCCGCGGCGACAAGGATGTCGCGCAGCTGAGCCAGATGCCGCGCTTCCGCGACCAGCTCGGCGCGTGACGACCAGCCAGGTTCCCGCTCCCGGCGCCGCGCCGGGCGACGCCGACGACTTCGACGGCCCGATCCCGCCGGCGGCGATCGAGGAGATGCTGCGCGGGGTGAGCCGCGCGCTGCGCGCCCGCCAGATGTATCCCGGCAACAACCCGATGTGGCTCAAGGCGCTGGAGACGGTGCAGGGCACCTTCGCGCCGATCTGGGCCGCCGACGACACGCTGCTGCTGACGATCAGCGAGACCGAGATCAAGTACGGGCCGCACGTGGTGCTGCACGAGGCCGACCAGTCGGCGGACTCGCTGCCCTGGACGTTCTTCAAGGACGGCGTGCGCGGCATCGTGCTGTCGGAGGGCTTCGAGAAGGAGGAGCTGGCGAAGCTGGTCGAGCTGCTGCCGCGCGTGAAGCGCAGCGGTCCCGACGACGACGACCTGCAGATGCTCCTCTGGGAGAGCGGCTTCAGCTTCCTCAAGTACCAGCACGTGGAGGTGGGGGGCGACGGCCCCGCCTTCGACGACCAGATGGGGGCGCCGACCCGCTGGAGCGACGACCCGGAGGGACGCCGGGCCCGCGCCGGCACGCCCGGGGAGTACGACGGCACCGAGGCCGGTGGCGGCGGCGGGACCGCCGATGGCGCCGGGGGCGGCGAGGGGGGCGAGGAGCGCAAGAGCGGCATCGTCAACCTCGCCGACTTCGACAGCTCCCTCTACTTCCTCGACGAGAGCGAGCTCAACTACCTCCGCACCGAGGTGGTGAAGGAGTACGCCCGCGACCACCGCAGCAACGTGCTGGCGATGCTCCTCGACACCTTCGAGTCGCAGGCCGAGCCGGCGGTGCGCGACGAGATCTGCGAGCTGCTCGACTACTTCGTGCTCACGCTCCTCACGCAGGGCGAGCTGCGGGCCGTGGCCTGGCTGCTCAAGGAGGCGGGGGAGTCGGCGCAGCGGGCGGTGGACCTGCAGCCGGCGCACCGCGACCGCCTGCTGCACCTCCCCGACCGGATGAGCGAGCCCGAGACGCTGTCGGAAGTGCTCCAGGGCCTCGACGTGTCGCCGCACCTCCCGGCGCAGGAGGAGCTCAACGCCCTCTTCGACCAGCTCCGCGTGACGGCGCTGGGGACGATCTTCGGCTGGCTGGGGCGGCTCGAGCAGCCGCCGCTGCGCACGCTGCTCGAGGGGGCGGCCGACCGGATGGCCCGCGGCAACACCCTCGAACTGGTGAAGCTCCTCTCGTCACCCGAGCGGCTGGTGCAGCTCGAGGCGGTGCGGCGTTCCGGCGCCCTCAAGACGGCGGCGGCGGTCGCGCCGATGGGGAAGGTGCTCTCCGACGGCGACGCCGAGCTCCGGCAGGCCTGCGTCGTGGCGCTGGCCGAGATCGGCTCTCCGGGCGCGATGCAGCTCCTCGAGCGGGCGATCGGCGACGCCGACCGCGACGTGCGCGTGGCCGCCGCCCGGGCGATCACCGCCAGCCGCTACCGCGCCGCCTACAACCGGCTCGACGCCATCATCAAGGGGAAGGAAATCCGCGAGCGCGACAAGACCGAGATGATGGCGATGTTCGAGGCCTTTGGCGCCGTCACCAGCGACCCCGGGATCGCGCTCCTCGACTCGCTGCTCAACGGCAAGGGCTTCCTCGGCCGCCGCGAGGACGCCGAGATCCGCGTCTGCGCGGCCGCCGCCCTCGGGCGGGCGGGGGGCCCCAAGGCGCAGGAGTCGCTGCGCAAGGCGGTGGACGAGAAGGACGTGGTGGTGCGCAACGCCGTGAACCGCGCCCTGCGCGGGGAGGCGACGAAGTGACCGACGGCCCCAACGTCCCGCGCGGCTCCACCTCGGTCCCCGCCGTCGGGCGCGCCTCGGTGGCGATGCGCCCCTCACAGATGCTGCAGGCGCTCGGCGACCCGTCGGCCAACGAGGGGGCGATGCGCCGCGCCGGCGGCCTCCTCGTCAAGACGCTCTACGCCGCGCTCCGGGCCGTGAAGATGTACCCGATGGCGAACGAGCAGGTGACGAAGGCGATCGAGGACCTCGCCCAGGTCACGAGCGAGGTGCTCAAGGGGGGGAAGGGGATGCAGCTCCTCCTCGCCGGCGACGCCTTCATGGTGAACGACGTGCGGCTCAACCTCGAGCTGCAGAACCTCACCGCCTTCACCCAGGTGATGGGGATCTTCCGCACCAACGGGATCGGCGAGATCTCGGTCGAGCAGCCGCCGCTGCCGCGCGACTACCAGGTGCTGCTGGCGCAGCTGCAGGCCGTCGCCCTCGTGAAGGGGGAGCCCGAGGCCCGCTTCGAGCAGCTGCTGCAGAAGCTCGAGCAGAGCGGCATCCGCACCTTCCAGTTCGCCCCGCCGCGCGAGACGGGCGAGGCCCGCAAGTCCAAGTCGGAGGCGAAGGAGGCGGCCAAGCGCGTCTACGCCCAGGGGATCGCGGTCACCAAGGACGTCGTCAACTCGGCGCGCATGGGCCGCAGCGCCGGGCTCAAGCGCGTGAAGCGGGTGGTGCAGACGATCGTCGACCAGATCCTCACCGACGAGACGTCGCTGGTGGGGCTCACCACCATCCGCGACTACGACGAGTACACCTTCGTCCACTCGCTCAACGTCTGCATCTTCTCCGTCGCTCTCGGCCGCCGCCTCGGCCTCGACAAGCTGCAGCTCTATGACCTCGGCATGGCGGCGCTGTTCCACGACATCGGCAAGGCGCGCATCAGCCTCGACGTGCTCAACAAGGCCGAGAAGCTGACCGACGACGAATGGCGGCTGCTCACCACGCACACCTGGCGCGGGCTGCTGATCCTGCTGTCGATGAAGAGCGTGCAGGACATGCCGTACCGCTCGATGGTCGTGGCCTACGAGCACCACATGCGCACCGACCTCACCGGGTACCCGCGCCACGTGCGGCCGCGCGAGATGTCGATCTTCAGCAAGGTGGTCGCGGTGGCCGACGGCTTCGACGCCGCGACCACGCAGCGCGCCTACGCCAACCCGGTGGCCCCCGCCGTGGTGCTGCAGGAGATGCGCGACAACCCCAAGCGCGGCATGGACCCGATCATCGTCAAGGCGTTCGTGGCGATGCTCGGCGTGTACCCGGTGGGGACGCTGGTCATGCTCGACACGTTCGAGCTGGCCGTGGTGATGGCCGCCAATCCCGACCCCGAGCAGGCCTCGCGCCCCACGGTGCTGATCGTCAGCGACGCCCAGGGCAACGTGGCCTACCCCGGAATCGAGGTCGACCTCAGCGCCACCGACGCCGACGGGAACTTCCCAAGGACGATCATCAAGACGGAGAATCCGGAACGCTATGGCATCCGCGTCGGTGACTACTTCCGCTGACGCGCTCGCCGAGCGGTTCGCCCTCCTCAAGCGCCAGGGCAGGCGCGCCCTCGTCTGCTACGCGACCGCCGGGCACCCCGACCCGGAGGCTTCCGTGGCGCTGCTGCGCGCCCTCGACGCCGCCGGCGCCGACGTGATCGAGCTCGGCGTCCCGTTCTCCGACCCCCTCGCCGACGGCCCGGTGATCCAGGCCAGCTCGCAGCAGGCCCTCGGGCACGGGGTGACCCTCGACCGGACCCTCGCAATCGCCGCGGCGGCGAAGGTCCGCGCACCCTTGGTGCTGTTCAGCTACCTGAATCCCGTCATGGCCGCGGGGCCCCAGGTGCTCCAGCGCGCCGCCCGCGCCGGGATCGGCGGCGTCCTCATCACCGACCTGCCGGTGGGCGCCGACCCCGAACGTGAGCGCTGGCTCGCCAACGGGCCGCTGGCGTTCATCCGTCTCGTGGCGCCCACCACGCCCGCGAACCGAATGGCCGAGATCTCGCGCCACGGCAGCGGCTTCGTGTACCTGATCAGCCGGCTCGGCGTCACGGGGGCGCAGGCGACGCTCGCCGCCGACCTGCCGGCCACGGTCGCCCGGCTGCGAGGGGTGACCGACCTGCCGGTCTGCGTCGGCTTCGGCATCAGCACCGGCGAGCAGGCGCGGGCCGTGGGCGCGATCGCCGACGGCGTGGTGGTGGGGAGCGCGATCGTGCGCGCGGCGGGCGAATCGGTGGAGGCCGCGGCGACCCTCGTGCGCGGCCTGCGCACCGCCCTCGACTCGGCCTGAATGGAACGCCTGCTCGCCCTCTACCCTCCGGTGGTCGCCGGCGGCGGCTTCCTGCTGCTGCTGGCGACGCTCGGCACGAGCATCGGCTGGGGCCTCGAGACGGCGTACGGCACGGTGGTGATCTTCCTCGGCACGGCGGCGCTGCGCGCCTTCCAGATCCCGACCACCAAGTACTCGGCGCTCAACCTGCTCAACATGATCGCGGTGGGCGGGGCGCTGATCGTCGGGGCTCCCGGCGCGGCGCTCGGCATGTACACCGGCGTGCTGCTCTGCGACCGGTTCGTGCTCGGCAAGCCGCTGCGCCCCTCGGCGATC
Organism: Gemmatimonadota bacterium; assembly: GCA_016191225.1. GTDB lineage: Bacteria > Gemmatimonadota > Gemmatimonadetes > Gemmatimonadales > Gemmatimonadaceae > JACPPC01. The sequence goes on along the minus strand of JACPPC010000007.1, from coordinate 123,810 downwards.
AACGCCGGGCGCGAGGTGATCTCGCTCATGTCGGCGTTCGGCTTTTACGCCACGATCGCCGTCGCCAGTGGCACCGCGCGGTTCGCGGGGCTCACCACGGAGTCCCTGCCGGCTTTCGCGCTGTTCCTGTTCTCGCACTTCCTGATCAGCCGGGCGCTGCTTTACTTCACCCTCGTCGCCCGCGACAAGCTGTACGCCGAGGAGCGGTCGTTGATCCTGCGCTACGAGGTGATCACCTTCGGCGCGGGGAGCGCCGCGGTCACGATCTCGCTCGTCACGATCCAGACGGTGGGGTGGCTGGGCGGCCTCGTGGTGGCGGTGGTGCTCGGCTTCGCCGGGCTGCTGCTCAAGCGGATCCTCGAGGAGTCGATCGCCGCCGAGGAGCTGAACAAGATCCTCGCCATGGAGCTGGTGGTGGCGAGCGACGCAACCCTGCAGGAGGCGTTCGAGCGGATCGAGGGACTGGCGCGGCGACTCGTGGACTGGACCGCGCTTCGCATCTGGCGGGCGGGGGGGCCGGCGCTGACGCTGCTGTACGAGAGCGGCGTCGGCGTCGTCGAGCCGCCGACGCCCGAGCCCGAGGCCGGGCGCGAGCTGCGCCGGCTCGCCCTCGAGTCGTCGGCGCCGCTGGGCGTGATCGATGCCCGTCGCGACTCGCGGGTGCGCATCCGCCCGAGCGTGATCCGCAGCATCGCGCTGGCGGCGCTGCGCTTCGGCGACCGGAATGTCGGGTTGCTCGAGATCGAGCACCACAAGCCGGCGATGTACCGCGAGAAGGAACTCGACCTGATCAAGCGGTTCGGCACGCAGCTCGCGACCACGCTCCACATTCACGACCTGCGGCAGCCGTTGCTCGGCGCCGTGGCCCGGCTCGGCGACCAGATCACGTCGCTGGTGGAGACGGCGCGGCAGCTGCGGGCCGGCGGCGAGCGGGTGGCGCACACGGTGGGCGACATCACGCGCTCGATCGGCGAGGAGGGGGAGCAGCTCGCCCACACCCTCGAGGTGACCCGCGAGATCGCCAACGCCACCGACGTGGTGGTGCGCGAGGGGAGCTTCGCCGCCGGCGCCAGCGTGCGGGCCCGCGAGGCGGCGGTGCAGCACCGCGACACGATCGGCGTCGCCCTCGAGCGGCTGGTGGGCGCCAAGGGATTCATCGCCGAGAGTGCGGTGCACGTGCACGCCCTCGCCGCCTCGACGCAGAAGATCACCGCCTTCATCGTCGACATCCGCGAGCTGGCCGACCAGACCAACCTCCTGGCGCTCAATGCGGCGATCGAGGCGGCCCGCGCCGGCGAGCAGGGGATGGGCTTCGCCGTCGTCGCCGACGAAGTGCGCAAGCTGGCGGCGGCGAGCGCCCGCACCGCCGAGCAGGTGGCCGACCTCGTGGAGGAGTTCGAGCGGCAGACGCGATCCGTGGCCCGCCAGATGGAACGCGGCGAGCTGATGGTGCGCGATGTCGAGGGGCTCGCGGCGAGCGCCAACGAGGCCCTCGGTGGCATCATGGAGGCCACGGCGTCGAGCGCCGAAGGGGTCACGCGGATCGCCCTCTCGTCGCGCGAGCAGGAGGAGCAGTTCGCGCGGCTCCGCGACCGGGTGGCGCGCATCACGGAGATCGCGCGGCGCAACCGCGACAACGCCGAGCAGGTGACGGCCGGTGCGCGCGAGCAGGCGGTCTCGCTGCGGGAGCTCGAGCACGCCACGCAGGAGCTGCGCTTAGTCGCGCAGTCGCTCGACGAACTGGCCCACCGGATCACGGAGGTGTGATGACGGGAATGCCCCTGCCGGACCACGACCCGCCAGCCCCGCGGGTGGAGCTTCCCCCCTGGTCGGTGGTGAGCGGCAAGCGCCACGCCCACATCGACCGGGTCACGGCCCTGCTCGACGGCTGGGCGGTGGCGATGAAGCTGAGCCGCGACGAGGCGCAGATGTGGAACGACGCCGGGCGCTGGCACGACGCCTTGCGCGACCTGAGCGAGTCCGAGTTGCGGCTCATCACCGGCGACACCACGAGCCCGTTCGGCACGCTGCACGGCCCGGCGGCGGCGATCCGGCTCGAGCAGGGCGGCGAGACGCGGCGCGACGTCCTCGACGCGGTGCGCTGGCATACGGTGGGGAGCGGCAACTGGGGGCGCACGGGGAAGGCGCTCTACATGGCCGACTACCTCGAGCCGGGGCGGCCCTTCGCGGTCACCGATCGCACCTTCCTCGCGCAGCACGTCGTGATCGACTTCGACGGGGTCTTCCGCCAGGTGGTGCGGCACCGGTTCGAGTGGACGCTGAGGGAAGGGAAGATGCTGTTCCCGGAGGCGGTGGCGCTGTGGAACGCGGTGCGGTGAGGGCGAAGGCTGGCGGGCGGCGATTTCGCAGGGACGAACCGCGGAATCGGCGCGCGCGAATGTCACGACTCTGCACCATAATGTCAGAAATCGAACCACTCCGGGCGCGCCAGCGAGCGTATCGTGGAAAACACCGGCGGGCGACGAGGCTCGCCGCACCTCTTGGAGAGGACTTCCACATGTCGAGTATCTGCAGTTTGCGCCGCTCGTGCGTGCCTGGTCGGCTTCGACTCGCAGTCCCTGCGTTCGCACTGGCCCTAGCGGCCGGATGTGATTCGCCCATTGCGCCGGGGTCGCTGACCGCCTCACGCACGGCGCACTCGGCCGATGTCTCCGCGGCCATTCAGCTAGGACTCGACACGTCGAAGTACTGGTACTCGGCCATCCTCGAACGCCGCATCGACGTTTCCTCGGAGGGAGCGTACGGCGCCGCGCTGACGGCAGTGGCGGAGTCTGGCAGCGCCACTCCAGCCCTCCCCTCGCAGCGGAGGCGGGAACTGAGAAGACTCACGACTGGCCGCACGACTGCGGGCGAGGCTCGCACCGAGGTGTTGGTACTGTTGGACTCGACGACCGTCAATGATGCGCCCGCTGCCGAGCATCAGAAGTCGCAAGTCGCCCGAATGCTCGTTCAGGGTGCCGAGGTGAGAGTGTTCGACGCCGCCGGCAAACAGTTGAACAGCTCGCGGGTCGTCGGCTCCTCAAACCTACTGGCGAAGTCGTTGTCCATGCCGGGCGCGACGGCAGAGGGATCCGTGTTGGGCGGAGTATCGACCAGCAGATTCGCACTCCTCGAGCGCGCGCGATCCAACGGATCGCGCGTGTCCTCGCGAGGAAGGGCCGTCACCGTGGACCGGCTCGTGGCGCCGACTTCGGGGACCGGCACCAGCCCTTCGCAGCACCACTGGCTGGAGGAGTATGAAGAGGATGGGGCCGGTCACCTCGCATTGTTGAGCTACGGAGATGTCTCGGTCGGTAGAGCGGGAACACGGTTCTCCTCGATGACTCGCGTGCTCGCGCATGCGGAGGCGCACCAAGAGCGACAAGAGACGCACACTACCACGGCGCGAACGCCGCCCGTACGTCGCAGGGCGATTCTGCCGTCGCGGGTTGTGCAGCCGACCGCAGTCCCGCGCACCGCGAACGATCTTGGAGGCTGCGACGCTGCGCCAACTGCTGGTTCGGTCGCTGAAGTCCAGCTCATTTTCATTCATGGTATCTGGTCGGATTGCACCACGTGGAGCACCATGATCGGCCGCACCACTTCAACCTACAAGGCGGCGGCATACGGTATCTCCACGCCGACCATGGCCGCCCTTGGCGTGCAGGCCACCATGGTCGATGGGGCGAGGGCGAGCACGGGCAACGCTCTGGGCAAGGACCAGATCCTCGTCGGGCACTCACAAGGCGGGCTGATTGCTCGCGAAGCATTCCGAATGAGCCATCCCGCGTATTTCCCTCCGGGATACTCACGTCCGTCGGTCACGGGCAACATGACCATCGACACGCCGCACACTGGCGCAGACATCAACATTCTCGGGCAGTTCCTTGGCCCCTGGCTCGCAGAGCTGGGCTTTGCGATTGCGGCGGACAACTGCATACACTGGGAGTCCGGCTACGGTGAAGGCGGAGGAGGCGGCGGCGGCGGCGGAGGCGGCGGCGGCGTCGGCGGCGGCAACCAACAACTATCTATCGAGGACTTCGCCAATGGCAGCTGGTACGCTTCCGCGAGCTGCTTTGCGATGACGGCGCTCGCCCCGCTGGCGTTCCAGACGTTCTTCGAGGTGTGGCCTGTGTCGCAGTCAGGGACCCCGCTGGGCGCGCTCGGCGACAACTACCCAGGTGCGCCCTTCATCAACACCCTGAATAGTGCGCCCGAGCCGGTCGCTCGCGCTGGAATCACGAATGTCATCCCACTCCCCGGCTCGGCGCTGCGCATGATGTACGAGATGCTGTTTCACCAGGACGGAGCGTTCATTCAGCTCGAAGCGCAGGCACAGGCCGAGTGGGCGCAACTCATGCAGTGGAACGCGCTGCGCGTCGGGAACTTGATGGGCAATGGCATTTCGGCTGAGCAGGAGGAGTTTATCGGGTTTTGGACGGGCATGGTCAACTTCTTCGTTGTGGTGGACGTTGCGTGGGCGGCCGTGACGGGCACTTGGATCGACGGCGGCGATGGGTTCATTCGCCGGAGCCGGCAGCAGTACGGTGGTGAGGGATTCAATCCGCGAAACGAGGAGAATATCATCTACTCGCCGCTTGGCTCACCGGCGAACTCGCACATCTGGGCGACGAAGGGGATCGCCTCTTGGGAGCAAGCTGACAAATTGATGCTACAGCACTTCCAGGTACCTCGCCGTTGACCGCACCGGCGGCTCGCACGATCTTCGGAGGCGTGGCGCTCTTTCTCGGGAGTTGTAGCGCTCCCGCAGGGAACGCGAGTTCGACGGGAGTGCGCCTCGGGCCCTCTCCCCTCTGGAGCAACCGGCTGTCGACATCTGCGAGTTACACTCCGCCCCTCGTGACAAGCGGAACAGTCTTCACGCTCCAGTTGGGCGAGATTCGAGCGATACGTCTCACCAACCCGGGGTCAGTGAGCTGGACGACTCGAGTCGCAGGCGCCGACATCGCCGGCGCCAGCAACCTTGTCTTCCGGCACGGAGTGCTTTTGCTCGCGTCGATGGGGAGCGCCGCGATTCGTGGATCGACGGGTGAAGTCTTGTGGGCGAACCCGAGTCCGTCTCTTCGATATCAGGCTGGCTACGCGGACGCAGACTCAGTGAGATTCATCGTGCCTCGTGGCGACGGTCGTGTTGTCGCATTCGAGATCACGTCTGGCGCCGAACTCTGGAATACCCCCGTAGCGTCCTGCGCCTTCGGGTGCGCGCTGTCGGGCGTCTCGATCGCGGGCGACACTGTGTACGCTACCGGAATCGTCAAGGGGCAACCGGGAGTCGGTCAAGAGGGCCTTGTCATCGCCGCCCTTGATCGACTGACAGGAACGCTGCTCTGGAGCGTCGTGGATTCGACGCTCGGCGGCGGCATCAACACGCCGCCGGTGGTCGCCGGTAGCGTGCTTTTGGTGGGATCGAGTCAGGGATGGTATTTTGGCGCGTACGACAGGTTTGCCCGGACCTGGAGCTGGCGCCGCCGTGCGGTGGACGGGGGGCCGTATCAGAGGATCGGGGTGGCCGGGGATACACTGGTACTCACGGGAGCAGATCCTGTGATCTACCTGCTCAATCGAGCCACCGGCGCGTCGTACGTCGAAGGCCGAACCCGCGGCTCGATGTATGAGGCTCAATTCTGTGGTCGGTACGTGATTGCGATGAGTCCTGAGCTCCGATGGTTCGACAAGAGGGACGGGCGCCTCCTTGCCGCACGGCTCCCTGATGACGGAGGCTTCACACGCGCGCTCACGGTCAGCGGCGACACGGCGCTCGTTATTACGTCGCAGGGCAGCGTGGTCGCCTATCCTTGTACGCCGTGAGCTGCTAGTTCACACGCCACGCCTCCTTCTCGACGTCGCCAGGCTCGACGCGAACTTCGCGCGCCTGCAGGCGAAGCTCACCGCCCTCGGCGTCAGCCTGCGCCAGCACGTGAAGACCGGCAAGTCCATCGACGTCGCCCGGCGCGCCTCGCCCGCCGGCACCGGCCCGATCACCGTCTCAACGCTCGCCGAGGCCGAGTACTTCGCCAGCCACGGCGTGACCGACATCCTGTACGCCGTCGGCATCGAGCCCGGCAAGCTCGACCACGTGATCGACCTGCGCCGTCGCGGGGTCGATCTCGCCGTGATCACCGACAGCGTGGAGGGCGCGCGCACCGTCGCCGCGCGCGGCGCCGGCATTCCGGTGTTGATCGAGATCGACTCCGACGGCCACCGCGCCGGGGTGAAGCCCGGCAGCCCGCTGCTGATCGTGATCGCGCGGGCGCTCGCCCCCGGCGCCGTGCTGCGCGGCGTGATGACGCACGCCGGAGAGTCTTACAACTGCACCTCGACCGCGGCGATCACCGCCATGGCCGAGCAAGAGCGGCGAGCGGTGGTCGTGAGCGCAGATGCGCTGCGCGCAGCAGGTGTCGACTGCCCGGTCGTCAGCGTCGGCTCCACGCCCACGGCGCACTTCGCCGCGCGGCTCGATGGCGTGACCGAAGTCCGCGCCGGAGTGTTCGCCTTCATGGACCTGACCATGGCTGGACTCGGTGTCTGCACCACGGGTGACATCGCGATCTCGGTGCTCGTGAGCGTGATCGGCCACCAGCGCGAGAAGGGGTGGATCCTCACCGACGGCGGGTGGATGGCACTGTCACGAGACCGGGGGCGGGCGCCCGGCGCGCCCGACGTTGGCTACGGCGTGGTGTGCGACGAGGCGGGGACGCCGATCGGCGACCTCGTGATGCACGCCGCCAACCAGGAGCACGGCATGATCTCCAGCCGGGGCGGGGCCGCGATCGACTTCGCGCGGTTCCCGCTCGGGCGCCGGCTGCGCGTGCTACCGAACCATGCCTGCGCGACGGCGGCACAGCACGCCGAGTACGTGCTCGTGAATGCCGGTGCACTCGACGGCCAGCGCTGGCCGCGCATCAACGGCTGGTAGGGCAGTCGGGGAGAGGGGACGAGGAACAAGAGAGGAGCCGACCACAGAGACACAGAGCACGACTGGAGGGCACAGAGGAGGCAACTGCTTGGGACTTGGGGGCCCTTGGCCCGGGCCTCGATCCACCGGTCCATCGCTCGCTCGATCGAGGTGTTCCCGAAGATCAGTTGCCCTTGTTGTTGAATCCTCCGTGCCCTCCTGGTTCCTCTGTGCCTCTGTGTTCGGCTCCTCTCCCACTCCTCGCCCTGAACTCCTCAACTCCCTCTCAACCAGCGGCATCGCCGGGCTACGAGAGCTACGCCCCGACCTTCTCCGCGCTTCGTCTCGGAACTCGCTCGGCCCTGAGCTGACCGCACGCAGCCGCGATGTCGATCCCTCGGCTCTTGCGTATCGCGACCTCGACTCCCGCCTTCCGGATCTCCCGCGCGAAGTCCACGATCTCGTCCCGCGGTGTCGGCGCGAAGCCCTGGCCGCCGCCGGGATGCAGCGGAATCAGGTTCACGAACGCCGCGCAGTCACGGGCGAGCTTGGCCAGCTGCAGGGCATGCTCGGGCTCTTCGTGGCCGGCCCCGACCGCACCGCCCACCCGGCCTTGGACCGCGTTCGCCAGGAGTGCGCCGCGCGCCTGCACCTGGCCGACGACAAGGCGCTCGCCTTCACCTGGGTCGTGGACTTCCCGATGTTCGACCAGGACCCGGAGACGGCAGGGGCGGATGTTCGCGCTGCTCGGCATCACGGACCCGGCCGAGCAGGAGCGGCGCTTCGGCTTCCTGCTCGAGGGGCTGCGGGCGGGGGCCCCGCCGCACGGCGGGATCGCCTTCGGCTTCGACCGGATCGCGATGCTCCTCGCCGGCGCGCGCGAGCAGGCGGTGTCGCTGCGCGAGCTCGAGCACGCCACGCAGGAACTGCGGCACGTCGCGCACTCGCTCGACGAGCTGGCCCACCGGATCACGGAGGTCTGATGACGGGAATGCCGCTGCCGGAACAGGGCCCGCCGGCGCCGCGGGTGGAACTCCCGCCGTGGGCGGTGGTGAGCGAGAAGCGCCACGCGCACATCGACCGGGTGACGGCGTTGCTCGACGGCTGGGCGGTGCAGATGAAGCTGCGCAAGGCCGAGGCACAGATGTGGAACGACGCCGGGCGGTGGCACGACGCCCTGCGCGACCTGGGTGAGGCCGAGCTGCGCCGCATCACCGGTGACACCACGAGCCCGTTCGGCACGCTGCACGGCCCGGCGGCGGCGATCCGGCTCGAGCAGGGCGGCGAGGCGCGGCGCGACGTGCTCGACGCGGTGCGCTGGCACACGGTGGGGAGCGGGAGCTGGTCGCGCACGGGGCAGGCGCTCTACATGGCCGACTACCTCGAGCCGGGGCGGCCGTTCGCGGTCACCGATCGCACCTTCCTGGCGCAGCACGTCGTGATCGACTTCGACGGGGTCTTCCGTCAGGTGGTGCGGCACCGGTTCGAGTGGACGCTTCGGGAAGGGAAGATGCTGTTCCCAGAGGCGGTGGCGATGTGGAACGCGGTGCGGTAGGGTCTACGCGGACACACGCGACGCTGCGTGGGACGAACGGAGGGGCGAGCGCCGAGCGATGTCACGAATCTGCACCATAATGTCAGAAAGCCGCTCTTGCCGACCGCATCGGAGAGCCTACTGTGGAGTAAACCGGCGGGCGACGCGGCTCGCCGCACCCCTACGAGAGGCTTTCTACTATGTCGCGTATGCAGAGTGCGCGCCGCTCGTTTGCCCCGAATCGTGCTGGACTCGCGGCTCTCGCCCTGGCCCTGGCGGTCGGATGTGACTCGCCAGTCGGACCAGCATCGCCATTGGCCTCGCGGACCGCGTACTCGGCGGACGCCGCCGCAGCGATCCGGCTCGGCCTCGACACTTCGAAGTACTGGTACTCGGCCATCCTGGAACGTCGCGTTGATGTTTCGCCGACGGCCTTACAGGGAGTCTCGTTGATGGCCGTCGCGGAGTCCGCAGGCTCGGTTCCGGCCCTCCCGGCGCAGAGGAGGCGGGAACTGAGACGACTCACGACCGGCCGGACGACGGCAGGCGAGGCGCGTACGGAGGTGCTGATTCTTCTCGACTCGACCACGGTCAACGACCAGCCGGCGCCAGAGCATCAGAAATCGCAGGTCGCACGACTGCTCGTTCAGGGTGCCGACGTGAGGGTGTTCGACGCCAGTGGAAAGCAACTGAACAGTTCGCGGCTCGGCAGCGCGTCCGACCGGCTGACCAAGTCTCTGTCGGTGCCGGGCCCGACCCCGGCGGGCGCTGTACTGGGCGGAATTTCAACCAGCAGAGCTGCACTTCTCGAGCGCGCGCGATCCGACGGGTCGCTGGTGTTCTCGCGCGGGGGGAACCTCACCATGGACCGGCTCGTGATTCCGCCTGCCGGGCCCGGCCCAAATCCGTCGCAGCACCACTGGTTGGAGGAATATGGCGAGGACGGGGCGGGGCGCCTCGCGTTGTTGGCCTATGGGGACGTATCGGTAGGGAGAGCGGGGACGCGGCTTTCCACAATGACACGCGTGCTCGCGCACGCGCAGGCGCACCTAGAGCAACAAGCGACCCTCGGGTCCGCGGCGCGCTCCGCATCCACTCGTCGCAGAGCGATCCTGCCCGCGAGGGTAGTGCAGCCGACAGCGGCTCCACGCACCGCGAGTGCTCTTGGAGGCTGCGACGCGCCGCCAACTTCCGGCTCGGACGCTGACGTCCAACTCATCTTCGTTCATGGTATCTGGTCGGACTGCAGCACCTGGAGCACCATGATCGGGCGCACCACATCGACCTACAAATCGGCGGCGTACGGCATCTCCACGCCGACGATGGCCGCCTTTGGGCTGCAAGCCACCATGGTCGATGATGCGAGGACGAGCGCCGGCAACGCCTTGGGCAAGAACCAGATCCTCGTCGGGCACTCGCAGGGCGGGCTCATCGCCCGCGAAGCCTACCGGATGAGCCACCCTGCGTTTTTCCCTTCAGGATACTCACGCCCGCCAGTCGCGGGCATCATGACGATCGACACGCCGCACACAGGGGCTGATATTAACATTCTCGGGCAGTTTCTTGGCCCTTGGCTCGGCGAGTTGGGATTCGCGATCGCGGCGGACAATTGCATTCACTGGGAGTCTGGTTACGGCGGAGGAGGGGGAGGCGGCGGAGGTGGCGGAGGTGGCGGAGGAAACGAGGAGTTGTCGATCGAGGACTTCGCCAATGGCAACTGGTACGCATCAGCTAGCTGCTTCGCGATGACAGCGCTCGCTCCGCTGGCGTTCCAGACATTCTTCGAGGTTTGGCCCGTTTCGCAGTCCGGGACGCCAATCGGCGCGCTCGGTGACAACTATCCCGGCGCACCGTTCATCACCAATCTGAACGCTTCCGCCGAACCGGTCGCGCGCGCTGGAATAACCAATGTCATTCCGCTGCCGGGCTCCGCGTTGCGAATGATGTACGAAATGCTGTTTCACCAAGACGGAGCCTTCATACAGATGGAGGCGCAAGCGCAAGCGGAATGGGCGCAACTCATGCAGTGGAATGCCCTGCGGGTCGGGAACCTGATGGGCACCGAGATTACGCCTGAGCAGGAGGAAATCATCGGGTTCTGGACGGGAATGGTCAACTTCTTCATCGTCGTGGACATTGCTTGGTCGGCGGTGACTGGCACCTGGATCGACGGAGGAGACGGATTCATTCGCCGGGAGAGGCAACACTACTCTGGGTTGGGCGACAATCCAATGAATCTCGAGGTGATCATCCAGACGCCGCCGCCGACGAGCCTTCCTGCCAATTCTCACATCTGGGCAACGAAGGGCGATGCCAGCTGGGAGCAAGCCAAGACGGTGTTGGGTGTTCACTTTGGCGTGCCGCTGCGGTGAGCATGCGACCATCCTGGACGGGGGCGGTCCTGCTCATCGGTTTACCCTGGTCGTGCACGTCGCCCAGCGGAGGAGCGGCCGGGGGGGGCGTGCGGCTGGGACCAGCTCCGCTCTGGATTAACTCGCAGTCCAGGGCGCAGAGCTACACGCCTCCATTAGTCGCCGGAAGCTCCGTGTTTACCCTACAGCTTGGCGAGCTGCGCTCGATTCCACTAACCAATCCGACGATCGCGTCGTGGGCCGTGCGGATAGCGGACGCGGACATCGCTGGAGCGCGGAATCTCGTGGCCAGCCGAGGCCTCGTTCTGCTCTCGTCTACCGGCACCGCCGCCGTGCGCCAGGCAACCGGCGAGATTGTCTGGGCCGTACCCTCTCCTTCCGCGCGGTACCAGGCTGGTCGGACTGCCGCTGACTCGATTCGATTCATTGTGCCGCGCGGCGACGGCACGGTCGTCGCCTACGACATTGCGACCGGAACACTCCTCTGGAGCACGCCGGCAGCTGCTGCATGCCCATTCGATTGCCGACTTTCGGGTGTCGTAATAAGTGGCGATACCGTCTACGTCGCAGGGATTGTCAACGGAAATGCGGGAGGTGGCCTCGCGAGCACCTTGGTGACCGCGCTTGATCGCAATTCAGGCGCACTGCTATGGCGTGAAGTTGACCCGACACTCGAAGGCGGCGTGAACACCCCGCCCGTGGTTGCGGGCCGTCTGCTGCTCTTGGGCTCACTCCAAGGGTGGTATTTTGGCGGCTTCGATCGGTTCACCCGCCAGTGGCAGTGGCGTCGGCGCGCCGTGAATGGTGGTCCGTACCAGACGATCGGCGTCGCGGGGGACAGCATCGTGCTCACCGGAGCGGATCCAGTTATCTATCTCCTCAGCGCAGCGACCGGAGCCTCGCTGATGGAGGCCAGGACGCGCGGGTCCATGTACGAGGCGCAGTTCTGCGGCTCCTTTGTTATCTCGCTGAGTCCCGAGCTTCGGTGGTTCGACATGCGCTCGGGCCAACTCATTGCTGCTCGTTTGCCAGAGGACGGAGGCTTTACACAGGCGTTGACCGTTTCCGGCGACACGGCAATTGTGATCACTTCTGAAGGCAGCGTCGCTGCTTATCCCTGCACGCCGTGAGACAATAGTACACACGCCACGCCTCCTCCTCGACGTCGCCCGGCTCGACGCCAACTTCGCGCGACTCGGCGCAAGGCTCGCCTCGCTCGGCGTCACCCTGCGGCAGCACGTGAAGACGGCCAAGTCCTTCGACGTCGCCCGGCGCGCCTCTCCCGCCGGCACCGGCCCGATCACCGTCTCGACGCTGGCCGAGGCCGAGTACTCCGCCGGCCACGGCGTGACCGACATCCTGTACGCCGTTGGCATCGAGCCCGGCAAGCTGGACCACGTGATCGACGTGCGACGGCGCGGCGTCGACCTCGCCGTGATCACCGACAGCGTGGAGGGGGCTCGCACCGTCGCCGAACGCGGAGCCGGCATTCCGGTGTTGATCGAGATCGACTCCGACGGTCACCGCGCCGGCGTGAAGCCCGGTAGCCCCCTGCTGATCGTGATCGCTCGCGCCCTCGCCCCGGGCGCGGTGCTGCGCGGCGTGATGACGCACGCCGGGGAGTCGTACAACTGCACCTCCACGGCCGCGATCACCGCGATGGCCGAGCAGGAGCGGCGCGCGGTGGTCGACAGTGCCGCCGTGCTGCGAGCCGCCGGCTTCGAGTGCCCCGTGGTGAGCGTCGGTTCGACCCCGACCGCGCTGTTCGCCGCCCGGCTCGACGGCGTGACCGAAGTCCGCGCCGGCGTCTTCGCCTTCATGGACCTGACGATGGCCGGGCTCGGCGTCTGCGCCACCAGCGACATCGCCATCTCGGTGCTCGTGAGCGTGATCGGCCACCAGCGCGAGAAGGGGTGGATCCTCACCGACGGCGGGTGGATGGCGATGTCGCGCGACCGCGGACGGGCACCGGGGGCGCCAGACGTCGGCTACGGCGTGGTCTGCGACGAGGCGGGGACGCCGATCGGCGACCTCGTGGTGCACGCCGCCAACCAGGAGCACGGGATGGTCGCCAGTCGCGGCGGGGCCGCGATCGACTGGGCGCAGTTCCCGCTCGGGCGTCGGCTGCGCGTGCTGCCGAACCACGCCTGCGCCACGGCGGCACAGCATGCCGAGTACGTGCTCGTGAACGCGGGCGCGCTCGACGGCCAGCGCTGGCCGCGCATCAACGGCTGGTAGCGCGATCGCTGCGGCGGCCGCAGGGGAGGGGGGCCGGAGGAACAGGAGAGGAGCCGACCACAGAGACGCAGAGGAACACAGAGGGCGCACGGAGGTGGCAACGACAACTGGCGCTTGTGAACCCAGCCCACCAGTCTGCACCTGCCCGCCAGCACCGGCACCTGCCCGGCACCCCCAAGTACCTGCGGTTGCTTCCTCTGTGAATCTCCGTGTCCTCTGTGGCTCTGTGGTCGGCTCCTCTCGGTTTCCTCGCCCTGAACTCCTCAACTCCCTCTCAGCCAGAGGCAGCGCCTGGCTCCGAGAGCTACGCCCCGACCTTCTCCGCGCTCCGCCTCGGCACTCGCTCCGCCCTGAGCTGCCCGCACGCCGCCGCGATGTCCATCCCGCGGCTCTTGCGGATCGCGACCTCCACGCCGGCCTTGCGCAGCTCGCGCGCAAAGTCCACGATCTCGCCGCGCGGCGTAGGCGTGAAGCCCTGGCCACCGCCGGGATGCAGCGGGATCAGGTTCACGAAGGCGGCGCAGTCCTTGGCCAGCCTTGCCAACTGCAGCGCGTGCTCGGGGCCGTCGTTCACCCCGCCCAGCATCACGTACTCGAAGGTCACCCGCCGGTCGAACACCTTGGCCGCCTCGATCACCTCGGCCAGCGGGAACTTGGTGTTGATCGGCATCAGCCGCTGCCGCAGGTCATCGGTCGGCGCGTGGATCGAGATCGCGAGCCGGAACTGCTCCGGCCGCTTGCCGAGGGCCACGATCCCGGGCAGCACGCCAACAGTGGAGACCGTGATGTGCCGCGCGCCGATGCCGAGCGCGTCGGGCGAGTTGAGGAGGGTGAGCGCCACGTCGACCGACTTCCAGTTCATGAGGGGCTCGCCCATCCCCATGAACACGATGTTCGTCGCCTTGATCGGGCGCTCGTCGAGCATCAGCAGGGCGCGCACCTGCCCGGCGATCTCGAACGGCTCGAGGTTGCGCGCGAACCCCATCGCCCCGGTGGCGCAGAAGGCGCACTTGAGGGCGCACCCGGCCTGCGACGAGACGCAGAGGATCATGCGGTCGCCGTCGGGGATCGCCACCGTTTCGATCGCCTCGCCGTCGCGGAGCCTGAACAGGAACTTCTCCGTGCCGTCTGTCGACCGCTGGCGGGTGGCCACCTCGAGCCCGGGCATCTCGAAGTCGGCGTCGAGGTCCTCGCGCAGCGCCTTGGGCAGCGTGGTCATCTGCGCGAACCCCTTCACCGGCTGCTTGTACAGGTGCTCGAGCACCTGCCGGGCCCGGTACGCCTGCTGCCCGTGCGACTCCATCCAGGCACGGAGCACCTCGGCGGCGCGATCGGGGGTGAGGTTCAGGAGGTTTTCGCGCTGGGGCACAGGAGGTCCGGCGACAGGAATAAGTACGACAATGCGGCTCGCTCGGCATCACGCAAAACAAAGCGCCGCTTGCACTTAACTCTACCCGGTTCAAGCTCCATAGTCAACGCGCGGTGCTACCCCTAAGTCGCTGTGACACTTACATTTCCGACCTTCGCCCGGGCAAGTGTCCCGCGCCACGACCGCCAGTCGCCGCCTCCCCCCACGCCGCATTCGTGACCGACCCGCTCCAACCGCTCGCCACCTCGCTCCGGACCCATCCCTGCGGCGCCCTCCGCGCCGAGCATGCCGGCCAGACCGTACGCCTTGGCGGCTGGGTGCACCGGAGCCGCGACCTGGGCGGACTGGTGTTCATCGACCTGCGCGACCGCGCGGGGCTCGTGCAGGTCTCGTTCGATCCCGCCACATCCCCGGCGCACGTGATCGCGGCCGCCACCTCGGCGGGGGTGGAGAGCGTGGTGCTCGTCGAGGGCACGGTGGCGCTCCGCCCCGAGCAGATGCGCAACAAGGAGATGGCGAGCGGCGACGTCGAGGTGCGGGCCACGTCGTTCACGGTCGTCGGCCCGGCGGTGACGCCGGCGATACCCGTGGCCCGCGGCAAGGGCGAGAAGATGCCCGCCGAAGAGCTGCGCCTTCGCCACCGGCACCTCGACCTCCGTCGCCCGGAGCTGCAGGCCAACCTCGTGCTGCGCCACCGGCTGATGCAGGCGACGCGCCGGTTCCTCAGCGACCGCGGCTACCTCGAGCTCGAGACGCCGATCCTCACCAAGCCGACGCCCGAGGGGGCGCGCGACTTCCTCGTGCCGAGCCGCATGCACGCGGGCGAGATGTTCGCGCTGCCGCAGTCGCCGCAGATCTACAAGCAGCTGTTCATGATGAGCGGCCTCGACCGCTACTTCCAGATCGCGCGCTGCTTTCGCGACGAGGACCTGCGCGCCGACCGCCAGCTGGAGTTCACGCAGATCGACATCGAGGCCTCGTTCGTCGGCCGTGAAGACGTGATGGTGATGGCCGAGGGGCTGGTGCATGCGCTCTGGGCCGAGGGAGGGCACGCCATCAAGGTGCCGTTCCCGCGCATCACCTACGCCGACGCGATGGAGCGGTACGGCTGCGACCGCCCCGACCTGCGCTACGCCCTCGAGATTCGCGACGTAACGGCGGCCTTCGCCCCGCTCGACTTCGTGGTGACGAAATCCGCCATCGCCGCCGGCGGCCGCGTGCGTGGCATCGTGATCCCCGGGGGCGGCGGCTGGAGCCGCAAGCAGGTGGACGAGCTCGAGGCGCTGGCCAAGTCGGCGGGCGCCAGCGGCCTGCTGCGCGTCAAGCGCACCGGCACCGAGTATGAGGGGCCGATTGCAAAATTCCTCGATGACGCCGCGAAGTCCGCCCTCGCGCTCAACGACGGCGAGCTGGGGCTCTTCGTCGCAGGCCCCGATCGCACGGCCAACCCGGCCCTCGATCGCGTTCGCCAGGAGTGCGCCGCGCGGCTCAACCTCGCCGACGACAAGGCGCTCGCCTTCACCTGGGTCGTGGACTTCCCCATGTTCGACCAGGACCCGGAGACGAAGGCACTCGCCGCGGTGCACCATCCCTTCACGTCGCCAAACCCGGACGACATGAAGGCTCGGCCGGGCGCGCCGGAATCGTGGCGCGCCGCAGGGGCGGATGTTCGCGCTGCTCGGCATCACGGACCCGGCCGAGCAGGAGCGGCGCTTCGGCTTCCTGCTCGAGGGGCTGCGGGCGGGGGCCCCGCCGCACGGCGGGATCGCCTTCGGCTTCGACCGGATCGCGATGCTGCTCGCCGGCGCGACCTCGCTGCGCGACGTGATCGCCTTCCCCAAGACGACGGCGGCCCGCGCCCTGTTCGAGGGGGCACCCACGCCGGTGCCCGACGCGGACCTGCGTGAACTCCACCTCAAGCGCGCGAGCGAGTAGTGCCGGACGAAGGGCAGGGGGCGCAGAGCATCTCGCAGCGGATCAGCGTCGAGGGGGCCGACCCACTCACGCTCTCGGGGGTGAACGACGCCAACCTTACCGAGCTGAGCCGGCAGACCGGGGCCCGCGTTGCGCTGCGGGGCGACGTGCTGACGCTGACGGGAACTCCGGAGGTCATGGAACGCGCCGTGCCGGTCGCCCAGCGCATGATCGACGCCGCCCGCCAGCGGCTCCACCTCGACGCCGACGACGTGCTGCGGATGTCGCTCGAGGTGCAGCGCGACGGCAACGGCGGCAACGGCGACGGGCGGATCGTCCTCCCCGGCGTGCGGCGGATCATCGCCCCCAAGACGCCCGGCCAGTCGGCCTACCTGCAGGCGATGCAGGAGAACGACATCGTGATCGGCATCGGCCCCGCTGGCACGGGCAAGACCTACCTCGCCGTCGCGGCCGCCGTCGACGCCCTCTCCCGAAAGCGCGTTCGCCGGATCGTGCTCGCGCGCCCCGCAGTCGAGGCCGGCGAGAACCTCGGCTTCCTCCCCGGCGACCTGCAGGCCAAGGTGGACCCCTACCTGCGCCCCCTGTACGACGCCCTCGAGGACATGATGCCCGCCGAGCGGATGCAGCGCTCGCTCGAGACGCGCACGATCGAGATCGCGCCGCTGGCGTACATGCGCGGCCGCACCCTCGGCGACGCCTTCGTGATCCTCGACGAGGCGCAGAACGCCACCGCCGCGCAGATGAAGATGTTCCTCACCCGCCTCGGCGCGAACTCGCGGGCGGTGATCACCGGCGACAAGACGCAGATCGACCTCTCCCGCTCTGAGGACTCGGGGCTGCTGCAGGTGGAGCGCATCCTGCCGGGGATCGAGGGAATCGGCCTGCACTACTTCGACGAGTCGGACGTGATCCGCCACCGCCTGGTGCGCGAGATCATCAAGGCCTACGCCGACGACAGCGGCAGCTGACCCGATGACGCTGGTGGTGGATGTCGCCGCCGATGGCGTGCGGCTCGCGGTGGCGCGGGACCGGCTGGCCTTGCTCGCCCGCGACGTGCTGCGGGCCGAGCGGGTGCGGCGGGCGATGCTCTCGGTGACCTTCGTGAGCGACCGCGCGGTCGCCGCCTTGAACGCCCGGTACGTCGGGCGCCGCGGCCCCACCGACGTGATCGCCTTCGGCTTCGCGCCGTTCGGGCCGGCGGCCGCGCGCGAGGGACTCGTGGGCGACATCTACATCGCCCCCGACGTCGCGGCGCGGAACGCCCGCGTCGCGGGCGTGGGCGTGCGCGAGGAGCTGGCGCGGCTGGTGGTGCACGGCACGCTGCACGCAGTAGGCTGGGACCACCCCGAGGGCGAGGGCCGGCTCGTGTCGCCGATGTGGCGGCGGCAGGAGGTGCTCCTCGGGCGCCACTGGACGCGGGCCAGGCGATGACCCCCCTTCCGCTCGCCATCGCCGCGCTGACCGTGCTGCTGGCGATGCTGAGCGCGGTGGCCGACGGGGCGCTGCAGGCGATCCCGGCCGATGCCACCCCCGCCGACCCGCGGGCGCGCGCCCTGCTCAAGCGGCGCGACAGCGTGCATCGCGGCCTCGTCTTCGCCCGGCGGTTGCTGCAACTGGGCGCCGGCGCCGCCCTCGCAATCCCGCTAGCGATCGCCGACCGGGCCCTCTACCCCTCGGTGCTGATCGCCCTCGGCGCCGGGGTCGTGGGCGTGATGGTGACGGAGAGCTTCGCCCTCGCCCTTGGCGACGTGCTCGCCGAGCGGGCGCTGTCGTCGCTCGAGCCCTTCGTGGCCGCCCTCGAGGCACTCTCGGCCCCCGGCATCGCGCTCTCGCGCTGGGTCGACCGCAGCCTGCTCGAGATCCTGCCACCGCCTCCCTCCGACCGCGAGTCGCGCGACCTCAAGCTGGAGCAGTTCAGCGAGGTGGTGGCCGCCGAGGCGGAGGTTTCGGGCGCGGAGGAGGAGTTCCTGCGGCGCATCCTCTCGTTGCGCGACTCCGAGGTGCGCGACGTGATGGTGCCGCGCATCGACATCATCGGCATCGCGGTCGACACGCCGTGGTCCGAGGTCGTGGACCGCGTGCGAAGCTCGGAGCACTCGCGGCTCCCCGTCTACGGCGAGACGATCGACGACCTGCTTGGCATCCTTTACGCCAAGGACCTGCTGGCGCCGGTCGTGGCGGGGAGGGAGCCCGACGGCGGATGGAACAAGCTGATCCGCGGGGCGATCTTCATTCCCGCCACCAAGCGGATCGACGACCAGCTGCGCGAGTTCCGCCTCACGCGGACGCACATCTCGATCGTGATCGACGAGTTCGGTGGCACGGCCGGGCTGGTGACGATCGAGGACGTGCTCGAGGAGATCGTCGGCGAGATCCGCGACGAGTACGACGAGGCCGAGCCCGAGGTGCGCACCGAGGAGGGCACCCGCTGGTGGGTGCCGGGGCGCCTGAGCCTGGACGACCTGTCGGAGCTGACCGGGCACCGGTTCGAGCGGCTGGAGGTCGCGACGGTGGGTGGCCTGGTGGTGGAGGCCCTCGGGCGCGTTCCCAAGGCCGGCGACATGATCGACATCGAGGGGTTCCGGTTCGTGGCGGAACAGGTGCGCCGCCGCGCCGTGGCCCGCGTCTTCCTCGAGCGGCTCGCGCCCGTCGACACGGGTGAGCACGAGGCGGGGGGCGGATGACGGTCACGCTGCTCCTCCTCCTCGCCCTCGCGCTGGTGGCCGCCGTGAACGGCGGCCTGGGGGCCCTGCGCAGTGCGTCGCGCATCTGGCTGCGGCACTACGCCGACCGCGGGCGTCGCCGGGCGCAGGTCGCCGAGCGCTATCTCGAGGAGCCCGACGCCCTCACCGCGGGCGCCGGGATGATCATCGCGGTCGCCGCCTTCACCACCGGTGCGCTGGTGGCCGACACCGGGGAGCGGGGGTGGTGGCTGGTGGTTCGCCTGGTCGCCTGGGCGCTGGTGTTCATCGTGGCGGGGCAGCTCATCCCTCGCGCCCTTGGCCGCCGCTGGCCCGTGGCCGGCGTGCGGTTGCTGGCGCCGCTCCTGCAGGCTGTGCTCGACCTCACCGGCCCGATCCGGCGCCTGATGGCGTGGCTGGTGAGGCCCCTCGCCCGGCCGGCCGCGGCACCGCCGTCGGACGCCGACGACCTGGCCGACGTCCTGCGCGAGGCGGAGGCCGAGGGGGTGAGCCATACCGGCGACATGGCGCTGATCAGCGGCGTGGTGCGGTTCGCCGACCGCACCGTGGGCGAGGTGATGACGCCGCGTGGCGACGTGTTTGCGCTGGACCTCGCCCTCCCGCCGCGCGAACTGGCCTCCCGCATCGCCCAGTCGGCGTACAGCCGCGTGCCGGTGTACGACGGCTCGCTCGACAACGTGGTCGGCATGGTGCACGCGTTCGACGTGCTCAAGGGGAATCGCGACGAGCGCCCGCCGATCCGCCCGGTGGGCGACGCCACGCGCGGGGAACGGTGCAAGACGCTGCTCACCCGGCTCCTCTCGTCGCGGCGGCACTTCGCGGTGGTGCGCGAGCCCACCGGCCAGGTGGCTGGCGTGGTGACCCTCGAGGACCTGATCGAGGAGCTGGTGGGCGACATCCGCGACGAGCACGACGACCCGGCGCCGGGCGGGAGTTCCGGCCCGGGGCAGCGCGCGCCTGGTGGCGAGTGATGCGGTTACCTTGCGGCATGCGAGCGTGCCGGGGGCAGCGGCGGTGGGGAATGGGCGAGGCATGAGCGCCCCGACCGAGGCCGTGCCCGCGGCGACCGCGGCGCTGCTGGCGGACTTCGACACCGGACGGAAGGCCGCCCTTGCCCGCGCCCTGTCGATCGTCGAGAATCACCGCTCCGGCTTCGAGGCGCTGCTCGGCGCCTTGCACGCGCGCCTTGGCCGCGCCCGCCGGATCGGCATCACGGGGCCGCCGGGGGCGGGCAAGAGCACCTTGACCACGCTCCTCGCCCGGCGGCTGCGCGAGCGCGGCCACAAGGTCGGCATCCTCGCGGTGGACCCGACGTCGCCGTTCACCGGGGGCGCCCTGCTCGGCGACCGGATCCGCATGGAGCAGGTGGCGCTCGACCCCGGGGTCTTCATCCGGTCGATGGCCACCAGGGGTTCGTTGGGGGGACTGGCAAGGACGACGCGCGAGGCCGCCGACGTGCTCGACGCCTTCGGCTTCGAGCGGATCCTGATCGAGACGGTGGGGGTGGGGCAGAGCGAGCTCGACATCGCCCGCACCGCCGACACGAGCCTGGTGGTGCTGGTGCCGGAAAGCGGCGACTCGATCCAGACCCTCAAGGCGGGGCTGATGGAGATCGCCGACGTGTATGCCGTGAACAAGGCCGACCGCCCCGGCGCGGACCGGCTGCGCAACGAGATCGAGCTGATGCTGGGGCTCCGCATGGGCTCGGCGCACGCGCACCTGCCTGCCCACCATGGCGTGGACCTCCGCTCGGTGGCCGGCAAGGATGCCGTGCGCAAGGCCATGAACCCTGCCAAGGCCGCCCGCGAGGCGGCCGCCGGCCACGGCGACGGCGAGCACTGGACCCCGCCGGTGCTGGGCACGGTGGGGGTGAAGGACGAGGGGACGACCGAGCTGCTGGACGCCCTCGACCGCCATTTCGCCTATCTTGAGTCGAGCGGCGACCTCCGCACGCGGCGCCGGTCGCGGCTCCGCGAGCAGGTGGTGGAGGTGGCCGAGGACAAGGTGCGGCGGCGGCTCTGGCGCGACGCGGCCACCAATGCGTGGCTCGACGCGCAGTTGCCGCGTCTGGAGGAGGGGGGCGGCACGCCGTTCGCCGTCGCCAACGAACTCCTCGCCCGCAGCGGGGACCTGATGACCGGGAGCAGCGCATGACGTCGATAACCGACCGCCCGGGGACGACCGGCACCGGGACCGACAGCGAGGAATTGGCGCGGCTGCGCGCCGAGGTCGCCGAGTGGCGCGCGCGGTACGTCGCGGGCGAACTGCGCGATGTGGCCTGGACCAACTCGGCCCGCGAGGTCGCCCCCCTCTACACCGCGCTCGACGCAGTGGCGCACGACCGCGGCAGCGAGGGACTGCCGGGGGCGTACCCGTTCACGCGCGGGATCCACCCGACGGGGTATCGCGGCAAGCTCTGGACGATGCGCCAGTTCGCCGGCTTCGGCACGGCCGAGCAAACCAACGAGCGCTACAAGTTCCTCCTCGCGCACGGGCAGACGGGGCTGTCGGTTGCCTTCGACTTCCCGACGCTGATGGGGTACGACGCCGACCACCCGCGGTCGGAGGGCGAGGTGGGCAAGTGCGGGGTGAGCATCAGCTCGCTGGCCGACATGGAGACGCTGTTCGACGGGATCCCGCTCGGCGAGGTCTCCACGAGCATGACGATCAACGGGCCGGCGATCATCCTCCTCTGCTTCTACATCGCGGCGGCGGAGAAGCAGGGCGTGCCTGCCAGCCGGCTCCAGGGGACGGTGCAGAACGACATCCTCAAGGAGTACATGGCGCAGCACGCCTGGTGCTTCCCGATCGAGCCGGCGCTGCGCTTGATCGTCGACGGCTTCGAGTGGTGCGCGCAGCACGCCCCGCGCTGGAACACGATCTCGATCTCGGGCTACCACATTCGCGAGGCGGGATCGACCGCGGCGCAGGAACTCGCGTTCACGCTCGCCGACGGCTTCACCTACGTGGAGCGGGGGATCGCGCGCGGGCTCACGGTCGACGAGTTCGCCCCGCGGCTGTCGTTCTTCTGGGACATCCACAACGACTTCTTCGAGGAGATCGCCAAGCTGCGGGCGGCACGGCGCATCTGGGCGCGGCACATGAAGGAGCGCTACGGCGCTCGCGACCCGCGGTCGTGGATGATGCGGTTCCACTCGCAGACGGCCGGGGTGACCCTCACGGCGCAGCAGCCGATGAACAACATCGTGCGCGTCGCCTACCAGGGGCTGGCGGCGGTGCTCGGCGGCACGCAGTCGCTGCACACCAACTCGATGGACGAGACGCTCGCGCTCCCGACGGAGGAGGCGGTGCAGGTCGCGCTGCGCACGCAGCAGGTGCTGGCGTACGAGACCGGCGTGCCGAACGTGGCCGACCCGCTCGGCGGCTCGTACTACGTCGAGAAGCTCACCGACGACCTCGAGGCCGAGGCGGAGTCGCTGTTCGCCGAGATCGACGGGCTGGGGGGGGTGGTGCGGTGCCTCGAGACGGGCTGGCTGCAGCGCAAGATCGCGGAGTCGGCGGCGCGCCAGCAGTGGGAGATCGAGCAGCACCGCAAGCTGATCGTGGGGGTGAACGAGTTCGTGACCGACGAGGAGGGGCTGTCGATCGCGCTGCTCAAGGTCGGCCAGGAGGCGGAGGACGGCCAGCGCGCCAGGCTCGCCAAGCTCCGCGCGTCACGCGACAACGCCCTCTGCGAGGCGAGGCTCGCCGGGCTCCGGCGCGCGGCGGCGTCGAGCGAGAACACGGTGCCGCACATCCTCGATTGCGCGCGGGCGTACTGCACGCTGTACGAGATCCGGGCGGCGCTGGAGAGCGTGTTCGGGGCGTACCGGGAGCCCGTGTTCTTCTAGGTTGGCGCGCACGGGAGGGAAAGGCGAGGAGATCGAGAGGAGCCGACCACAGAGGCACAGAGGACAGCAGGCGGGCACCGAGGCTGCGGTGGCGAAGGCAACTTCTTGTTGGGAACGGCTCGCTCATGCTTGGCCCGGCGCCCCCACGCCCCTCGTCGCTGCTTCGTCCGTGCCCTCGCAGTTTCTCGGTGTCTCTGTGGTCGGCTCCTCTCCCCCTTCTCGCCCTTCCTCTCGATGACCCGCAACAAGAGCGAATGGTGGACCTCCCACTTCGACGCGACGTACCTGCGCGAGTGGGCTCCGCTGCACGGCCTCGAGGCCTCCCGGCGCGAGGTGAGCCGGCTCGTGGAGCTGCTCGAGCTCCCCGCCGGCGCGCGGGTGTGTGACGTCGCCTGCGGGCAGGGACGGCACGCGCACCTGCTGGCCGAGGCGGGATTTGACGTCGACGGCGTGGACCAGTCGGCGGAACTGCTCGCCGTCGCCAAGGCACGGGGCACGGGGCCAACCTTGCGATACACCCGCGGCGACATGCGGCAGCTCCCGGCCCGGTGGACCGGCCGGTTCGACGCGGTGCTCAACCTCTTCACGAGCTTCGGGTTCTTCCTCCACCCCGCCGACGACCAGCGCGCGATCGCCGAGATGGCGCGCATCCTCAAGCCCGGGGGCGTGCTGGTGTGGAACGGGGGCAACCGCGACGGCGTCGCCGCGGGGCTGATCAAGCGCGACTGGTGGCTCACGGAGGCCGGCACGATGGTGGGGCAGGAGCGGGAGTTCGATCCGCTCTCCGGCATCCTCACCGTGCACTCGACCTGGCGCGGCCGGAAAGGGAACGGCGAGCGGTCGCACCGGATCCGGCTCTACACGGCGACGCGGCTGGCGGAACTGTGCGGCGCCGCGGGGCTGATCGTCGAGGCGGCCTACGAGGGGTGGAGCGACCGGCGGCTCAGGCGGAGGACGAGCGAGATGACCCTGGTGGCGCGCAAGGAGTCGTAGCGCGCTCGACTCGTGCAGCAGAACGATTCGGGCGCCGCCGCATTCGCGACGGCGCCCGAGCCACCGCGGGGAACCCGGCGTTCAGGTGTCGTTGTCCATCTCGCAGCAACCAACCGGGCAGCGGATCCAGATCGTCTCGTCGTCCGCCCGCCAGCGCCAGCGCACCACGCCGGGAATGTCGAACCCGTGCTTGAAGCCACGGTACTTCACGCAGAAGACCCGCCGGACCTTGCCATCGTGGATCACCCGCGCGTACCAGGCGCTGCGGCACTTGGTGAGCCATCCCCGCGCGACACGCTCCGTCTCGACATGGCAGTTGTCGTCGGACCGGCGGTGCGACGCGCCGGTCGCCGCATCGGGCAGGGAGTCCGTGCACAGCTGGATCACGTTGACGCCCTTCTCGAGCATCGGCGGCAGGTCGCTGGCCTTGTACTGGTACTTGGTGCGGTAGTCGTACGACGTCTCCGACATCACGACCGTCGCCACGTGCTTCCAGTCGTGATAGTCCTTGATGTCGCGGTCGGCGAGCTTGCGGGCGGGGAAGGTCGTCGCGAAGGGGCCGGTCGGGACGGGCTTGCCGCCGGCGAAGTTCGCGAGGTGCTGCTGGTCGTACCACCCCTTGCCGCGCCAGACGCGCTTCTCCGCCGCGCCGCCGAGGTCCACGGGGCTGGACGTGTAGTTGACCGACGACAGGTAATCCCGAGTGCGGGTGATCTCGCACCAGCCACCCGGGCACGGGACTCCGACGTAGTGCTCGTCGTTGTTGCGGTCCCAGTCCCAGCGCGCCGCGTAGGGATAATCGTTGTCGTCGATGCCGGTCTGCGCCTTGCGCAGCACGGTCACGCTCAGCGCTTGCACCGACCGGATCTTGGCACCGGCAAGGTCGAAGCAGCTGGCATCCTTGTATCCGACGCCGATCGAGTATGCGCCGTACTCGGTACCGCGGCGCAGCAGGACGACACAGTTCATCCCGCGCACGAAGCCGAGCGGCTTGTAGTCACCTTCGGCGAGCACCGCGGCGACGATCAGCCCACCGGCGACGTTGGGGAGGGTCGGCGGGGCCGATGGCGACGCACTCGCCGCCGCTGACGACGCCGCGGGCGACTCGGCCGGCGTGGATGCCCCGGAACCCGCGAAGGCAGCGTCCGGCACGCTCACCCCGGGCCCGCTCGGTGTTCCCGCCCGCACCGCGCCCGCTGGATTCGTGGCCGGCGATGCCGCGGGCGCGGACGCCGGTGAGCTCGCTGGTGGAGCGGACGCGCTCGACGCCGACAGCTTGATGCTCACCGTGTCGCCCCTCGCGCCCCACTCGCGGTACTTCTGCTTCAGGTCGAACCGCACGAATACCGCATAGAGCGAGTCGTAGGCCATCGCGTTCGTCTTTGCATCGCGCACGCGGAAGCGCTGACAGTCGTGGAATTCCGGGATGTTGGATGCAAGCCCCGGCACCGCCAGGTTGCCGTCGGCGTCGAGGCCGGCGGCGAAGCTGTCAGGCGCGGCGTAGCGCTCGGACAGGCTGTGCGGGCACTCCGGACGCCCGGCGGTCAGCCCGGTGGTGCCGGGCGTGCCGGGTCCCCGCTCGAGGCAGCCTGCCAGGCCGAAGAGCACGGCGGTCGACGCCAGCGCGGCGAGCGGAATCAAGGAGCGGCGAACACGGTGCATGGGACCTCCGGGGTGGGAAACAGACTCGGTCGATCGCGATAGAGATGTGCAAGGGCGGCGGGCTTACCTCACGCAGAGCGCGGGCGTGGACAGCGGGCGGGCGAGGGCGGCATCGGCATCCGCCCAGAGGATCTGGGACGGCGCCCGCCACCGCGTGGCGGAGGCCGTGTCGCCGAGGGCCAGGGCGAGGTCGCCACGCAGGCGCACCGCGCGCACCATCGACGCGGCGTGCACCGCGTCGATGGCGGTGGCCCGCAGCCTGAGCGCGGCGAGCGTCGGCTCGAGCCACGCCGCCGCCGCGGCTGGGCCACTCGCGGCGCACAGGAGTTCGGCCTCCGGCAGCAGTGCGTCGAGCGTGAGGTCGGCCGGGCCGAACTGCGACCGCGACGCCCGCAGGCGGGACATCACCTCACGCACCTGCGCCGTGTCGCGCCGGAGCCACGCGGCCTGTGCCCCCAGCAGGTAGTCGCCGCTCCGTCCGAGCAGCTCGGCGCTCGCGAACGGACGGACCGCGAATGCCAGCGACGCCGCCCGGGCCATCGCGCGCTGCCGCACGGCCTCCTGCTCGGCCGCAGGCACGAGCGCGGCGATCAGCGAATCCACCCGCCCCTCGAGCACGCGCAGGGAGTCGACTGGTCCGCCAATCGCCGCGTAGACGCGAAGCACGGTCGCATCGGCGGCCAGCGCCGGCGGCACGCCGCCGATCACCGCCGTCGTCATCGCGCGCACCGCCCCGGCCGCACGCGAGCCGCGCCCGGTGAGCGCCGCGATGCCCGCCAGCACCTGCGGCTCCACCTCCGCGGCACGCGGGTGGCGGAGCACCGAGTCGGCCACGGCGCGCGAGCGCCGCACGCCGGCCCGGTCATCGGGAATCGCCACCTGGGCGCGCATCCACGCCTCGGTCGCCATCACTCGCAGGCTCTCCGGCGTCGATCGCGCGAGGCGGCGCGCGCTGACGATCGAGTCGACCGCGGCCCGATCCCCGATGATCAGCAGCGACCACGCGATCGCCTCGCGCGCCTCGAGTCCCTGCGGCACGGCCGCGGCCCAGCTGATTGCGAGGTCGCGAAAGAACTCGCGCTGTCGCTTGAGGGCCTGCCCCACCGTTGCCGGCATGCGCGACAGCGCGCGCGGATCGCTCGCCTCGAAGGCGGCGGCCGGGAAGGGAACGAATGCGAGCGTGTCGTTCAGCAGCGTGGCGAACGCCACGAACACACCCGTGTCGGGAGGCGCCGCCGCGCCGCTGCGCACGTCGCTGACGCTCGTCTTGAGCAAGCGGCGCACCGGCTCGAAGGCGTTGTCGCGCAACGCCTGCAGGACGGCGGGATGGAGGCTGAAGGCGCGCCGGTACCGCTCGAGCGCCGCCCGGTAGCTGGTGCGGAAGCGCCAGCCCGACGGGCTGCGCGCGTCACGCAGCACGAGGTTGTCGCGGGCCAGGCAGTGCGCCGCGCCGTACCAGGCGGCGAAGTCGAGGGTGTCGGCGCGCGTCAGCGCCTCCCAGCGCGCACACGCCTCGGGATGCCGCCGCGCCACCACGTCCTGGAGTGCGTCCACCTGCTCGCGCTCCCGGGCCGTGAGGCGCGCGCGGCCGGCGTTGGCCGCGTTCGCGGCGGGAGTCCACAGCGGGGTCCGCTGGTTCGTCCAATGCCGGGTGAGCGCGACGCCGAGCGAGGCGGCGGCGAACTCGGGGTCGAAGCGCAGCGCCGCGCTGAACTGCGAGTCGGCGCGCGCGAGTTGCCAGGCGTCGAAGGCAACGAGCCCCGCCACGTACGCCTGTCGCGCCGGCAGCGAGGCCGTGCCGCTCCCGGCCGAGCGCGACGCCGCCGGCACCTCCGATCGCACCAGCAGGCGCTCCGCAAGCCCATCGAGCACGCTGTCGCGCGCCGCCCCCGAGTCGGGGAGCAGGCCATCGACTTCGGCCAGCGCCGATCCCGGCGCGCTCGCATCGTGCAGCGTGACGCGCAGCCGCGTGTCGCGAGCGGAGGAGGTGACGCTCGACTGCACCCACCGCCGCGCCCGTTCCGCCAGGGCAATGTCGCGCGACTGCGAGGCGCCGGGCGGGCCACTCGCGGGCAGGCGCTCGCGCAACGCCGAGGGGTCCACGGCCTGAAGCCCCTTCCAGCGCACGAACGCGCGCCGCATCCCCTCGTCGAGCCGGGCCGCCTCGCCCGCGCTGGCCGCCCCCTCCACCGGGAAGATCACCACCCGCGTCGTGTCGGCCGCGGCCACGCGACCGGCTTCCGCCGCCACGGCCACGCGCCGCGCCCACCACAGCCCCCCCACGGCGAGGACGGCCGCGGCGGCCGCCATCGTCAGTCGCCGCCGCCGGGAGGCTCCGCCGTCGACGACGCGCACCAGCGGGTCGTCGGAGACCTGCTTCAGCGCCGCGGCGAACGCCCGCGTGTCGCGAAAGCGGTCCGCCGGCGCCTTGGCCAGCGCCTGGTACACCACCTCCTCCACCGACTTCGGCACCGACGGGCGCACGGTCCGCAGCGGCGGCACGGGATCCATGGCGTGCCGCGCGAGCGTCGATTGCGCGTTGAGCCCGACGAACGGGGGGCCGCCGGCGAGCATCTCGTACAGCACGCATCCCAGCGAGTAGAGGTCGGCGCGACCGTCGATCTCGCTGTCCCCCGCCGCCTGCTCGGGGGCCATGTACTCGACGGTTCCCACCTGCACCCCCGAGCTGCTGATCGACTCCACGGACGAGCTCCGGAGCAGCGCGCGCGCGACCCCGAAGTCGGCCACGATCGCCCGCTCGGGCCCGAGCAGGATGTTGGCCGGCTTGACGTCGCGATGGACGATGCCCTGGGCGTGGGCGTACGCCAGGGCCTCGGCCACCTCGCCGGCGATGCGCACCGCCTCGGGCACGGGGAGCTGCCGCTCGCGCTTCAGGCGATGCTGCAGGGAGGCGCCCGCGACGAGCGGCATCACGTAGTACAGCGTCCCCGCCGCCTCACCCGAGTCGAGCAGGGGCACGATGCCCGGGTGGGACAGCCGCCGCGCGAAGTCGATCTCCTGGAGGAATCGCTTGCGGCCGGTGGTGCCGACCATCTCGGGGTGCAGCACCTTCATCGCCACGGTCGCGCCCCCGGCGACCTCCTGGGCGGCATAGACCACTCCCCAGCCACCCCGGCCAAGCTCTCGCCCGACCCGATAGCGGCTCGTGACCGCCTTCCGGAATGCGTCCAGGTCCTCCACGGGCGGCCAGCGCTCCCTGAGCGGTGCAGCCGGAAACGGCAGGATGGCGCGGAGTGCTTGGCAAGAGCGCCCCATCCACCGTTATCTTTTCGTCATGTCCCGTCCGATTCGCGTCCTCGTCGCCAAGCCCGGCCTCGACGGCCATGACCGTGGCGCCAAGGTCGTCGCTGCCGCCCTGCGCGACGCCGGCATGGAGGTCATCTACACGGGCCTCCACCAGACCCCCGAGATGATCGCCTCCGCGGCCATCCAGGAGGACGTCGACGTGGTCGGCCTCTCGATCCTGAGCGGCGCCCACATGACCCTCTTTCCGCGCGTGCACGACCTGCTGCGGGCCGAGGGACGCGACGACATCCTCGTCACCGGGGGCGGGATCATCCCCAGGGAAGACATGGACGCGCTCACCGCGCGGGGGATCGGGCGGCTGTTCGGCCCCGGCACGAACACCGGCGAGCTGGTGGATTACATCCGCGAGTGGTTCGGCACGCAGCGCCAGGACGCGTGACCTCCCGCCTCCGCGCGCTCAGCGCCGCCGTGCGCGAGCTCGAGGACCGCCTGCGCCAGGGCGGCGGTCCCGACAAGGTCGAACGCCAGCACTCGCAGGGAAAGCTCACCGCGCGCGAGAGGGTGGCCCTGCTCTGCGACGAGGGATCGCGGTTCGTCGAGATCGGCCTCCTCGTCGCCCACGACCAGTATGACGGCCAGGCGCCCGCCGCCGGCGTCGTCACCGGCCTCGCCACCGTCCGCGGCCGCGCCTGCGTGATCGTGGCCAACGACGCCACGGTCAAGGCCGGCTCGTGGTGGCCCGAGACGATCCGCAAGATTCTCCGGGCGCAGGAAGTCGCGATGCGCTGCCGGATCCCGATCATCTACCTCGTGGACTCGGCGGGCGTGAACCTCCCGTACCAGGAGGGAGTCTTCCCGGGGCAGTTCGGCGCCGCCCGCATCTTCTACTACAACTCGATCATGCGGCGCCACCTGCGCGTTCCGCAGCTCGCCGCCGTGATGGGTCCCTGCATCGCCGGCGGCGCCTACCTGCCGGCGCTGTCCGACACGATCGTGATGGTCAAGGGCACCTCGTTCATGGGTCTCGGCGGCCCCAACCTCGTGAAGGGGGCCACCGGGCAGGTGATTGACGGCGAGACGCTCGGCGGGGCGGCGACGCACACGCGGGTGAGCGGCGTGGCGCATTACATGGCCGACGACGATCCCCACGCCATCCGGCTCCTGCGCGACCAGGTGGACCGGCTCCCGCGCCCGAGCGTCGAGGTCGGCTTCTACCGCGTCGAGGACGCCCCCGCCGGCACCGATGCGCTGTACGACCTGCTCCCGAGCGACCACCGCATGTCGTACGACATGCACACCGTGCTGCGCGCGATCCTCGACAACGGGGCCCTCGACGAGTTCCAGGGGGAGCTGGCGAAGGAGATGATCTGCGGCGACGGCCGGATCGAGGGGATCACGGTGGGGGTGATCGCCAACCAGCGCGGGCTGGTGAGGGGACGCGCCGGCGAGAAGCCGCGCTTCGGCGGGATCGTGTACACGGAGAGCGCCGAGAAGGTGGCCTTCTTCATCGACCGCTGCGACCGGCAGGGCATCCCGATCCTGTTCGTGCAGGACGTGTCGGGCTTCATGGTGGGCGCCGAGGCCGAGCACGAGGGGATCATCCGGGCGGGGGCGAGGTTCGTGGAAGCCATGGCGACGGCCCGCGTCCCCAAGATCGTGCTCACCGTCAACCACGCCTCGGGGGCCGGCTACTACGCCATGGCGGGGCAGGGGTTCGACCCCGACTTCATCTTCTCGTGGCCGTCGGGGCGAATGGCGGTCATGGAAGGGGAGTCGGCGGTGCAGGCGGTGCACGGCCCGGCGCTCGAGAAGGCGAAGGCCGCCGGCAAGAAGCCCGGCAAGGACCTCGTCGCGGCCACCGACCAGATGCGCGCCGACTACGAGGCGAACCTCGACGCCCGCCACGCCGGCGCCCGCGGCTTCATCGACGCCATCGTCTATCCCGAGGACACGCGCGACGTGCTCGCCCTCGCCCTCAAGGCCGCGCTGCACAACAAGGGGCCGCACCTCGGCCCCTTCGTGCTCCCGGCCTCCCTCACGATCGGACTGGAACCATGAGCGGCACCACCAAGGTTGTTCGCGTCGCCGCGGGGCAGGGCTTCTGGGGCGACTGGCTGGAGGCGCCACGGCGCCAGGTCGAGGGCGGGCCGGTCGACTACCTGATGCTCGACTACCTCGCCGAAGTCACGATGTCGATCCTCCAGAAGCAGAAGGAGCGCGACCCGAAGATGGGCTACGCCCGCGACTTCGTCGGCGCCATGGAGGGGGTGATGCCGGCCGTGGCCGGGCGCGGCGTGAAGGTGATCGCCAATGCCGGCGGCGTGAACCCGGTGGCCTGCGCCGCTGCCGTGCGCGTCGCCGCCCGGAAGCTCGGCCTCGACGACAGGATCCGCATCGGCGTCATCACCGGCGACGACATCCTGCCGCGGCTCGACGCGCTGCTGGCCGCCGGCCACCCGCTCCGCAACATGGACACCGGCGCCCCCCTGTCCGACGTGCGCGACCGCGTCCTCTCGGCCAATGCGTACATCGGCTCCGCGCCGATCGTCGAGGCCCTCCGCCAGGGCGCCAACATCGTCATCACCGGGCGCTCGACCGACACCGCGCTCACGATGGCGCCGCTGCGGCACGAGTTCGGCTGGAAGGGCGACGACTGGAACCTGATGGCGGCGGGGATCATCGCCGGGCACATCATCGAGTGCGGGGCGCAGTGCTCCGGCGGCAACTGCCTCTGGGACTGGCGCGACGTGCCCAGCCTCGACGACGTCGGCTTCCCGATCGTCGAGGGGAGCGCCGACGGGACGTTCGTCGTCACCAAGCACCCCAACACCGGCGGGCGCATCACCCGGCAGACGGTCACCGAGCAGCTGGTGTACGAGATGGGCGACCCGCACGCCTACATCACCCCCGACGTGACCGCCGACTTCACGAGCATCAAGCTCGAGGACCTCGGCCACGACCGCGTCCGCGTGTACGGGATCACCGGCGCCCCGGCCACCGACAAGCTCAAGGTCTCGATCGCCTACGAGGCCGGCTTCAAGGCGGTCGGCACGCTCGTGTACTCGTGGCCCGACGCCCTCGAGAAGGCCCAAGCCGCCGACCGCGTGCTCCGCGCCCGGCTCGACCGGCTCAAGCTCAAGTTCGACACCGTCCTCACCGAGTACATCGGCGCCGGGGCGACGCACGGCGCGCTCGCCCGCCGCGAGCGGCCGTCGTGGATGCGCGACCTCCCCGAGGTGCAGCTCCGCGTCGGGGTGCGCGGCCCCGACCGCGCCGCGGTCGAGCGCTTCACCCGCGAGATCGCCCCCATGATCCTCACCGGCCCACCGTCGGTCACCGGCTTCGCGGGCGGCCGCCCCAAGGTCGAGGAGATCGTGGCCTACTGGCCCGCGCTGATCGACAAGTCGGTGATCACCACCGCCGTGGAGGTCGCGTGAAGGTCCGCCTCCTCGACATCGCCCACGCCCGCTCCGGCGACAAGGGCGACACCGCCAACGTGGGCGTGATCGCCCTCCGCCAGGAGTGGTATCCGCTGCTCGTGCGCGAGCTCACGCAGCAGCGCGTGACCGAGCACTATCGCGGCGAGATCACCGGCCGCGTGGACCGGTTCGAGCTCCCCAACCTGTGGGCGCTCAACTTCCTCCTGCACGGCGCGCTCGACGGCGGCGGCACCCTCTCGCTCAAGACCGATGCCCAGGGCAAGGTCTTCTCGACGTCGATGCTGCGGCTTGTCCTCGACGTGCCCGACGACGAGGCGCGGCAGCTCGGGCTCCCGGCCGCGCCGTGATCGCGCGGCGCCGAACCACGCAATGCCCCGCCGGCACGCCGTGATCGCGCCATGAGGCCGCTCGTCGCCCTCCGGCTCGTCCTCGTGCTCGCCGGCATCGCCCTCTTCGGCCTCGGCATCCGCGATGGGAGCGAGGCGCTGCGCTGGGCCGGCATCGGTTGCATCGCGGTGTCGGTCGCCATCCGCCTTGCGCTCCGGCTCGGCGCCCTCCGGCGGTAGGCGCCCCCGGGGTCCCTGACCGGCTAGCTTGCGGGGTCATGCGCGTCCCCGAACTCCTCGCTCCCGCCGGCTCGCTCGACGCCGTGCGCGCCGCCCTCGCCAATGGCGCCGACGCGGTGTACCTCGGCGCCGAGCGCTTCAATGCCCGCGACGAGGGGGCCCAGCTCACGATGGCCGAGGTGGCGGAGTCGTGCCGGCTGGCCCACGCCCGCGGGGCGCGCATCTACCTGACGTTCAACATCCTCCTCAAGCCCGCCGAGCTGGCCGACGCGCTCATGCATCTCGGCGAGGCCGTCGATGCCGGCATCGACGCCGCCATCGTGCAGGACCTCGGCGCGGTGCAGCTCATCAGGCGACTCTACCCGGCGCTCGAGATCCACGGCTCCACGCAGATGACCGTGCACGACGCCAGCGGCGCCGCCGTGATGCGCGACCTCGGCGTCGACCGCGTGGTGCTGGCGCGCGAGAACACCCTTGGCGACATCCGGGCCATCCGCGAGGCCGTCCCCTCGCTCGGCCTCGAGACCTTCGTGCACGGCGCCCTCTGCATCGCCTACTCCGGGCAGTGCTACATGTCGGGGATGATCTCCGAGCGCAGCGCCAACCGCGGGTCGTGCGCCCAGTCGTGCCGCAAGGACTACGTCCTGACCGACGCCGCCACGGGCGAGGAACTCGACCGCGGCTACCTGATCTCGGCCAGGGACCTCGGCGCCTGGGACCACCTCGAGCAGATCGCCGCGGCCGGCGTGCAGTGCCTCAAGGTCGAGGGACGCAAGAAGAAGCCCGAGTACGTCGCGACGGTGACCAGCGGGTACCGGAGCTTCCTCGACCGGTTGGCCGCCGGCGAGTGGCGCCCGCCCACCGAGCAGGAGGTCGAGCCGCTGGTGCAGATCTTCTCGCGCGGCTTCACCGGCGGCATGTACGGCGGTCGCGAGGGGCGCGGCTACATCACCCGCGCCCAGCCCGACAACCGTGGCCGCGAGCTCGGCGTCGTGGCTGGCCGCGATGGCACCGAGCTCGTGGTCGAGGTCCGCTCGGCCATCGAGCCCGGCGATGGCCTCGGCTTCGAGCATCCTGACGGGCCGGCCCGTGGCTCCAGCGGCTTCGCCGTGCAGGCGGTGCGCACCCTCGCATCCGGGGCGGGGACGATTCGGCAGGCAATCACCACCCGCGAGCGGGTGCCCGCCGGGTGGATCGTCGTGCGCAGCTCGCACGCCGCCCTGCTGGCCCGCGCCCGCGCAAGCTTCGCCACGCTCAGGCACGAGCGCCCGGAACAGCGAACGCCCATCGCCGTGCGGGCGTTCGGCGCGGGCGGCGGCCCCCTCAAGCTGATCTTCGCCGCCGCCGGCGAGGACGTGACCGTGCGCAGCCACGCCACGCTCGCAGCCGCCACCCGCCACGCGCTCGACGTGGCGCAGCTGCGCGCCCAGCTCGGGCGCCTCGGGGAGACGCCATTTGTGCTCGCCGGCGTGGACGCGGAGGGGCTTGCGGGCGGGCTCTTCCTGCCGGTGCGCGAGCTCAACCGCATGCGACAGTCGGCGGTGGACGAGCTGCTGATGCGCCGCGACTGGGTGCGCGAGGCGGCCCACGCCGCACGCCGGCAGGCCGTCGAGGCGGCGGTGGCCGACTTCGCGGCGAGCGCGCGGGACCTTGCCGGGGAGCGGCCCGTGACGGCCGGCGCGTCGGCCGCCCCGCCGCGCCGCACGGGCGAACCGTGCCTTGTCGCCGAGGTCTCTCAGCTCGACGACGCCCGCGCCGCCTCCGACGCCGGCGCCGACGAGGTGGTCCTCGACGTCTTCCTGCGCCATCCCACTCCGCCGGTCGCCCGCGTGCGCGCCCTCGTCACCGAGCTGGCCGCGCGCGGCGTCACGCTGCGCCTGCGCACGCCCACCATCGTGCGCCCCGAGGAGCGGCACGTCACCGACAAGTGGCTCGCCCTCGGCACGCCACTCGCCTCGGGGCACCTCGGGCTCGTGGCCGAGCTCGCGCGCGCAGGGCGCGACGTCACCGCCGACTACGCCGTGAACTGCTTCAACCAGCACGCCGCGGCACTGGTGCGGGCCCTCGGCGTGCGCCGCACCACGCTGTCGGTGGAGCTCACGGTCGATGAAATGGCGCAGGTAGCGGCGCCGTGGTCGGGGGAGGGATTCGAGGCGGTGGTCTATGGCCGTCCGGAGGGAATGACCATCGAGCACTGCGTGCTCTCGGCGGCCTTCGACCGCATCCCGACCACCTGCCGCGACCTCTGCGTGCGGAAGCACCGCGACGTGCACCTCACCGATCCGGCCGGCTACGTCTTTCCGGTCGCCACCGACTCGGCCTGTCGCAACCGGCTGCTGCACTCGCGCCCCGTCGACGGGTCGGCATACCTGGCGCGGCTATGGCAGGCGGGGATCCGCACGTACCGGCTCCTGTTCAACGTCCCGGGCGACGCGGTGGCCGGGGTGACGCGTCGCATGCGCGCCACCCTCGACGAGGTGGCCGCCGGGGAGGCGCCGCGGGTGAACCGGCTGCGCGAGCTGGATGGTGCCGCCTATACGCGCGGCCACTTTGCCCGGGCGGTGTAGCGGCGCCTAGCCTGGTTCCGGTGCGACCCCGTTCGGCGTGCCGCCGTTCGGCTGCAACTCCAGTTCCTCCCGGACGCGTGCCAGGAGCGCCTCGACCGTGAATGGCTTCTGCAGGGGCGACGCCCCATCCGGCATCCCTCCGCGGCCGGCAAGGGCGTCGGCGCTGAACCCGGTCATGAAGATCACCCTGGCCTCGGGGCGCGAGGCCACGAGCGCCCGCACCATCGTCGGCCCCGAGACCCCCGGCATCACCATGTCGGTGAGCACGAGGTGGATGCGACCCTTGAAGGCCGCCGCCATCGAGATTCCCTCGGCGCCATTCGCCGCCTCGAGCACGTCGAACCCCTCGGCCCGCAGCACCC
Organism: Gemmatimonadota bacterium; assembly: GCA_016191225.1. Taxonomy (GTDB): domain Bacteria; phylum Gemmatimonadota; class Gemmatimonadetes; order Gemmatimonadales; family Gemmatimonadaceae; genus JACPPC01. Next base: position 88,036 of record JACPPC010000007.1, on the reverse strand, counting down.
GTGCCGCCACCGCCCGCACCTGCGGCTCGTCCTCCACCAGCAGGATCGTGGCGTCGCGCCTCGGCGTGACCACGCGCGGCTCGGCGGCGGGAGCGGGGGCCGGCGCGGGGCCGCTGTAGCGGGGCAGGTGCATGATGAAGCGCGCCCCGGCCCCCGGCGCGCTCTCGACCTCGATCGCGCCGCCGGCCTGTGCCACCACCCCGTACACCATCGAGAGCCCGAGCCCCGTTCCCTGCGACGGTCCCTTGGTGGTGAAGAACGGCTCGAAGATGCGCGACCGGGTCTCCTCGTCCATGCCCAGTCCGGTGTCGCTCACCACCACGCGCACGTAGTCGCCGGGCACGAGCACCGGGTCTCGCGGCGCCTGCTCTCCCGTGAGGGTCACGTTCGACGTGCTGATCGCGAGCTGCCCGCCGTGCGGCATGGCGTCGCGCGCGTTGAGGGCGAGGTTCACCAGCGCCTGCTCCAATTGCGCCAGGTCGGCCCGCACCGGCCAGGTGCCCGGGGTGAGGTCGGTGCGGAGTTCCACGTCCTCGCCGATCAGGCGGCCCAGCAGGCGGCGCATCCCCTCCACGCGCTCGTTGAGGTCGAGCACCGTGGGCTCGATCACCTGCCGCCGGGCGAAGGCGAGCAGCTGCCGCGTGAGCTCGGCGGCACGCTCGGCGGCGCGCTGGATGTCGTCGAGCTCGGCGTGCAGGTTCGGGTCGGATGGCGCGCCGAGCCGGGCGAGGCTCACATGGCCCAGCACCGCCGTCAGGATGTTGTTGAAGTCGTGCGCCACGCCCCCCGCCAGCCGCCCGATGCTCTCCATCTTCTGCGACTGCAGCAGCTCCGCCTCCAGCTGCTTGCGCTCCGAGATGTCGCGGGACGTGACCACGATCGCCGGCGCGCCACCGGTCGGATGCACCCGGCCCAGCGACTCGAACCGGAGCCAGTCCCCCTGCTTGCGCCGCAGCCGGATCTCGACGCGATTGGCCGTCGCCGGCGCCTCGAGCACCGCGCGGAAGGCCGCCCGCGCCGCGTCGGCATCGCCGGGATGGATGAAGTCGAAGGCGCTCCGTCCGATCAGCTCGTGCGCGCTCCAGCCGAGAATGCGCTCGGTCGACGGCCCGGCAAAGAGCGTGCTCCCGTCGGCCGCGAGCACGGTGATGATGTCCGACGCGTTCTCGATCAGCGACCGGAACTGCTCCTCGCTGTGCCGCAGGGCCTCCTGCGCCGCCACCACCTCGCGCGCCGACCGCACCGCGCGCTGCCGCTCGAACTCGAGCAGCGACACGATCATTCCCAGCCCGACGCAAGGGATCAGCACCGCGTCGAACACGGTGAGCAGCGGGCCGAGGCTGGTGAAGGTGGTCGGCAACACGAGCAGCGCCGCGTTGAGGAGGAGCTTGGCGCCATACGCGCAAAGGGTCGCCCCCAGCACCACCCGCCCGAAGCGCTCACCCGGGGTGGGCATGCGCAGCACCAGCAGTCCCACGTGCAGCAGGGCCAGCGCGATGACCGTGTAGTACGTGGTCACGCGCAGGAAGAGTCGCACCAGCGGCTCGATCCCCGGCCGGGCCGTGAATGCCACGGTGCCCACCGCCCACACGGCCGAGACGAGCACGATCAGGCCCAGCTCCCGTGGTGTCCACCGCCGCCGGCCCGTCAGCTCGCGGCCGCCGAGGACGAGCAGCGCGGCGAAGGTGTAGCCGAGCATCAGCGCCAGCGACGAGAACACCACGCGACGCGGGTCGTCGGGCAGGTACGTGGCGAAGTAGTAGGCGAAGGTGCTCGCCCCGATCGCGATCGCGAGGACGAACCAGGCCAGCGACCAGTCCCGCAGGTACGCCCGCCGATAGAGGCTCGAGAAGCCCCACAGGGCGCCCCCGTACACGAGCGCGAGGACGACCTGGACCGTGTACGAGGTGAGGAGGACGAGCTCGAGCTGCATGCGGTGGGCGGCCGTTCGGGGGGGAAGGGGGACGTCCGGCAATGCCCTGATGTGGACGCAACATCCTGCGCCGCGTCACGGGCGCCCGGGCCCTATCCTTCGGCGTGCCCACCGACCGCCTGGTCGCCGCCCGCGGCCTGCTCAAGACGCATTTCGGCTACGACGACTTCCGCACCGGCCAGGCCGACGCCGTGACGTCCATCCTGTCGGGGCGGGACACCCTCGTGGTGCTGCCCACCGGCGGCGGCAAGTCGGTCTGCTACCAGGTGCCGGCGCTCCTCTCATCGGGGCTCACGGTCGTGGTGTCACCGCTGATCTCGCTCATGAAGGACCAGGTCGACGCCCTCCGGCGTCGCGGCCTCCCCGCCACCTTCATCAACAGCACCCTCACTCCGGCCGAGGCGAGCGACCGCATGGTCGCCGCGCGCCGGGGCGAGCTCAAGCTCCTCTACCTCGCCCCCGAGCGGTTCGAGGGGGGCCGCACCGCCGAGCGGCTGCGCGAGGCGGGGGTGTCGCTGCTCGCCGTGGACGAGGCGCACTGCATCAGCGAATGGGGCCACGACTTCCGGCCGAGCTACCGGCGCGTGCGGCAGATCCGCCGCGCCCTCGGTGAGCCCCCCACCGTCGCCCTCACCGCCACCGCGACCCCGGCGGTGCGCGACGACATCGCGCGACAGCTCGGGCTCGCCAGTCCCACGGTGGTCGTCGCCGGCTTCGACCGGGCGAACCTGCGCTATCACGTCCTGCCGACGCGGAACGCCGCCGAGAAGGACGCCGCGCTGGTCTCGCTCCTGCGCGGGCAGAAGGAGGGGGTCGCGGTGGTGTACGCGTCCACGCGACGCGCGGTGGAGGCGGTGGCGCAGACCCTCCGCCGCGCCCGCGTGAAGGCGGCCGCGTACCATGCCGGCCTCGACGACGACCGGCGCCGCGCCGTGCAGGACGCCTTCATGAAGGAGGACGTGCGCGCGATCGTCGCCACCAGCGCCTTCGGCATGGGGATCGACAAGCCCAACGTGCGCCTCGTGGTCCACCACGCCATGCCCGGCACCCTCGAGGCGTACTACCAGGAGGCGGGTCGCGCCGGTCGCGACGGCCGGCACGGCGAGTGCGTGCTCCTGCACATGTACCCCGACCGCTTCACGCACGAGTACTTCATCAAGGCGGCGCATCCCACCCGCGACGCGGTGCAGCGCACCTGGGCCCTGCTGCAGAAGGACGCCCGCCGCGGCGCCGTGACCCTCGAGCCCGAGGCCCTCGCCGCCCGGCTGCCCAAGGCCATCGGCGAGCGCTCGGTTGGCGCGGCGCTCCGCCTGCTCGTCAAGGTCGGGGCGCTCCGCGACGCCGCGAGCACCGGCTCGCGGGTGCAGGTGCGCCTCCTCGCCACGCCGGCGCGCATTCGCGAGGAGCTCGCCGCCACCGATCCCCTCGCGGTCGGCGTGCTGCGGGCCCTCTGGCGCGCCGTCGGCGCCCGCCTCGAGGAGGGCGCGACGGTCGACCTCGCCGGAATCCCGCCGGGGCTCGGCTCCCCCATGCAGCTCGAGGCGATGCTCGCGCGGCTCCAGGCCCGCCAGTTCGTGCAGTGGGAGCGGGCGGGGAACGACGCCGCCCTCGAGCGCCCCGATGCCACCGTCGACGAACTCGGCATCGACTGGGAGGCCATCGAGGCCCGCCGGGCCGGCGACCTCGCCAAGCTCGACGCCGTGCAGAAGTACGCCTACCTCAAGGACTGCCGCCGGCTGTTCGTCCTGCGCTACTTCGGTGACCCGGCCGCACGCGGGCGCACGCGCTGCGCCGGCTGCGACAACTGCCTCGGCGACCAGGCGCCGTTCAGGTAGCCTCCTCGAGCTCCGGGCCGCGACGCGGCCCGGAGCCGGGAGATCCCATGCGCACGAGTGCCGGCCCTCGGGTGACGTCTCGACTCCGTGCCTCCGGCGCTCCGCGCGACACGACCGACCTCTGACGCCTCGCATCTCCCGCCGGTATTTTCCCGTCATGCGCGCCACTCTCCTCCTCTGCCTCGCCGCCCCCGCGCTTCTCGCGCAGGCGCCCACCCCCTCCATCGGCCAGAAGTACGGCCGCCTGCTGATCACCAACGCCCTCGTCATCGACGGCATGGGGAACCCGCTCCGCGGCCCCCTCGACCTCACGATCGAGAACGGCCGGATCATCTCGATCGCCCAGAGCCGGCCGTCGGAGTTCTCGGGAAGCGCCATCAACAGCCCGCCGACCAACCGCGCCGCCGACCGCACGATCGACGCCAGGGGCATGTACCTCATGCCGGGCATCATCGACCTCCACGGGCACATCCAGTTCGAGCGCGGCGGCAAGGCCCTGCCGCGCGACTACGTCTACAAGCTCTGGCTGGCCCACGGCATCACCACGGTGCGCGAGCCGGGGTCCATGGAGGGGATCGACACTGTCGTCGCCCACATGAAGCTCTCGGCCGACAACAGGATCAACGCCCCCACGATCGTCCCCTACGCCACGGCCGGCGCGCCGACACCGGAGGCCGCGCGCGCCCTCATCAAGTCGCTCAAGCTCAAGGGGGCCGCCGGGCTCAAGGTCTTCATCAATCCCCCCGACGTCTGGGAGGCGATCGCCGACGAGGCCCGGCTGCAGGGACTGCCGATCGCCACCGACATGAAGATCCAGCACTACAACGCCCTCGACGCCGCCCGGCTCGGCGTCCGCAGCATCGAGCACTGGTACGGCATTCCCGACGCCGCCATCGGCGGACGCCAGCACTGGCCCGAGGACTACAACTACGACGACGAGCTCATGCGCTTTCGCTGGGCCGGCGACCTCTGGCGCCAGGCCGACAGCGCGCGGCTGAGCGCCGTCATCGACACGTTGATCGCGCACAAGGTGACCTGGGACCCCACCTTCGCGATCTACGATGCCAACCGCGACCTGATGCGGGCCAGGAACGCCCCCTGGATGCGCGAGTACGCCCTCCCCAACATGCTCGAGCACTTCGAGGCCGACCCGGCGCGCCACGGGTCGTACTTCTTCGACTGGACCACCGCCGACGAGGTCCGCTGGAAGCGGAACTACCGGATCTGGATGCGCTGGGTGCGCGAATTCGCCCGCCGCGGCGGCAACGTCACCGTGGGCTCCGACGCGGGCTTCATCTGGGAGCTGTACGGCTTCTGCACCATTCGCGAGCTCGAGATGCAGCAGGAGGCCGGCTTCACCCCGCTCGAGGTCATCCAGCACGCCACGTACAACGGCGCCCGGGCCCTCGGCCTCACCTCCACCGGCGTGGTGCGCGTGGGCTTCGACGCCGACCTCCTCCTCGTCGATGGCAGTCCGCTGCACAACTTCAAGGTGCTGTACGGGACCGGCGTCGACGTCGCCGAGGGGGGCAGGATGGTCCACCGCGGCGGGGTCAAGTACACCATCAAGAAGGGAATCGTGTTCGACGCCGAGGCGATCCGCGCCGACGTGCGCGAGATGGTCCGCAAGGCGAGGGACGCCGGCCGGTAGAGAATCGCGCATGCCCGGGCGATATTCCGGTGCTGCGCCTGCCGCGCCGCACCCTCCGAGCCCCGCGCATGGACGACTCCCTCTACTTCTCCGAGCACCACCTCGCCACGCGCGAGATGGTCCGCTCGTTCGCTGAATCCGAGATCGCGCCGATCGCGGCCCGGTACGACGCCTCCGGCGAGTTCCCCTGGCCCACGGTCAAGCGCATGGGCGAGCTGGGCCTTCTCGGCGTCCCCTGGCCCGAGGAATACGGCGGCGCCGGGCTCGACCTGATCGCCTACATGATCACGATCCACGAGCTCGCCAAGGTCTGCGCGTCGCACTCGATCACCGTCAGCGCGCACACCACCCTCGGCACCAGCCCGATCATGCACTTCGGCACCGAGGACCAGAAGCGGAAGTACGTCCCCCTCCTCGCCACCGGCTCCGTCCTCGGCGGCTTCGGCCTCACCGAGCCTGGCGCCGGCTCCGACGCCGGCGGCACCGCCACCACGGCCGTCCGCCGCAACGGCCACTACGTGCTGAACGGGACCAAGCGGTTCATCACCCACGCCGGCGTCGGCGAAATCTTCGTCGTCACCGCCGTCACCGACCCCGGCAAGGGGACCAAGGGGATCAGCTCCTTCATCCTCACCAAGGACGCCGTCGACCTCGACCGGGTCCGCGAGGTCGGCGTCGGCCACGACGCGCAGCTCCCCAAGCTCAAGGGCTTCCGCGCCGGCAAGAAGGAGGACAAGCTCGGCTGGCGGGCGAGCGACACCCGCGAGCTGATCTTCGAGGACGTCGAGGTCCCCGCCGAGAACCTGCTGGGCCTCGAGGGGCAGGGATTCGTGAACTTCATGCGCACCCTCGACGCCGGCCGCATCGGTCTCGCGGCCCTCTCCCTTGGCCTCGCCGAGGGGAGCTTCGAGCAGGCCCTGCGCTACTCGGCCGTGCGCAAGCAGTTCGGGCAGAACATCGGCTCCTTTCAGGGAATCCAGTTCAAGCTCGCCGACATGGCCACGCAGATCGAGGCGGGGAAGCACCTCATGTTCCACGCCGCCTGGCTGGCCCAGCACAACCGGCCGTTCAGCAAGGAGGCCGCCATCGCCAAGCTCTTCTGCTCCGAGCTGGCGATGAAGAACACTCTCGAGGCGATCCAGATCCACGGCGGCTACGGATACACCAAGGACTACCCCGTGGAACGCATGATGCGTGACGCCAAGATCTGCGAGATCGGCGAGGGAACGAGCGAGATCCAGCGGCTCGTGATCGCCCGGCACCTGCAGCGCGAGCTGGCCGATTGAGCCGGCACAAGGCCCGCGAAGTCAGGCACGAGAGCACACCGGAGGAGCGGGCCCCGATCGAGCGCGATTCGCTCGCGCTCTGGGCCCGCCGCCTGCGGGTCCCCCTCGGCATCCTCCTCGCCGGCCTCTTCCTCGTGCTGGCCCGCCCGTCCTGGACGGCGCTGGCCATCGGCGGTGCGGTCTCATTCTCCGGGCTGCTGATCCGCGGGTGGTCAGCGGGGCACATCGTCAAGAACGACCGGCTCGCCACGGGCGGCCCCTATGCCTACACCCGCAATCCGCTCTATTTCGGGTCGTTCGTGCTCGCGTTCGGGCTTGCCGCCGCGGCCCACTGGGCCTTTGGCCTCGCCGTGATCAGCTTCTGGTGGATCGTGTATGGCCCCGTGATCGCCGACGAACGCAAGAGCATCCGCTCCCTCTTTCCGCACTCCTATCCGGAGTGGGAGCGCAACGTGCCCGCCTTCCTGCCGCGGCTCACCCCCTGGCGGCCCAAGGGGGCGGAGACGTCCAGCTTCAGCCTCGAGCGGTACCTCGGCCACAAGGAGTGGCAGGCGGCCCTCGGCTATGCCGCCGTCGTCGGCTGGCTGGCCCTCCGCGCCTCGGGGCAGTTCTAGCACCAGTCACGCAAGTGCTTGCCGCCATTGCGTAAACGCTTGGTGACCGTTAGTCGTTAGAGTCGTATCACAACTGAGATGTGTGTCGCCGCCGCGAGCGACTCGCGAGGCGGCGGCACCGAGAGGCCTGTTGGCCCGGCAGCGTTGCCGGGACATCGCCTCGCACCCTCGGCGACGCGTCGTGTTCGCCCGGAGCAGCACCGGCCGGGAGACGCATCGCACGGCAGCTGGCGGTACCGCCGGTCCATGAGCGCGTCGTGCTTGCCCGGTCAACGGAACCGGGGAGTCCACGCCGCGGCAGGGGGCCGGGTCAGCCACCGGGGCGATGTTCGACTCGCTGTCCGGGAGTGTCCGAGCCCGTGTTTCGCCGGGCCACCGCGGCTGACTCCGCGGCGGATGCGGCGGGCACACCAACCTCCGTTGTACCGAGTCCGTCGCACCCGCGCCTGATCGAGTCGCCAGCGCGGGGCCGCGGTCCCAATGAAGCGAGAAATCCTGATCAATGCGACGCCGCGCGAGACGCGCGTCGCCATCATCGAGGACGAGCAGCTGGTCGAGTTGCTCGTCGATCGCCCCGACAATCGCCGCATGGTCGGCGACATCTACGTCGGCAAGGTCGAGGCGGTGCAGCCCGGCCTGATGGCCGCCTTCGTCGGCATCGGCACCGACAAGAGCGCCTTCCTTCACGCGTCGGACCTCGTGTTCGACGAGGGGGGCGACGACGACGATGATGACGAGGAGGAGGACGACGAGGAGGGGAGCGACCCGCAGGACGCAGCCGAGGGAGCCTCCGACGGCGCCGAGCCGGCGGCCGCGGCCCCTGCCGCCAAGCCCCGCGGAGGGCGCGGGGGAGGGCGCCGCCGCCGCGCCGAGGCGCCCCCCATCCAGGAGATGCTCAAGAAGGGGCAGGACGTCGTCGTCCAGGTCACCAAGGAGCCGATCAGCACCAAGGGACCGCGGGTCACCGCACAGGTCTCGCTGGCGGGCCGGTTCCTGGTGTACATGCCCTTCGCCCCGCGCCGCGTGGGGGTGAGCCGCAAGATCGGCGAGCGCGCCGCCCGCACCCGCCTGCGGGAGATGGTGCAGGCCGTCCTCCCCAAGGACGCCGGCGGCGTGATCGTCCGCACGGTGGGGGAGGAGGTCACGCGGGAGACCTTCCAGCGCGAGATCGAGACGCTCGTTGGGCAGTGGAAGCGCATCCAGAAGAAGACGCGCTTCGTGCGCCCTCCCTCGCTGATCCACCGCGAGACGTCCCTCACCCGGTCGCTCATTCGCGACCTGTTCAGCGCCAAGGTCGACAGCGTGACCGTCGACTCCAAGCAGGTCTACAACGAGATCGTCGAGTACCTCAAGGGGATCGCCCCCGAGCTGCTCGACCGCGTGAAGCACTACGAGGCGGCGGTGCCGCTGTTCGACAAGGCCGAGATCGAGCCCGAGATCCGCGACCTGTTCAAGCGGCGCTGCGACCTGCCAAGCGGCGGCTACCTGATCATCGAGCCCACCGAGGCGCTGGTGAGCGTGGACGTGAACTCGGGACGCTACACCGGCAAGAAGGACCCCGAGAAGACGATCCTCCGCACCAATATGGAGGCGGCCCGCGAGGTCGCCCGCCAGCTCCGGCTGCGCGACGTGGGCGGGATCATCGTCTGCGACTTCATCGACATGGACACCAGGCAGAACCGCGACCGTGTCCTGCAGGAGCTGCGGCAACACCTGGGGCGCGACCGGGCGCGGACCAAGGCCTTCGCGGTCAGCGACTTGGGGCTGGTCGAGATGACCCGCCAGCGCGTGCGGCAGAGTCACCTGCAGAGCATGACGGCGGCCTGCCCGACCTGCCACGGCACGGGGCGCATCTTCACCCCCGAAACGGTCATCCGGCGGGTGGAGCGGTCGGTGAAGCGGATCGTGGTGGAGGGGAAGCGGGACCACCTGATTGTCCGGCTCCACCCCGACGTCGCCCTCTACCTGCTGGAGCAGGAACAGGAATTCGCCTCCAAGCTGGCCAAGGCGGCCGGCTTCGGGGTCGACGTGAGGGACGACCCCCTGCTCAACCCGGACGAGTTCAAGCTGATGGTGAAGGGAGCCGGGCGGGACGTGACCCAGCAGTACGCGGTGGCCTAGTCGTCCTGAGCGCGGCGAAGGACCTGCTTCTACGCCCTAAGTCCTTGCCACCCCTTGATCTAGTCCCCCCGCCCGCCTACGTTTCAAGGCTACGTTACCACTTCCCGATTTCAGAGCCCCATGAGCTACGCCATCATCCGCACCGGCGGCAAGCAGTACAAGGTCGAGCCGGGCAAGTCGCTTCGCATCCCGACCCTTCCCGGCGACGCCGGCACCAAGGTCGAGTTCAACGACGTCCTCCTCGGCTCCAACGGCAAGGAAGTGAAGGCCGGCGTGCCGAACCTCAAGGGCGCCAAGGTCACGGCCGAGATCCTCAAGCAGGGACTCGGCGACAAGATCGTCGTCTTCAAGTTCAAGCGCCGCAAGAACTACGCGCGCAAGCAGGGACACCGGCAGGGCTATACCGAAGTCCGCATCTCGAACATCACCCTCGGCTAAGGCGAGCCGGAGCGACCCATGGCACACAAGAAAGGCGTAGGCTCGTCGCGCAACGGGCGCGACTCGAACCCCAAGTACCGGGGCATCAAGAAGTACGGCGGTGAGCGCGTCCGCGCGGGCAACATCATCCTGCGCCAGTGCGGCACCAAGTGGCACCCGGGGAACAACGTCGGGCTCGGCACCGACTACACCATCTATGCCCTGATCGATGGCCAGGTGAAGTTCGAGCACAAGAGCAAGACGCGGTTCAAGGTGAGCGTGTATCCCGTGGCCGAGGCGACCCCGGCGGCATAGGGTCCTTGGGGGCATTCGCGGCGCGCTGTCACCTTCCCGGTGGCAGCGCGCTTTTCGTTCTCGCGCCGCGTCCGATGCCGGCGCCATGCTCGGGCATGAACCGCCGGACCGCGCGCTGGCCCGCCGCATCGTGACCACACAAGGGCGCGGCCGGCCCGGAGCACTTCTGGCAGGGCCCGCCCGACGCGCTGATCGTGTCGCTGGGCACCTCGGAGGGCGGCCTCTCGGCCGCGCGGCCGGGGGGGGCGTGGGACATCGCCTTCGTGCGGCGGTTCATGTTCGTCTTCGGCCCGGTGAGCTCGCTGTTCGACGTCCTCACCTTCTGGCCGCTGGTCCGCGTGTTCGACGCCGGCGAGGCGATGTTCCACGCCGGCTGGTTCGTCGAGTCGATGGCCACGCAGGTGCTGGTGATCTTCCTCATCCGGACGCACGGCTACGCGTTCGCGTCGCGCCCCCATCCGTGGCCGCTGGGGCTCGCCCTCGCGGTGGTGGTCGGGGCCGCCTGCCTGGCGGTGGTGCAGGGGGTCAAGTGGTGGTTCTACCGGAGCGAGGACCTTCGGCCGGCAGCGCCCGGCGTCCCCGGCGCGTAGTCGCACCGTGGACAACCATCTCCGGCGCGACAGGGGGCCAACCGGCCTGCCGACATCGCGACGCGTCACCCTGGCCGCCGCCGCAGTGGCATTGGCGCTCGGGGCGACGCACGCCGCCGCGCAGCGCCTCCCCGACCGCCTCGCCGACAGCACGTTCTGGCGCCTCATGAACGAGTATTCGGAACCCTGGGGCACCTTCCGCTCCGAGAACTTCGTGTCCAACGAGACGTCGCTCCAGTGGGTGATCCCGGAGCTGCAGTCGCTGGTCATGCCCGGCGGCGTGTACCTCGGCGTCGCCCCCGACCAGAACTTCACATACATCGTCGCCCTCAAGCCGTCGATCGCGTTCATTGTCGACATCCGCCACCAGAACGCCATCCAGCACCTGCTGTTCAAGGCGCTCATCGAGATGTCGGCCACGCGCGCGGAGTTCCTCACGCGACTCTTCTCGCGCAACCCGGCGGTGCAGGTCGACACCACCTACTCGGCGGGGGGACTGGCACACGCGTTCAGGCCGGCCCCCGCCGACAGCGCCATGTACCGCCGCAACCTCGCGGCGGTCAAGGATCGCCTCACCCGGGTTCACCGCCTTGCCCTCAGCGACAGCGAGCTGGTGTCGCTCGACTGCGTGTACGGCGCCTTCTACGCCAACGGCGCCGGCCTCACCTACAATCACGGCTCGCCGTGTGCCAACCCCGGCGGATCCGGTGGCGGCTTCGGTCGTGGCGGCGTGGGGAGCGGGCCGTTCGGCATGCCCACCTTCGGCGGCATGATCGACGAGACGGATGGCGCCGGCCGCGACCACGGGTACCTCGCCAGCGAGACGAACTACCGCTGGCTGAAGCGGATGGAGGAGCGCAACCTCATCGTGCCGCTCACGGGAAACTTCGCCGGCGACAGGGCGCTCAAGTCGGTCGGGCAGTGGGCGCGCGATCGCGGCGCGACGGTCACCACGTTCTACGTCTCCAATGTGGAGCAGTACCTCTGGCGGCAGGACGACGAGGCAAGCCGCTTCTACCGGAACGTGTCCACCCTGCCGCTCGACGCGAGCAGCACTTTCATTCGCTCGTTCTCGTTGGGCGGCGGCGGCCTTGGCGGCGCGTACTGGCCGTTCCGGCAGCAGAGCGGCCGTTCGATCCAGCTCATCAGCTCGATGCAGGAGATGGTGAAGGCGTTCCAGGCCGGGTCGCTCGCCTCGTACGGCCAGGTGCTGCTCATGTCGCGACAATAGGCGTCCTCCCCACAGCCGGTGCTTCCGATGAGACTCGCCCAGTTGCCACGCCCCCTCACCATTGCCGCGCTCGTCGCGTGCGTCGCCGCTCCCGCCGTCGCGCAGGGCGGCGGTCCGGGGGGCTCCCGCACCCCTCGCGGCGACAGCCTGCGCGCCGCCTCGCGCCTCGACTCCGACGGCTCGACCGCCGAGGCCCGCAAGCTCTTCCAGTCGCTCGTCGATGGCGCGCCCGATCCCGCGGCCCGTGCCGCCGCGCAGCGCGCCATGGCGATGTCGTACGCCTTCGACGGCGATTGCGCCAACGCCGTGAGGCTCGAGGAGCAGGTGATCGCGTACTGGGTCACGCGCGAGTCCGCCGAGCCGCAGAACGCCTTCTACCAGCAGGGCGAGATGGCGAACGAGGCGGCCCGCGTCTGCATTGACGCGGGCCACCTCGACATCGCCGAGCGGTACTACCGGCGCGGCAGCGACCTCGGCAACCGGGAGCCCGAGCCCCGCACGCACCCCCGGTCGCTCTGGGACTTTCGCCTCGCCCATGCCCTGGCGCGCCTCGCGGCCCGCCGCGGCGACAGGGGCGAGGCACAGCGGCAGGTGGCCGCCGCCCGGGCAATCCTCGACGGCGACAAGGCGATGGCCGAGGCGCAGGAACGGTTCTTTCCCTACCTCGCCGGCTACGTGGCGCTCTACACGGGCGACCTCGCCACCGCCGAGCGCGAGCTCACGCGCGCGACGGAACTGAACGGCAACGACCCGTTCATGCACTTCCTGCTCGCGACGACGCTCGAGAAGCTCGGGCAGGGCGACAAGGCGAGGGCGCTCTACCGGAAGGCGTACGACCTCGCCGCGGGGCACAACCCCCCGGCGGCCTTCACCCGGCCGGCGGCACGACAGAAGCTGGCGAATCCCTGAGCGCCAGCGCACGGCGCCCCGGCGGAGGGATCCGCCGGGGCGTCGCCCGCACTCGACCGGAACCGCCTCTTACGGCGCGCGATACTCCGCCGGCAGCTTCCGGTACCGCTTCATGAGCTCGTCCTGCCGGCCCGGGCCATCGACGCGCTTGCCCTTGATGAACACGGCCTCGGCCTGCGTCAGGAACTCGAACGGGTCCCCGCTCCAGACGACCACGTTGGCATCCATGCCCACCGCGAGGGCCCCAATTCGGTCGCCCACACCGAAGGCTTCGGCCGGCGCGATCGTGACGCTCCGCAGCGCGTCGTCCCACGTCATGCCGTTCGCGACCGCGTTCCCGGCCTCGAATCGCACATTGCGCACGTTGAAGCCGTTGCCGTCGCCGTAGCTGTCGGAGATCATCAGCACGCTGACGCCCGCCCGCCGGAGCAGGGCCGCGTTGTCGCCGCGGCGGCCCATCTGCGAGAAGCTCCCCGGGATGTTGAGGATCCCGCCGGTCGCGACCGGCACCTTCGCCGCCGCCAGCTCGCCGGCGACCATCCAGGCCTCGGAGCCGCCGCCGACGATGACCCGCACCTTGTAGTCCCGCGCCAGCTTGAGCGCGGCCTCGATGTCGCTGCGCCGCTCGGCCGACACCAGCAGCGGCAGCCGGCCCGCGAGCACCGGCTGCAGCGCCTCGAGGTCCGCCTTGGAGGCGGCCAGGGTGCGCGAGTTGCCGAGCTCGTACTGCGCCCGTCGCGCGGGGAAGGCCTTGGCGTCGTCGAGGAGCTCGCGAATCCGCGCGATCGTCTCGCCGCGCGCGCCGCCGCTCCTGCCAAGGGACATCACCATCCCCGCCGGCGCCTTGCGGATCATCGCCTCGCCACTCTCGCCGGCGAGGTCGATCAGCGCGGCCTGCCCGCTCACCAGGCCACCGAAGGGGATCGTCACCACGCTGGTGATCCCGTCGTTGCGCGCGGGCGCCACCAGCTGCGACGCCGCATTGAGCCCCTCCCACGGCTGGAACGAGGCCGCCACGCCATTGGCACCGCGGGCGACGTTGTCGCGCGTCTCCGGCACGCCCGAGATCTCGGCAATCCCGATCGTCGTCGCCGAGTTGATCAGCCCGGGGGTGACCCACTTGCCGCGGGCGTTGACCAACTGGGCGCCCGCGGGAACGGCCACGCCGGCGCCGACGGCGGTGATCCTGCCGTTGGCGATGACGACGGTCGCGTTCTCGATCTTCGGGCCCTTCACGGGGTACACGGTGCCGCCGGTGATGGCGATGACCTGCGCGCGGAGCGCGGTCGCGGCGCCGAGCAGCAGCGCCGTGCGGAACATGAGCTGCTTGCGCATCAGCGGGCCCCTCCCATGATCGCCGGCACGAAGCCCAGCTCGAAGTCGGTCTTCCACCAGCCGCGCGGGTCGGTGCGGTCGAAGGCCATCGCGCCGTCGATCCAGACGCGCTCGGGCTTGGAGTAGATGCTGAACGGGTTTCCCGTCCAGAGGATCACGTCGGCGTTCTTTCCCGCCTCGAGCGACCCGATCCGGTCGTCGAGCCCGAGGGCCCACGCCGGGTTGATCGTGATCCACTTGATCGCCTGCTCGGGCGCGATGGACAGGCCGAGCTGCGCGCCGGCCGCCATTCCCTTGGCCGCGTCCTGGTTCAGTCGCTGCGTGCCGGTGGCGTCGTCCGAGTGCACGATCGTGCGCGCGCCCGCCGCGTCGACCAGCGCGAGGTTGCCGCGCACGCCGTCAAGCGCTTCCATCTTGAAGCCGCCCCAGTCGCTCCAGATCGAGGCCGAGATGTTCTCCCGCGCCAGCAGGTCGGCGATCTTGTACGCCTCCACGCCGTGGTGGAACGAGCGGATCGTGTAGCCGAACTCCCTCGCGATGTCGATCATTTGCACCATTTCGTCGGCGCGGTAGCAGTGGTTCTGCACGTAGATGTTGCCGCGCAGCACCTCGGCCAAGGTCTCGAGGCCGAGGTCACGGCCCGGCGGGTCGCCCTCGCGCTTCTCGAGCCACTTGTCCCAGCGCCGCCGGTACGCCTCGGCGGCGATCCAGGCGGACCGATAGCCGGCCACGTTCCCCATGCGCGTGCTCGGGCCGCGGTTGGCGTACACCCGCTTGGGGTTCTCGCCGCACGCCATCTTGAGCCCGTACTTCGCGCCGGGGAACTTCATCTCCTGCACGGTGCGCGCGGGGACGTTCTTGAGCACCACGCTCCGTCCGCCGAAGAGGTTCGCCGAGCCGGGGAGGATCTGCATCGTGGTGATCCCGCCGGCGAGGGCCCGAGGAAACTGCGGGTCCTGTGGCCACACCGAGTGCTCGGCCCACACGTGGGCGGTGTTCGGGTTCGTGGCCTCGTTGCCGTCGCTGTTGGCATCGACACCGGGTGCCGGGTAGACGCCGAGGTGCGAGTGCGTGTCGATCAGCCCCGGCGTGACCCACTTGCCCGCGCCGTCGATCGTCGAGGCGCCACTCGGCGGCGCGATGTTCGTCCCGACCTGGGTGATCTTGCCGTTCATCATCACCACCGTGCCGCGCTCGATGCGCTGGCCGGTGCCGGTGAGGATCGTGACGTTGGCGATCACCGTGGGACGCGCCTCGCGCGGCCGGTAGGTGCTCGGGAAGGGGTCGGCGTTGGGGACCGACAGGGCACCGGCGACGTACGGAACCGGCCCTTTCCTGGCCGTGTCGGGCGCCGACGGGCGCGCCCCGCCCGGCTGGGCCTGCAACGGCGCGGCGAGGGCGAGTGAGCCGGCCAGGGCGAACAGGACTGCTCGCATGCGGAAGTGCTCCGTCTCAAGGGGGGATGCGGCGTGGGAACCTACGGGGCGGCAGGTGCACGGGTAAGGCCACCGCACAGGGGCGCGGGCATCACCACGCGCCGGTCAGGCGGGCGCCGACGCGAGCGCCCGCTCCAGTTCCCGCAGGTCGTTCGCGCACAGCCCGTCCACGCCCATCGACGCGAGCGATCGTGCCACCGCGGCATCGTCCACCGTCCAGCACACCACCCGTCCGCCGGCGTCATGGATCGACTGCACCAGCGCCTCGTCGCAGAAGCGCCAGTGCGGCCAGTAGTCCCGCGCCCCCGCCTCGGCCAGCGCGCGCGCCGGATCGAGCAGGTACCCGTCCACGAGGATCCCGACCGGCAGCTCGGGCGCGAGCTCATGCACCCGACGCGGAATCCGGTGGTCGAATCCATGCACCGCGCACTCCGCCCGGCCGGCGCGGATCACCTCGACCACGGCGGCCTCGATTCCCGGCGCCTTGACCTCCACGTAGACCGCGGCCCTGGTCCCCACCGCCTCCAGCACCTCCGAAAGCGTCGGCAGTCCATGGCCGTCGCGATAGAGCACCGTGCCGAGCGTCGCCCACGACGTCCCGGCGATCGACAGGCCGGCGAACTGCGGCCGGGCGGTGTCCGGGCCCAGCACGAAGTCGTGGTGCACGACCACGACGCCGTCGCTCGTGGCGTGGACGTCGAGCTCGATCGCCTCGGCGCCGCGTTCGAGCGCCCGCAGGAAGGCGGGCAGGGTGTTCTCGCGCAGCTCGCGTGGGGCACCGCGGTGTGCGACCTTTTGGGGAAGTCGAGCGGGGCGCGTCATCGTCGCAGGAGGTTAGCTTCTCGCGCGTGGCCCGGAGAGGGCGGGGGCCGGGTTCGGCGCCTGTTCGGGCGAGGCCGCCTGGCTTAACGGGGTGGTCGGTCCGTCGTCTTATCCGGTGAACGCATGGCAGCAGACCCGCGCGATGACGCCGCGCTCGATGCAGCGCTGATCGCTCGGTGGCAGCGGGGCGACGAGCGCGCGGCGCGCGAGCTGGTCGACCGCCATGCCTCCGCTGTCGCGCGGTTCGTGTCGTCGCTCGGCGCGCGGGAGGAGGCCGACGAGGTCACGCAGGACACGTTCGTGCGCGCCTTCGGCGCGCTGGAGACCTTTCGGGCGGATAGCGCCCTTCGGACCTGGCTGTTCACGATCGCGCGACGGCTGGTGCTGGACCGGCGGCGAGCGCGACGGCGACGCGGAGACCAGGTCGAGGTGACGGAAGAGGACGTGATCACGACGGACAATCCGCTCGACTCGCTGGTGGCGGACGAAACAAGGAAACGGCTGTTGCGGGCGGTGGACCGGCTGACGAAGACGCAGAGGGAAGTGTTCACGTTGCGGGTCACGGAAGGACTGAGTTACAGGGAGATCGCCGAGATCACGGGCAGCACCGAGGGCGCGGCCCGCGTCCACTACCATCATGCGATGCGTTCGGTGAAGGAGTTCCTCGATGCGTGACTGCCCCAATGCGATGATGCGCGACCAGCTGCCCGAGTACGTGCACGGGCGGCTCGACGCGGTCGCGCGGGCGGCCGTCGACTCGCACCTCGCGAGCTGCGCGGACTGCGCGGCCGAGGTCGACCTCCTGCGGTGGATCTCCGGCGCGGTGACCGAGGCGATGGGGGAGCGCTCGCCGCAGGTGAACGCGGACCGCGTGATGGCCGCGCTGCGCCGGGCACGGCGCCCGCGCATGGCCTGGCTCCGCACCACCGAGTGGCGCGCCGCCGCGGTGCTCCTCTTCATGGCCGGCACCAGTTCGCTCCTCTGGATGAACTGGCAACAGCCGGTGACGCCGTCCGAGCCCGCCGCGGCCGAGTCAATGAGCTTTGCCGGCGGGGTGACCGACCTCAGCGAGGCCCAGCTCAGCACGCTGCTCGGCGAGATGGACAAGTTGAGCGCCACGCCCTCCACCGAGCTCGACGTCTCCGCGTCCCTGACGGCCACGGCGGAGCGGGACAAGTGAGGGCCGGCCGCGTGCGTCGTCGCGGGGCGGGCCTCCTCGCCGCCCTCCTGCTCGGCGCGGCGCCGCTCGTCCCCGGCGCGGCCCTCGCACAGGGGCAGCCCGGCCCAGGGCTTGGCCGCCCGGTGCCCTCGGACCGCCAGCAGCGTGCCGAGGAGCGCCCCGATCGCCTCGACCCGCCGCAGGGCGGGCCGGGGGGCGAGCGCCGGATGATGCTCGAGCAGTCGATCCGGCGCCGGTTCGCCGAGGTGGTGCGCAACCGCCTCCAGCTCGACAACCGGCAGATGCAGCAGCTGGTCGACGTCAACCGGAAGTTTGAGGGAAGGCGGCGCGAGCTGAACATGCGCGAGCGCGACGCCCGCCAGTCCCTGCGCGGCGAGGTCGAGCGCGACCGGCAGGCCGACAACCCGCGTGTCGCCACGGCGCTCCAGGAGCTCCTCGCGATCCAGAAGGAGCGCGCGGCACTGCTCGAGAGCGAAGACAAGGACCTGTCAAGTTTCCTCTCGCCCGTGCAGCGGGCAAAGTACCTCGCGCTGCAGGAACAGTTGCGCCGCCGCGTCGAGGAAATGCGGCGACGCGACGCCGGGGGCATGGACCCGATGGGCGGCCCCCCGGGTGGGCCGCCTCCCGGGGGCCCGCCCGGCGAACCGCCCGGCGACCGTTAGCGTCGCGGGGCGACCTCGCGCAGCGCGTCGAGGCAGGCGGCGAGGCAGCCATCGAGCGTGTCGATCGTGTGGTCGCCCATGTGCCCGATGCGAACGGTGCGACCCTTGAGCTTGCCGTACCCGTCGCCGATCACGTAGCCGCGCGCGGCGGCTCCCGCAACCACCTGGCCGCCGCTGACGCCCTCGGGGAGGGTGACCGCGCTGACCGTGCGTGACCGCTCTCCGGGCGGCGCGAGCACTCCAAGGTCGAGCCCGGTCTCGCTCGAGGCCTCGACGACCCACGCGTGTGTGCGGGCCGCCATCGCCGCGTGGCGTGCCCAGCGTCCCTCGATCCCCTCGGCGGCGATTCTCGGCAACTGTGCGTCGAGCGCGTACAGCAGGGTCAGCGCGGGCGTGTTCGGCGTCTGGTGCTTGAGCGCGTACTGCTCGAACTCCACGAGGTCGAAGTACACTCCGCGCTCCGTTCCCTCGCGGGCATGGGCCATGAACCCTTCCGATGCCACCGCGAAGGCGAGGCCGGGAGGGAGCGCGAGCGCCTTTTGCGAGCCCGTGAGGACGAAGTCGAGCCCCCACGCGTCGGTCTCGACGGGCGCGGCGCCGATCCCGGTCACCGAGTCGACGAGACAGGCGGCGCCATGCTCGTGCACCAGGTCGCTCACGGCCCGGATGTCGGTGGCGGCACCGGTGCTGGATTCCGAGTGCACCACGGTGACCGCGGCGAACCGGCCCTTCGCCAGGGCGGCGCGCAGGTCGCCAGGCGCCACCCCGCGCCCCCATGGTACGTCGAGCACCACCGTGTCGCGGCCGCAGGCGGTCGCAATCCGCGCGAACCTCTCGGAGAAGGCGCCGTTCACGATCGCGAGGATCCGCCCCGGCGGCGTGGCGCGCACCGCCGCCTCCATGAGCCCCGTGGCCGACGACGAACTGATGAAGACCGGCCGCCGCGTGCGGAATACCGCCTGCAGCCCCGCCACGAGCCTCGCGAACAGCGCCTCGAAGTCGGCGCCCCGGTGCGGCATCATGCCGCGCACCATCCCCTGCAGCACGTCGTGATGCACGTCGGTGGGGCCGGGAAGGAAGAACCGGCCGAAGGGCGGGAGCGTCATGGGCAGGGTGGCAGGGGCTCGGCGGCAGGGCGCGGCGTCGACGGCATCAGCCGAGCACGAGGGCGCGCAGTTCGTCGAAACTTGCCACGACGTGGTCCGCGGCCGCGACCACCGCCTCGCGTCGCACGAACCCGGTGAAGGCGGCGAAGGCGGCGACCTCGGGGCGAATGGCGGCGTCGGTCGCGCCGTCGCCCACGGCCAGCGCCGGGGCGGGGAGGCCAAGCGAGCGCACGACCTGCGGCTTGCCGAAGTTCCGCGCCAGCGGCTGCGCCCCGTCCAGCCCGGTGCAGGTGCCGCCCGCGTCGAACGACAGGTCCACCGCGTGCACGTCGGCGGCCGCGATCCCCACGTGTGCCGCCAGCGGCAGCAAGGCGGCGCGCAGCCCGCCGCTCACCATCACCACCCGCACCCCCATCCGCTGCAGCGCCGCCACGCACGCCGCCGCCCCCGGCGCCACCGAGCGCACGTACTCCTCGCCCAGCAGGGCGAGCATCCGCCGCGTGGGCCGGATGCGCGAGAGGCGGTTCTCGTACACCGCCTCGAGCGGCAGTACGCCAGCCATGGCCTGTGCCGTGAGCACGGCGCTCTCCGCGGCCAGCACCGGGCCGCGCAACCCGGCCAGCCAGTCCACCCCCTCCACCGACGCGAGGGTCGAGTCGGCGTCCAGCACCAGGCTCGCGAACCGCGGCGACGACGGCGCCCTCACCAGAGGTTCCCCGGCGCGAGCGTACCGGCGGGGTCGAGGGCCTGCTTGAGGGCGCGCATGGCCGCGAACTGGCGCTCACCGAGCTGCAGGGGCAGCCAGCGCCGCTTGAGCTTGCCGATCCCATGCTCCGCCGACACGGTCCCGCCGCGGGCGATCACCGCGCGCAGGGTGGCCTCGACCACGCCCTCCATCACGTGCAGCTCCCCGGGATCTCGCGCCACCCAGTTCTGGTGCGGATGGCCGTTGCCGGCGTGGCCGTATGTGACCGCGGGCTCGATGCCGCGCCCCTCCGCCTCGCGGCGCGAGAGGTCGATCGCCGCGGCCACGTCGCGATAGGGCACCGCCCAGTCGGTGCTGACCCGCCGGCCCCCGAGCGCGCGATACGGCGCGGCCCGCTCGTGCATCGCCGCCGGGACCGCATGACGAAGCCGGCGCGCCTCCCGCAGCGCGGCCTCGCCCTCGTAGGTGCGCACGTCGTCGGCCAACCCACCGCACGACTCCACCAGTGCGAGCCAGCGCTCGAGCGGCGCCTCGGCATCGCTGCCCGAATCCTCCACGTATACCATCGCCGCCGCCCCGCGCGCCCACGACTCGTCCGCTGCCGCGCGGCGCATGAAGCCGGTGGCCTGCGCGTCAGTGTACTCGAGGCAGCGCGGCGCGACCGACGCGCTCTCGCGCGCCGCCACCACGAATGACAGCGCCGCCGCCTCGCTGGGGAAGGGAATCGCGATCCCCGTGGTTCGCGCCGGCAGGGGGAGGAGCGCGAACTCGGCGTCCAGCACCACGCCCAGCGTCCCCTCGCTCCCCACGAACCAGTCCACCGGCTCCTGGGCCAGCAGGTAGCCGGCGGTGTTCTTCTCGAGCTGCGGCCGGCGGAACTCCTCGACCCGGCCGTCCGCGAGCGCGACGCGCAGCGCGCGCACGTGCGGCCGCGTGGCGCCGTACGCGTACGACCGCGCCCCCGACGCGTTGCAGGCGACCGCGCCGCCGACCGTACAGTCCTCGTCGCTCGTGGGGTCGGGGGCGAACAGGAGCCCCCGCTCAGCGCAGGCCCGCCGGAGGTCGGCCACGATCACGCCGCACTGGGCCCGCACCGTGCGGCGCACCGGATCGACCTCGCCGATCCGTGCCAGCGCGCGCAGCGACATCAGGGCGCCGCGGTCGGTGATCGACGCCCCCGTGGTGCTGGTCTGCGCCCCCGCGGCCGTGATCGTGGTGCCCGCCGCGCCGGCCGCAGCGATCGCCTCCGCCACGTCACGCTCATCGCGCGGGCGGAGCACCGACTCGGGAACCAGCTCGAGCCCCGACGCGTCGCGCGCGAAGCCGCGCAGCAGGTCGCGATCGGTGACGGCGCGCCCGTCGGTCGGGCCCACGCCGGTCACGCCGGACGGAACTGCACGACGGTCGCCGAGAGCACGTCGGGGATCGCCAGCAGCGCCTTGCGCGTCGCCTCATTCACCTCGCCGTCCACGCTCACCGCCGCCAGCGCCTCGCCCCCCTGCGCGAGCCGCGCCTGGTGGTACTCGGCGATGTTCACCGTCGCGTCGCCCAGCAGCGTTCCGACCCGCCCGATCACGCCGGGAACGTCGTGATTGGTGAGGATCAGCAGCGTCTGCCGCGGGTTCACGTCCACGTGGAACGACCCGATGCGCGTGAGGCGGGGCGTGCCACCGGGCGGGGCCGCCCCCGCCACCGCGAGCTCACTCATCCCGCCGCCGAGCATCACCTCCACCGCGAACGGGGCGAGCCCCGACGCTCCTTCCGTGACGGACAGCTGGATGCCACGCGCCTCGGCCAGCGAACGGGCGTTGATCAGGTTGAGCCGCCCCGTCTCCATCACCCCCTCGAGCGCCCCCACCGCCGCCGCGGCGAGCAGCGCGGAGCCGCTTCCCGCCAACTCCGTGCCGCACCGCACGGACAGGCGGGCCACCGCCCGCAGCCCGCGCTCGGCGAGGAGGGCGCGCGCCACCGCCGCGGCGCGCTGCGTGAGCACGAACGCCGGCTGGAGCTCACGCCACGCCGCCCCGTTGATCGCCGCCACGTTGAGCGAGCGCGACAGTTCGTTTCTCAGCAGGGCGTCGCGCACCGCCTTGCACACGTCCACGGCCACGTTGCGCTGCGCTTCCTGCGTGTTGGCGCCGATGTGGGGCGTCAGGAGCAGGTTCGGCACCCCGCAAAACGGATGCTCCCCGGTCAGCGGCTCCTGCGCGAAGGCATCGACCGTCGCTCCCCGCAGGTGCCCCGAGGTCAGGGCGGCGACCAGGGCCGCCTCGTCGACGATGCCTCCGCGCGCGAGGTTGGCCACGATGCCCCCCGGGGCGAGCCGCGCCAGCTCGCGCGCGCCCACGAGTCCGGTGGTCTCCTCCGTGAGCGGCGTGTGCACCGTGACGATGTCGGCCTCGTCGAGCAGGTCGTCGAGCGCCCCCATGCGACCCACCCGCAGCGCGGCGAACCGCTCGTCGGTGATGTACGGGTCGTAGCCGATCACCTGCATGCCGAAGGCGTGGGCCCGCTGCGCCACCTCGCCGCCGATCCGCCCCACGCCCACGATGCCGAGCACCCGTCCCTTGAGCTCGGTCCCCATCAGCTTCGAGCGCTCCCAACGCCCCTCATGCACGCCGGTCGTCGCCCGAGGGATCTGGCGAATGAGCCCGATCAGGCAGCCGAACAGCAGCTCGGTGACGGCCACCGTGTTGCCCGCCGGCGCGTTCATCACGGCCACCCCCAGCTCGGTTGCGGCGTCCACCGCCACGTTGTCCACGCCCACACCAGCCCGCCCCACCACGCGCAACCGCGTGGCGGCCTTCAGCAGGTCGGCCGAGATCCGGGTCGCGCTGCGGCCCACGATCGCGTCGTAGTCGCCAATGCGCCGCAACAGCTCGGCCGCCGGCAGCGTCGGCACTTCGTCAACGGTGAACTCGGGCACGGCGGTGAGGACCGCGACACCCTCGGCGTCGACGCCATCGGTTACCAGGATGCGAATCGTCATGTGCGGGGTGGGAGTTCCTGAAAGCTCTCCCGGGGAGGGTCGCCGTTCAACGGGCACGGCGCCGCGTTACCTTCCCCGCCGTGCTGCCCCCCCCAACGCGCGTTCTCGTCGGATACAAAGGCCTCACCGGGCTCGACGATCGCATTCGCGCCGCCCGCCCGGACCTCGATGTCCGCGCCATGGACCTCGACCGAATTGGTGAGGCGGACTTGGCCTGGGCGGAGTGCTACATCGGCTTCCGGCGACCCCGGACGCCGAGCTTCGGCGGCGTCCGCTGGATCCACTGCGTGGGTGCCGGTGTGGACGCCTACGTCGACCCGCCGGTTCCGGAGGGAATCGTCCTCACGCGCACGTCCGAGGACTTCGGACCGCAAATCGCCGAGTACTGCGCCGCGCGGGCGCTCGCCATCACGCAGGACCTGCGCAAGATGGACGCGGCACAAGCGGCCCGGCGCTGGGAGCCTGGCCAACCCCGCCCCCTCGCCGGCGGCCGGGTGCTGGTGGTCGGAACGGGTCACGTCGGCGGTGCGGTCGGGCGTACCTTCGCCGCCCTCGGCTGCGACGTGCGGGGGGTTTCGCGCTCCGGGGTGCCGGCCGAGGGTCTTGGTGAGGTGGCGACGGTGGCACGCCTCCCCGAACTGGTCCCCGACGCCGACTGGATCGTGCTCTGCGCGCCCCTTACCAGGGAGACGCGCGGCCTCTTTTCGGCGTCGCTCATGGACCGGTGCCGTGGCGCGGTGCTCATGAACGTCGGTCGCGGGGCCCTCGCCGACGAGGGGGCGCTCCCGCGCGCGCTCGACACCGGAAGGCTGCGTGCCGCCGTGCTCGACGTCTTCGAGAAGGAGCCGCTGCCGGCCGACTCGCCCCTCTGGGCACGAGCCGACGTGTACGTCACCCCGCACATTTCCGGTCTCACCACCGTCGATGGCGCCGCCGCCGGTTTCCTCGAGTGCCTGTCGGCCTTCGAACGCGGCGAGCCCACCCGCTGGCTCGTGGATCGCGTCCGCGGGTACTAGCGCGTCACGCCCCGCACCGCGCCGGCGGGCGATTCGCACGGCGAGTGCGCCGTCGGAACCCGGGCACGTGCCGGTCCAGCCGCGGCGCGGGATTGCGCCCGGCGCCCTCTCCCCTCGATCTTGCCGGGGCGCGCGCCGAGTGGCAGGGAGGCGCGCGCCGCACCACCTGCCCGGGTGGCGGAATTGGTAGACGCAGGGGACTCAAAATCCCCCACCACGCGAGTGGTTTGCGGGTTCGAGTCCCGCCCTGGGCACTGGCTGAAAGCAGAAGCGCCGAAGGGCTTCGCGCGGCCCCTCGGCGCTTCCCGTGCCGGCGTGCGCCGGCGTCGCTCAACCGCGGTCGGCTACGACTGCCCCGTGCCAGTGACGACCACCGGCCCCGTCATCCGAGGGCGCTCGCGACGCGCCTCGTCGCGCGACGCCTTGGCGGCCATCCGCAGCCCGACGACGCCAAGCCAGAGGGCGGCCAGCGCCACCGATCCGTGCTTGAATGCCGCGCGCACCGCCGACGTGCGGAAGGCGGTTTGGGCGTCCGGCGGCACGGCCTTGCGCAACTGCAGCGTATCGAACGAGAGGCCGATCAGCATCGCCACCAGGATCACCGACACCAGGATGTTGAAGATCGCCATGAGCCGCTGGGTCCCGCGGTGCTCGAGGACGGTGGCGAGGAAGAGGGCGAGGGTCGAGCCAAGGAGCGGCGTGAAGAGGAAGCCGCCGAGCAGGGCCACGCTCGCGAAGCGCCAGCGGATCTCCCGAGGCTGCAACGGCCAGACGCTGGTGATGAAGTCCGCCAGGGGCGTCAGGATCAGGAGCAGCCCGACGAAGTAGATCGGCTTGGCGAGGCGTTCGAGCGATTCGGAGTTGGTCGTGGACACGGCAGCGAGGGAGGAGAGTTTGTCGCGAGGGCCGGGAAGCGCCGACCGGCGCACTAATAATGGACGCGGCGAATCCCGGAACGCAAACGGGCCGGCATCTGGCCGGCCCGTGGCGAAACGCGTGGTGCTCCGATCCTGTCTTACGCCTTCGCCTTGCGGCGGCGAGAGACCATGGCCAGTCCGGCGAGGCCGGTGGCGAGGAGGGCGAGCGACGCCGGCTCGGGCGTCATGATGAATTCCTGGGCGCCGCCGGACATGCCGATCCACTTCCTGGTGGCGCCCGAGCCCGAATAGACCTTGGTCATGGCCCTGTCGGAGAGCACCGTGAAGTTCTTCCAGTAGTCAAGGTTCGACGCGCTGATGGAGGCCTCGGCCGCGATGGACTTGTTGATCCAATCCTTGGCGGCGGTCCAGATCGAGGCGTCGCCGTCGACGTTGGTCCAGCCGTACGTGGAGCCCGTGCCGACCGGGACACTGTATTTCTTGCTGCCGGTGAAGGTGCGCCAGATGGCGGTGCTGATCGCCTTGATCTTGAAGTCGTTGTCGGGGAGGCCGTTCATCTGCACCGTCAGCCAAGCCGCGCGACGGTAGCGCTGGAGCCAATCGGTCTCCCACCCCCAGCGCATGTAATTCTGGTCGGGGTTGTAAAGCGTCTGCGTGTACGCCGTCCACATCTGCCCGGTCGACACCGTGTTCAGCAGGTCAACGCAGACGACGTCGACCGTGGTGCCACCGATGTAGGAGCTGCCAACGATCGTGCCACCGATCTTCGCGGCGTACACACCGCCCCTGACCGTGCCGACGGTGGCGGTGGGATGGTCGGTGCCGATGAACTTCATCGCCGTCGTCGCCGGCTGTGCCGACGCCGCTGCGCCCCAGACGATCAGCGCGGCAAGCGTGGTGGCGACAATGCGGGTGAACTTCATCCAGGACTCCCTCAAAATGGGGACGTGAGATCGAGTTGTGAGAATCGAGCGCTCACCGGTCGTCGGTGGGTACACATTCTCGGGATCTGTGGGAGCAGGAAGCATGCCAGCAAGGCCTGCTTTCGATGACCATCATCCATCGTCTTACTAGTAGACCGCAACAGCTTACGCACAAACGACTTGTGATACTCCGTCACGATCACTCGGCGTAGGCAATCCGCGCCGACTCCTGACCCGGTGGCACACCTTGTCGCGGCGTCCGCGCCCGTTGTTGCGCCCCTGCTACAATCGCGGTCGGCAGTCCTCGGCCGCCGCAATCGGGCCACTGCCGCCTCCTGGCGCAAGAGGGCCGGCCCACCGCGTGGGCCGGCCATCCTTGCCTCCGCTCACCTGTCGCTCAGCTCGACCGCTCGTTGCGGCGGCGACGGCCCACAAAGGCCAGCCCCGCCAGTCCCGTCGCCATCAGCGCCAGCGAGGCCGGCTCGGGAGTCGCGATGAACTCCTGCGTCCCGTTCACCGTCCCGTTCCACACCCCGCGGCTGTCAAACGTGCGTACGATCGCCTTGTCGGACAGGACCGTGAAGTTCGACCAGTACGACGCGTTCGTCGCCGTGATCAGCGTCTCGGCCGCGATCGACTTGTTGATCCAGGTGACCGCGGCCGCCCAGATCGTCCCGTCGCCGTCAACGTTCGTCCAGCCGTACGACGACCCGAGACCCACCGGCACGGAGTACGCCTTGTCTCCCGTGAAGGTTCGCCAGATCGCCGTGCTGATCGCCTTGACCGTCGCGTCGCCGTCCGGACGCCCCTTCATCTGCGCTGTCAGCCAGGCCGCGCGACGGTAGCGCAGCAGCCAGTCGCTTTCCCAGCCCCATCGCGTGTAGTTGCCGTCGAGCGAGCCGAGGTTCTGCTCGTAGGCGCGCCACGTCTGCCCATAGTTCACCTCGTGCGTGAGGTCCACGCAGATCAGGTCGACCAAGGTGCCGCCGAGGTACGACGAGCCCACGATCGTGCCGCCGAGCTTGCCGTTGTACACCCCGCCGTACACGCCTCCGACCACCACCGACGGGTGCGAGAGGCCGATGAACTTGACGTCGCTTTCGGAGGGTTGGGCTACCGCGGGTCGCGAAAGGGCCAGTGCGCCGGCGAGCGCCGCAATCGCGAATCGAGTGCGCTTCATGGAGTCGGTGTCCGTTCGAGGGGAAGTTGAGAAGGCGCGGAGTGACCCTTGCACCTGCGGTCTGCTCACGCACCCCCCAAACGCACCCACCATGCCACCGATTCACTTCGGGCGTTCAGGGCTTCTTAGCGACCCGTAAGTCGTTTTTCCACAAGATGATGGAATCCTCGCTCCCGTCGCGCTCGCCTTTGCTCGTGCCTCGAACGAGAGCAACGGTGACGCAGGTCATGCTCCCGAAACCACTACCTGTGGTGCAGGCGCCACAGGGTCGGCAGAGCCATGCGGCTCGGCATCCAGACGAGCTATGCCGTTGTCGGGCAGCCTCGTACATTTGCCTCGCCCATGACCATCGCCGAGCGAGTCCCCTCCCTCCCGTACGTCGCTCCCTTTGCGGTTTTCATGGTGCTTCTCGCGACGCTCCCGCTGGTGGATCTGTCGCCGCGAGCGGACGCCGTGACGCGCGTGGTGATCGTCGGCACCACGCTGGTCGTCGTCGGCCGCCCCGCCATCGACCTGCGGGTGAAGCAGTGGGGAGGCACGATTGCGATCGGCCTCGGGGTTTTCCTCGTCTGGATCGCGCCAGACCTGCTCATTCCCGGCTGGCGCGCCAACGCCGCCTTCCAGAATGCGATCACCGGCACGCTCACCGTCTCGATGCCGCCCGAGGCCCGCGGCGATGTCGCGGTGCTGGGCCTGCGCATCGTCCGGGCGGCCCTCCTCGTGCCGATTCTGGAGGAACTGTTCTGGCGGGCGTGGCTCCCTCGCTTTCTCGACGCGAAGGACTTCCGTTCGCGCCCCCTCGGCGCGTTCACGGCGCTGTCGTTCACCGCCACCACCGTCCTCTTCGCCGCCGAGCACGGGCCGTTCTGGGAAGTGGGACTCGTGGCCGGCGTGGCGTACAACTGGTGGATGATGCGCACCCGCTCGCTGGGCGACCTCATCGTGGCGCACGCGGTGACGAACCTGCTCCTCTCGGCCTTCGTCCTGTTCACGGAGCGCTGGGAATTCTGGATGTGAGGTGCGAGCGCCGGCGCGCTTGCGCCGCGAGGGGCGCCGTTCCCAGATTCCGGGCGCGGGCCGCGAGGCCCATTTCTCCCACTTTTTCGGGCACCGCATGTCGTCGACCGACCGGGTGAACAACAACGAACAGGGCTGGGGTGCCGCCGCGGCCACCTGCCTGCTCGCGCTCGCCCTCCTGGCTTTGGCCTGGTACATGCACGAGACCACGTACCAGAGCCCGAACGACGTGCTGGGCAAGACGGCGCCCGCCGCACAGCACTAGCGGCCCGGCCCGGCCGGCGGGAGTCCAGGCCGCCATGGGCGTCGCGACAGCCGCCCGATGACACCCAGGGCGCGCGTCATCGTCACCCGGCGGCTCCCCGAGCCGGTGGAGCGGCAGCTCGCCGCCGAGTTCGACGTGCGGCTGAACGCCACCGATGTCCCGTCGTCGCCGGCCTCGCTCGCCGAGGCGCTGCGCGAGGCCGACGGGGTCGTCTGCACCATCACCGACACGCTCGACGCGGCCGTGCTGGCGACTGCGCCACGGCGCGCCCGGATTCTCGCCAACTTCGGCGTGGGCCACGGGCACATCGACCTCGGCGCCGCGCGCGCGGCTGGAGTCGTGGTCACCAACACCCCGGGGGTGCTCACCGACGACACCGCCGACCTGACGATGACGCTGCTGCTGGCGACGGCGCGGCGGGCCGGGGAGGGGGAGCGGATGGTGCGCTCGGGGACCTGGTCGGGATGGCGCCCCACGCAACTGCTCGGCACCCGCGTCACCGGCAAGTCGCTGGGGATCGTGGGCTACGGGCGGATCGGGCGCGCGGTGGCGGCACGGGCGCGCCTCGGCTTCCGGATGACGGTGATGACCTTCGACCCGATGCTCCCCCCGGCCGGCGAGGCGTCGCCCGGCGTGCGGCAATGCGCCTCGCTCGAGGAGTTGCTGGCGGCGAGCGACTTCGTGTCGTTGCATTGCCCGGCGACGCCCGACACGCGCCACCTGATCGGGGCACCGCAGCTCGCGCGCCTGCGGCCGCACGCGATCCTCGTGAACACGGCGCGCGGCGACGTGATCGACGAGGCGGCGCTCGTGGACGCGCTCGGCCGCCAGCAGCTGGCGGCGGTGGGACTCGACGTGTACGAGCATGAGCCGGCGGTGTCTCCCGGGCTTCTCGCCACCGACCGCGTGGTATTGCTGCCGCACGTGGGGAGCGCCACGATCGAGACGCGCACCGCGATGGGGATGTGCGTGCTGGCCAACCTCCGGGCCTTCTTCGCGGGCCACGCGCCTCCCGACCGCGTCGCCTGAGACCGGCCGCCCCGTCGCGCGCTCTTGAACGAGGGCCGTTCGTGACGGTACGTTTGTCGGCCCCTCTTCCCGCTGCCACCCACCGCACATGGCGACGTACAAGTTGGCCGCGGTCCCCACCGGCGACCGCATCGGCTACGCGAACGACACCCTGCAGGTCCCCGACCGCCCGATCATCCCCTACATCGAGGGCGACGGCACCGGTCCCGACATCTGGCGCGCCTCGGTGCGGGTCTTCGACGCGGCAGTGAGGCTGGCGTACGGCGGCAAGCGGCAGGTGGCGTGGATGGAGGTGTTTGCCGGGGAGAAGTCGCACACGAAGTACGGCGACTGGCTGCCGGCGGAGACGATCGAGGCCTGCAAGGAGTTCCGGGTCTCGATCAAGGGCCCGCTCACGACGCCGGTGGGAGGGGGCATTCGCTCGCTCAACGTGGCGCTGCGCCAGGAGCTCGACCTCTACGCCTGCATCCGCCCCGTGCGCTACTTCGAGGGGGTCGGGGCGCCGGTCAAGGCGCCGGGCCAGGTCGATGTCGTGATCTTCCGCGAGAACGTCGAGGACGTCTACTCGGGGGTCGAGTTCAAGGCCGGGACCCCGGAGGCGGAGGAGCTCCGCCTGCTGGCCGAGAAGCTCAGCGGGAAGAAGATCCGCCCGGGTTCGGCGATCGGGATCAAGCCGATGAGCGCCTTCGGCACGAAGCGCCTCGTCGAGGCGGCGATCCGCTACGCGATCAAGCACAAGCGGCCGAGCGTGACCCTCGTGCACAAGGGGAACATCCAGAAGTTCACCGAGGGGGCCTTTCGCGACTGGGGCTACGAGGTGGCGCGCGAGAAATTCGCCGCGCAGGCGATCGCCGAGTCCGACGTGGGCACCGGCGACGGCAGCCGCGTGATCATCAAGGACCGCATCGCCGACTCGATGTTCCAGCAAATGCTGCTGCGTCCGTCGGACTACTCGGTGATCGCGACGCCGAACCTGAATGGCGACTACCTGTCGGACGCCGCGGCGGCGCAGGTGGGCGGGCTCGGCATTGCGCCGGGGGGGAACGTGGGCGACGGCGTGGCCGTGTTCGAGGCGACGCACGGCACGGCCCCCAAGTACGCCGGCCTCGACAAGATCAACCCGGGCTCGGTGATCCTCTCCGGCGTGATGATGTTCGAGTATCTCGGGTGGCAGCCCGTGTGCGACCACATCGTGCGCGGCATCGAGCGGGCGATTGCGGCGCGGCGGGTGACCTACGACCTCGCCCGCCAGATGCCGGGGGCCACCGAAGTCTCGACGTCCGCGTTCGCCGACCAGATCATCGCCGGGATGGGCTGAGCACGGCCGCGCGCCAGCCCGCCCCACCTCCGCAGACCCGCCACACGCTCGCACCACGACCGTTTGCCGCCTTCACCACGACGCACCAGGGCACTCCGACATGGCACTGTCCGTCTCGCTCCGCGGCACCAGGGAGCCGCTCGATGCCCCGCTGGTGGCGCTGGTCCTCGGCCCCGACACGGTGCTCGGTGCGGCGGTGGCCGCGCTCGACCGCGAGATGGGCGGGGTGATCGCGCGCTCGGTGCGGCAGCGGGACTTTCGCGGGGGCAAGGACGAGGTGCTGCACCTGACCGGCGGCCCCAGTGGGGCGCACCGGACGCTGCTGGTGGGAACGGGGGCCGCGCCCCATCGCGCCACGGCCCTGCGGCGGGGCGCCGCGCTGGCTGCGCGCCGTGCCCGGCAGCTCGGAGTGCCGACGCTGGCGCTGCATGCCCCCGGCGCCTCGCGACCCGACGAGATCGAGGCCCTCACTGCCGGCCTGATGGCCGGCGCCTGGGAGTACGCCGAGCTCAAGTCGCCCCCTCCCCCCACGGACCTGCGCCCCGCACTCGAGTCGGCGACGATCGTGGTGGCCGACGTGGCGAAGGCAAAGGCGGGGCTTGCCGCCGGGACCGCGCTCGGGGAGGGGCAGGCGCTCGCGCGGCGCCTGGCGATGATGCCCGGCAACCTCTGCACGCCCGGGTACCTGGCCGGGGCAGCGCGGGAGATCGGCAGACGACACAAGCTCCCCGTGACCGTGCTGGGGCGGAAGGAACTGGAGAAGCTCGGCGCCGGCTCGTTCCTGTCGGTGGCGCAGGGGACACCGCAGGACCCCAAGCTCGTGGCGATCGAGTACATGCGCGGCCGCAAGGGGGACAAGCCGATCGCGCTGGTCGGGAAGGGGGTCTGCTTCGACACCGGCGGCATCTCCATCAAGCCGGCCCCCGGCATGGAGTTCATGAAGTTCGACATGAGCGGCGCCGCCGGCGTGCTCGGCGCGATCGAGGCGATCGCGCGCATGAACCTCAAGGTGAACGTGGTCGGCCTGCTCGGGGCGACGACCAACATGCCCAGCGGCACGGCCATCAATCCCGGCGACGTGGTGCGGGCGATGAACGGCAAGACGATCGAGATCACCAACACCGACGCCGAGGGGCGGCTGATCCTGGCCGACGTGCTCGGCTACGCGCGGCGGTATGCGCCGGCGGTGATCGTGGACGCGGCGACGCTCACCGGCGCGTGCGTGATCGCGCTCGGGCACAACGCCACCGGGGCGTTCGGCACCGACGAGACGGTGCTGAACGAGGTGATCGCGGCGGCGAAGGCGGCGGCCGAGCCGGCGTGGCCGTTGCCGCTGTGGGACGACTACAAGGAGCAGATCAGCTCCGACGTGGCCGACCTCAAGAACACGGGGGGCCGGGCCGCGGGCTCGGTCACGGCGGCGCTCTTCCTGAAGGAGTTCGTGGACGAGGGGACGCCGTGGGTGCACCTCGACATCGCGGGCACGGCGTACTCCGAGTCGGACCTTGTGGCCCTCCCCAAGGGTCCAACCGGGGTGCCCGTGGGAACGTTCGTGCAGTTCGTGCGGGGGCGCGCCCGCTGACCCGGGCCTGCCGCCGGCGCTGTCGTCGCATCGGCCTCGGCCTCGTGGCCGGGGCCGTTTTGCAGTCTCCCGCGGCCGCGCTGGCAGCGCAGCAGCCCGCACCACGCCCCCCCGGCGCGCCCACGCCGGCGCCGGCGCCCGTGGACACGAGCGGTGCCGCCCGCGCCACGCTGGACAGCGTGTCGGCCCAGGCGGCACGCCACCGCGACTCGCTCGAGGCCTTTCGCAAGGGGGACACGGTGCGAGCGCCGTTCGCCCAGGCCGAGTCACCCCGGTCGCTCGACATCGGCGTGCCGTACCGCTGGGACCGCGAGGCGATCCTCGAGTCGGGGGCGAACACCCTCGCCGACCTGCTGGAGCGCGTGCCGGGTGCGCTCGGCTTTCGGGTGGCGTGGCTGGTGGACCAGGAGACGGCCACGTTCCTGGGGGATTTTCGCCGGGTGCGGGTGTACGTGGACGGACTCCCGTTCGCGCCCCCCGACCTGCGGGGTGGCGGGGTGCTCGACCTGACGGCGATCCAGCTCTGGCAGTACGAGTCATGCACGATCGAGCGCGGAGCCGGGGAATTGCGCGTCTACCTGCGCTCATGGCGCGTGAACAAGACGATTCCGTACACGCGGGTGGACGTGTACACGGGCGACCTGGACGCGAACACCTTTCGCGGCTACTTCGGCCAGCGCTTCGGGCCTGGCTTCGGGCTGCAGGTCGCGGGCGAGAACCTGAGCATCGCGCAAAGCCGGCAAGGGGGCGACGGATCGCGCCGGGCTGGCATGATGCGACTCGGGTGGGCAGGGGGGCGATGGAGCATCGACGCCTTCCAGGAGTTCGCGAGCCACTTCCGCCGCGAGCAGGCACGCCAGCTGCCGCAGTCCGCGATCCCGACGCTGAGCCCGAGTGCGAGCATGAGCTACCTGCGCGTGGCCTGGGGGGATCCCGACGAGGGAACGTGGGGGCAGTTGCTGGCGTCGACGTCGGCGTACGCGCAGGACGCGTCGGAGATCGGCGGCACGATCGACACGACGCGCCGGTTCGACGCGCGGCGCGCGCAGTACGCGCTGCTCGCGGGAACGGCATGGCGCGGCATTCGCGTGAGCGGCGGGGTGCGGGCGCTGAGCTTCCGGAACCAGTCGTTCACCAGCCCGCAGCTGCGCCTGGGCTACGAGGGCGGCCGGCTGGCGGTGCAGGCGTACGCCGAGCGCGCCACGGAGGACTCGACGACGCGCGGGGACGTGACCGTGCGGCTGCTGCCGCGCCCGTGGCTGGCGGTGTCGGCGAGCTACGGAGGCTCGCGCGTGAGCGACACGACCGGACGGCGCGTGCAGAGTCTCGCGTCGCGTGCCGAACTCGGGATTCGCGTGCGCCCGGAGCTCTGGCTCACGGGCGGGTTGCTGCGCCGCGACTCGGCCTGGGTCGTCGCGCCGACGCGTTACGACACCCTGCTGTCACCGGCGCTCACGGGACCGGCACAGGCGACGTTCGTGGGGCTGCGGGGCCGGATCCACGACGAGCTGTTCGCCGACATCATCGGGCTGCAGTGGGACCAGGCCGGCGCCTACCGGCCGCGCTACCAGACTCGGGCCGAGCTGTACCTCAAGACGCGATGGCTGCACCGTTTCCCGAGCGGGGCCTTCGGGCTGCTGTTGAGCATCGCGCACGAGTACAAGGAGCCGGTGCAGTTCCCGAACCGCGGGGGGACGCCGTTCACGTCGGGCTTCTCGCGCAACATCGTCACCAAGCTCGAAATCCGGATCCTCAACGGCGTCATCAGCTGGCAGTGGCGGAATGTCGCGGGGGAATTCATGGACCAGGTGCCGGGAGCGCTCCTGCCGCGTGCGAACTCGGTGTACGGGGTCCGATGGGAGTTCGCAAACTAGGTTGTGCGACGTTGACAAACGTGTTGTCCTGAAACAACTTGGCAGGCTACGATGATTCGCTCGATGACCGGATTCGGGACCGCCGATGGCGAGGTCGGAGCGCTGCGGGTGAGCGTCGAGGTCCGGACGGTCAACCACCGGTTCTTCAACCCGAGCCTCAAGCTCCCGGGGCCGCTGGCCCGCTGGGAGGGTGACGTGCGCGAGGCCCTCCGGCTGCGCATCGCCCGCGGCCACGTGTCGCTCACGGCGCGGGTGACGGGCGAGTCGGCGGATGGGGCGCCCGTGGCGGCCGTGATCAACCACGCGAAGTTCGCCGCCTACGTGGCCCTGTTCCGGGAGCTGCAGCAGCGGCATGGCCTGAGCCCCGAACTCGACGTGACCACCGTGCTGCGCATGCCCGACGTGATCGCTCCCGCCGCGGTGGACGAGGAGAACGGCTCGAGCGCGCAGCTGCTGGCACTGGTGGACGCGGCGGTGACGGCGCTGACGCGGATGCGCACCGACGAGGGTGGGCGGCTCGCCGCGGTGCTGCGCGACCGCCTCGACGTGGTGGCGGGGGCGCTCGAGCGGCTCGCGGCTCGGGCCCCGGAGCGACTCGTGGCCCAGCGGGACCGCCTGCGGGCCACTGTGCAGGAACTGGCCGGCGGCGTGGCCGTGGACCCGCAGCGCCTGGCGCAGGAGATCGCGATCCTCGCCGACCGGCTCGACGTGCACGAGGAGCTCGACCGCTTTCGCTCGCACGTGCGCGCCTTTCGCGACGCCCTCGCGGCCACGGGGGGCGAGCCGGTGGGGAAGCGGCTGGGCTTCCTGCTGCAGGAGATGCTGCGCGAGGCGAACACCACCGGGAGCAAGGCCAACGACGCGGCGATGCTCCGGGACGTGGTGCTGGTGAAGGAGGAGCTCGAGCGCATTCGCGAGCAGGTGGAGAACCTCGAGTGATCCCGTTCCCGATCGTGCTGTCGGCACCCAGCGGGGGCGGGAAGACCACGGTGACGCGGCGGCTGCTGCAGCAGCGCGCCGACATCGGGTACTCGGTGTCGTGCACCACGCGCAACCCGCGCGAGGGCGAGGTGGATGGCCGCGACTACCACTTCCTGACCGAGGCCGAGTTCCGGCGGCGCCGGGCGCGCCGGCAGTTCGCCGAGAGCGCCGAGGTGCATGGCCGGATGTACGGCACCCTGCGCTCCGAGGTGCGCAAGGTGCTCGGCAGCGGCCGGCACGTGATCATGGACATCGACGTGCAGGGGGCGCGGCAGTTCCACGCGGCCTTTCCCGAGTCGGTGCTGATCTTCCTCCTCCCGCCGAGTGGCGAGGTCCTGCTGCGGCGGCTCGTTGGGCGGGACACGGAGGGGCGCGAGATGCAGCTGGTGCGACTCCGGGCGGCCCTTCAGGAAATCGAGGAGGTCCGTCGTTATCATTACGTGGTCGTCAACGACGACCTCGAGGCCACGATCCGGCGGGTGTCGTCGATCGTGGACGCCGAAGAAGTCCGGCACGAGCGCGTCCCCCGCGTGTCGCGCACCGTGCGCACGCTGGTCGCGCAACTGAAGCAGGAAGTCCAACGCCACGCCAAGCCGACGAGATGATCATGCGAGTCTTCACCCCGAACGAGCTCACCAGGCACGCCGCCAACAAGTACCTCGGCGTCCTGATCGCCGCGAAGTACGCGCGGATGGTGAACGAATTTCCGCGCATCAGCGCGGGCAAGGAGAAGAAGCTGACCACGCGCGCCCTCGAGGAACTCGCCAGCGGCACGGTCGAGTATCGCGTGGTGCCGCGCCGCCGCCCCGAGTAGCCGGCGCCCCTCGTCGCCTCCCCCGCCGGCGTCGCCCGGATGCGTCCCTTCGACGGGGCTCGCGTCGTGCTCGGCGTGACGGGCGGGATCGCGAGCTACAAGACCGTCTGGCTCGCGCGGCTGCTGACGCAGGCCGGCGCCGAGGTGGACGTGGTGCTCTCGCGCTCGGCGCGCGAGTTCGTCGGGTCGATCACCTTCGAGGCGGTCACGGGGCGCCCCGCGCACACGGTGCTGGTGGCCGAGGGGCACGCCCTCGACCACATCCGGCTGGCGAAGGCGGCGCGGGTGGTGGTGGTTGCGCCGGCCACCGCCGACTTCCTCGCCCGCGCGGCCCACGGCCACGCCGACGACCTGCTCGGCGCGATCCTGCTGGCCACCGGGGCGCCGGTGCTCGTGGCGCCGGCGATGAACGACCACATGTGGGCGCACCCGCAGGTGCAGGCCAACGCCGAGCGGCTGCGCGACCTCGGCTACCACGTCGTGGCGCCCGGCACGGGCCCGCTGGCGTCGCCAACGGAGGGGGCCGGTCCGGGGCGGATGCCCGAGCCGGAGACGCTCCTCGCCCACGTGGGCCGGCTGCTCGAGCCGCCCGGCGCGCTCACCGGCAGGCACGTGGTGGTGACCGCCGGGCCGACCCGGGAGCCGGTCGACCCGGTGCGCTTCCTGTCGAACCACAGTAGCGGCCGCATGGGAGTGGCGGTCGCCGCGGCGGCCTGGCGGCGCGGGGCGGACGTGACCCTCGTGGCGGGGCCGCTATCGGTGCCGGCGCCCGCGGGAGCCACGGTGGTCCGGGTGGGGACGACCGCCGAGATGGCGGCGGCAGTCCGCCACGCGCTGGCGACGGCCGACGCACTCGTGATGGCAGCGGCCCCGGCCGACTTCGCGGCCGCAGCGCCGGCCGCGCACAAGCTCAAGAAGGACCGGGCACCGGAGGCGCTCGTCCTCGCACGCACGGAGGACATCCTCACCGCGACCGCGGACGCGCGCCGACCGGGGGCGGTGATCGTGGGCTTCGCGCTCGAGACCGAGCGGGTGCTCGAGGGGGCGCGCGCCAAGCTCGCCGCGAAGGACCTCGACCTGGTGGTCGCCAACGACGCGACCGAGCCCGGAGCGGGGTTCGGGGGCGAGACGAACCGCGTGACGCTGATCGCGCGCGACGGGGTGCCGCAGGTCCTGCCGCTGCTGTCGAAGGAGGCCGTGGCGGAGGCGATCCTCGACCGCGTCGAGGCGCTGCTGCCGTGACCGACGCCCGGGAGCGACTCCGCGCCTACCTCGAGCAGCGACGCGAACTCGGCGAGCACGAACTGGTGCTCGACGGCATGAGCGTGGATGAGGTGCTCCGGATCGTGGGGGCGCCCGCGGGCGGGCGCCCCGCCGTGGCGCCGACGCCGCGAGCCACGCAGGCGCGCAGCGCCGCGGGGCGCGACGCCGATGCGATCGGCCACACGCCGGCAGTGGCGCAGGGGGACTGGCGGAGCGTGCTCGGGAGCCAGCCGCCCGAGGCACCGAGGGCGCCGGTGGCCCCGGTCAACCCGGTGGTCGCGGAGCCCGCGGAACCGGCGCGCGAGACCGTCGAGCGGCGCCGGCCGCGGGCGCCATCGCCGGCGCCGAAGGGGATCGACGCGCCCGCCGGCATCGTGGTCGGCTCGAGCGAACGGGCGCTGTTCGGCGGCCAGCTCGACGGGGTGCATTCGCTCGAGGAGATCGCCGCCCTGACGCGCGCCTGCACCGCCTGCGGCCTCCACGCCGGGGCCCGGCAGGCGGTGCCCGGCACCGGGAACCCGAACGCCGACTTCGTGTGCGTGGGCGAGGCGCCGGGCCAGACCGAGGACGAGACGGGGCTGCCGTTCGTGGGACGGGCGGGGGACCTGCTGGAGAAGATCCTCCTTGCCATCGGCCTCACGCGGCGCGACGTCTTCATCTGCAACGTGATCAAGCACCGCCCGCCGGGAAACCGCAATCCCAGCCCGGACGAAGTGACCGCTTGCTCACCGTTCCTCCGTCGCCAACTTGAGTTGCTGCAACCGAAGGTGATTCTGGCGCTGGGGACGTTCGCGGCGCAGACTCTGCTCGACACCAAGACCCCGATCTCGAAGCTCCGCGGGGCGGTGCACCGCTACTACGGCGTACCGCTCGTCGCGACCTACCATCCAGCGGCGTTGCTTCGCAACCCGTCCTGGAAGCGCCCCACCTGGGAAGATGTCCAGCTCGCCCGTCGAATACTCGATCGCGCCACCGACGCGTGACCCCTACCGCGACCGCCGGGCTCCCTGGTCACCCGACGCGGAGCAGGCGGTGCTGGCGGCAATGCTGCTCGACGCGGACGCGATCCTGCGAGCCACGGAGCTGCTCGACGACAGCATGTTCTACCAGGAGGCGCACCGGCGGATCTTCCGCGCGATGGTCGCGATCACCACGCGCGGGGCGGTGGTGGACCCGCTCACGGTGGCCGACGAGCTCGAGCGGCGCGGCGACCTCGCGAGCGCCGGCGGCAAGGAGTACCTCGCCGTGCTCATGGACGCCGTGCCGACGGCGTCCAACACCGAGTTCCACGCCCGGATCGTCCGCGAGAAGGCGCTCCTCCGGCGGCTGATCGAGGTCTCCACCGGGATCGTGGGCGAGGCGTTCGACGGGCGGCTCACCGCCGCCGAGCTCCTCGACGACGCCGAGCAGAAGATCTTCCAGGTGTCGCAGGCGCAGGGGACCGGGGGCTTCGTGCGCATCAAGGAGCTGCTCTGGCCGACCATGGAGCGGATCGAGTCGCTGCAGCGGGGCGGGCGCGCGGTCACCGGGGTGGCGAGCGGCTTCAAGGACCTCGACGACATGACGTCGGGCTTCCAGCCCTCGGAACTGGTCATCATCGCCGCCCGGCCGAGCATGGGGAAGACGGCCTTCGTGCTCAACGTCGCGCAACACGCCGCCATCTCCGAAAATGTCCCGGTTGCGCTGTTCAGCCTCGAAATGAGTAAGGATTCGCTCATGGAGCGCATCATCTCGAGCGAGGCGCGGGTGGACGCGCAGAAGATCCGGAAGGGGCTGCTGCGGGACGACGACATGCCGCGCATCGCGCGGGCGGTCGGGATCCTCAACAGCGCCCCGATCTACATCGACGACAGCTCGGGGATCACCCTCCTCGAGATGCGGTCGCGGGCGCGGCGGCTCAAGGCCGACGTCGGGCTGGGGCTCGTCGTCGTCGACTACCTGCAGCTGATCCAGGGACCGGCCAACGCGGAGAGCCGCCAGCAGGAGATCAGCGCGATCTCGCGGCAGCTCAAGGCGCTGGCCAAGGAGCTGCAGGTGCCGGTGCTCGCCCTGTCGCAGCTCTCGCGCGCCCCGGAGCAGCGCACCGGCGAGTCCAAGGGACGCCCGCAGCTCTCCGACCTCCGCGAGTCGGGGGCGATCGAGCAGGACGCCGACCTCGTGATCGGCCTCTACCGCCCCGACTACTACGCGGAGAAGGACGCCCAGGGCATCGCCCGCGACAAGGACGGCAACGTGCTTGACGGCCGGGCCGAGATCCTCGTGCTCAAGCAGCGCAACGGCCCGACCGGGTCGTTCGACCTGATGTTCCACCGCCAGTACACCCGCTTCGACAACTTCTCGGCTCGCACGCCGGAATCGTGAGCCCGCGCGCGCGCACCGCCTACCGCTGCACCGACTGCGGTGCGGAGTTTCCGAAGTGGGCCGGTCGCTGCGAGCAGTGCGGCGAGTGGAACACGCTGGCGGAGGAGCCGGTGGCGGTGGCCGCGCCCACCGGCAAGGGGAAGAGCGCGAAGCGGGCGCTGGGCCACGCCGCGCTCGCACACGGGGGTGTGGCGGCGCGGGCGACCCTGCTGCGCGACGTCGTGGGCGGGGAGGCCGACCGGTGGCGCACCGGGATCGCCGAGTTCGACTTCGTGCTCGGCGGCGGGGTGGTGCCGGGGTCGGTCGTGCTCGTGGGCGGCGAGCCCGGGATCGGCAAGAGCACGCTGCTGCTGCAGGTCGCGGCGCAGCTCGACGCGATGGGAAGGGCGGCGCTGTACGTGAGCGGCGAGGAGTCGCCGTTGCAGGTGCGGCTTCGCGCGGACCGGCTGGGCGCCGACGCCGGCCGCGTGTCGCTGCTCAGCGAGACCCGCCTCGAGACGATCATCGCCACGGCGCTCGCGGCACAGCCGGCGGCGATCGTGGTCGACTCGATCCAGACCGTGTTCACGCAGGACCTCGAGGGGGCCCCCGGCAATGTGGGACAGGTGCGGGAGTGCGCCGCACGGCTGATGCGGCTCGCCAAGGAGACGGGGATCACCGTGCTCCTCGTCGGCCACGTGACCAAGGGGGGCGGGATCGCCGGTCCCAAGACTCTCGAGCACATCGTGGACACGGTGCTCTACTTCGAGGGCGAGGGGGCCCTCGACCACCGCATCCTGCGCGCCACCAAGAACCGCTTCGGCTCGGTGGACGAGATCGGCGTCTTCCGCATGACCCAGCAGGGGCTCGAGGCGGTGGCCAACCCGAGCGAGCTCTTCCTCGGCGACCGCACCTCGACGGCGAGCGGGAGCGCGGTGACCGCGCTGCTGGAGGGAACGCGGCCGGTGCTGGTCGAGGTGCAGGCGCTCGCCGCCAAGGCGGGCTACGGAACGCCGCAGCGGGTGTCCACGGGCTACGACGGCCGGCGGTTGTCGCTCCTCCTCGCCGTGCTCGACAAGCGCGCGGGCGTCTCGTTCGCACCGCTCGACGTCTTCCTGAACGTGGTCGGCGGCGTGCGGATGGGCGAACCGGCCGGCGACCTTGCGGTCGCCGCGGCGCTGGCGAGCTCGGTGCATGACCGGTCGCTCCCGCGCGACGCGGTCTTCCTTGGCGAGGTGGGGCTGGGGGGCGAGATCCGCCCCGTGTCGCAGGCCGAGCGGCGGCTGGCCGAGGCGGCGCGCATGGGGATGACGCGCGCCTGGCTCTCCGAGCGCAGCGTGCCGCGCAAGCCCCCCCGGGGACTGGAGGTGATTCCCGTCCGGACGGTGGGCGAGCTGTTCGAGCGGGCCTTCGCGTGACGGGACCGGGCGCCACCGCGGGTCCCGCGCCCGGCACCGGTGAAGGACAGGCGCCGGCGGTGCCCGATGTCTGCGCCGTGATCGTCGCGGGCGGGAGCGGCAGGCGCGTGGGCGGCGGCGAGCTCAAGCAGTTCCGCTGGGTGGCCGGCAAGCCGATGCTGCTCCACTCGGTGCAGCGGCTGCAGTCCCGCCGCGACGTGGGACTGGTGGTCGTGGTCCTCCCGCGCGACTACGTGGCCGACCCGCCACCCTGGCTCCTCCAGTGCGACACCGACCGCCTGCTCCTCGCGCACGGCGGCCGCGAGCGGGCCGAGTCGGTGTGGAACGGGCTCGGCGACGTGCCCGATGACGCGCGGGTCGTGCTGATCCACGACGCCGCGCGCCCGCTGGCGACCGAGGCGATGATCGGCCGCGTGATCGGCGCGGCGCGCGCCGGCACCGGGGCGATCGCGGCGCTCCCCGTGACCGACACCCTCAAGCGCGTCGGCGCCGACGGCCGGGTGATCGAGACGGTGGACCGCGACGGACTCTGGCGGGCCCAGACTCCGCAGGGCTTTCCGCGCGACATGATCCTCGCCGCCCACCGTGCCGCCCGGCGCGACGGCGTGTCCGCCACCGACGATGCCGCCCTCTGCGAGCGCCTTGGCTTCCCGGTGGTGGTCGTGCGGGGAAGCGAGAAGGCGCTCAAGGTGACGAGCGAGGCGGACTTCGCGC
Organism: Gemmatimonadota bacterium; assembly: GCA_016191225.1. Taxonomy (GTDB): domain Bacteria; phylum Gemmatimonadota; class Gemmatimonadetes; order Gemmatimonadales; family Gemmatimonadaceae; genus JACPPC01. The sequence goes on along the minus strand of JACPPC010000007.1, from coordinate 46,286 downwards.
GCGCCGACGCCCTGGCCGACACCCCCGAGTGAGCGCCGAGCCCCGGGCGATCCCGTTCTGGTCGCCGGCGGAGATCGACGCCGCCATCGACAGGACGATCGCGCACCTGCAGGCCGGCCGCGTGCTCGGCTACCCGACGGAGACCGTGTACGGCTTCGGGACGAGCATCGACCATGCGGCCGTCGAGTCGCTGTTGGCGCTCAAGCGCCGGCCACCGTCGAAGCCATTCCTGCTGCTCGTGAACGGCAGCGAGATGCTGACGCGGATCGGGCTCCGGCTCACGCCGGCGGCGTCGCGGCTGGCGGCGCGCTACTGGCCGGGGCCTCTGACCCTGGTCCTCCCGGGCGGGGAGCGGCGCGTGCCGGCCCTGCTGCGCGGCCCCGAGGGGGGCATCGCCGTGCGCTGGACGTCGCACACCGGGTTGCTGCGACTGCTGCAGGCGTACGGCGAGGCGATCACGAGCACGAGCGCCAACCTTCCCGGGCTACCGCCGGCCAGGACGGCCGCTGAAATTGTGTCGCAGTTCGGCGGTGCCGTCGCGCAGGGACTGCTGCGGGTGCTCGACGGGGGCCGCTTGACCGCGTCGCCGCCCTCGACGGTGGTCGATTGCATGGCGCGGCGCCCGCGGGTGATCCGCCCGGGCGCGATCAGTGCCGCGACGCTGCGGGAATCGGTGCCCGAGCTGGTGGGGGACGCATGATGCGCATCCTGTTCGTCTGCACCGGGAACACCTGCCGCAGCCCGCTCGCCGAGGCGCTCGCCCGACGGATCGCGGGCGAGCGCGCCCCCGGCGCCGTCGAGACGGCGAGCGCGGGGACGAGCGCCTGGGAGGGCGCATCGGCGTCGGACGGGTCGCTCCTCGTGGGGCTCGAGCACAACCTCGACCTGTCGCTGCACCGCGCCCGGCAGCTGACGCGGGAACTCGTCGCGCAGGCCGACCTCATCCTGGCCATGGGGCCGCACCATCTCGAGCGCATCGAAGTGCTCGGCGGGGAGCGCAAGGCGCACCTGCTCTCGGCCTACGCATCGCACGGCGCCTCGCAGGCGCCGGTGAGCGACCCCTTTGGCGGGGACCTCGACGTGTACCGCGCGACCTACGCCGAGCTCGAGGAGCAGCTGGCACGGGTGTTCGACCGCGTGCTCGCCGATCGCGGTTCGGGGGCATCGTGACGCGGCTCCCGGGGCGGCTGGTCCTGCTCGGTCACCCGGTCGCGCACTCGCTCTCCCCGGCCTTCCAGAACGCGGCGTTGCGCGCGGCAGGGCTGGCCACGGAGTACGAGGCGCTCGACGTCGCGCCGGCCGACCTCGCCGCAACGCTCGACGCGCTGCGGCGCGCCCAAGCCGCGGGTAACGTCACCATCCCGCACAAGGCCGCCATGCTGGCCGCCTGCGCCGAGATCACGGGCGTCGCCCGGCGCGCCGGCGCGGTGAACACGTTTTGGACTCGCGACGACGGAACGCTGGCGGGCGACAACACCGACGTTGCCGGCGTGGAGGCGGCGGTGCGCGCCCTCCTGCCGTCGCTCCCCGACCGCGCCGACGTGGCCGTGCTCGGCGCGGGCGGCGCGGCGGCGGCCGTGTTGACCGCGGCCGGGGCGTGGGGGGGAGGGGCGCTGCGGCTGTGGAGCCGTCGCCCCGAGGCGGCGCGGTCGCTGGCGGAGCGCTTTCCCGGCGTGGCGATGGCAAGTGAGTCCGAGGTGGCCGCCGTTCGCGGCGCCGCCCTGGTGGTCAACGCCACGCCGGTGGGAATGCGCGACGACGCCCAGCCGTGCCCGGTGGAGTGGCTCGATCCGGGGGCCACGGTGCTCGACCTCGTGTACCGGCGCGGCGAGACCCCGTGGGTGCTGGCCGCTCGCGGCCGTGGGCACGCCGCGGCTGACGGGCTCGGGATGCTCCTCGAGCAGGGGGCGCTGTCGTTCGAGCGCTGGTTCGGCCTTGCCCCCGACCGCGCGGCGATGCGCGCGAGCGTGGCGTGAGCGACGCGTACGCGCGGGTGGGGCACGCCGTGGCCGCGGCGCTGCGGGCCGCAGCGGCCTTCACGATGCCGCTGCACTGCGTGTCGTGCGCGCGGCCGCTGGCGCCGGCCGACGACGGCGTTGTCTGCGGCACCTGCTGGAGCCGGTGCGTGCGACTGCCGCAGCCACAGTGTGCGCGCTGCGGCCATCCGCTGCCGGCGGGGGTCTCGCGGTGCCAGTGGTGCGACCTGCTGCCGCCATTCGTGCGCGCCGTGCGATCGTGGTGCTGGGTGCCCGAGGCAGCGGGAGGCGCGATCGTGCACGCCCTCAAGTACCGCGGCTGGCCGGCGACCGCCAGCGCGATGGCGGCGCGGCTGGCGAGGCTCGACTGGCCCCGTGACGTGGTCGCCGAGCGGCGAATGCTGGTGCCCGTGCCACTGGCCGCGGCGCGGGAGCGCGAGCGGGGCTTCAACCAGGCCGAGCGCCTGGCCGCGGCGCTGGCGCCGCACTGGGACATTCCGGTGCGCGGCGATGTGCTGCGGCGCACGAAGGCCGGCGCGCGCGCCGAGAGCCAGACGCGGTTGACCCCGGAGGAGCGGCGCGGCAATGTTCATGGTCGCTTCGCGCCGTCGACGGTCGCGCGCGCGGAGCTGCGCGGCGCCCACGTCGTCCTGGTGGACGACGTCGTCACCACCGCAGCGACCCTCAACGCGTGTGCCGCCACCCTGGTGGAGGCGGGCGCCCGCATCGTGAGCTACGTGACCTTTGGCCGGGCCCGCGCCAGCGGCGACCGGTACGCATCCTGAGAGGACTCGTTTCGCCCATGGCAATCAAGGTCGGCATCAACGGATTCGGCCGCATCGGCCGCCAGGTGCTCCGCGCCGCGCGCGAGCAGAACGTCACCGAGCTCGAGTTCGTGGCGGTGAATGACCTCACCGACACGAGGACGCTGGCCCACCTGTTCAAGTACGACTCGGTGCACCGCACCTACAAGGGCACGGTGGCCGCCGGCACCGACAGCATCACGGTCGACGGCAAGGCGACCAGGATCCTCGCCGAGAAGGACCCGTCCAAGCTGCCGTGGGCGGCGCTGGGCGTGGAGGTCGTGCTCGAGTCGACCGGCCGGTTCACCGAGGCCGACAAGGCGAGGCAGCACATCGCCGCGGGAGCGAAGAAGGTGATCATCTCGGCGCCGGCCAAGGGCGAGGACCTCACCGTCGTGATGGGCGTCAACCACGACCGGTACGACGCCGCGAGGCACCACATCGTCTCCAACGCGAGTTGCACCACCAACTGCCTCGTGCCGATGGTGAAGGTCATTCGCGACGCCTTCGGCTTCAAGCACGGCGCGATGGTGACGATCCACAGCTACACCAACGACCAGTCGATCCTCGACCTGCCGCACAAGGACCTGCGCCGCGCCCGCGCCGCGGCCGTGAGCATCATCCCCACGACGACCGGCGCGGCCAAGGCCACATCGCTCGTGATCCCCGAGGTGAAGGGGAAGATCGACGGGATCGCGATCCGCGTGCCCACTCCCGACGTGTCGCTCACCGAACTGACCGTCGAGGTCGAGCAGGCGACGACCGTCGGAGACGTCAACAAGGCGTTCCAGGCCGCCGCCGCGGCCGGCCCCCTCAAGGGGATCCTCGGCTACAGCGACGAGGAGCTCGTGAGCACCGACTACATCGGCAACCCCTTCTCGTGCATCCTCGACAGCAAGAACACGAACGTCATCGACGGCACGATGGTGAAGGTCTCGGGCTGGTACGACAACGAGTGGGGCTACGCGTCGCGCTGCGTGGACCTGCTGCGCTTCATCGGCGGACGACTCTAGCCCCGGCGACCCCGCCCGAGCGGCGATCGTGAGCATGCCCCAGGATGCCCGCGGGCGACTCGCCCTGGCCGGCGGACTGCTCTGCATCCTGGGCGCGATCGGCACCGTTGCCCGCGCCCGGCACCTGCAGCACACGATGCAGGTCGAGGGGGTGCCGGCGACTCCCGACTGGACGATCGCCATGCGCGATGCGCGGCGCCCCGACGACCTCGTGGCCGGCGGGGCGCTGCTCGGCATCGCCGGCGTGGGCTTCGTGGCCTGGTCGTTGCTCCGCGCCACCGGCCGCTTCGGCCCCTCGTCCTGACGCACTCCAACTCCACCAGCGTCCCATGGCCAAGCTGACCATCGCCGACCTCGCCCCCGCGCAGCTGCGCGGCAGGCGCGCCCTCGTCCGCGTGGACTTCAACGTGCCCCTCGACGGAGCGCGCGTCACCGACGACACCCGCATCACCGCCGCGCTGCCGACCCTCGACCGACTCGTGCGGGGCGGCGCGAGGGTCGTCCTGCTGTCGCACCTCGGTCGTCCCAAGGGCGGCCCCGACCCGGCATACTCGCTCGCCCCGGTGGCGGCACGGCTCGAGGAGCTCGCGTCCTTCCCCGTCGGCTTTCTCGGCGAGACCGACACCGACGCCGCCGTGGCCGCGACCACCGCGCTCGCGCCGGGGAGCGTGCTGCTGCTCGAGAACACGCGCTTCCTCCCGGGCGAGGAGAAGAACGATGCCGCGCTGTCGCAGCGGCTCGCCCGGCTCGGCGACCTGTACGTGGACGATGCCTTTGGCTCCGCGCACCGCGCCCACGCCAGCACCGAGGGCGTCGCGCGCGTGCTCAAGCCCGCCGTGGCGGGGCTGCTGATGCAGAAGGAGCTCGACTACCTCGGCGACGCCCTCGACCGGCCCAAGCGGCCCTTCGTCGCCATCCTCGGCGGCTCCAAGATCTCGGGCAAGATCGACGTGATCGAGGCGCTCCTGCCCAAGGTCGACGCCCTGCTGGTGGGGGGCGCGATGGCCTGCACCTTCTACAGGGCGATGGGCCTCGAGACCGGGAAGTCGCTCGTCGAGCCCGACCGGGTGGAGATGGCGGCGGCGCTGATCGAGCGTGCCGGCACCGTGCTGATCCTCCCGCACGACGCGACCGTGGCGCCGTCGATCGACGAGGCGGCCAGGGCACACGCGGTGCACAAGGACGGCATCCCGGCCGGCGAGGCGATGCTCGACATCGGGCCACGCACCGCGGAGTCGTACGCCCGCGCGATCGCCAGCGCCCGCACCGTGATCTGGAACGGGCCAATGGGGGTGTTCGAGAAGCCGCCGCTCGACGCCGGCACGATCGCGGTGGCCAGGGCGATGGCCGCGGCGACGAAGAAGGGGACGATCACGATCGTCGGCGGGGGAGACTCGGCCGCGGCGGTCGCACAGGCCGGCCTCGAGGCCGACATGAGCCACGTTTCCACCGGCGGCGGGGCCTCGCTCGAGTTCCTCGAGGGCAAGGCGCTTCCCGGCGTCGCCATCCTCGACGACCGCGCCTGAGCGCGGGAGATCCCGACATGCAGCGTCCCGTGTTCGCCGCGAACTGGAAGATGAACCACGGCCCGACCGAGGCGAAGGCATTCATGCGCACCTTCCTGGCGCACTACGCCCGCCGCCCCGACCGGAGCGTGCTGTTCTTCCCCAGCGACTTGGCCTTCGCCGCGGTGGCCGACGCGATCAGGGAGCGCCAGGACCTGCTGCTCGGCGTGCAGAACATCCACTGGGAGGACAAGGGCGCCTTCACCGGCGAGAGCTCGGCGGCGATCGCGCGCGACGCCGGGGCGCGGCTCGTGCTCGTGGGCCACTCCGAACGGCGCCACGTGTTCGGCGAGACCGACGAGATGCAGGCCCGCAAGTGCCACTCCGGCGTGCGCGCGGGGCTGACGCCGGTGCTCTGCATTGGCGAGTTGCTCGCCGAGCGGGAGGCGGGGCAGGCCGAGGCGGTGGTGATCCGGCAGCTGACGGCCGGGCTGTCGCTGCTCGATCCGCGCGACGTGGCACAGATGCTCATCGCCTACGAGCCGGTGTGGGCGATCGGCACCGGCAAGACGGCCACCCCCGAGGACGCGAGCCGGATGCACGCGGTGGTGCGCAGGCACCTCACGGCGATGCTGGCCGAGAAGGCGGCCTCGGTGCCGATTCTCTACGGCGGCAGCGTGAACCGGGGCAACGCCGCGACGCTGATCGCGGCGCCGGAGGTCGACGGGCTGCTGGTGGGCGGGGCGAGCCTCGATGCGGAAGGGTGGAGTTCCATCGTCCGTTCCTGAGGCCGCAGGGAGGGGAGTGCGAGGAAGCCGGGAGGGGCGATCTCACAGGGCACGGAGCCTCGCGGAGGGGCACGGCGGCTGAGACCGCGGGGACGTTGGGGGCGCGCGAGCGGGCCGTCGCGACGGGCGCGGGATCACGCGCCAGGGCTGGCGTTCCAACGTTCCTTGCTCCTGCCGTGGCTTCCGCCGCGGCCTCCGTGCGTCTCGCGGTCGGCTCCCCGGCCGTTCCTCGTTTCCCTTGGGTGAGGCCGACCCTCGGACCATCCCCAGTCCGTTGACCCGAGGCGCAAGCTCCGGTACGTTTGGGGGTTACGCCCGCACCCGACCTCCAGCCAGCCCCGTCAGATGTACACGTTCCTGCTTGTCATCCTGATCCTCGACGCCATCGTCCTCTCCGCTGCGGTGCTGCTCCAGTCGGGCAAAGGAGGGGGGCTCGCCGCCAGCTTTGGCGGCGCCAGCTCGAGCACGGACGCACTGATGGGCACACGACAGGCCGGCAACATCCTGACCAGGACCAGCTGGTGGGGGGGGGGCCTGTTCATCTTCCTCGCCTTCGTGCTGCAGATCATGAGCGCGCGGCCGACCACGCCGACGTCAATCCTCGACAAGGCGTTCACGCCGACCAAGACGCCCGCCACCCAGCAGGCGTTGCCCGGGGTGCCGGCGGCGGTTCCGCTCACCCCGGCGGCGCCGGCCACGGCGCCAGCCACGTCGCCCGCGCCCAAGAAGTAGCCACGGCAGCCACGACGCCGGCGGAGCAGTGTCGAGCCCCGAGACCCAGCCAGGGTTCCTCCTCCTCGAGGACGGAACCCTTTTTCACGGTCGCTACCTCGGCGGCGCCGAGCCGACGGTGGCCGAGGTCGTGTTCACGACCAGCATGACCGGGTACCAGGAGACGTTCACCGACCCGTCGTACGACGGGCAGATCGTGGTGATGACCGCGCCGATGATCGGCAACTACGGCATCAACGCGGACGACCCCGAGTCGGCGCGGGCGCAGGTGTCGGGCATCGTGGTGCGGGAGCTCTCGCCGACCTTCTCGAACTGGCGCGCCACGGGCGACCTCGCCGGGTGGCTGGCGCAGCAGAGGATCCCGATCCTCACCGGCATCGACACGCGCGCGCTCACGCGGCACTTGCGCAGCGGCGGCGTGCTGCGCGGCGTCCTCGGCGCGGGGGAGCTGCCGGGCGACGCGGCGCGCGCGGCACTCGAGGCCTGCCCGAGCATGGAGGGACTGGATCTCGCCAGCGGGATTTCCACCGGGCGCTCGTACGCCTGGGGGAATCCGCGGGCGCCATTCCACATCGTCGCCTACGACTTCGGCATCAAGCGCAACATCCTGCGCCTGTTCGAGGCCAGCAACTGCCGCGTGACGGTGGTGCCGGCGCGCACCACCGCCGAAGCCGCGCTCGCCCTCAAGCCCGACGGCGTCTTCCTCTCGAACGGGCCCGGCGACCCGGCGGCAATCGCCTACGCACCGGCGACGATTCGCGCGATCGCGGCGGCGAAGGTGCCGATCTTCGGCATCTGCCTCGGCCACCAGCTGCTGGCACTGTCGTTCGGCGCCCGCACGGTGAAGATGCCCTTCGGCCACCGGGGAGGGAATCACCCTGTGCGGGAGCTCGAGACCGGCCGGATCCTGATCACGGCCCAGAACCACGGCTTCGCCGTGGAAGGCTCCGAGGCGGGGATTCCGGGGGCGCCGGACCTGGTCGCCACCCACGTGAACTGCAACGACGGCACCCTGGAGGGGCTCCGGCACCTGGCCCTGCCGGTCTTCGGCGTCCAGTACCACCCGGAGGCCGCCCCGGGGCCCCACGACGCCCGCCCCCTCTTTCCCCGGTACCTGAAGATGGTCGCGGAACAAGCGGGTTGAAGCGCGCCAAACGCTTGACACACAACAGGTAACGTCCTAACATAGCCGCTCAATCCACCCTTGGGCGAGCGAGCGCGAGGCATGTCCATGACGAAGGCCGACCTGGTCGAACGGGTCACCGAACAGATCGCCAAGACGGCCGGGCCGCTGATTTCCAAGAAGGACTGTGCCCGTGTGGTCGACTCCTTTCTGGACGCCATCAAGGAGGCGCTCCAGCAGCAGAAGAACATCGAGGTGCGTGGCTTCGGCACCTTCAAGATCCGTCAGCGCAAGACGCGCATGGCGCGGAATCCGCGCACGGGTGCGCCAGTCGAAGTGAGCGCCCGGCCGGTGCCGGTGTTCAAGCCCAGCAAGGAGTTGCGGGCCATGGTGGCCGACATCGACATCTCGGAACTGCACGACGACGACGACGAGTGACCCTTCGCGGGGCCGGGCTCGGGTCGAGCGGGGGGCCGCGGGCCCGAAGTCGAATGACCCTATGGAGGTAGGCCCTTCCGCCTCACGATTCTTCCGCCCCGGCTCGCCCCAGCGCGCCGGGGCGTTATCGTTCGGGAGATGAGCGCCTCCGCGACCGTCCTCCTTTTCGCCGCATACGCCGACGCCCTCGGCACTTCGCAACTCACGATGCCCGTGGGCGATGGGACCACGGTGCGCGACCTGCTCGCCGCACTGGCGCAGCGTCCCGGAGCCGACCGGCTTCCGCCGAGCCCGCTGGTGGCGGTGAACCGGCGCTACGCGAGCGTCGGCGACCTGGTGCGGAGTGGCGACGAGGTGGCGGTGATCCCCCCCGTGGCGGGGGGCTGATGCGCAGCGCGATCGTCACGCGCCCGCTCGACCCGGGGGCGCTGCTGCGGGAGGTGGCGACCACCCGCTGCGGCGCGACCGCGCTGTTCGTCGGCACGGTGCGCGACCTGCACGACGGGCGAGCGGTGACCGGCATGGACTACGAGGCGTACGCGGCGATGGCCGAACGGGAGCTCGCCGACATCGTGGCCGAGGCGGTCGCCCGGTTCGGCACCGGGCAGGTGGTGTGCGAGCATCGCACCGGCGCCCTCGCCCTCGGCGACGCCAGCGTGGCGATCGCGGTGGCGCACCCGCATCGTTCGCCGGCATTCGACGCCTGCCGGTACGTGATCGAGGAACTCAAGCGGCGGGTGCCGATCTGGAAGCGCGAGCACTACGCCGATGGCACGCGCCAGTGGGTGGACCCCACGGGTGCGGCGCGTCCGCGGGCGGCGCGGTGAGCGACCGCACCGTGCTTCGCGACCAGTTCGGCCGCGGCATCGAGTACCTGCGGATCTCGGTCACCGACCGGTGCAACTTCCGCTGCGTGTACTGCATGCCCGAGGAGGGGCTCCCGTGGCTCCCCAAGGGCGACATCCTGCGCTACGAGGAGATCGCCGAAGTCGTGCGGCAGCTCGCCCCGCTCGGGCTGCGCCGGGTGCGCGTCACCGGCGGCGAGCCGACGATCCGCCCCGACCTCGTGTCGCTGATCGCGCAGCTGCGCGCGGTGCCGCAAGTCGAGGACATCGCGCTGTCGACCAACGGCGCCAAGATGATCGCGATGGCCCCGGCATTGCGGGCGGCCGGCCTCGACCGCGTGAACATGAGCGTGGACTCGCTGCGTCCGGAGCGGATCCCGGCGATCGCGCGCCGCGACCTCGGCTTCGACCCGGTTCAGGCCATCGACGCCACGATCGCCGCCGGCCTGGCGCCGGTGAAGGTGAACGTGGTGGTGATGCGCGGCATCAACGACGACGAGGTGGAGGACCTCGCCCGGCTGACGATCGACCGTGAAGTCCACGTGCGGTTCATCGAGCTGATGCCGGTGGGCGACATGGCAGGGCTCGAGTTCGAGAAGGTCGTGCCGTCGGCCGAGGTGCTGGAGCGGATCGCGCGACTCGGCGCGCTGGCGGCGTGCGCCGGCCCCGCCCGCGGCAATGGCCCGGCCACGTACCACCGTCTCGACGGCGCGGCGGGCTCGGTGGGCGTGATCACGCCCATGACCCACACCTACTGCGGGTCGTGCAATCGTGTGCGCCTCACCGCCGACGGCCGGCTGCGCACCTGCCTGTACGGAGACCACGAGGTGATGCTGCGTGACGCCGTGCGCGCCGGCGAGCCGCTGGAGCCGCTGTTCCGCCAGGCGCTCGCCGACAAGCCCCGGGAACACAGCCTGCTGCAGCTGCAGGTGGGTGGGCTCAAGGCGCTGAGCCAGGTGGGCGGTTAGGGCGGTCGCCCGGCGGGCCGGGGCGCCGCCCCGCGCGCGACGCCCATCCCGTTGCGTTGCCACGACTTCGCGCATGCCATACTTTCCGATGCTGCCGCGCGCATGGGCGCGCGACGCTCACCCTCGCCTCACTCGCCCAATGGTCAACAAGATCACGGTGGTCGGCGCCGGAAATGTCGGTGCCACGACCGCCCAGCGCGTCGCCGAAAAGGAGCTCGCCCGCACCGTCGTCATGGTGGACGTCGTGGAGGGGATCCCGCAGGGGAAGGGCCTCGACCAGTGGGAGTCGGCCCCGATCGAGGGCTTCGACTCGCGGGTGATCGGCACCAACGGCTATGACGAGACCGGGGGCTCCGACATCGTGATCATCACCGCCGGCATCGCCCGCAAGCCGGGGATGTCGCGCGACGACCTGCTCAACACGAACGCCGGGATCGTCAAGGCGGTCAGCGAGCAGGTCAAGCGCTCGTCGCCCAAGGCGATCGTGATCGTGGTTTCGAACCCCCTCGACGTGATGTGCTACGTGGCGAAGGAGGTCACCGGCTTCCCGCGCCAGCGGGTGCTCGGCATGGCCGGCGTGCTCGACACCGCGCGCTACCGCTCGTTCCTCGCCGAGGCGCTCGACGTCTCGGTGCGCGACATCCAGGCGATGGTGCTCGGCGGCCACGGCGACACGATGGTGCCGCTGATCAGCTACACCACCGTGAGCGGGATCCCGATCACGCAGCTCCTCGATCGCGCCACCCTCGACACGATCGTGCAGCGCGCGCGCGACGGCGGCGCCGAGATCGTGAAGCACCTCAAGACGGGCTCGGCGTACTACGCTCCGTCGAGCGGCGCGGTGCAAATGGCCGAGGCGATCGTGATGGACCAGCGCCGGATCCTCCCCTGCGCCGCGTGGCTGGAGGGCGAGTACGGGATGAGCGGCCTCTTCCTCGGCGTGCCGTGCAAGCTTGGCCGCAACGGCCTCGAGAAGGTGATCGAGGTCGAGCTCACCAGCGCCGAGCGCGTGGCGCTGGGCAAGAGCGCCGAGGCGGTGCGCGAGCCGATGAAGGCGGTCAAGCTCTAGGGAACCGCCCGATGAACATGTTCGCCGCCTTCTGGCGGTCGACGATCGGCAAGAAGGTGGTCATGGCGGTGACGGGCGTGCTCATGATCGCCTTCGTGATCGGGCACGTGTCGGGCAACCTGCTCGTTTTCCGCGGCGCCGAGACGTTCAACCGCTACGCCGCGCTGCTGAAGGGAGTCGGCGGGCTGCTGTGGGCGGCGCGGCTCGGGCTCCTCGCGGCGCTCGTGCTGCACGTGACGGCGGCGTACCAGCTCACGCGCGCCGCCGCCGCCGCGCGGCCCGCCGGCTACGCCCGCCGCGAGCCGCAGGTCTCGACGTGGGCGAGCCGCACGATGCGGTGGGGCGGGATGCTGCTGTTCGTGTTCATCGGCCTGCACCTCGCCCAGTTCACCTTCGGGTGGTTCGACCACGCGACCTTCAGCGAGACCGACGCCTACAGCAACGTGATGGTCGGCTTCCGGAACCCGTGGTGGGTGCTGTTCTACGAGGTGTCGATGGTCGCGCTGGGCTTCCACCTCTTTCACGGCGCGTGGGCGAGCGTGCGCTCGCTGGGCGTGGCCAGGCCGAGCGGGCACCCGCTCCACCGCCGCATCGCGACACTGATCGCGGTGGGCGTCTGGCTGGCCTTCTCGATCATCCCGCTCGGGGTCTACGCCGGCATCGCCAAGCCGGCCGCCGGCCCCGACACGACCGCGGCCCTTCCCGCCGCGGCGCCTCCCGCGACTCCGTAACGCCATGGCGATCGACCTCAACGCCAAGGTGCCGAGCGGCCCGCTGGCGCAGAAATGGGACACGCACCGGTTCGAGATGAAGCTGGTGAACCCGGCCAACAAGCGGAAATACAAGGTGCTGGTGGTCGGCTCGGGGCTGGCCGGCGCGAGCGCCGCCGCGAGCCTCGCCGAGCTGGGCTACCAGGTGAACTGCTACTGCTTCCAGGACTCCCCGCGGCGGGCGCACTCGATCGCGGCGCAGGGCGGGATCAACGCCGCCAAGAACTACCAGAACGACGGCGACAGCATCTGGCGCCTGTTCTACGACACGATCAAGGGGGGCGACTTCCGCGCCCGCGAGGCGAACGTGTACCGCCTCGCGCAGATCTCGGTGAACATCATCGACCAGTGCGTGGCGCAGGGGGTGCCGTTCGCCCGCGAGTACGGCGGCACGCTGTCCAACCGGTCGTTCGGCGGGGCGCAGGTGTCGCGCACCTTCTACGCCCGCGGCCAGACGGGCCAGCAGCTGCTGCTGGGCGCCTACCAGGCGCTGGAGAAGGAGATCGCCAAGGGCACCGTGCGGATGTTCCCCCGCACCGAGATGCTCGACCTCGTGGTGGTGGACGGCCGCGCCCGCGGGATCGTGGTGCGCGACCTGGTGACGGGGGCCATCGACACGCACCTCGCCGACGCCGTGCTGCTGGCCACCGGCGGCTACGGCAACGTCTTCTACCTGTCGACGAACGCCAAGGGCTCGAACGCGACGGCGATCTGGCGCGCCCACAAGCGCGGCGCGGCCTTCGCGAACCCGTGCTACACGCAGATCCACCCCACCTGCATCCCGCAGTCGGGGGAGTACCAGAGCAAGCTGACGCTGATGTCGGAGTCGCTGCGCAACGACGGGCGCGTCTGGGTGCCGAAGGCCAAGGGGGACACCCGGGCCCCGGACCAGATCCCCGACGCCGAGCGCGACTATTACCTCGAGCGGAAGTACCCGAGCTACGGCAACCTGAGCCCGCGCGACATCGCCAGCCGGGCCGCCAAGGAAGTGTGCGACGAGGGGCGCGGCGTGGGCCCGGGGGGGCTGGGCGTCTACCTCGACTTCCGCGACGCGATCCAGCGCGTGGGGAAGGACAAGGTCGAGGAGCGCTACGGCAACCTGTTCGAGATGTACCAGCGGATCACGGACGAGGACCCGTACCGCGTGCCGATGCGCATCTACCCGGCCGTGCACTACACGATGGGCGGCCTGTGGGTGGACTACAACCTGATGAGCACCATTCCCGGGCTGTTCGTGCTGGGCGAGGCGAACTTCTCGGACCACGGCGCCAACCGGCTGGGCGCGAGCGCACTGATGCAGGGGCTCGCCGACGGCTACTTCGTGATTCCCTACACGCTCGGTGACTACCTGGCGCGCTCGGCGGGGATGGCGCCGGTGAAGGCCGACGTCCCCGAGGTGAAGGCGACCGAGGCCGAGGTCCGCGCCCACAACGACCGCCTGCTGGGGATCAAGGGGAAGCGCACGGTGAGCAGCATCCACCGCGAGCTGGGCAAGGTCATGTGGGACAAGTGCGGGATGGCGCGCGAGAAGTCGGGGCTCGAGTCGGCGCTGGGGAGCATTCCCGCGCTGCGCGAGGAGTTCTGGCGGAACGTCACCGTGCCCGGGTCGGGGGTCGAGCTCAACCAGTCGCTCGAGCACGCCGGGCGGACGGCGGACTTCCTCGAGCTGGGCGAGCTGATGTGCCGCGACGCCCTCCACCGCGAGGAGAGCTGCGGCGGGCACTTCCGCGTCGAGCACCAGGAGGCGGGGGAGGCCAAGCGCGACGACGCGCGCTTCTGCTACGTCGGCGCGTGGGAGTACACCGGGGCGGGGAAGGCCCCCGCGCTGGTCAAGGAGCCGCTCGCGTTCGAGAACGTGCACCTCGCCACCCGCAGCTACAAGTAAGGAGAATCCTGGCCATGGGTGGAACGGGGAGCGGGAAGCCGATGAACCTCACGCTGCACGTCTGGCGGCAGGCGGGGCCGGGCGCGGCCGGGGCGATGCGCACCTACGCCGCGACCGACGTGTCGCCGGACATGAGCTTCCTCGAGATGCTCGACGTGGTGAACGAGGGGCTGGTGGCGAGGGGGGAGCCGCCGATCGCGTTCGACCACGACTGCCGCGAGGGGATCTGCGGCAGCTGCGGGATGATGATCAACGGCCAGGCGCACGGGCCGTGGAAGGCGACGACGACCTGCCAACTGCACATGCGCGCCTTCAGCGACGGCGACGAGATCGTGGTCGAGCCGTGGCGCGCGGCGCCCTTCCCGGTGATCAAGGACCTCGTGGTGGACCGGGCGGCGTTCGACCGGATCATCCAGGCCGGCGGCTACGTGTCCGTGAACACGGGGAACGCGGTCGACGGCAACGCGGTGCCGGTGCCCAAGACCGACGCCGACGCGGCGATGGACGCGGCGGCCTGCATCGGCTGCGGGGCCTGCGTGGCGGCCTGCCCCAACGGATCGGCGTCGCTGTTCACGGCAGCCAAGATCACGCACCTCGGCCACCTGCCGCAGGGCCAGCCGGAGCGCCACCGGCGGGCGCTCAGGATGGTGACGCAGATGGACCTCGAGCACTTCGGCGGCTGCTCGCTGTTCGGCGAGTGCCAGCAGGCGTGTCCCAAGGAAATCTCGATCGACGCGATCTCGCGGATGAACCGGGACTTCGTGGTGGCGAGCGTGATGCAGGCCGAGGAGCGGCAGGTGGCGGGAGCGGGGTGATCTGTCACCTCGAGCGGTGCGCCGCGGAGCGGCGCGCAGTCGAGCGATCTCATGAGCGCAGGGGCCGGCCGAGTGGCCGGCCCCTCTTCGCTACCTGCCCAGCACCGCCAGCCAGTCCCAGTTGTCGCGTCGGTCGCCCGTGCCGGCCTTGCCGACGTTCTCGTAGGCCCGGGGATAGCTGATCGGCTCGAGCCCGGCGGATTTCCACCCGGCATCGAGCGCCGCCTGCGTCAGGCTCTCCCGGGTGAAGAACCGCTGCGTGAGCCCCTGCCGATGCTGCGTGTGCTCGGCCGCCCCCGCCCCCCGCCGGGCGACCCGCGAGCCGCGACCCGCGCGGGCCTCGCTCTCGGCGCTCGGCGCCACCACCAGCGCATGGCCACCGCGGGCGGTGAGCAGGCAGAGGGCGCGGAGGATGTCGTCGTTCCGCTCCGGCGTGGCGTAGGTGAGCACGTTGAGCGAGGCGGTGAGGTCGGCGACGCCGGGCTGGAGGATCAGCGGGAGGGCCACGATGTCGGCGCAGAGCCAGGTCACGTTCGGCAGGGCGGGGCGGGCCGCCATCGCGCGGCGGAGGATCGCCGGCGAGAAGTCCATCGCGATCACGTGGGCGAAGCGGGCGCCGTACTTGCGGGCGAAGGTGCCGATGCCGCAGCCGGCGTCGAGCAGGATGCCGGTGCCGCGCCGGGGAGCGAGCTCCCGCACCCGGCGGTCGAGGACGGAGCCGGCGTGGGCCTTCGTGATGTCGAAGACTTCCGAGGTGAAGCGCCGGGCGTGGCGGTCCCAGTGGCGCGGGGTGCTCACCGGCGGAGACGCTAGAGGCGGGGCAGGGTCACTCCCTGCTGCCCCTGGTACTTCCCCTTCTTGTCCTTGTAGCTCGTGATCGGCGGTTCGTTTCCCTGCAGGAAGAGCACCTGGCAGATCCCCTCGTTGGCGTAGATCTTCGCCGGCAGCGGGGTCGTGTTCGAGATCTCGAGGGTCACGTAGCCCTCCCACTCGGGCTCGAACGGCGTGACGTTGGTGATGATCCCGCACCGCGCGTACGTGCTCTTGCCGACGCAGATGGTGAGGATGTCGCGCGGGATGCGGAAGTACTCCACGCTGCGCGCGAGGGCGAACGAGTTGGGCGGGACGATGCAGACGTCCCCCTCGTACTCGACGAACGACTTCGGGTCGAAGTGCTTGGGGTCGATGATCGAGCTGAGGACGTTGGTGAAGATCCGGAACTCGCGCGCCACCCGCATGTCGTAGCCGTACGCGCTCACCCCGTACGAGATCACCCCCGACCGGACCTGCGAGCTCTCGTAGGGCTCGATCATCCCGTGCCTGGTCGCCATCTCGGTGATCCAGCGGTCGTTCATGATGCTCATGCGGGCGGACTCGGCGGGGGTGATGTCCGGGGCGGTCGCCCTGGGCGCGGCGAAAGGCCAGTTCTTCGTGCAGAAGCGGATCCTTCGCTTCGCTCAGGATGACAAGGGGGCGAATCTAGGGCCGCTCCCGGCCCCGTGCGACGCCCTTGACACGCCGCCCACCGCCGCTCCGGCCAAGGTGCACGGCCCCTTCGACTTACGTTGACCCCCCGCGCCCCCCATCCTACCTTAAGAGCCGACCGAGTTTTCGCGCGTTTTCTCCCGCCCATCGCATGGCCCGCGCCTACCTGCCGGTTCTGCTCCTCCTCGGCTTCGTCATCGCGAACGCGGTGATGATCCTCGGCATCTCGCACCTCACCGTCCGGCAGCGGCCTTCGGCGGTCAAGCAGACGCCCTACGAGTCGGGGATCGCCCCGCTTGGCGACGCGCGCGACCGGTTCTCGGTCAAGTTCTACATGGTCGCGATGTTGTTCATCATCTTCGACATCGAGACGGTGTTCATGCTGCCGTGGGGGGTGCTCTATCGCGACCTCTCCTGCGCGGTGCCGCTGGTGAACGACCTCTGCCCGGCGGGTCAGGCCTCGTTCTTCGGCCTCGGCGAGATGCTGGTGTTCATGGCGATCCTCGTGATCGGCTTCGTCTACGTCTGGAAAAAGGGAGCGCTGCAGTGGGACTGAGCCCCCGCCCGGAGCCCGCCGCCGTCAGCTGGCAGCCGCAGTCGCAGGAGGGGTGGCTGACCACCCGGCTCGACTTCCTCGTCAACTGGGGCCGCTCCAACTCGCTGTGGCCGATGCCCTTCGGCACCGCCTGCTGCGCGATCGAGTTCATGGCCACCGCCGCCAGCAAGTTCGACCTCGCCCGCTTCGGCATGGAGCGGATGTCGTTCTCGCCGCGGCAGGCGGACCTGCTGATCTGCGCCGGCCGGGTGCCGTTCAAGCTCGCCCCGGTGATCCGCCGCATCTGGCAGCAGATGCCGCAGCCCAAGTGGGCGATCAGCATGGGCGCCTGCGCCTCGAGCGGCGGGATGTTCGACAACTATGCGGTGGTGCAGGGGATCGACACGATCATCCCCGTCGACGTGTACGTGCCGGGATGCCCGCCGCGACCCGAGGGGCTGATCTACGGGATCATGATGCTGCAGCGGAAGATCCGCACCGAGCGGATGAGCGACCCGTCGATCCGCCGCGAGATGGAACCCGATCCCACGAGCCAGCTGTACATCCCGCCGTCGGCCATCGACGAGCTGTCGGAGCCGTTCGGCAACTCGGTGCACCAGACCCGGTCGGCGCCGTGAGCGGCGCGCCGGGAGGCGACGCGGGAGGGGCCGGGCTCCTCCGGGCGGGACACGCGGTCCCCGGCGCGCCGGCCCCCGCCAGCCGGCGGGGGGTGCCGAATCGCGGCGGCGCCGCGAACCCCAGCGCGGCGGCCGCGGCGGCGAAGTTCGGCGCGGCGGTGCGGCGCACCGAGGTCGTCTGCGGCGACACCAACCTCCACGTCGCGCCGGCGAGCGCGCTCGACGTCATCCGCTGGCTGCACGACGACCCGTCGCAGCAATATGAGTACCTCGTGGACGTGACCGCGGTCGAGCAGCGCGACGGCGGCCCGCTGGAGGTCGTCTGGCACCTGCGTTCCATTGCATGCCGGCGGTTCCTGCGGGTGAAGGCCGAACTCGACACGTCGAAGCCGCTCGTGGTGCCGAGCGTCTGGCCCGTGTACAAGGGGGCCGACTGGCTCGAGCGCGAATGCTACGACATGTTCGGCATCCGGTTCGAGGGGCACCCGGACCTGCGGCGGATCCTGATGTGGGAGCAGTACCGCGAGGGGTTCCCGCTGCGCAAGGACTTTCCGCTGCGGGGACGCTTCTCGCGCGCCGAGCAGCTCAAGCAGGCGCTGACGGGCAACCCCGAGGCGCACTATTCGATGGAAGAGCTGACGATCGCCGACGCCTTCGACGACCTGCCGGTCGAGATGAAGGTGCGCCTCGGCCACGGCGAGCAGGTGGGCGAGTGATGGCGACGCGCACGGTGGACGTCGCCCTCGCGACGAGCGGGCTCGACGCCTCGGGGAAGCCGGTCCGCACGCCGCTGGTGACCGACGCGGCGGGGAATGCGATCGCGCTCAACGCCCACCCGCCGGTGGAGCCCGACTTCGGCGGCGAGCACATGCTGATCAACATCGGGCCGCAGCACCCGGCGACGCACGGGGTGCTGCGCCTCGTGCTCGAGCTCGACGGCGAGACGGTGGTGCGCTGCGTGCCCCACGTCGGCTACCTGCACTGCGGCTTCGAGAAGATCGGCGAGTACCGCCAGTACAACCAGATCGTCCCGTGGACCGACCGGGAGGACTACCTCAACTCGATCGGGAACAACTGCGCGTTCGTCCTGTCGGCCGAGCGGCTGTTCGGCGTCGACATCACGCCGCGCTGCACGGTGCTGCGGGTGATCGCGATGGAGCTGTCGCGGATCATCTCGCACCTCGTCTGGCTCGGCACCACCAGCATCGACATCGGCGCCTTCACCCCGTTCCTGTGGGCCTTCCAGGAGCGCGAGAACGTGTACCAGCTGCTGGAGTCGTGGACGGGGGCCCGGCTGACGACGAGCGGCGCGCGCGTCGGCGGGATGATGGCCGACATTCCCGACGGCTGGCTCGACCGCCTCAGGAACTTCGTGCGCACCTTCCCGCGGACCATCGCCGAGGTGGACGGGATGCTCACCAGGAACGCGATCTGGGTGGGCCGGACGATCGGCCTCGGCGCGATGAGCGCGAGCGAGGCGCTGAACTACGGCCTGTCGGGGCCGATGCTGCGGGCGAGCGGCGTGGACTACGACGTGCGCAAGGACTTCCCGTACCTCGACTACGAGAGCTACGACTTCGAGGTCCCGGTGGGGACGCAGGGGGACGTGTACGACCGGTACCTGGTGCGGGTGGAGGAACTGCGGCAGAGCGTGCGGATTCTCGAGCAGGCGATCGCCCGGCTCCCCGACGGGCCGGTGAACGTGGACGATCCGCGGCTGATCCTCCCCGACAAGCACCGCGCCACGAGCGAGATGGAGAGCATGATCCATCACTTCAAGCTGGTGATGGAGGGTCCGCGCCCGCCGGTCGGCGAGGCCTACGTGCCCGTGGAGAGCCCGAAGGGCGAGAAGGGGTACTACATGGTCAGCGACGGCACCTCGAAGCCGGTGCGGTGGCGCATCCGGCCGCCGAGCTTCGTGAACCTGAGCGCGATCCCGAAGATGGTCGAGGGGCACCTCCTCTCCGACGTGATCGCGATCAACGCCAGCATCGACATCGTGATGGGAGAGATCGACCGATGAACAACGCCCCTCGGTCGGTCGCGACCGGCGGTCGTGGAGCGTGCGACCGATGAGCCACGGCCCGTCCGCCGCCGGCGGCTCGCTCGTCGCCGCCCCCGCCGATCACGCGCACGAGCCGCACGTGCCCGTCTTCACCGGCGCACGCCGGCAGGAGCTGGACATGATCCTCGGCCGCTACCCGACGAAGATGGCGGCCCTGCTCCCCGCGCTCTGGATCCTGCAGGAGGAGCGCGGCTGGGTCAGCGAGGGGGGAATGGCCGAGGTCGCCGGGGTGCTCGGCCTCACTCCCGCGTACGTGAAGGGGGTCGTGACCTTCTACACGATGTACCACCAGCACCCGGTGGGGAAGTACTTCGTGCAGGTGTGCACGACCACCCCCTGCAACGTGTGCGGCGCCGAGGACGTGGTGAAGGCCTTCCTGCAGCACACCAGGTGCGGCGAACTCGGCCTCACCAGCCCCGACGGCCGCTTCACGGTGATCGAGGTCGAGTGCCTCGGCGCCTGTGGCTTCGCCACCCCCGTCATGATCAACAGCGACTTCCTCGAATCCGTGACCGCCGACACCGTGCCCGACGTCCTCGCGGAGCTCCGCTGATGGGCTACCCCCACAAGCCGCACGCCCGCGAGAGTGTCGTGCTGTCGGAGCACTTCGGCAGCGCCGAGGCGCGCACCCTCGCCGGCTGGAGGAAGCGCGGCGGCTACCAGGCGCTCGAAAAGGCGCTCGGCATGGCCCCGGCCGACATCGTGAGCGTCGTGAAGGACTCCGGGCTCCGCGGGCGCGGCGGGGCGGGGTTCCCGACGGGGCTCAAGTGGAGCTACATGAAGCCCGGCGACGGCAAGCCGCATTACCTCTGCTGCAACGCCGACGAGAGCGAGCCGGGGACGTTCAAGGACCGCGAGATCATGCGCTGGACGCCGCACGCCCTCGTGGAGGGGTGCGCGCTGGGCGCCTACGCGATCGGCGCCGAGACGGCGTACGTGTACATCCGCGGGGAGTTCACCGAGCCGCTGCAGCAGATGAACGCGGCGGTCCAGGAGGCGTACGCCTCCGGGATCCTCGGCGCGAACGCGATGGGGACCGGCAAGCGCCTCGACGTGCACGTGCACAAGGGGGCCGGCGCCTACATCTGCGGCGAGGAGACGGCGCTCATGAACTCGCTCGAGGGGAAGCGCGGCAACCCGCGCATCAAGCCGCCGTTCCCGGCGGTCTCGGGCGTGTTCGGCATGCCGACGACGATCAACAACGTCGAGACCCTCGTGGCGGCGGTGGAGGTCGTGAAGCGCGGCGCCGCCTGGTACAAGGGCTTCGGGCGCCCCGACAACCCGAAGAGCACGGGCACCAAGCTGTACTCGGTGTGCGGCAACGTCGCCAGGCCGGGGAACTACGAGGTGCCGATGGGCTTCCCGTTCAGGGACTTCCTGCACGAGCTCTGCGGCGGCCCGCTGCCGGGACGGAAGTTCAAGGCGGTGATCCCCGGCGGGGCGTCGGTGCCGATCCAGACCATGGAGGAGGCCGAGGCGACGCTGATGGACTACGAGGGCTTCGTGGCCGGCGGCACGATGCTCGGCTCGGGCGGCGTGATCGTGTTCGACGACCAGCAGAACATGGTGAAGCAGATCGCCCGGCTGGCGCGCTTCTTCGCCCATGAGAGCTGCGCCCAGTGCACGCAGTGCCGTGAGGGGACCGCCTGGACGACCAAGATCATGGAGCGCATCCGCGACGGACACGGCACCTACGAGGACCTCGACACCCTGCTCGACATCGGGGAGCAAATGACGGGCAAGACGATCTGCGTGCTGAGCGACTCGTGCGCGGTGCCGGTGGCGAGCGGGATCAGGAAGTTCCGCCACGAGTTCGAGGCGCTGATCCCGAAGAAGCAGGGGACCGCCTTCGTCGCCGCGGCGGTCGCATGACGGCCCCGCCGGCGGTGCGCGCCGCGCCGAAGATGGTCACCCTCACGATCGAGGGACGCCAGGTCACGGTGCCCGAGGGCACGAACCTGATCGAGGCGGCCAAGGTCGCGGGCGTGCTCGTGCCGCACTACTGCTACCATCCCGGGCTGCCCGTGGCCGGCGTCTGCCGCATGTGCCTCGTGGACGTGGAGAAGGCGCCCAAGCTCGCGCCGGGGTGCGCCACCGCGGTGGCCGAGGGGCAGGTGGTGCACGTGCACTCGGAGAAGGCCCGCGAGGCGCGGAAGGGCGTGCTCGAGATGCTGCTCATCAACCACCCCCTCGACTGCCCGATCTGCGACCAGTCGGGGGAGTGCGAGCTCCAGGACTACACCTTCCAGGAGGGGCGCGACGGGAGCCGCTACCGCGAGCCCAAGCGCTTCAACCCGGTCGAGGACTTCGGCGGCGACGTGCTGTACGTGACGAACCGCTGCATCCTCTGCACCCGCTGCGTTCGGTTCATGGACGACGTGGCGCACGAGCCCGTGCTCAACGTGAGCGAGCGCGGCGACCGGGCGACGATCGGCAAGTTCGAGGGCGCCGACCTCACCCACCCGTGGGCGGCGAACGTGGTCGACCTCTGCCCGGTGGGGGCGCTGCTCAGCAAGGACTTCCTGAACAAGGCCCGGGCCTGGGAGCTCGACCGCGCCGCCAGCGTCTGCCCCAACTGCACGCAGGGGTGCAACAGCGTGCTCGAGGTCCGCGACAACGTGGTGGTGCGCATGAAGCCGCGCTCCAACGAGGAGGTGAACCACTTCTACCTCTGCGACGCGGGGCGGCTCGACTACCGCTGGCTGAACCGCGCCGACCGTGCCGACCAGCCCCTCGTCCACACGGGCGACGGGCTCGAGCGCAGCGACTGGGAGCCGGCGATTGCCCGCGCCGCCGCCGTGCTGGCCGGCAAGCGCGCGTACGTGCTCGCGTCGCCGGGCCTCTCCAACGAGGCGCTCTTCCTGCTGTCTCAGCTCGTCCAGCGGACGGGCGGCGCCGGCGCCTTCCGCGTCGAGCGGGGGCCGGAGGCGCCACTGGCCGGCGTCCCCGACCTCGCCCTGCGCGCCGAGCGCGCCGCGAACGTCATGGGCGCCGAGCTGCTGGGCTTCGCCAAGGGCGACGCCCCGCTGTCCGGCCTCAACGCGGACGACGTGCTCGTGATCGCCGACCACGACCTGTCGCAGCTCGGCGCCGCGGCGCTCGAGGCGATCGACCGCCATCGCGCGGTGATCGTGATCGGGACGACGCTCCCCGCCGGGCTGTCGCACGCCGCGGTGGTGCTCCCGCTGGCCAACGTGGCGGAGGAGGAGGGAACCCTCACCAACCTCCGCGGCCGGGTGCAGCGCTACTTCCAGGCCAAGGCCGCGCCGGGGCTGGCGCGGCCGGCCTGGTTCGTGCTGGGCGACCTGCTCGCCGCCACCGGCGCGACGGAACAGTACTGGACCCCCGGCGAGGTGTTCGCCGCGCTGGCGAAGGGTCACCCGCACTTCGCCGGGATGCACTACGACACGCTCGGCCTCAAGGGCGCCGCCCCCGCGGGCGCGCTGGCGGGGGCCGGCGCATGATGCCACTGCCCGCGCCCGCGCTCCTCGCCGGGGCGATCGACCCGCAGCTGCCGATGCACGACTTCTGGCCCTTCACGCTCACCACGATCGTGAAGCTGGCGATCGTCTTCAGCGTCTACATGGTGGGCGTGGCGCTGCTGACGTACGCCGAGCGCAAGATCTCGGCGTGGATCCAGGACCGGCACGGGCCGATGGAAGTGGGCCCGTGGGGGCTGCTGCAGGTCGCCGCCGACGGCGTGAAGAACTTCATGAAGGAGGAGACCTACCCGGCCGCGGCGAACAAGACGCTGTTCATCCTCGCGCCGATGCTGGCCTTCATCCCCGCGCTGCTGACCTGGGCGGTGATCCCGTTCGCGTCGCCGCTGCCGACGCCGTGGGGACTGATGTCGATGGCGGTCGCCGACCTGCCGGTGGGCTTCCTCTTCACCCTCGCGATCAGCTCGCTGGGCGTGTACGGGATCGTGCTCGCGGGCTGGGCGTCGAACAACAAGTACGCGCTGCTGGGCGGCCTGCGCTCGAGCGCGCAGATGATCAGCTACGAGATCGCGATGGGGATGAGCACGGTGGCGGTGCTGCTGCTGGCCGGCAACGTGAACCTCAACACGATCATCCTGCAGCAGGCGACGATGGGGTGGAACGTGCTGCTGCTGAGCGTGGCGTTCCTGCTGTTCTTCGTGGCGACGTACGCCGAGACGAACCGGCTCCCGTTCGACCTCCCCGAGGCGGAATCGGAGCTGATCGCCGGCTACCACACCGAGTACAGCGCGATGAAGTTCTCGCTCTTCCCGATCAGCGAGTACGCCAACATGGTGACGGCGAGCGCCCTCACCAGCGTGCTCTTCTTCGGCGGGTGGGACATCCCGTTCACCACATGGGACAACCTCCCGCCGTGGACGGTCACCAAGACGCTGCTGACGCTCGGCTTCTTCGCGATGAAGGTGATCTTCTTCCTGTTCACCTTCATGTGGATCCGCTGGACGCTGCCGCGGTTCCGCTACGACCAGCTGATGTCGCTCGGCTGGAAGGTGATGCTGCCGGTCGCCCTCGCCTACGTGGTGGTGGTGGCTGGGGCGGTGCTCGCGCTCGACATGGCGCACGTGGCCCGCGGCACGAAGGCGTTCAGCGGCGCGCTGCTGCTGCTCAACCTCGCCTGCGTGGCGGGGCTGGTGGTCTGGATGGACCGCGGGCGGGTGGTGAGCCCGGCGGCGAGCCGCCTGCGGGGCGGCGAACTCAACCGGCTGCGCGCCGTGGCGGGGCGCTCGCGCCTCGCCCGCGTCGGCCTGGAGCGCTGATGGCCCCCACGACGCGGGTGCTGGACCGGCCGACGGGCGAGGTGAGCTACCTCCGCGCCACCCTGTCGGGCATGACGCAGACCCTCAAGCACCTCGTGAACCCGCACAAGGTCACGGTGCAGTACCCGCACGAGCGCGAGTCGATCTCGCCACGCTGGCGGGGGACGCACCGGATGCTGACCACCGAGGACGGCAAGGCCAAGTGCGTGGCCTGCGGCCTCTGCCCGACCGTCTGCCCCGCCAACTGCATCAAGCTCGTGCCCGGCGAGGACGAGCGGGGCAACCGGTACCCGCTGGTGTTCGAGATCGACGAGTTCCGCTGCATCTTCTGCGGCTACTGCCAGGAGGTGTGTCCCGAGGAGGCGATCCACCTCGGTCGGCACTACGAGAACGCCGAGTACAGTCGCGCCTCGTTCGTCTACGACCTCGAGCGGCTCACCGCGCAGACGCACCCGGTGAGCCAGCTGTGGGACCCCACCGACCCGAAAGGCGAGTAGATGCCGGTCGACTATCCGCTCCTCTACAGCTTCCACTTCTACCTGTTCGGCGTGATCGCGGTCGGGTCGGCGCTGCTGTTCGTGACCCGCAAGAGCCCGGTCGCGGCGGCGCTGTGGCTCGTGAACGTGATGTTCTGCCTCGCCGCGCTGTACGTGATGATGGACGCGCACTTCATCGGCGCGATCCAGGTCCTCGTCTACACCGGCGCGATCATGGTCGTCTTCCTGTTCGTGATCATGCTGCTCAACCTCGGGCACGCCGACGGGCCGGCCGACTTCCGGTCGCCGTCGACGCGGATGGCGGCGGCGGTGGTGGGGCTCGCGCTGGCGGGGGAGACCCTCGCCCTGCTCGCCGCGCCGATGCCGCGGCTGCCGGTGGTGGAGGTGCCCGAGAACGTGGTGTCGCCGGTGGCGCGGGCCCTCTTCACCGACTACCTGCTCGCCTTCGAGATTACGAGCGTCCTCCTCCTCGTGGCGATCATCGGCGCCGTGACCCTCGCCAAGCGGGGGGTGAAGGCATGATCCAGCCGGCCCTTTTCTTCTCCGGCATCCTGTTCGCGATCGGCGTGGTGGGCGTGCTCACCCGGCGCAACGCGCTCATCCTCTTCATGTGCGTGGAGCTGATGCTCAACGCGGTCAACCTGACCTTCGTGGCCCTCAGCACGATGCACGGCGTGACGGGGCAGGTCTTCGTGGTCTTTGTGATGACGGTGGCGGCGGCCGAGGCGGCCGTCGGGCTGGCGATCGTCATCTCCGTGTTCCGCCACTTCAAGACGGTCGACCTGAAGGCCGTCAGCGTCCTGCGAGGCTGAGATGATGGACGCCGCGCACCCGCTGGCCGGCACCGCCGCCGAGCTGGTCTGGCTCGTCCCGCTCCTGCCGTTCCTCGGCTTCGTCGTCAACGGCCTGCTGTCGCTGTCGTCGGCGTATCTGCCGGGGCCGCTCGATCCCTCGAGTGACCCCACCGCCGGCCACAGCGGGCACACCGGCGAGTTCGCCTCGGTGCAGATGACGCACCACGGCCACCGCCACCGCTGGGAGCCCCTCGTCACCATCCTCGGCCCCGCCGTGGTGATCGCGAGCTTCCTCGTCTCGGCGGCCATCGCCTGGGCGATGCTCCGCACCGGCGCCGACACGCCGTTCGTGCAGACGTACGGCACCTGGATGCCGGCCGGGAACCTCAAGGTCGAGTGGGCCTTCCAGGTCGACCGGCTGTCGATGGTGATGGTCCTGATCATCACCGGCATCGGCAGCCTGATCCACCTGTTCAGCGTCGGCTACATGCGCGAGGACCCCGGGTACCCCCGGTTCTTCGCCTACCTCAACCTGTTCGTCGTCTTCATGCTGGCGCTGGTGCTGGGCGCCAACTACCCGGTGATCTTCGTCGGGTGGGAAGGGGTGGGGCTCTGCTCGTACCTGCTGATCGGCTTCTGGTTCTCCGACCAGGCCAACGCCGACGCGGGCAAGAAGGCGTTCATCGTCAACCGCGTCGGCGACTTCGGCTTCCTGATCGCGATGTTCCTCATGTGGTCGAACGTGGGCGCGCTCGACTTCGCCGGGGTGGCGGCCAAGGCCTCGCAGCTCCCCGCGGGGGGCGCGATGATCACGGCGATCTGCCTCTTCCTGTTCCTCGGCTGCGCCGGCAAGAGCGCGCAGATGCCGCTCTACATCTGGCTCCCCGACGCGATGGCGGGCCCGACGCCGGTCTCGGCGCTGATCCACGCCGCGACGATGGTCACCGCCGGCGTGTACCTGATCGCGCGCAGCTCGTTCCTGTTCGCGCTCGCCCCGGCGGCCTCGCTCACGGTGGTGATCGTGGGCGGGATCACCGCCTTCTTCGCGGCGACGATCGGCCTCAAGCAGTGGGACATCAAGAAGGTCCTCGCCTACTCCACCGTCTCGCAGCTCGGCTACATGTTCGTCGGAGTGGGGGCGGGGGCGTTCACGGCGGGGGTCTTTCACCTCGTCACCCACGCCTTCTTCAAGGCCCTCCTGTTCCTCGGGGCCGGCTCGGTGATCCACGCCATGCACGAGGCGTACCACGAGGGGCACGCCCACCACGACGACGCGCAGGACATGCGCAACATGGGCGGGCTGCGCAAGGCGATGCCGTTCACGTGGGCCTTCATGTGGATCGCGACGCTCGCGATCGCGGGCATCCCGCCCTTCTCGGGCTTCTTCTCCAAGGACGAGATCCTTGGCACGCTGTTCGCGCGGGCCCACGACTCGCCGCTGGCGAGCGCGACATGGCTGGGGATTCCCGGCTCGACGATCCTGACGGCAATCTACGGGCTCGGCCTCGTCACGGCGCTGCTGACCGCGATCTACATGACGCGGATGATGATCTACACGTTCCACGGCGAGAACCGCTCGGACGCCAAGGCCACGCCGCACCTGCGCGAGGCGCCCTGGATCATGACCGGGCCGCTGGCGGTGCTCGCCGTGCTGTCGCTGTCCGGCGGCTGGCTGAACATCCCCGCGCTGGTGGCCGAGCGCTTCCCGGTCGGGACCGCCGAGCTGCTGCACCACTGGCTCGAGCCGGTGGTGGGCCAAGCCACCGCGGCACTCGGCGGGGAGGGGCACCTGCCGGCCTCGACCGAGGAGGCGCTGATCCTCGTCGCGGTGGGCGTGGCGATCGCGGGCATCGCCGGCGCCGTGCTCTTCCTCAAGCCGGCCCGGCTCACGCGCGCGGCCGCGGCGCCGCCGGAGCGCGGCGTCGCGTGGGTCCTCGCCAACAAGTACTTCGTGGACGAGTTCCTCAACAAGGGGCTCATCCAGCCGGTGGTCCGGGTGTCGCGCGCGGTGCTCTGGCGCGGGATCGACGTCGGGCTGATCGACGGCCTGATGGTGAACGGGAGCGCGACCTTCGCCCGCGGGGTCGCCTGGGTGGGGTCGCGGGTGCAGTCGGGGCTGGTCGGCAACTACGCCTGGGCCATCGTCCTCGGGGTGCTGGTGCTCGTGGGCATGATGACCATCCGCTGAGCGCATGCCCGGCTTCCTCGCGTCGATCCACTACGGCACGTGGGTGCTGCCGGCATTGCTGGCGATCCCCCTCGCCGGAGCGGCGCTGATCCGGCTCGCCGGGCGCTCGCCGCTGCCGGGGCAGGAGCTGCGGGCGGCGGCATGGCGCGAGGTGCGCGTGCTGGCGTTCGCGACCTTCGCCGCCGAGGCGGTGGTGGCGCTCGGGCTGTGGTGGTTCGTGGACCCGGCGCGGGCGGGGTACGTCGCGCGGCTCGACCTGCCGTGGATCCAGGACTGGGGGGCGCGGTTCACGATCGGCGTCGACGGCATCTCGGCGGTGATGATCCTGCTCACCTGCCTGCTGATGCCCCTCGCGGTGGCGGCCAGCTGGCAGGTCGTGACGACCAAGATCCGCAGCTACTACTCGCTGCTGCTGATCCTGACGTCGGGGGTGATCGGCGTCTTCGTGTCGCTCGACCTGCTGCTGTTCTACGTGTTCTGGGAGCTGATGCTGATCCCGATGTACTTCATCATCGGGATCTGGGGCGGGACGGAGCGGTTGCGGGCGAGCCTGCGGTACTTCCTCGTGACCATGATCGGCTCGCTGCTGATGCTGGTGGCGATCGTCGTCTGCTGGCAGGCGAGCGGGGGGGCGACCTTCGGCCTCGAGGCGCTCACCCGCACCCTGTCGCTCGACCTGACGTACCAGCGCTGGCTGTTCGCGGCCTTCTTCCTCGCCTTCGCGATCAAGTCGGCGGTGTTCCCGTTCCACACCTGGCTCCCCGACGCGCAGCACGAGGCGCCGACGACGACCGCCGTCGCGCTGTCGGTGAAGGTGGGGGCCTACGGGATCGTGCGGTTCGCGGTGCCCCTCTTCCCGGCGGCGGCGCTCGACGACGGGATCCGCGCGATCGTGATCGGGCTGGCGGTGGTGGGGATCGTGTACGGCGCCCTGGTGGCGCTGGTGCAACCCGACTTCAAGAAGCTCGTCTCGTACTCGTCGATCAGCCATGTGGGGTTCATCGTCCTCGGCGTCTTCGCCCTCACGGCGACGAGCGTGCAGGGGGCGGTCCTGGTGATGGTCAACACCGGGATCACCAGCGCGGCCATGATGTGCATCCTCGGGATGCTGCACGAGCGTCGCAAGACGGGGATGATCGCGAACTTCGGCGGGATCGCGCGGGTGGTGCCGATGCTGTCGGCGATGCTCGCGCTCGTCGCGATGAGCGGCATCGCCCTCCCCGGCACCAACGGCTTCGTGGGCGAGTTCCTCGTGCTCGCCGGCGCCTTCGCGGGCTTCCCGGTGGCGAGCATCCTCGCCGCGACCGGCGTGGTGCTCGGCGCGGTCTACGCGCTGTGGGCGATCCAGCGGGTGATCTTCAACCCGCTCGACAACCCCGAGAACCGGCGGATGAAGGACCTGAACCGGCGCGAGCTCGCGGTGCTGAGCGCCTTCGCCGTGGCGATCCTCTGGATCGGCATCTGGCCCAGCCCCATGCTCGACCGGCTCGGCGGGCCGTCGCGGCGCTTCGTGATGCAGGTGGAGCAGGGGGCCCGCGCGGCCGCCACCCTCGAGGCCGCCACGCCATGATGCCCCTCACCACGCACACCGGCACCCCCCTGGAGGGAACGCGATGCGGGACCTGCTGACGGCGATTCACTACGGCAGCTGGATCTTGCCGGTGCTGCTGCTGCTCCCCGTGGCGGGCGCGGTCGTGATCTGGGTGGCGGCGCGGCCGGCGCCGCACGAGGACGAGCGCGAGTACGGCGAGAGCTTCATCGCCCGCGACATCGCGATCGGCGTGCTCCTGCTCGAGCTGGTGCTGTCGCTCGGCCTCTGGTGGGCGTTCGACAAGGACACCGCGGCCTGGCAGTTCGTGGTCGACCTGCCGTGGCTGGCCGAGTGGGGGGCCAGGTTCACGGTGGGCCTCGACGGCATCTCGCTGATGATGGTGCTGCTCACCACCGTGCTGATGCCGATCGCGGTGCTCGGCGGCTGGACCGGCGTGCGGCACAAGCTGCGCACGTACTACGCGCTCTTCCTGCTCCTCGAGGCGGGGATCCTCGGCACATTCCTCGCGCTCGACCTGCTGCTGTTCTACGTGATGTGGGAGATCATGCTGATCCCGATCTACTTCATCATCGGGATCTACGGCGGCGAGCGGCGCATCTACGCGAGCATCAAGTTCTTCCTCTACACGCTGTCCGGATCGCTGCTGATGCTGTTGGGCGTGATCGTGCTCTGGCGCTACACCGGCGGCACCTCGTTCGCGTTCGACGAGGTGATGCGGGTCGCCCCCAAGGCCGGCCCGGCCGCCCTCTGGCTGTTCGGCGCCTTCTCGATCGCCTTCGCGATCAAGGTGCCGATCTTCCCCTTCCACACCTGGCTCCCCGACGCGCACGTCGAGGCCCCCACCGCCGGCTCGGTGATCCTCGCCGGGGTGCTCCTCAAGATGGGGACCTACGGTTTCCTGCGGTTCTCGATCCCGCTCTTCCCGGCGGCCGCCGTCCACCCCACGGTGCGGACGCTCGTCCTCGCCCTCGCCGTGATCGGGATCATCTACGGCGCCCTCGTGGCGCTCGTGCAGACGGACATCAAGAAGCTCGTCGCCTACTCGAGCGTGAGCCACCTCGGCTTCGTGATGCTCGGCATCTTCGCCTTCACCGAGCAGAGCGTGCAGGGCGCGCAGATGGTCACCATCAGCCACGGCATCTCGTCGGGGGCGCTCTTCCTCCTCGTCGGCATGATCTACGAGCGCACGCACACGCGGCTCATCGCCGCCTACGGCGGGATCGCCCGTGCCGTGCCGATGTTCTCGGCCGCCCTCGCCCTCGTGGCGATGAGCAGCATCGGGCTGCCGGGCACCAACGGCTTCGTGGGCGAGTTCCTCGTCCTGATCGGCACCTACAGCGTGTACCCCTACCTCGCCGCCGCGGCCTCGGTCGGCGTCATCCTTGGCGCCGCCTACCTGCTGTGGGCCCTCCAGCGCATCATCTTCAACCCGCTCGACAACCGGGAGAATGCGACCCTGTCCGACCTGAACCGGCGCGAACTGGCGGTGATGGGCGTGATCGCCGTGCTGATCGTCTGGCTGGGCGTGATGCCCGAGCCGCTGCTGAGCCGCACGGCGTCGGCGTCCAGGCGGCTCGTCGACCGCGTGCACGCGGCGTCGCCGGTGCCGGTGAGTGCGGCGGCGACGGCGCTCGCCCCCGCCGCGGTGCTCCCCGCGCCGGCCGCGGCCGGCGCCGGCCACCCGGGAGGCCGCTGACATGATGCCCCTCGACCTCTCGATCCCGGCGCAGCTCACCACCGCCTACCTCCCCGACCTCGTGGTGATGGGCGGGGGCATGCTCCTCCTCCTCTGGGCCGTCTGGCGCCCCGAGAGCGAGGCGCACTCGCGCTCGGTCGCCTGGATCGCCATGGGCGTCTGCCTGGCGGGCATCGCGGCGGTGCTGTGGAGCTGGAACCGCGGCCTGACGGCGGGGAACGGCGCGATCGCCGTCGACGCCTTCCGGTGGGTCACCGACCTCGTGATCCTGCTCGGGATGCTGATGACGCTCGCGATCTCGGTGGACTTCAACCAGCGCATGCGCCTCCTCGCCCCGGAGATGCACGTGCTGGTCGTGCTCGCGGGGAGCGGGATGATGCTCCTCACCGCGGCCCGCGACCTGATGGTGCTCTTCCTGGGCGTCGAGCTCATGTCGGTGTCGGTGTACGTGCTGGCCGGCATCGACCGGCGCTCGAGCCGCGGGGCCGAGTCGTCGCTCAAGTACTTCCTGCTGGGCGCCTTCTCGAGCGCCTTCCTGCTCTACGGCATCGCGCTCGTCTATGGCGCCACCGGGTCCACCAACCTGGTCACGATCGGCGAGGCGATGTCGACGCCCGCCGTCTCGGGGAGCCCGATGATGATGGTGGGCCTCGCCCTCCTCCTCGTCGGCTTCGCCTTCAAGGTGGCGGCCGCGCCCTTCCACATGTGGACCCCCGATGTCTACGACGGCGCCCCGGCACCGTACTCGGGGCTGATGGCGTGCGCGGTCAAGACGGCGTCGTTCGCCGCCCTCGTGCGCGTCTGCCTCGAGGCGGTGGGCACCGGCTCCGAGCGCTGGCACCTCGCCCTCTGGTGGCTCGCCGCGGCCACGATGGTCGTCGGCAACCTGTTCGCCATCCAGCAGCGCAACGTCAAGCGCATGCTCTCCTACTCGAGCATCGGCCACGCCGGCTTCCTGCTCGTGGCCGTCACGGCGCAGACCACCGAGGGGGCGGCGGCGATCGCCTTCTACCTCGTGGCCTACACCCTCGCCACCCTCGGCGCCTTCGCCGTGGTCGTGGCCATGAACGGCGGCAGCGACGGCGTCACCCACGTGGACGAGTACGCCGGCCTCTGGACCGTGCGCCCGGGCCTGGCGATGGCGATGGCGGTGTACATGCTCGCCCTGCTCGGCTTCCCGCTGGTGGGCGGCATGGGCTTCTTCGCCAAGTGGTACGTGCTCCAGGCCGCGCTCCACGCCTCGGCGCCGCAGACGCGGCTGGCGATCATCCTCGTGCTGACCACGGTCGTGTCGGCGGGCTTCTACCTGTACCTCGTGATGGTGATGTTCATGCGGCCGCGCCCCGAGGGGCTCGCCCCGCCGCCCCCCGCGACCGGGCTCACCCGGCTCGTGATCGCCACGTCGGTGGTGCTGATCCTCGCCTTCGGCCTCTACCCGAGTCCCGCCGTCAAGGTCGCGCAGCGCAGCGCGGCGGCGAGCTTCGCCCCCGCCGCCCCCCGACCGACGGCCAGCGCCGTCGCCCCCTGACCGCGAGCGTGCCCCGATGAGCGTGGCCAGCGGCATCTTCCGCCAGTACGACATCCGCGGCGTCGTGGGGAAGGACCTCACCACCGAGGCGGCGTTCGAGGTCGGCCGCGCCTGCGCGGCCCTGCTCGCCGAGCGGAAAATCCGCGGCACCATCGCGGTCGGGCGCGACAACCGTCCCAGCGGCCCCGCCCTGCGCGATGCACTGGTGGCCGGGCTCACCAGCTGCGGCGTCGACGTGATCGACGTCGGCATCGTCCCCACGCCGGTGCTGTACTGGACGCTGCACAACCTCCCCGTCGCCGGCGGCATCCAGATCACCGGCTCGCACAATCCCCCCGAGTTCAACGGCTTCAAGCTCTGCGTCGGCCACGGCTCGCTGTACGGCGACGAGATCACCCACCTGCACGCGCTGATCCAGAAGGGCGAGTTCCCGGGCGGGAAGGGAGGCACCCTCGCCGAGGATGTGCTCGGCCGTTACGTCGCCGACGTGGTGCAGCGCACCGGCAGGCTCTCGCGCCCGCTCAAGGTCGTGGTCGATGCCGGCAACGGCGTCGGCTCGCTCGTCGCGCGCCCCCTCATGGAAGGACTCGGCGCGCAGGCCACGTACCTCTTCTGCGACAGCGACGGCACCTTCCCCAACCACCACCCCGATCCCACCGTCGTCGAGAACGTGCAGGACCTGATCGCCGAGGTGAAGCGGCAGCGGGCCGACATCGGCATCGCCTTCGACGGCGACGCCGACCGGATCGGGGTGATCGACGACGCCGGCGAGATCGTCTGGGGCGACCACATCCTGATCCTCTATGCCCGCGACGTGCTGGCCCGCACGGGCAAGGGGCAGCCGGTGATCTTCGACGTGAAGTGCTCGCAGGCGCTGCCGCACGCGATCACCGAGGCCGGCGGCACGCCCGTGATGTGGAAGACCGGCCACTCGCTGATCAAGGAGCGGATGAAGGAACTGAAGGCCCCGATCGCCGGCGAGATGTCGGGGCACATGTTCTTCACCGAGGGCTTCTACGGCCACGACGACGCGATGTACGGCGCGGCGCGGCTCCTCCGCATCGTCGCCGACGCGGGCCGCAACGTTCACGCCCTCCTCGCCGACGTGCCCAAGTTCGTGTCCACCCCCGAGCTGCGCGTCGACTGCCCCGACGAGGTCAAGTTCTCGGTCGTCGCCGCGGCCGCGGCCCACTTCCGCGCCACGCACCAGGTGATCGACGTCGACGGCGCGCGCGTCCTCTTCGGCGACGGGTGGGGGCTGCTCCGCGCGTCGAACACGCAGCCGGTGCTGGTGATGCGCTTCGAGGCCCTCACCGCGGGGCGCCTCGCCGAGATCCGCGCCGAAATGGAAGGCTGGCTGCGCGCGCAGGGCGTGCAGGTGTAGGGTGGCCGGCCGCCGCTGGCTGGCCGGCGGGGCCATCGCCCTCGGCGCCGTCCTCGTCGCCGGACGCGCGCTGGCCGGGCTCTGGGTCGAGCACGAGTGGTACGCCGCCCTCGGCGCCCTCCCCATGTGGAGGGCCCAGGTCGCCAACACCCTGATCCTGCGGCTCTCCAGCTTCACCGCCGCCTTCGCCTTCGCCTTCGCCAACCTCTGGGCGGTGCGCAGCTCGGTGGTGCAGCTCGTGCTGCCGCGGCGCGTCGGCAACATCGACTTCGGCGAGCAGGTGCCGGCGCGGTACCTGCTCGTGGCGGCCCTCTTGCTCGCCACGCTCATCGGGGCGCTGCTGGCCGTCGTGCAGCAGGACTGGCTGGCGCTCGCCAACGTGCGCTACGGCGAGCCCTTCCTCGCCGACGACACCGTCTTCCGGCTCGACTACGGATTCTGGATCCACTGGCTGCCGTTCGAGGCGGGGATCTACGCCTGGGCGCTGGTCGCGGTGCTCGTGAATTTCGCCGTGGTGATCTTCCTCTACGCTCTCACCCCCAGCCTGCGGTGGGAGCGGGGGACGATGCGCATGTCGGGCTGGGTGCGCCGCCACCTCACCGTGCTCGGCGTCCTCGTCTTGTTGCTCCTCGCCTGGAGCTACCGGCTCGACGCCTACGACCTCGTCGTCAATGGCTCCGGCACCGAGGGGGCCTTCACCGCGATCGACCGGCAATGGAAGGTCCCCGCCAACCTCTCGCTGGCGCTGGTCACGCTCTGCGCCGGCGTGGTGGTGATGTGGGCCGGCTGGATGCGGCAGCTGCGCGTGGCCTCTGGCACCGTTGTCACCCTGCTCGTCTGCTCGCTGTTAGTGCGACACGCCGGGCCCGCCATCCTGCCGCGCTTCTCCACCAACGCCGAACTCGCCCGTAGCGCCCGCGACGCCGCCTCCACGCGGGCCCAGTTCACTCAGCGCGCCTTCGGGCTCGACCGGGTGCAGCGGCTCCTGCCCGGCGAGCGGGCCGGCGTCGTCGCCGATCCCGCGCACGACGTTCCCGCGTGGGACGCCGCCGCGCTCGCGCGCACGGTCGAGCGCATGCGCCGCTCTGGACGGATCGGCCCGCAGGTCGGGTGGGAGGCGCGCCCCGACGGCATCCACGCCCTGATCGTGAGCGCCCCCGACGCCGCCGACCCGCTGGCCCAGTGGAGCGCCCTCCGCCTCCCCGCCTGGCCGGGGGGCGCCCTCCCAAGCGCGCACCCGCCCGAGCCCGCCGCCGGCCCGCGGGCGCAGGAGCTGGCCCTAGCGCCTGCGCTCGTGCACGACTCGGCCGCGGGCTGGGCGCTCGTGAACGACACCGCCGGCCTCGTCGCCGGGGGATCGCTGAGCCGGTTCGCGGGGCGCCTCGCCCAAGCCTGGAGCCAGCAGAACCCGCGCCTCCTCACCGGCGACCTCCCCGGGCCCTTCACGCGCATCGTGCTCCGGCGCGACGTGCGGGAGCGGGTGCGCGCCCTCGCCCCCTTCCTCACGCAGGGGAGCCGCGTCGCCCCGATCGTCTCCGGCGACTCCCTCTGGTGGGCGATCGACCTCTACTCGGCGTCGGGGAACTTCCCGCTCAGCCGCCACATGGTCACACCGCTGGGCGAGGTCGCCTACCTGCAGCACGTCGCCGCGGCGTATGTGCACGCCTACACGGGGCGCGTGGCCCTCGTGGCCGATTCGATCCTCGACCCGGTGGTCAAGGGATGGATGGAGAACGTCCCCGGGCTCTTCACCCCGCGCGAGCGCCTGCCGCGCGCCCTTGCGGAGGCCCTCCCGCCGCCGCAGGACCTGCTCGAGGCGCAGGCCGCGCAGCTCGCCGCGGTTGGCTGGCGGGGCGAGGGCATCGCGGTGCGGCAGCTCCCCACCCAGCCCGCGGCCGACACCCTGCTGGCGCGGGCGGGATTGACGCCCTTCGTCGCCACCGGGGACAGCCGCCGCCTCGCCATGGCCGTACCCCTCCTCGACGCGTCGTCGCGGGTGCTGGGCCTCGTGATCACCTCCGGCGGGGCGCAGCCGCGCAGCTGGTTCATGAGCGCCGCGCCCGAGGAGATCCGCTGGCCCGCCATGACCGACGCGCTGCAGCGCAGCGGGGACGCGCTGCTCCTGCCCGGTGCGGCGCTCCGGGCGGAGCGGATCGTGCCCGGGCGCGTGCAGTCGATCCCCACCGCCGCCGGCCTCTGGTTCGCCCAGCCGAGCTACCTCTGGCCGGCCACGGCGCCGCAGGCCGTGAGCCACGTGGCGCTCTGGCGGGGCGGCGAGTCGCAGGGAGCCCGGGACATCGCCGCAGTGCTGCGTGGCGCCCGGCCCGCCGAACCGGCCGAGCAGCCGGGCTCTGCCGCCTGGCAGGCGCGGGTGAATGCGCTCTACAACCAGATGCGCGTGGCCCTCAAGCGCGGCGATTGGGTCGCCTTTGGCGAGGCCTTCGAGGCCCTCGGCCGTCTCACCGGGCAGCCATCCATTCGGTAGCGTCGAGGGTGCGGGCCCAATAGTTTTCGCCGGCTGTAGCCGGTTCGAACCGAAACTTGAGGAGCTCGCGTGAACCTCCACGAATACCAGGCGAAGGACATCCTCCGCACGTACGGAATCCCGATTCCGCCCGGCGAGATCGCCACCTCGCCGGCGCAGGTCGAGGCGATCGCCGCGAAGATCGGCGCCGCCGTGATGGTCAAGGCCCAGGTCCACGCCGGCGGCCGCGGCAAGGCCGGCGGCGTCAAGTTCTGCAAGGACGCCGCGACCGCGAGGGAGAAGGCGACCGCGATCCTCGGCATGAAGATCAAGGAGCTCACCGTCGAGAAGGTGCTGGTCACCAAGGCCGAGGACATCGGCACCGAGGCCTACGTCGGCATCATCGTCGACCGCAAGACCAAGAAGGCGGTGTTCATGGTGAGCGCGGCCGGCGGCATCGACATTGAGGAAGTGGCCGCGACGACGCCGGAGAAGATCCTCTACCACCCCGTCGATCCCCGCTACGGACTGCAGCCCTTCGAGGCCCAGCAGATGGGCTTCTTCCTCTACGGCGACGCGAAGCAGGCCCGCGCCGCGGCGAAGATCATGCTCCAGCTCTGGACGGCCTTCGTCGCCACCGGCTGCTCGCTCGCCGAGATCAACCCGCTCGTGGTCACTCCCGCCGGCGAGGTGATCGCCGTCGACGCCAAGATGGTGATCGACGACAACGAGCTCGACCGGCTCCCCGCCGTCGCCGCCCTGCGCGACGAGTCGAGCGAGGCCCCCAGCGAGGTCGACGCCCGCAAGGCCAACCTCACCTTCATCAAGCTCGACGGCAACGTCGGCTGCGTGGTGAACGGCGCCGGCCTCGCCATGGCCACCATGGACCTCGTGAAGTACTACGGCGGCGAGCCGGCCAACTTCCTCGACATCGGCGGCTCGTCGAACCCGGAGAAGGTCGTCAACGCGCTGCGCATCATCACCGCCGACCCGAGCGTGAAGGCGATCCTGTTCAACATCTTCGGCGGCATTACCCGCACCGACGACGTCGCGAACGGCATCGTGACCGCGACGAAGGCCAACCCGCTCAAGGTGCCGATCGTCATCCGCCTCACCGGCACCAACGAAGAGCTCGCCATGAAGATCCTCAAGGACAACGGCTTCTCCGCCTCGAGCGACATGGACGAGGCGGTGCAGCAGGCCGTCGCGCTGGCCAAGGGAGGGAAGGCCGCGTGAGCGTCTTCATCGACCGGAACACGAAGCTGGTGGTGCAGGGGATCACCGGCCGCGACGGCTCGTTCCACACGAAGCAGATGATCGAGTACGGCACCCAGGTCGTCGCCGGCGTGACGCCGGGCAAGGGGGGCCAGAAGTTCGAGGGCACGGTGCCGATCTTCAACACCGTCGCCGACGCCGTGAAGGCCACCGGCGCCAACACCAGCGTGATCTACGTGCCGCCGCAGTTCGCCGCCGACGCCATGATGGAGGCGGCCGCCGCGGGCGTGAAGCTGGTCGTCTGCATCACCGAGGGCGTCCCCGTGCTCGACATGACCCGGGTCTACCCGTACGTGAAGGAAACGGGCGCCCGCCTCGTCGGCCCCAACTGCCCCGGGCTCATCACCCCGGGCGAGTCCAAGGTCGGCATCATCCCGGGGCGCATCTGCACCCCCGGCAACGTCGGCGTCGTCTCGCGCTCCGGCACCCTCACCTATGAGGTCGTCTACCAGCTCACGCGGGCCGGCATCGGCCAGACGACCTGCGTCGGCATCGGCGGCGATCCGATCAACGGCACCAACTTCATCGACGCCCTCGAGGCCTTCGAGCGCGACCCGAAGACGAGGGCCGTGGCGATGATGGGCGAGATCGGCGGCACCGACGAGCAGGAGGCGGCGGACTTCGTGAAGCACCACATGAAGAAGCCCGTCGTCGGCTTCATCGCCGGCCAGACGGCCCCGCCGGGGCGCCGCATGGGGCACGCCGGCGCCATCATCTCGGGCTCGGCCGGCACCGCCGCCGAGAAGATCGACGCCTTCAAGTCGGCGGGGATGGGCGTTGCCCAGCGCCCCAAGGACTTCGTGCAGCTCATCCAGGAGCGACTCAAGTAATGGCCGGCACGCGCACCCTCACCATCATCAAGCCCGACGCCTTCGGCAGCGGCAAGGCGGGGAAGATCGTCGCCCACCTCGAGGCGGCCGGCTTTCGCGTCGTCACCTCGCGCGTGCTGCACCTGAGCACCGCCCAGGCCGAGGCGTTCTACGAGGTCCACCGGGCCCGCCCGTTCTTCGCCTCGCTGGTGAAGTTCATGACCACCGGCCCCTGCATGCCGATGATCCTCGAGCGCGAGAACGCCGTGCTCGAGTTGCGCACCGTGATCGGCGCCACCGACCCGGCCGAGGCCGCGCCGGGGACCGTGCGCAAGCTCTACGCGGTGAGCAAGGAGTCGAACGCCATCCACGCCAGCGACTCGGACGATAACGCGCAGCGCGAGTCCAATTTCTTCTTCGCCGAGACGGAGATCATCGCGGCGAGGTAGGCGGCCGACTCCCGCAGGGCGGCGTGGCCAGCGGGGAACCCCGCCGGCCGTAATTTTCGCGGTAGGAGAAGTGGCCTAAGTCGCGCCGCCCGAAAGACTTGACCGTGCCAACCAGCCCCCGTAGATTGCAAGGTTATGCTGTCGTTTGACATCCGCTCGATCGAGACCAGGGCGATCGACGTCGAGGGCGACCTCGATGCCACCGACCCGGTCTGGGAAGAGGGAGACAACCGGCCCGACGCCGCCGTTCGGGTCACCGGTCGCCTCCAATCCGCGGGCGTGGGCCGCTTCTACTTCAGCGGCCAGGTCTCGGGCTCGGTCTCCGGCGAGTGTCGCCGGTGCCTGGCTCCCGTCAGCGCCGCCGTCAGCGAGGAGACCCACGTCTTCTTCGCCGACGCCGGGGCCGACGAGACCGATGACCCCGATGTGTACGTGCTCGACCCGCGCAACCCCGAGCTGGACCTCCGGCCCGCGATGCGCGAACAATGGCTCCTCGCCGTGCCGGCGTGGCACCTCTGCCGCGACGACTGCAAGGGACTCTGCCCCACCTGCGGTGCCGACCTGAACGCCGGGCCGTGCGACTGCACTCCCGCCGCCGATCCCCGGTGGGCCGCCTTGCGCGCGGCCCCGCGGGGCGCCTCCACGTAAGTGCCCGCGCCAACACCCTCTCCAGGTTCCTGAACCATGGCCGTCCCGAAGCGTCGCACCTCCAAGCGAAAGAAGCGCGCCCGCAACACCCACAAGGTCGCGCCCAAGATCGTCATCCAGGCCTGCCCGCGCTGCGGCGCGGCCAAGCGTCCCCACCGCGTCTGCGCCGAGTGCGGCTACTACGCGGGCGAGCAGCGAGTCGCGGCCCGCGAAGCCTGACCATGGCCCGCATCGCGCTCGACGCGATGGGGGGCGACTTCGCCCCCAAGGCCGCCATCGCGGGCGCGATCACGGCGCTCGCTGACCTCGGCAGCGCGCACCGGATCGCGCTCGTCGGGCAGTCGGGCGTCGTCGACGCCACCCTCGCCGAGCTCCTCGGCGGCGAGCTGGCCGCGCACGCCGGCGTCCGCGACCGCCTCGACGTCGTCGAGGCGCCCGAGGTCATCGACATGTCCGACCGGCCCACCGCGGCCCTCCGCGGCAAGCGCCGGAGCTCGATGGTCGTCGGCATCGAGATGCACGCCCGCGGCGAGGTCGACGCCTTCGTCTCCGCCGGCAACACGGGCGCGCAGATGGCGGCCAGCACCGTGCATCTTAAGCTGCACGAGGGGCTCACCCGTCCCGCGATCGGCACGATCTTTCCCACCGCGCTCAACCCGGTGATCGTCCTCGACTCCGGTGCCAACGTCGACTGCGACGCCGGCGAGCTCGTGCAGTTCGCGCGCATCGGCTC
Organism: Gemmatimonadota bacterium; assembly: GCA_016191225.1. Classification (GTDB taxonomy): domain Bacteria; phylum Gemmatimonadota; class Gemmatimonadetes; order Gemmatimonadales; family Gemmatimonadaceae; genus JACPPC01. Next base: position 6,060 of record JACPPC010000007.1, on the reverse strand, counting down.
GGTGTACGCCGAGGACATCCTCGGCCGCGCCTCGCCGGTGGTCGGCCTGCTCTCGATCGGCGAGGAGCCGGAGAAGGGCAACCTCGTGGTCAAGGAGGCGCACCAGCTGCTCAAGGCGGCCGGCGTGAACTTCCAGGGGAACGTCGAGGGGCGCGACATCCCCAGGGGCGCCAGCGACCGCGGCCCCTTCGACGTCGTGGTCTGCGACGGCTTCACCGGCAACGTGATCCTCAAGTTCTACGAGGCGATCTCCGGCGTGATGGGCGGCTGGTTGCTCAAGGCCGGCGTGGGCAAGGAGCAGCTCGGCAAGGCCTTCGCCGCCCTCGACTACGCCGAATACGGCGGCGCCCCGCTGCTCGGCGTGAAGGGGGTGAGCGTGATCTGCCACGGCCGGTCGTCGCCGCGGGCGATCAGGAACGCGATCGGCGTCGCCCTCCGCGCCCATGAATCGCGGATGAGCGAGCACATCGGCCGCCGGCTCGCCGCCGCCGCGGGCGAGCCGGGCTCCAGCGCCACCGCCGCGTGAAGCGCCCGTACGCCTACATCGCCGGCACCGGCCGCGGCGTCCCGAGCAAGGTCCTCCGAAACAGCGACTTCGCGTCGCTGGGCCTCGAGACCGACGATGAGTGGATCACCTCACGCACGGGCATCCGCGAGCGCCACATCGGCACCGACACCGAGAACCTCACCTGGATGTCGGTCAAGGCCGCCCGGCAGGCGATGTCGCGGGCCGGCGTGTCGGCGGGCGAGCTCGACCTGATCGTGCTTGGCACGGTGAGCCCCGACCACCTGCTGCCGAGCACGGCGGTGGAGGTCCAGGCCGCCCTCGGCGCGGGGCGCGCCGCCGCCTTCGACCTCGTGGCCGCCTGCTCAGGCTACGTGTACGGCATCACGGTGGCCGAGAACATGATCCAGGCCGGCAGCGCCGAGACGGTGCTCGTGATCGGCGGCGAGAAGCTGTCGAGCATCGTGAACTGGAAGGACCGGAGTACCTGCGTGCTGTTCGGCGACGGCGCGGGGGCCTGCGTCCTGCGCCGGTCGCGCAGCGGCGCCAAGGGCATCCTGTCGACGTACATGCGCTCCGACGGCAACCTTGCCAGGCTGCTGTGGCGCCCGGCCGGGGGCGGCGCGAGCCCGGCCACCGAAGCGGCGATCGCCGACGGCTCGTACTGGATACACATGGCCGGGCGCGAGGTCTTCAAGCACGCCGTGCGCTCCATGAGCGAGGCCTACGACCGTGCCCTCGACCTCGCCAAGATCACGAGCTCGCAGGTGGACCTCCTGATTCCGCACCAGGCCAACCTGCGGATCATCGAGGCCACGGCCAAGCACGCCGGGCTGGGGATGGAACGGGTCTTCGTGAACGTCGATCGCTACGGCAACACGAGCGCGGGGTCGATCGCGATCGCCCTCGACGAGGCGATCGAGCAGGGACGCGTGAAGGAGGGCATGACCGTCGCCCTCGTGGCCTTCGGCGCCGGCTTCACGTGGGGCTCCGTCGTCGTCCGCTTCTAGCCCCGCCGCTCCCGTGCAGATCGTCCTCCTTTTTCCCGGCCAGGGATCGCAGAAGCCCGGCATGGGCGTGGACATCGCGGCCGCGCACCCCGCCGCGGCGCAGGTCTTCCGCACGATGGACGCCGCCCTCGGCGTCTCGCTGTCGGAGCTCATGTTCGCCGGCGCGGAGGACGAGCTCACCCGCACCCTCAACGCGCAGCCCGCGCTGCTGGCGCATGGCGCGGCGGTTTGGGCGGTGGTGAAGGACCGCCTCGCGCCGCGGGTGGTCGCGGCCGCCGGCCACTCACTCGGCGAGTTCAGCGCCTACCACGCCGCCGGCGCCCTTGGGCTGGCCGAGGCGCTCAAGCTGGTGCGGCGCCGCGGCGAGCTCATGTACGAGACGGGTACGACTCGTCCCGGCACGATGGCCGCGATCCTGGGCGACCTCAAGACGCCGATCGAGGCCGTTTGCGCCGAGGCGTCGGCGGCGGGGGTGGTGGTGCCGGCCAACTACAACTGCCCGGGCCAGGTGGTGATCTCGGGCGAGGTGGCCGGCGTGGAGAAGGCGATGGAGCTGGCCAAGGCGGCCGGCGCCAGGCGCGCCATCAAGCTCAACGTGAGCGGGGCCTTCCACTCGCCCCTCGTGGAGCCGGCGGTGCCGGGGTTGCAGAAGGCGCTGGCGATGTCGGCGATTGGGGACGCCAGGTTCCCGGTGTACGCGAACGTGAACGGCGAGCCGGTGACGAAGGCGAGGGAGAGCGCCGAGCTGCTGCTCCGGCAGCTCACCAGTCCCGTGCAGTGGACGCTGGTGGTGTCGAAGCTCGCCGCTGCCTACCCCGGGGCCCTGTACGTCGAGATGGGGCCGGGGAGCGTGCTTGCCGGGCTCGTGCGCAAGATCGCCCCGGCGGTGCAGGCGATGGCCTGCGGCACGGCCGCCGAGGTCGAGCAACTGCTGGCGAAGGTCGCCTAGCGATGGAACCAACCGGGAGCCGGAGATGAGGGCCGAATCGTGAAGATCGACCTGACGGGCAAGGTGGCGCTCGTGACCGGGTCCACGCGCGGCATCGGGCGCGCGATCGCGCAGGGGCTCCACGACGCCGGCGCACGCGTGGCCGTCTGCGGGCGCGACCTGTCGCGGGCGCAGGCGGTCGCCGCCGAGCTCGGCGACGGGGCGCGGGGGTTCGCCGCCGACGTGGCCGACGTGGCCTCGGTGCAGGCGCTCGTCGCCGACGTCGAGAAGGCGTTCGGGCAGCTCGACATCCTCGTGAACAACGCCGGCCTGACGCGCGACAACCTGATGATGCGCATCAAGGACGAGGACTGGGACATGGTGATCGACGCCAACCTGCGCGGCGCCTTCGTGGCCATGCGGGCGGCGACCCGCGGCATGATGAAGCGCCGCTGGGGACGGGTGATCAACATCGCCAGCATCGTGGGGATCACCGGCAACAAGGGGCAGGCCAACTACGCGGCCAGCAAGGCGGGGCTGATCGGGCTCACCAAGTCGGTGGCCAAGGAGCTCGCGTCGCGGAACATCCTCGCCAACGTGGTCGCCCCGGGCTTCATTGATACTGACATGACGGCGGCCATGACCCCGGAGGCCCGGGCGGCCATGGCGGGGGTGATTCCGCTGGAGCGGCTGGGGACCCCGGCCGACGTCGCCGGGGCGGTGGTTTTTCTGGCCTCCGACGCCGCCAGCTACATCACCGGGCAGGTCCTGGTGGTGGACGGCGGGATGGTCATGTAGGGATGGGCGTAAAGGCAGCCGTGGCGGTTACTTCCGCCCGGCTGGGTGAGTACGTTTGTGTCTTGGCGCACGCTGGTTCAAACCCCTGAGGACGACGTCATGGCCGACCACACGAGCAAGGTGAAGGACATCATCGAGAAGGAGCTGGGCGTCGAGCGCGAGAAGCTCACCCCCGACGCGAGCTTCATCGAGGATCTGGGCGCGGACAGCCTGGACATCGTCGAGCTCGTGATGGAGTTCGAGAAGGAGTTCAACATCGACATCCCGGACGAGGATGCCGAGAAGCTCCGCACGGTTGGCGACGCCATCGCGTATCTCGACCAGAAGGTCGCCAAGTAGATGAAGCGGCGCGTCGTCGTCACGGGGCTGGGCCTCGTGACGCCGGTGGGGAACGACGTGCCGACGGCGTGGCGCGCCATCCTCGACGGCGCGTCCGGGGGCGGGCCGATCACGCACTTCAACCCGGAGAAGCACCGGGTGCGGTTCGCGTGCGAGGTGAAGGGGTTCGACCCCCTCCTCTACATGGACAAGAAGGAAGTGAAGCGGTCGGACCTGTACACGCGGTACGCGCTGGCGGCGAGCGTGCAGGCCATGCAGGATGCCGGCTTCGGCGACAGCACCGGGTACGACCCGCTGGAGTTCGGGGTCATCATCGGCAGCGGCATCGGCGGGATCGCGACCTTCGAGGAGCAGCAGGACATCTGCCGCTCGATGGGCCCCAACCGGGTGTCGGCCTTCTTCGTGCCGATGTTCATTGGCGACATCGCCGCCGGCGTGGTGAGCATGCGGTACGGGCTCAAGGGGCCCAACTACGCCACCCAGAGCGCCTGTGCCACGAGCGCCCACGCCATCGGCGACGCCTGCCGGGCCATCCAGTACGGCGACGCCGACCTGATGCTGGCCGGCGGGAGCGAGGCCGCGGTGAGCTCGATGGCGGTGGCCGGCTTCGCCAACATGCAGGCCCTCTCGTACAACAACGACAATCCGCTCACGGCCAGCCGCCCCTTCTCGGCCACCCGCGACGGCTTCGTGCTGGGCGAGGGCGCGGGCATTGTCGTGCTCGAGGAGCTGGAGCACGCCCGAAAGCGCGGGGCCCGGATCTACGGCGAAATCGTGGGCTACGGGAGCACCGGCGACGCCTTCCACCTCACCGGGCAGCCCGAGGACCACGAGGGGCTGCAGCGGGCGATGCGCAAGGCGCTTAAGGAAGCGGGGCTCGCCCCCGAGGACGTGCAGTACGTGAACGCCCACGGCACCAGCACGCCGATGAACGACCCGAACGAGATCCGGGCGATCAAGAAGGTCTTTGGCGAGCACGCCAGGACCATGAACGTCAGCTCGACCAAGTCGAGCACCGGGCACACCCTCGGCGCGGCCGGCGCGATCGAGTTCGTCTTCACGACGCTCGCGGTGCACCACGACACCATCCCGCCGACGATCAACCTCACCGACCCCGACCCGGAGTGCGACCTGAACTGCACGCCGCTCACGCCGGTCAAGCGCGAGGTCCGGGCGGCGATCAGCAACAGCTCGGGGTTCGGCGGGCACAATGTCACGATCGCGGTGAGGAAGTACACCGCGTAGTCTCGACGTCGCATTGCGGCGCGCTCGCGTGGCGGCGCAGAGGGCCGCACGCTTACATCGAGTGACCCGCAGGCTGGTCGAGCTGTGACGAGTTGTTCAGGTCAGTAAGCACTTGGGCGCGCAGGTCGCGATTCTCACTGGAAGTCCTGCAATGATCCGCACTCCCACGGTCCTGATCCTCGGCGCGGGCGCAAGTGCGCCGTACGGTTACCCACTGGGCGACGTTCTCGTTCAGCGAATCGTTGAGATATCGGGGCGTGGTGGGCTTCTCTACCAGGATCTCGGGTGGAGTGAGGACTTAGAGCGCTTTCAAACCAGGCTTCACGGAAGCGAGGTTGCGTCGATCGACGACTTCTTGGCCTCGAATCCGAAGTTCGCGGAGCTAGGCAAGATTGGCATCGTCGCTGCCCTCACCTTGTTGGGCCCGCATCAAGATCATGTCGTCGACCGAAGCCACAACTGGTACCAGTACATCTGGCGTCGCCTCTACGAAGGAGCCCCGACCGCCAAGTCCTTTCGTGAAAACCGACTCCGGATCATCACATACAATTACGAGCGTTCATTCGAACGGTATCTCACGCGAGTGCTCGCGAACGTGTATCCGGAACTCGTCGACACCGACAACTCAAGAGCCGAGAAGCTAGTCTCGGACACTGTCCCTGTTCTACATCTTCATGGGACGCTTGGCGATTTCGAGAGGGTGGCAGTCGAGAGCCAAGACCGAACGCATCTTCGATCCGGTCTGCGCTACAAGGAGACAGCGCGGGGAATTCGCATCGTTCATGAGGATGAGGCCGGCCAAGACTACGCAGTGGCACATAGTTGGCTTCGAGATGCCGAGGCAGTGCATTTGCTCGGCTTCGGATTCCACGAGACAAACGTCCGCCGACTCGCTCTCGCCACCCAAGTGAGCGTTCGTGGCGCTCGTTGGCCAGAATTCGGGGGTACTTGCCTGGGCATGAAGAGCGCTGAGATCACACGCGCCATCGCATCTTTGGACGTCGGGAGTGCGTACATCTACCCTATGGACTCCCTCGAATACCTACGGACGCACGCACTTCTCCGGTAGTCGGCGGAGAATGTGCCACCAGTCCGGGCGGGCTAGTGTCCTGTCCCGTTAGTTACTGGCATTACTCTTGCACCGTCTTTGGTGATACCTTCACCGGAGACGGTATGCCGATTGGTCGCCCGCATCGCTTCGCGCTCACACTCTCGCCGGCGGAGCAGGACGAGCT
>JACPPC010000006.1 GCA_016191225.1 Gemmatimonadota bacterium | reverse complement strand
CCCGCCCGCGCCCGCACCCGCCGGTCCCGACGTGGCGGTCGAGTCGCCGTCGTGAGCCGGGCGCTGATGGCGCTGCCGAACCTCGTTCGGCTGTGCTGGGGGCTCCTCCGCGATCGTCGCGTGTCGCGCTTCGACCGCCTCCTGTTCGTGGCCACGCTCGCCTACGTCGCCAGCCCGCTCGACCTCATTCCGGACTGGCTCGTCGTCCTCGGCCAGCTCGACGACGCTTTCCTGCTCACCTTGGCGACGCGACGCCTGATCGGCGGGGCCGACCCGGGCGCGATTCGCGAGCACTGGCGTGGCGATCCGACGTGGCTCGAGGGCCGCGCGCGGCACGGCATCGCGAGGCTGTTCACCTGGTTCCTGCCACTCACGCGGCCGCGCGTTCCGGGGTAAAACGCCCGTTCCCGGCCCGCGCCGCTCCCTTGAGCGACCCGGCTGGCCCGCCTACCTTTCGCTATGGCAACCACAACTCGCCCGTCTTCGCGCCCCGCCCAGTCGGCAGCTCCCGACGGCGGGGCGCTGCGTAGCGGGGCCCCGCAGCCCCACGGCAGCACCCGCGTGCGGGACGACGTCGCCCTGACCTTCGACGACGTCCTGCTCATCCCGGCCCATTCGCTGACCCATCCCAAGGACGTCAGCACCACCACCCGGTTCACGCGCGGCATCGCCCTCAACGTGCCCCTCATCGCGGCGGCAATGGACACGGTGACCGAGAGCGAGATGGCGATCGCCATGGCCCGCGCCGGCGGCATCGGCGTGATCCACAAGAACATGTCGATCGACCGGCAGGCCGCCGAGGTCGACCGGGTCAAGCGTTCCGAGAGCGGGATGATCCTGCACCCGATCACCCTCGCCCCGACCGCCCGGCTGCGCGAGGCCGTGGCCCTCATGTCCCGGTTCAAGATCTCCGGAGTCCCCGTGGTCGATCCCGACGGCACGCTGGTGGGAATCCTGACCAACCGTGACCTGCAGTTCGAGCGCAACCTCGACCGGCCCCTCGCCGAGGTCATGACGTCCACCGATCTCGTGACGGCCCCGCTCGGCACCACGCTCGATGAGGCGGAGCAGCTGATGGGCAAGCACCGCATCGAGAAGCTCCCCGTGATCGACGAGCGCGGGCTCCTCAAGGGGCTGATAACCGTCAAGGACATCACCAAGCGCCGACAGTTCCCCAACGCGAACAAGGACACGCACGGCCGGCTGCGGGTGGCGGCCGCGATCGGAGCCGCGGGCGACTTCATTGCCCGCGGCAAGGCCCTGATCGACGCCGGGGTGGATGCGCTGGTGCTCGACACCGCGCACGGGCACGCGGAAGGCGTGCTCGCCGCCACGGCCCGGGTGCGGGAGGCGTGGCCCGAGGTGCAGCTGGTGGCGGGGAACGTCGCCTCGCGCGAGGGGGCCAGGGCGCTCGTCGAGCGCGGGGTCGACGCGGTCAAGGTCGGGGTCGGCCCGGGGTCGATCTGCACCACGCGCGTCGTCACCGGAGTGGGGGTGCCGCAGCTCACCGCCGTGATGGATGCCGTGGACGGGGCGGGCGACGTGCCCGTGATCGCCGACGGCGGCATCAAGTACTCGGGCGACATCGTGAAGGCCCTCGCCGGCGGCGCCAGCAGCGTGATGATGGGATCGATGCTCGCCGGCACGGAGGAGAGCCCGGGGGAGAGCCTGCTGCTCGAGGGACGCCGGTTCAAGATGATCCGCGGCATGGGCTCGCTGTCGGCGATGCAGGATGGCAGTGCCGACCGGTACTTCCAGGAGGGCGAGCTGTCCGGCCGGAAGCTGGTCCCCGAGGGAATCGAGGGGCGGGTGCCGTACAAGGGACCGGTCGCCGACGTCCTGTTCCAGATGGTCGGCGGGCTCCGCTCGGGGATGGGCTACGTGGGCTGCGCCGACATCGAGGCGCTCCGCACCCGCACGGGGTTCATGCGCATCACGGCGGCGGGACTGCGCGAGTCGCACCCGCACGACGTGGTGATCACGCGCGAGGCGCCGAACTACTCGGTCTGAGGCGGGCGGCGTGTGGCGGGGTGGCCACCGCGCCGCGGGGCGCCCCGCTCGCATTGACAAGGGTCGGGCCGGCGGCAACACTTCCCCCCGCTGGTGCGTCATTGAGCGGCGAGGATCGCGTCCGGCCCGCCGCTCTCTTTATTGCCCTCTGGAGAACCCGACATGTCGCTGTGGGCCACCAAGCCGCTCTCGATCCTGATGCAGGAAGCCAGCGAGGAAGGCGCGCACACGCTCAAGCGCTCCCTCGGCGCGCTGAACCTGACCCTGCTCGGCATCGGTGCGATCATCGGCGCCGGCATTTTCGTGCTCACGGGGCAGGCCGCCGCGCAGTACGCGGGGCCGGCCATCGTCGGCTCGTTCGTGATCGCCGGCTTCGGTTGCCTCTTCGCCGGCCTCTGCTACGCCGAGTTCGCGTCGATGATCCCGATCGCCGGCAGTGCGTACACGTACGGCTATGCCACGCTCGGTGAGCTGTTCGCCTGGATCATCGGCTGGGACCTGATCCTCGAGTACCTCTTCGCCGCCTCGACCGTGTCGGTGGGCTGGAGCGGGTACTTCGTCGAGTTCATGAAGGAAATCGGCCTCGAGATCCCGGCCAGGGTCGCCGGCGCCCCCTTCAAGTGGGTCGAGGCATCGAAATCGTTCGAGGCCACCTCGTCGGTGATCAACCTCCCGGCGATCGTCCTCATCGCGGCGCTCACCACCTTGCTGGTGCTCGGGATCAAGGAATCGGCCCGCTTCAACAACTTCGCCGTGTTCATCAAGATCACCATCGTCCTGCTCGTGATCGGCTTCGGCTTCTTCTACGTCAACACCGCCAACTGGCACCCGTTCATGCCCGAGAATGCCGGCACCTTCGGCCACTTCGGCTTCTCGGGAGTGGTGCGCGGTGCCGCGGTCGTCTTCTTCGCCTACATCGGGTTCGACGCGGTGAGCACCGCGGCGCAGGAGGCCAGGAACCCGCAGAAGGACCTCCCCGTCGGGATCCTCGCGTCGCTCGCCGTCTGCACCCTGCTCTACATCCTGATGGCCCTCGTGATGACCGGCCTCACGCCGTTCGCCAACCTGAACGTGCCGCACCCGGTGTTCGTCGCCATCGACGCCGCCGGCCCGGCGCTCAAGTGGCTCACCTACCTGATCAACATCGGCGCGATCGCCGGCCTGTCGTCGGTCGTGCTCGTGATGCTGATGGGGCAGCCGCGCATCTTCTACGCCATGGCCCGCGACGGCCTCCTCCCGCCCATCTTCGGCAGGGTCCATCCGCGCTTCCAGACGCCGTACATCGCCACGATCGTGACGGGCCTCGTGGCGATGTTCATCGGCGGCTTCTTCCCCATCGACGTGCTCGGCGAGCTGGTCTCGATCGGCACCCTGCTCGCCTTCGTGATCGTCTGCGGCGGCGTGCTGGTGCTGCGCTATCGCAGCCCCGGGCTCGACCGGCCGTTCAGGACCCCGTTCGTGCCGTTCGTGCCGGTGATGGGCATCCTCACCTGCGGCTTCATGATGGTCTTCCTCCCCGGGGCGACCTGGCTGCGCCTGGCGATCTGGATGGCCCTCGGCCTGGCGATCTACTTCTTCTACGGGCGCCACCACTCCGTGCTCGGAAAGTCGGCGCCGTAAGGCCGCCGCTCGCGGCGGAACAGGTTATCTTCCGGCGCGGCGCCCACCACGGGCGCCGCGCCGTTTTTCCTCCCACCCGGCCGCCGTGCCCGCCACCCACGACCTGCTCGCCGTTCCCTCCGCCCGCCGCGCCGCCATCGAGCGGATCGCCGGCGAGCTGGTGCGCGGCCGCACGGTGGTGCTCTCCACGCACGTCAATGCCGACGGCGACGGCTGCGGCTCCGAGGCCGCGCTCGCGCGCCTGCTGCGGGGCATGGGGCTCGTGCCGCGGATCGTGAACCCCACCCCCTGGCCGAACCTGTTCCGCTTCCTGCTCGGCCCCGATCTCGCCGAGCACAGCGCCGACGGGGTGCGCGGCCTCGCCGGCGCCGACCTCCTGGTCGTGCTCGACATCAGCGACGTCTCGCGCCTTGGCCCCCTCGCCGAGTCCGTCCGACGGCTCACGGTGCCGCGCCTCGTGATCGACCATCACGTCGCCCACGACGAGCCCGCCGGGGACATCCTGTTCAGCGACATCGCTGCCTGTGCCACCGGCGAGCTCGTCTTTGACTTCGCCCAGGTGCTCGGGCTCTCCATCACCCCTGCGATCGCCACCGCGCTGTACGTGGCGATGCTCACCGACACCGGCGGCTTCCGCTTCTCCAACACCTCGCCGCGCTGCCATGCCGTGGCCGGACAGCTGCTGGCCGCCGGCGTCGAGCCCGAGACGATCTACCGCCGGGTGTACCAGTCGGTGCCCGTCGGGAGGCTGCACCTCCTGCGCGAAGTGCTCGGCTCGCTCGAGCACGACCCGGCGATCGGCCTCGCCTGGGTCTCGCTCGACGCGGGGGTCATGGAGCGCCACGGCGTGCTGACCGAGGACATGGACGGCATTGTCGAGCATCCCCGCTCCATCGCCGGCACCAGGCTCGCGCTTTTCTTTCGCGACCTCGGCCACGACCGGGTGAAGGTCTCGTTCCGCAGCACCGGCGGCGTCGACGCGAATGTGCTGGCGCGCCAGTTCGGCGGCGGCGGCCACGCCAAGGCCAGCGGCGCGCTCGTCGCCGGCTCCCTCGCCGACGTCCGCGCCCGCGTGGTGGACGCGGCGCGCGCCTACCTCAAGGCCGTTCCCGCCGCCTAGGAACGGCGCGCCGTTCCCGGTAGCTTCCGGCTCCGGGCACCCCGACGGCGCCCCCTTTCCCGCCACCGCCGCATGACCGATCCCCTCACGCAACGCATCGATCGCGCGCTGCGCTCGATCGTGAATCCCCGCACAGGCGCCGACGTCGTCTCGGCGGAGATGGTCCGCGACATCGCCACCACCACCGACGGCAAGGTGCGACTCACCCTCCTGCTCGACGCGCGGGACGACGCGACGCTGGTGCGCGCGGTGCGCCACGCGGTCGAGGGCGTGGACGGCGTGGCCGAGGTGCGCGTCGACCCGAAGGACCCCGCCGAGTTCGCGGCCAGGTCGCGGCCGGCGCCGCCGATGCCCCCGCCGCCCCGCCCCCCCGGCACCTCGCGCGCGCTCCCGGTCATGGACGCGGCGCCGGCGCCGGCCCGTCCCACCGTGCCGCCCCCGGTCGTCTATCCCAATCTCGGTCGCGTGATCGCGGTGTCCAGTGGCAAGGGCGGGGTGGGGAAGAGCACCGTTACCACGAACGTCGCCGTGGCGCTCGCCCGGCGCGGCCTGCGCGTCGGCCTCATGGACGCGGACGTGTACGGGCCCAACATCCCGCGCATGCTCGGCGTCGACGCACCCCTTCCGGTCGCCAACGAGAAGATCGTCCCCAACGAGGCCTTCGGCGTGAAGGTCGTGTCGCTCGGGTTCCTGATCGAGCGCGACCAGCCGGCGATCTGGCGCGGTCCCATCGTCATGAAGATCATCACCCAGTTCCTGCGCGACGTGGAATGGGGGCAGCTCGACGTGCTCCTCGTCGACATGCCCCCCGGCACCGGCGACGCCCAGCTGTCGCTCGTGCAGGCGACGCAGGTGCACGGCGCGATCATCGTCACCACGCCGCAGCTCGTCGCCGTCGGCGACGCCCTGCGAGGCGCCAGGATGTTCGAGCGCGTCGGCGTCCCCGTCCTCGGGATCGTCGAGAACATGTCCTGGTTCGAGAACCCCGAGACCGGCACGCCGATCCCCATCTTCGGCTCCGGCGGCGGCGACGAGCTGGCCCGTGAGCTCGGCGTGCCGATCCTCGCCCATGTCCCGCTCCATCCGCGCATCGTGCAGGCGGGTGACGAGGGGAACCCGATCGTCCGGTCGGACCCGGGTGCGGCCGCCTCCAAGGCGCTCGTGCAGGTCGCCGACGCGATCGCCACTCCCGCCGGGGCCGCGAGCGCCCGGTGACCGGGCCGGGCGCCCCTGCCGAGCCGTTCACGCGGCCGTCGGACTCCCATCCGGCGGCCGCGCTGCCGTTGGAGAGCGGCGAGGGGATTCCCGTCGTCGTCGCCTCGTCGCGGGCGGTGCCGCACATCCTCCACGACCGGATCGGCGCGGTGGTGCTGCGCGTCGCCCTTCCCGCCGTCGCGTCGACGCTGCTCATCACCCTCTTCGCCGCGCTCGACACGGTCTGGGTCGGCACCTACGTCGGCTCGGCGGGGCTCGCCGCCGTCACCACGTCGCTCTTCTGGATCTGGCTGGTGATCTCGATCGCCGAAATGGTGAGCATCGGCCTCACCGCGGTGGCGTCGCGCCGGCATGGCGAGGGCCGACCGCTGGACGCGGCCCGCGCGGTCGGCAACGCCCTCGCCGTCTCGCTCCTCCTCGGCGCGATCGTGGCCGCGGCTGGCCACGCGTGGATCGACGCGATCTTCGCCTCGATGAAGACGCCGACGCCGGTGGCGGCGCTCGGCAAGGCCTACCTCGGCACGTACCTGTGGGCGGCACCGCTGCTCTTCGGCTTCTTCGCCGTCGACGCCGCCTTTCGCGCGAGCGGCGACACGCGCACTCCGCTGCTCCTGCTCGCCTCGAGCGTGGCGGTGACGCTCGTGCTCGACCCCGTGCTGATCCTTGGCCTGCTCGGTGCCCCCGAGTTCGGGATTCGCGGCGCGGCCGTCGCCACCGTCACCACCCGCAGCATCGTGTTCGTGGCCGGCGTCCTGATCCTGCGGCGCCGTGGGCTCGTCCGGTGGAACGGCTTCGACTGGCCCGCCATCGCGACCATGTGCCGCATCGGGGCGCCAACCGCCGCCACCGGCGTCGTCTTCTCGCTCATCTACGTCCTCGTGACGCGCACCGCGACGGAGTTCGGCACCTCCGCGATCGCCGCCCTCGGGCTCGGGCACCGTATCGAGAGCTGGCTCTACATGATCGGCGTCGGGTTCGGCGCTGCCGCCGCCGCGATCGTCGGCCAGAACCTCGGCGCGGGCCAGCCGGAGCGCGCGGCTCGCGCCGGGTGGGTCACGGCGGCCTACGCCAGCGCGCCGGGGCTGGTCTTCTGGGCCCTCGCGCTCGCCATTCCCGGGCCGCTGGCGGCGATCTTCACCGTCGACCCGACCGTCGTGGCCGAGGCCGCGAACTACCTGCGAATCGGCGCCTGGTGCCAGCTGGCCGTCTGCGCCGAGGTGGTGCTCGAGGGTGCCCTTGGCGGAGCGGGGCACACCCTCCCGCCCATGATCTCCAGCACGCTCATCACCGCGAGCCGCGTGCCGCTGGCGATCTGGGCCGCTGCCCGCTGGGGGCCGACCGGAATCTGGTGGACCATCTCGCTCACGGCGATCGCGCGCGCCCTGGCGATGGTGTGGATCTGGCGGCGGGGGGCGTGGCGGGGGCGGGTGGTGTAGCGCCGATCCGGAACAGGCGCGCCGCATTGTCGTGGAAGACGGCGCGCCGGTGCTCGCGGGGATCGCGCGCTCGATGGCGCCGCTCGATCGCGCCGCTCGCGAGGCCGCGGGCCAGGGCCGCCGTGTCGACCGGGAGGTCGACCCCTGCAGTCCATCGCCCGCGGGTGGTCGATCGTAATGTGCTCCCGCTCGGTTTGCGGCTCGCGCACCTCCCCCACCACGCCATGCCGCGGCCACTCCGCCAGCAGTTGCTCCAGCGTGTCGGGAACGTGCCTCGTGCGCACCTGGTTTCCCGTGAGGCGGGCGTGGACGTGGGCGTCGATGATTGGCAGCGGCGCCGGCGCCTCGGACTGCTGCGCCCTGGCCCGGGCGAGCGGCGGCACCCCGGCGAGGGCGCGGCTCTGCGCCGTGCGGCGAGCCGCGACTACTGCCGGCGGACGCTCAGTCCGCCGATCGTCGTGCGCGAGGTCACGATAAGCTTGCGCTCTGCGCTGGCGAATCCATCGGATTCCCAGGCATTCCCGACCTTCTTGAGCCCCTCGACCGGGCTGCTCATCGTGCTTCCCTCGGTCGTCACGCGCACGCCGACCGCCGCCGGCACGGTCAGCTCGCCCTTTCCCATCGCGAGGTCGAGGTCCACGGTCATGTCCCGCCGCCAGGTCCCCGTGAGGTCGAGCTCCACGAGGCTGAGGCCGCCGCGCACGGTCACGTGGCGGGCGCCGCTGTTGGCGAGCTGCTGCGCCGCGAATCGCGCGGCCCCGGTCTCGACGTCCACCCGGTCCACGGCGTGGGCATTGGGGCTCGAAAAGCGCACGATGGTCTCGCTCGCCCCGCTGCGGATGCTGAGCGTGTTCAGCCAGAGCCCCGAGAAGTCGAGGGTCGATTCGGTGGCGCCGACCTCGATCGACAGGTCGATCGGCGCGGTGCGCGACAGGCCGAGGGTCATGGTGCCGGCCTCCCGCCCGCGCCCGCCCGACCACGAGGCCGAGCCCGTGCTCACGCCGAGCGTGGCCGTGCGCGACACGGGATCCCACGCCGTCCGCGGTTCGCCGCGTGCGGCATCGTACCGGAGCTGCATCCGGTAGAGGTACGGCGCCGGCACGGTGCCCAGCGCCAGCCGCCCGGTCGTGAACCGCACCTTCACGGCGACCGGCAGCGTGTCGTGCTGCTGGCGCGCCACGTCCACCGAGCGCCACTGCTGGGCATGCAGCTGGCACGACCCCGCCACGATGAGCGCTGTCGCCAGCGCCACCGACAGCAGCGCACGCCGGCGACGCGACCGTCGGCGGGCCAGCCGGCCGGGCATCATGGCGCGCAGTTCGCGGCTGTCGTGGCTCCGGTCACGCGCCTTGGCCACGCGCTGGTAGAGGTGCACGAAGCGGATGTTCACCGGCGCTCCCTACCCGCCGCCGTCGTCGCCCGGCGTGCGGCCGCCACGCCGCGCACCGGTGTCGGAGTCTGCCACGACAGGTCGCCGCCCGTCCTGGCCGACGTGATCGCCGCCGGTCGCCGGCGCAGCGCGCCCCCGCGCGAGGCGATCGCCGCGCCGAAGCCGGCCGTCGCGGCCACCCACGTCACCGCCACGGCGATGCCGCGCGCGACGAGCAGGGCCATTCCGTTGAAGCCCATCAGTCCGGCCACGAGCCAGAACGCCATCAGGACGAGCAGCCCCGTGAGGAGTGCCCGCAGCGCCGCGCCACGGGCCGACAGCCGGTTGCCGCCGCGCACGAGAACGCTCCCGACGAGGCTTGCGACACCGAGGTACCCGAGCGTGAACAGGCCGGTCGCCGCGAGCACGAACGCCACCACGGCGAACGGGATCAGCAGGATCCCCAGCAGCGTCAGTACCAGGCCCACGCAGATCAGCCCCAGCGCCGGCGCGAGGGCGAGTTCTCCCGCGAGGCCGATCAGGAAGGCACGCGGCACGCCGCGTTCCAGCTCGCGCACGACGCCGTCGAGGTATCGATCGGCGAAGACGAGCGTGCCGAAGCCGATCAGGAGCAGCACCACGAGCCAGCCGAGGGCCTGCGCGAATGGCGAGCGCCCGGCGGCCGGCAGCACGCCCGTGTCCGCCGCCGCCAGCGGCGCCGTCGACACCTGCCGGATCTCGCCATCCACCGTGCCGCCGTCGAGCTGCACCGACCCGCCCACCGCGATCGCGTCGCCCTTCACGTGGCCACCGGCGCCCACCGTGAGGTCACCGCCAAGGGCGTAGGCATGCCCGCCCACCTCGCCACGCACCTCGAGCGGGCCGTGCGTCGCCACGTCGCCGGCGACCGTGGTCCCGGCCGGGACGAGGCGCGTCCCCTCCGTCACCCCCTTCGCGTCCGGAAGGACTCGCGCCGGGAGCTCGGCCCTCACGCGTGCCAGGAGCGACGCCACCGAGTCGTGCGACTGCGCCGCCGCCGGCCCGGCGGCGGTGGCGAGCGCGAACGCCAGCGCCATCGCGCGCCGCGGGTGCCTCATCGCGGGACTCATGGCCGGCGCTCCCGGGCTCGCGCGCCAACGGCGCGAAGCCCCGCCAGCGCCACGCCGGACATCGCGAGGAAGGCCGGAAGGGCCACCGCGACCGCCATCCAGCCGCGCTCGCGCAGCATGTCGAGTGCGGCGCTGCCGAAGGCCGTCCCCACGACTCCCGAGGCCTGCTCGGCGAGCGTCTCGCGCCAGCGGTCGCCCACCATCGAGCCGAGCATCGCCGCCTCGTCGGAGCGCATCGCAAGGGCCAGCACGCCCACCGTCGTCACCAGGCCGGCGAGGACCCCGGCCGCGGCCATGATCGTGCGGCCCGCCCCGCGGTCGGGCCACATCGCGCGCAGCACGCCCGCGGCGGCCATGTACCAGGGCTCGGTGACCTGCACCTGCGTCATCACCTTGTCCGTGAACTCGCGCGGCGGCTTCAGGTGCGGCGCGGTCGACAGCATCTCCGCCACGAACCGTGCCTCCTCGAGCGCGGTGCGGCAGGGCTCGCAGGCCGCCACATGCGACAGGAGCGCCACCGCCGCGGGGACGGTGTCGTCGTCGACAAGCAGCTCGAGGTCGGCGGGGGTCAGGTGTGCATCGGTCACAGGTCCTCCAGGGGGCAGTACGGCAGGCGGCGATGGGCAGTTTCACGGCGGCGCGCACGGTGGCGCCGGCACGCTTCGGCTCCGCGGGGCGTCATTCGCGGAGGTCCTCGAGGGCTTCGCGCAGTTCGTGGCGCGCGCGGTGGATGTAGGTCTTGACGGTTCCGAGGGGAAGGTCGAGGGTGGCGGCGATCTCCTCGTAGCTGCGCCCCTCGACATGCCGCAGCATGATGCACGCGCGGTACTCGGGACGGAGCTTGGCGATCGCACGCTCGATCGCGCTGCCGAGCTCGCGGGCCTCGAGCTCCTGCAGCGGGTTCTCCCCGCCCGACTCGACATCGAAGCTCGTCGCCTCGATCTCCGCCAGCGATGCCGCGTGCGGCGAGCCGTCGATCGAGATCGTCTCGATCTGCCGCTTGCGCAGGTGATCGATGGCGACGTTGTTGGCGATCTTGAACAGCCAGCTGGAGAGCTTGAACTCCGGCCGGTACTTGTCGATGTGATTGAGGACCTTGATGAACGCTTCCTGCGACAGGTCCTCGGCCACCTCGCGGTCGCGCACCATGCGGTACACGAGGGAGAAGACGGGCCGCTCGTAGCGCCGGATGATCTCGCGAAAGGCCTCCTCGCGCCCCTGCTGCGCGAGCGCGACCACATCGGCGTCGGGGCGGTTCTCGAGCGCGAGGCGGGAGGAGGGCATTCGGGGGGGACGGGACGGCGCGCCGGCCGGCGACGCGCGCGGGCCGGCGGCTGGGCAAAGGTAGGGCCGCGTGAGGGCACGGGCCAGCGTGCCGCGGCGGGGTCCGTCGCGTCGGCGCGCTTGCTCGCCCGCGGCGACACGGCGAGCTTTCCGACGATGCCGGAACTCGAGCTCGAGACGCGTGAGGCCGAGGCGGCGGCAGCCGGTGGGGCGGAAAAGCGCGCCTACGTGCGCCGCATCTTCTCGGAGATCGCGCCCCGCTACGACCTGCTGAACCACCTCCTCAGCCTCAACGTCGACCGACGCTGGCGCGCCCGGGCGATCGCCGAGCTGGGGATCGCCCGCGCCCCGGCCGGCACCTATCTCGACCTGTGCGCGGGCACCCTCGACGTCGGCGCGCAGCTCGTGCGCACGCCGGGGTTCGCCGGGCGCGTGATCGCCGCCGACTTCGCCGAACCGATGCTCCGTGCCGGCCGCGGCAAGGCAAGCGCCACCCTGCTCGTGCCGGTGACCGCCGACGCGCTCGAGCTCCCCCTGCGCGACGGCAGCGTGAGCGGCGCCCTCGTGGCGTTCGGCATCCGCAACGTGGCCGGCCTCGACGCGGCCCTCGCCGAGGTGCACCGCGTCCTCGAGCCGGGCGGCCGCTTCGTGATCCTCGAGCTCTCGACACCGCGCTCGCCGCTCGTGCGCGCCGGCTACCACGCCTACTTCCACCATGTCCTGCCGGCGATCGGCGGGCTCGTGTCGGGCCACCGCACCGCCTATGCCTACCTCCCGCGGTCGGTGGCCAACTTCCCGGAGGAGCTGGCGCTCGCCGGCCACCTGCGCGAGGCGGGCTTCGTGCGGGTCCGGTACGAGTCGCTGACCCTCGGCGTCGCCGCCATCCACGTGGGGGAACGGGACTCCGTCCCGCGCGTTCACCCGGCCAGATGACCCTCGATACCCTCTCCCAGTTCATCGACGCGATCGACCGCGCCGGCGATCTCGCGCGCATCCGCCAACCGGTGCGCGCGCACCTCGAACTCTGCGACATCGCCGATCGCGTGATGAAGCAGCCCGGCGGGGGCAAGGCCCTCGTCTTCGAGCATGTGCTGCTCCGCGACGGCGCGCGGTCGGCGTGGCCGGTGGCGATCAACCTCTTCGGCTCGAGCCGCCGGATGTCGCTCGCCCTCGGCGTCGGCGACCTCGACGAGGTCGGTGCGCGGATCACCAGGCTCCTCGACCTGAAGGTGCCCGAGGGGCTGCTGGGCAAGCTCTCGATGCTGCCGCGCCTGCTCGAGGTCGCCAAGTTCCCGCCGCGCCTGCCGGGCGGCACCCCCGCCTGCCAGGAGGTCGTCTGGCGCGGCGACGAGGTCAACCTCGACGCCCTCCCGATCATGACCTGCTGGCCCGGCGACGGCGGGCCCTACATCACGCTGCCGATGGTGATCAGCCGCGACCCCGTGCGCGGGATCCGCAACGTGGGCATGTACCGCGTGCAACAGCTTGGCCCGCGCCACGTGGCGATGCACTGGCAGCGGCACAAGGTCGGCGCCGAGCACTGGCGCGAGATGGCGCTTCGCGGCGAGCGAATGCCGGTCGCGATCGCGATCGGGGCCGATCCCGCCAGCGTCTACAGCGCCAGCGCGCCGCTCCCGCCGACCGTGGACGAGTTCCTCTTCGCCGGCTTCCTGCGCGGCGCCCCCGTGAAGCTCGCCAGGGCGCTCACCTGCGACCTCGAGGTGCCCGCCGAGGCGGAGTTCGTGCTCGAGGGATACATCGACCCCGCCGAGCCGCTCGTGACGGAGGGGCCGTTCGGCGACCACACCGGCTTCTACTCGGAGGCCGACCTCTACCCGCGGGTGCACGTGACCGCGGTGACGATGCGCCGCAACGCCGTCTACGCCTCGACGATCGTGGGGCGCCCGCCAATGGAGGACTACTGGCTCGGCCACGCCACCGAGCGGATCTTCCTCCCGCTGCTCAAGCTCACCGTACCCGAGATCGTCGACTACCACATGCCGGCCGAGGGGATCTTCCACAACCTCGTCTTCGTCTCGATCCGCAAGAGCTATCCCGGGCAGGCGTACAAGGTCATGAATGCCCTCTGGGGCGCCGGCCTGATGTCGCTCGCCAAGATGCTCGTGGTGGTGGACGACTGGGTCAACGTGCGCGACCCGCGGGAAGCGTGGTGGGTGGCGCTCAACAACCTCGACCCCGAGCGCGACGCGCGCTTCACCATGGGGCCGGTGGATGTGCTCGATCACGCGAGCCGCGGCTTCACGTACGGCAGCAAGGTCGGCTTCGATGCCACCCGCAAGTGGCCCGAGGAGGGCTTCTCGCGCAACTGGCCCGAGGTGATCCGGATGGACGACGAGACCCGGCGACGGGTCGATGCGATCTGGCCCGCGCTCGGGCTCGGGGTCGCGACGTGAACGCGACCGCCCCGCGCGAAGGACAGACGTTCTCCGGCACCTCGCGGCTCGCGCGCTGGGCGAGCCTCGTCAAGCTGCCGCACACGTTGTTCGCGCTGCCGTTCGCGCTCGTCGGCGTGCTGCTCGCCTCGTACCAGGCGCCCGTCGGGCCGTGGAGCCTCGCCTGGGTCGTGGTCGCCTTCACCAGCGCGCGCTTTGCCGCGATGGCCTTCAACCGGATCGTCGACCGCGACGTGGACGCACGCAACCCGCGCACCGCGCAGCGCGAGATCCCGCGCGGCGCGCTCCCGGTGCGCGACGCGGGCATCGCCGTCGGCGTCGCCGGCGCCCTGTTCGTGCTGTCCGCGGGGATGCTCAACCCGCTCTGCCTCGCCCTGTCACCGCTCGCCCTCGCCTGGGTGCTCTGGTACAGCCGCACCAAGCGCTTCACGCGATGGGCCCACCTCGTGCTCGGGGTGGGGCTCTCGATCGCCCCCGCCGGCGGCTACCTCGCGATCACCGGCGCGTGGAGCAGGCCCTGGTGGCTCCTCCCCGTGCTCTCGCTCGGCGTCGCCGCGTGGGTGGCCGGCTTCGACATCCTGTATGCGCTCGCCGATGCGGAGTTCGACCGCCGCGAGGGGTTGCACTCCATTCCCGCCGCCCTCGGCGTGCCTCGCGCAATCGTCGTCGCCCGCGCGCTGCACGCCGCGTCGGTGGTCGCGCTCGGCGCCGCCACCCTCGGGCTGCCGGCGGAGTGGCGCGCCTCGGCGGCCGGCGCCCTCTGGCTGGCGGGCGTGCTCGTGGTCGCGGCGTTGCTCGCGTGGGAACACCGGCTCGTCCACGCCGACGACCTGTCGCGGCTCGACGCGGCGTTCTTCACGATGAACGGCGTCATCAGCATCACCTTCTTCGGCTTCGTGCTCTCGGGGAGGCTGGCCGGGCCCGCGCGCGACTGGCTCGGCGCGCCGTGAGCGCGGCCATCTGGTGCACCACGCGCCGCGCGGCGGGCCCGCGGCGGCGGGGAGTCCTCGCGTGAGCGACCGCCGGCCCGTGGTCATGGCCGTCACCGGCGCGAGCGGGGCGCCATACGCGGTGCGGCTCGTGCGTGCCCTCGCCGAGCTGGGGCAGCCCACGTGGCTGATCGTGTCGTCGCACGGCTGGCGGCTCCTCGACACCGAGACGGGCATCGAGGACGCGGCCCGGCTGCGCGAGGCCACCGGCGCCACCGCTTGGGACGCGCACGTGACGCTGTTCGACGACGGCGATCGCGGCGCGCGCCCGGCCTCGGGATCGGTGCGCACCGCCGGCATGGTGATCTGCCCCTGCTCCATGGGCACGCTGGCGGCGATCGCCGGCGGCACGAGCCGTTCGCTGGTCGAGCGCGCCGCGGACGTGGTGCTCAAGGAGCGGCGCCGCCTGGTGCTCGTGCCGCGCGAGACGCCCCTCTCGGCGATCCACCTCGAGAACATGCTGCGCGTGACCCGGGCCGGGGCGGTGGTCCTCCCGGCGTCGCCCGGGTTCTACCACCGGCCGGCGCAGGTGGACGAGCTGGTGGACTTCGTCGTGGCGCGCGTGCTCGACCACCTTGACATCGAGCACCAGTTGGGGCGGCGCTGGGGCGGCGGCGCGCGCGCGAGGTAGCGCGGCGTGGCGCGAGTGCACCTGCTGGGGCTCATCAGCGACACGCACGGCATGGTGCGCCCCGGCGTGCATGCCGCGCTGGCCGGCGTCGAGCTGATCCTGCACGCGGGCGACGTCGGCGGCGACGACGTGCTCGACGAGCTCGGCCTGATCGCGCCCGTGCACGCCGTCTTCGGCAACACCGACCCGCCGGGGGCGCCGGGGCTGTCCGCCGCCGTCGTCCATCGCGTCGGCGGCGTCAGCATTCATGTGAGCCATGGCCACGAGCTCGGCAGCCCGACGCCGGTCGCGCTGCTCGCCGCCTATCCGCACGACGTGATCGTGTATGGCCACACGCACCGGCAGCTGCTGACGAAGGCCGACGGGCGGCTCGTCGTGAATCCCGGGGCCGCCGGTGCGCGCCGGTTCAACCTCGAGCCGAGCGTGGCACGGCTGACGATCGCCGGGGGGCAAGCGACGGTGGAACTGGTCCCCCTCGCCGGCTGACGCCAGCCTCGGGCGCCGAGCCGCGCTACGCGGTCAGTTGCAGCGGCTCGGGCCGCGTTCCGTCCGGCCGCACCGCACGGGCCAGCTCCGCCGGCTGCTGGCGGAACCAGCTCGACAGCAGCAGCAGCTCGTCGACTTCATGGGCGGGGATCGCGCGCCCCGCGCTCCCAGGGGCGTCGTCGAGCGTCGCCGCCAACGCGCGCATCCGTGGCTCGTCGTCCAGCAGGCCGTCGCCGCCTCGCACTTCGTCGACCACCCGGCCCCGGCGCACGAGGTACACCCGGTCGTCGCCGCCGTGTCCCGGCACGGGGTACGCGAACGTGAGCGTCTCCACGGCGAACCGCAGCCGGGCGAACGACGCGCGCAGCCCCTCGAGCCGCGCCAGCTTGTCGCGCAGCGAGGCCGCCCGCTCGAACGCCATCGCGTCACTTGCCTCGAGCATCGCGGTGCGCAGCGCATCCATCGGCCCGTCGTCCACGCCGTCGAGGAAGGCCCGCGCCACGGCCACCCGCTCCTCGTACGCCCGCGCCGAGCAGGCCGCGATGCAGGGACCGAGGCACCGCCGGATCTCGTAGCGAATGCAGCCCGGCGTACGGTCGCGGGCCTCGAACAGCTCTGCCTGGTCGTCGTAGGCCATCCGGCGGTCCAGGGTGCAGTCGCGCAGCCCGAGAACGTCGGCCAGCTCGCGCGCCGCCTCCCCCAGCCGCTGCGCGCCGACAAACGGGCCGTAGAAGGTCCCCCGCCCGTCTCCCGGGCCGCGCACGACCTGGATCCGCGGCGCCGTGCCGGGCGTAAGGCGCAGGAACGCATAGTGCCGCGCGTCGCGCTTGCCCATCACGTTCGACCGCGGACGCAGTCGCTTGATCAGCGACAGCTCGGTTCGAAGCGCGGCGAACTCGCTCGGCTGGTAGTCCCAGCTGATCTCGTGGGCCAGCCCGACCAGCCGTGCCCCCTTGTCGGTCGGCCAGGTACCGCGAAAGTACGACAGCAGCCGCGTGCGCAGCGCCTTGCTCTTGCCGACGTACAGGACCTCGCCGTCCTCGGCCACCATCCGGTACACGCCGGGCCGGTTCTCCGTCCCCGCGCGCACCTGCTCCTTGAGGGCCGCCAAACGCTGCGGGTCGGGTCGATCGAGTCCCTTTCGCCGGTTCACCGCTGGCACCAGGCGCAGAAGGCGGTCATCCGGCCGTCGATCGCGCTCGTGCCGGCGAGGGGGTGGCCGCAACGCGCGCAGGGCTCGCCCGCGCGGCCGTAGGCCTGCAGGTGGGCGGCGTACCCGCCACGGCCACCGTAGGCGTCGCGGTAGTCCCGAAACGTCGTCCCACGAGCGGCGATCGAGGCGGAGAGGATCTCGCGAAGGGCGCGCAGCAGCGTCACCGCCTCTGTCGTGCTGACCGACGCGGCGGCGCGCGACGGATCGATGCCGGCGCGCCAGAGCGCCTCGGTTGCATAGATGTTGCCGATCCCCGCCAGCGCGCGCTGGTCCATGAGCCTCACCTTGATCGGCCTCCGCGAGGCCGCGAGCAGTCGGGAGAATCTCGACCCGTCGAGGGCCGGGTCCAAGGGCTCGGGGCCGAGCCCGGCCTCCAAGGCCGCCCAGGCACCCGGCCGCAGGAGGGCGACGGTTCCAAGCCGGCGAACGTCACGATAGGTCAGGGTCCGCCCGTCGGTCAGCGAGAAGGCCAGGGCGGCGTACTGGTCGCCCGGCGGCGCGTTGACCAGCAGGGCCCCGGTAAATCGTGGCTGGACCGCCAGCCGGTCGGACGTGCCCAACTCGATCACCACAATCTTCGCCCGTCGCCATACTGCCGCCACCAATGCGCCAGTAAGGCGCTTCGACAGCCTCGACGGAGAGACGCCTCGCAGCACTTCAACTCGGTGGACCACCGCCGACATGATCCGTGCTCCACGCAGCTCGCGGTCCAGGTCCCGGGCGATCGTCTCGGTCTCAGGCAGTTCGGGCACGCGCCATCTCACGCCATCCGATGTCTCGGCGCATCTGCTTGCCGTTGAACTGAACGGAGTCGCCGGCGGCCGTGCTCCGAGCGAGCGCCTCACGCATGTTGCGCCCCGTTCCCACGACGTTCAGCACCCGTCCACCCGCCACTTCAAGCTGCCCATCATTACCGAGCCGGGTCCCCGCGTGGAAAGCGAAAACGCCTTCGGGCATCGGCGGCAGCACGATCGGTGCTCCGGTTACCGGGGACTCTGGATATCCGGCCGCTGCCAACACGGTGCAGACGGCGGCCCCTGATCGCCACGTCGGCGGCGCCACCCCTGCCAGCCCCTCGCCCCGCGCGACAGACTGCAGCAGGGGACCCAAGGGAGCATTGAGGAGGGGCATGAGCGCCTGTGTCTCCGGGTCGCCGAAGCGACAGTTGAACTCGACCACCTTCATGCCGTCCTGCGTGAGCATCAAGCCGGCATAGAGCAGGCCCGTGAACGGGGTTCCCGCGTCGCGCATCGCCGCCAGCGTGGGCTTGAAGACGAGCTCCACGGCATCGCCAAGCAACCCGGTGCCACCGATCGATACCGGGGCGTAGGCCCCCATTCCACCTGTGTTGGGGCCTTGGTCGCCGTCCAGGAGTCGCTTGTGGTCCTGCGCCGGGAGCATTGGGAGCACGGTCGTGCCGTCAGTGATCGCAAATACTGACAGCTCTTCACCTTGCATGAACTCCTCGACGAGGATTTCTGAGCCGGCCTCTCCGTGGATATGCGATCGGAGCATGGCATCAATCGCCTCGTCCGCTTCAGCAATGCTCCCGGCCACGACGACTCCCTTTCCGGCGGCGAGGCCGGTCGCCTTGATGACCACCGGAGCACCCAAGGTGCGGGCGGCTGCCTTCGCCGAGGGCTCGTCGGTGTGCCAGGTAGCACGGGCGGTCGAAACGCCTGCTTTGGCCATGACCTCCTTGGCGAACCGTTTGCTGGCCTCCAACCGCGCGGCCGCCCGCGTCGGCCCAAAGGCGGCTAGGCCGAGGTCCCGGAAGCGGTCTACCAGCCCGGCCGCCAGGGGGCCCTCCGGGCCGACGAAGGTCCAGTCGACGCGCTCCTGCCTCGCCAGCTCGGCCAGTCCCTCGATGTGCGTGACCGGGACCTGCCGGCAGGCGGCGATCTGCGCCAGGCCGGGGTTACCTGGGGCCGCCACGAGCTCGGCGCCCTCCCCGTGGAGCTTCCACCCGATGGCGTGCTCCCGGCCGCCCCCGCCAACCATCAGGACCTTCATCGGACGAGAACCGGCCGGCGGGTCAGGAGGCCCGCCGGCCGGTGTGTGTGGCGGGGGGCTGCCAGGCTCACGCCGAGCCGGTTCCGGACCGCTTGTTCCACGCCTGCGAGAAGGCGTCCTTGGCGCGGCTCACGGCCGCGGTAACCTCGTCGGCGGCCGCCTTCATGTTGTCGCGGTAGTAGCTGGCGGCCTCGGACACGTCGTCGCCGAGCGGGGGCTTGGGGTCGCCGCGCCGCGCGTATGTCCCGGCGAGGATGTTCCTGTACTGCTCGCTCACGCTCCATCGCGCCAGTTCGGCGGCCCGCACGGTGCCGAAGGGGTGTGTCCGGAAGGCGGTGTTCATGAGCTTCAGCATCTTGTCCCAGACGCCGCCCTCGGTCTCGTATTCCGAGGCCTGGGCAAGGAAGGCGTCGATGTCGATCGTGTCGTCGCCGGCGCTGCCGCCGGTCATCTTGAGCTCGGCGCCGGCCGCCGTCCGGGGGTCCTGGACGCCAAGCAGCCCGGCGCGGTCGGCCGAGAACTCGGCCTTGCGGTACCACTCCAGCAGGGCGAGCTCGAAGGGGAGCAGGGCGATGCCGGCGAGGAACGGCATCGACCGCAGTCCGAGCGTCATGATGATGACGGCGATGGTGCTGTAGGTGGTGTGCCCGCTGATCACGTGGCCGAGCTCGTGCGCGAGGACGAAACGCTGCTCCTCGCGGTCGAGGAGGCCGAGCATCCCGGAGTTCACCACGATGAACGGGTCCTCGAAGCCGTAGGCGCCGGCGTTCACGATCGGCGTCTGGGAGACGTACAGCTGCGGCCGCACCTGCCAGTCGAAGGTCGCCAGGACCTCGGTGTAGAGGGCGTCGAGCTTGGGGCGCTGCCTGGGGCCCACGCGAACGGCGTCGGCGGTGAAGAAGTGCCGGGCACCTCGCTCGCTGATGAACCCGGCAATCTTGCGCACCACCTCGTCGAAGCCGGGGAGGGCGCGCATCGAGTTGAGCGCGGCGCGGTCCGCCGGGTGCTCCCAGGCGGTGGAGTCGATCAGCGGAAGGGGCGTCGGGGCCATGGGGGATTCCGGTTGGAGTCGGTGTCCCTACGCGGGCCGTCGCTCGAAGGTGTCGCGCCGGGCCATCACAGCCCGGCGAACGCCTGCTCGAGGTCTGCCACGAGGTCGTCCCCGTCCTCGACGCCGCACGACAGGCGCACGATCCCGTCGGTGAGGCCCATGGCCGCCTTCCGCTCGGCCGGCACGCTGCCGTGCGTCATGCTGGCCGGGTGGGAGATCAGCGACTCCACCCCCCCCAGCGACTCGGCGAGGGAGAACACCCTGACCCGGTTGAGCATCGCCCCGGCCGCCTCCCTGCTTCCCATCTCGACCGAGATCATCCCGCCAAACCCCTTCATCTGCCGCTTGGCGAGCGCATGCTGCGGGTGCGACGCCAGCCCGGGGTAGATCACGCGCTCGTCCCCCCAGCGCTTCGCGAGCCAGGCCGCGACCTTGCGCCCGTTCTCGTCGTGGCGGGGCATCCGCAGGTGCAGGGTCTTGGTTCCCCGCAGCGCGAGGAAGCAGTCCATGGGGCCGGGCACCGCACCGCCGGCGTTGAGGATGAACTGCAGGCGCTCGGCGAGGGCGTCGTCGCTGGTCACGACCAGCCCGCCGATCATGTCGCTGTGCCCGTTCAGGTACTTGGTCGTGCTGTGCATCACCAGGTCGGCGCCAAACGACAGCGGCTGCTGGAAAAACGGCGACGCGAACGTATTGTCAACCACCAGCCAGGCACCGGCCTTCCTCGCGATCGTGCTGGCTGACGCGAGGTCGGTCAGCCGCATGAGCGGATTGGTCGGCGTCTCGACCCAGATGACCCTCGTCGCGGGGGTGACGGCGTCGGCGATCTTCTGCGGGTCACGCGTGTCAACAAACGAGAAGGCGAGGCCGAAACTCCTGAGGATCCGATCGAACAGCCGGAAGGTCCCACCGTACACATTCTCGCCACAGACGACGTGATCGCCCGCAGCGAGCAACTTCATGATCGCGTCGGTCGCCCCGACTCCGCTGGCGAAGGCGAAGCCGTGCCGGCCGCCCTCGAGGGCGGCCACGTTGCGTTCGAGGGCCTCCCGGGTGGGGTTCTTGCCGCGCGCGTACTCGTACCCCTTGTGCTGGCCGAGGGCGTCCTGCACATACGTGGAGGTGAAATACACGGGGGTCATGATGGCGCCCGCGAGCGGATCGGGGCGCTGTCCCGCGTGAATCGCGCGGGTGCCGAACCCCGCGTCGAGATCGTTGTCGAAGACCCGCGTCATGGATTCGGATTCCGGTGGATGGTGCGCGTGAAACGTAACGGCGGACAGCGGGGACGGCGAGGCGAACGGGGCGCGGACCGCGGGTGGAGCGGCGTCGCGGCGAGCGCGGCATGACGAGCCCGGCCGGGGGCGTGCCCGTGGGCGCCACGTGCCTCGTGGTGGACGACGAGCCGCGCCTGCGGCAGGTGCTCGTGCGGCTCATGGAGTCCGACGGCTTCACCTGCCGCGAGGCGGGCTCGGGCGCCGATGCGCTGGAGCTGCTCGAGCACGCCCCCGCGATGCTCGTGATCAGCGACCTGCGCATGCCGCGGATGGATGGCGTGGAGCTGCTGCGCCAGTTGCGGGCGCGCCACCCCGACACCGCCGTGATGCTGGTGACGGCCGTGGCCGACGTCGAGGTGGCGGTGAGCTGCCTGGCGATGGGGGCGATGGACTACCTCACCAAGCCGTTCCACCTCGAGGAAGTCCGGGCGCGGGTGCTGCAGGCGATGGGCCGCCGCCGGCTGATCCTCGACAACCGCGAGTACCAGGAGCGGCTCGAGCAGCGCGTGAAGGCGCAGGCGCGGCGGCTGGAGGAACTCTTCCTGGCCGGCATCCAGTCGCTCGCCGAGGCGCTCGAACTCAAGGACCGCTACACCCGCGGCCATTCGGTGCGGGTGGCGCAGTACTCGGTGGCGATCACCCGCGCCCTGCGGCTTGGTGACGAGGTGGAGCGCCAGGTGGAGCTCGGCGGCCATGTGCACGACATCGGCAAGATCGGGGTGCGCGAGGCCGTGCTGAACAAGCCCGGCGCCCTCACCGACGACGAGTACGAGCACATCATGCAGCACCCGGTGCTCGGGTGGCGCATCCTCGCCCCCCTCCTCACCGACGCGCCGATGTCGCTCAACATCGTGCGCTCGCACCACGAGCGGTTCGACGGCCGCGGCATTCCCGACGGCCTCACGGGCACCGGGATCCCGATCGAGGCCCGCATCGCCGCCGTGGCCGACGCCTTCGATGCGATGACGAGCGGCCGCCCCTATCGCAGCGAGCGGCGCTTCTCCATCGACGCCGCGCTGCTCGAGATGCGGCGCTGCCGCGGCACCCAGTTCGACCCCGAGGTGCTCGACGCCTTCTTCGCGGCCCTCGAGGCCGGGGCGATCGTGGTGCCGGACGAGGAGCCGAGCGAGGTCGGGTCGGGCTCAGCCTAGCGCGGCGGCGCCGCCGGCGCCGTCACAGCTCGAACCGGGCCACCACCGCGCGCAGCCGGTTGGCGATGTCGGCCAGGTGCTGGCTCGACTCCGCGATGTGCTGCATCGACGCCCCCTGCGTCTCCACCACGCCGCTCACCTGCTCCGCGGTGCCGGCGTTCTGCTCGGCCACGGTCGAGATCGACTCGATGTCGTCGACCAGCATCGCGACCTCGCGCTGCTGCTCGTCGGCGGCGGCGACGATCGCCGCCACGGCGCTGCGGCTTCCCTCGATCTGCAGGCCGATGCGCTCGAGCGCGCTGGAGCTGGCGCGGATCACCGACTCCCCCATCGCGACCTGGTCGCTGACGCCGCTGATCCGGTCCTCCGTCTGCCGCGCCGCGGCGCGAATCTCGGTGGCGAGGGTGCGAATCGTGTCGAGGGCCCGGGCGCTTTCGGCGGCGAGCTTGCGGACTTCGTCGGCCACCACGGCGAATCCCTTGCCGTGCTCGCCGGCGCGCGCCGCCTCGATCGCGGCGTTGAGCGCCAGCAGGTTGGTCTGCTTGGCAATCTGCGCAATCGTGTCGGTGATGCGGCCGATCTGGCGCGACTTCTCGCCCAGCGATTGCACCGCCGGCCCCGCGTCGCGGGTGACGGCGCTGATCTGTGCCATGCTCTCCAGTGCCTCGCGGGCCGATCCGACGCCGCGCAGCGCGACCTCGGTGACCTCGTCCGCCGAGGCGCTGGCGGCCCGCGCCTGCTCGGCCACGTTGCGGGCGCGCTGCGCCACCCGGCCGGCGCCGCTCGCCATGGCCTGGATGGCCGACGTCTGCGTCGCGGCCGAGGCGGAGATCGCGTTGGCGGCGCTCGACACCTCCTCGGTGCTCGCGTTCAGCTCCTCGGTGCTGGCGGCCATCTCCTCGGCCGTCGCGGCCACTTCCGCCGCGTCGGTCTCGATGTCGCGCAGTACCGAGCGAAGGCTGCTGCTCATGGCGCGGAAGCTCTCGGCGAGCACGCCGATCTCGTCGTCGGAGGTGTAGGCCAGGTCGCGGCGCAGCGCCCCCTGGGAGACCGCCTCCACGTGCGTCGACACCGCCTCGATGCCGCGCGTCAGCCGGCCGGCCAGCCAGAAGGCGAGCATCACCGCGATCAGGAAGACGAACGGGAGGATCGCGCCGAAGGTCAGGAGTTGTCGCTGCAACTCGCCGAGGAAGGACTCCGCGCGCAGCGAGGCGAGGACGAATCCGGCGACGGTCCCGTTGTGGCGGAGCACCGGTGCCGCCGCCGCCAGCAGCCGGTCGTTGCCGACCACGAACAGTTCGCTCACCCCGGCCCGCCCGGCCCGCAGCGAGTCGCCGAGCCCCGCGGGGGGAAACCAGGCCTGGTCGTACTCGGTGCGGCCGCGGTCCCAGCTGGAGTGCACCAGCACGCGCCAGCGGCTGCCCTCAAGTCGCACGACCGAGGCGCCGTCGGTCAATTCGCTCGCCCGGCCTCCGTTGGCCGCCCAGTACCTGCGAAGGTCGCCCCGGACGGCCTCGAACGCCTCGGCGGTGGTGCCGGGACGGGCAAGGGAATCGAGTTTCGCGGCGTCGAGCGCCGCCGAGGCGGTCCTGGCGATCGCCTCGAGGCGCTGGGCGTGGAGCGAGACGAGGCTGGTTCGGGCCTGCAGGTACACCGGCACCACGAGCACCACGAGTGCGGCGAGGACCGCCGCGGCGCACACGGCCGCCAGCTTCCAGCGGAACGGGAGGAGCGAGCGTCGCGGTGGAGGCGAACTGGCCAGGCTGGTCTCCGATTGGGGGGGCCGCGCGGGCAACATAGGACGCCGCCGACGCCCCGTAAAGGCACGCGCAAATCTTGAAAGCGCTAGAGGTTGCGGTACCTTTGCTATCTTTCCGGCAGCTTGCTTCGAGGAGCGGTACTGGATGGTGTACGAAGGGCTGATGGTGAGCGTGTCGGGGGTCCGCGGCCGGGTGGGCGAGGCGCTCACGCCCGAGGTCGTGGCGACCTTTGCCGCGGGGTTCGGTGCGTGGGCCCGGGGACGGCACGCGAGCCACGCGATCGTCGTCGGCCGCGACAGCCGCGTCTCGGGCCCGATGTTCCACCGGGTCGTGCTGGCCGCGCTGCAGTCGGTGGGGTGTGACGTGATCGACATCGGGATGGCACCAACGCCCACGGTGCAGCTGGCGGTGGAACACCATCATGCCGCCGGGGGGCTGGCCATCACGGCGAGCCACAACCCGGTCGAGTGGAACGCGCTCAAGTTCATCGCCCCCACCGGGCTCTTCCTCGACGGCGCCGAGTCGGCGAGCATGCGCGCGTCGGTCGAGGCCGGCTTCGCCCGCGCGACGTGGGACCAGCTCGGCGCGGTGCGAACGGACACGGAGGCGTGCAACCGCCACCTCGACCAGATCCTGGCGCTGCCGTTCCTCGACGTGCCGGGGATCCGGGGGCGGCAATTCTCGGTGGCCCTCGACTGCTGCCATGGGGCGGGGGCCACGATCGTGCCGAGACTCCTGGAGAGGCTCGGCTGCCGGGTGACGGCGATCGGGCTCGAGACCGACGGGCGCTTCCCGCGCTCGCCGGAGCCGGTGGCGGAGAATCTTCGTGACCTCGAGGCACTGGTGGCCCGCACGGGAGCGGATGTCGGGCTGGCGGTGGACCCTGACGTGGACCGGCTGGCCCTCGTGGACGAGGGGGGCCGGGCGATCGGGGAGGACTGGACGCTGGCCCTCGCGACACGTGTCGTGCTGCGACACCGCAAGGGGCCGGTGGTGACCAACCTCTCGACGAGCCGGATCCTCGACGACGTGGCCGAGCGGGGCGGTTCGCGGGTGATCCGGGCGCCGGTGGGCGAAGTGAACGTGGCGGTCCGGATGCGGGCGGAGCGGTCGCCGATCGGGGGCGAGGGCAACGGCGGGGTGATCCTGCCGGAGCTGCACCTGGGGCGCGACGCCCCGGTCGGCGTGGCCCTGGTCTTGCAACTGTTGCGGGAGGATGCGCGTCCCTTGTCTGCGATCGTCGGCGAGTACCCGCGCTACGCGATCGTGAAGGACAAGCTGGACCGGCCGGCGGGGAGCCTCGAGGCGGTGTACGACGCGCTGAAGGGGGCCTTTCCGGGGGCAACGGTGGACACGCAGGATG
Source organism: Gemmatimonadota bacterium (assembly GCA_016191225.1). GTDB lineage: Bacteria > Gemmatimonadota > Gemmatimonadetes > Gemmatimonadales > Gemmatimonadaceae > JACPPC01. Next base: position 156,679 of record JACPPC010000006.1, on the reverse strand, counting down.
GACTCCGGCTGTCGTGGCCGGACCGCTGGGTGCACGTGCGGCCCTCGGGCACCGAACCGATCGTGCGGGTGATCGCCGAGGGTCCCTCGGCGGCGGACGCCCGCGACCTGGTCCGCCGCTCGCGCGCGCCGCTCGATGCGCTGGCGCGGGCGTAGGACGGCGCCGAACTTCGTGTAGCACAACTTCAGGCGGACAGCGGAACATGTGTGGAATCGTCGGATATGTCGGCCCCCGGGTGGCAACGCCGCTGCTGATCGACGGGCTGAAGCGCCTCGAGTACCGCGGCTACGACTCGGCCGGGGTGGCCGTGATGAACGGCAAGGGCGTGGACACGCGCCGGGCGCCGGGCAAGATCGTGAAGCTGGAGGCGATGCTGAACGCCGAGCCGCTGGTGGGGACGCTGGGCATCGCCCACACGCGCTGGGCGACGCACGGCGCGCCGACGGAGCTGAACGCGCACCCGCACACCAGCACCGACAAGTCGATCGCGGTGGTGCACAACGGCATCATCGAGAACGCGACGGCGCTCAAGGCGCGGCTCGAGGCGAGCGGCTACGTCTTCACCTCCGAGACCGACACCGAGGTGCTCGCGCACCTGATCCAGGAGATGTACACCGGCAAGCTGGAGGACGCGGTGATCCGGGCCCTCGAGCACGTCGAGGGGACGTACGGCATCGCCGTGATCTGCAGCAAGGAGCCGGACAAGATCGTGGCGGCGCGCAAGGGCAGCCCGCTCCTGATCGGCCTCGGGGAGAACGAGTACTTCGTGGCCAGCGACGCGTCGGCGATCCTGTCGTACACGCGCGAGGTCGTGTACCTCGATGACGGCGACCTCGCGGTGCTCGACCGCAACGGCTACAAGATCCTCGACATGAGCGCGACCCAGCTCGACAAGGCGGTGAGCCGGATCGACTGGGATCTCGGGCAGATCGAGCGCGGCGGCTACGCGCACTTCATGCTCAAGGAGATCTTCGAGCAGCCGACGACGATCGAGAACACGATGCGCGGCCGCCTCCTCCCCGAGGACGGCACCTCCAAGCTCGGCGGCCTGAACCTGACGGACGAGGAGCTGCTGTTCTTCGACAACATCGTGATCACGGCCTGCGGCACGAGCTGGCACTCGGCGTTGATCGGCGAGCACATGTTCGAGGAACTGGCGCGCATCCCGGTGGAGGTCGAGTACGCGAGCGAGTTCCGCTACCGCAACCCGATCGTCGACGAGCGCACCCTCTGCATCGTGATGTCGCAGTCGGGGGAGACGGCCGACACCCTGGCCGCGATGCGCGAGGCCAAGCGGCGCGGGGCCCGCACCCTCGGCATCGTGAACCAGGTCGGCTCGACGATCGCCCGCGAGGCGGACGGCGGCATCTACATCCATGCCGGGCCGGAGATCGGTGTCGCCAGCACCAAGGCCTTCACCAGCCAGGTGGTGGCGCTGGCGCTGCTCACGCTCAAGGTCGGCCGTCTGCGCGACCTGTCGATCATGAACGGCCGCCGGATCGTCGAGGCGCTGCAGGCGTTGCCGGGCCAGATCCAGTCGATCCTCGACCGGGCGGACGAGATCGAGCAGCTCGCCGAGGAGTTCAAGCGGGCGCAGAACTTCCTGTACCTCGGGCGGGGCTACAACTTCCCCGCCGCGCTCGAGGGGGCGCTGAAGCTCAAGGAAATCTCGTACATCCACGCGGAGGGCTATCCCGCGGCCGAGATGAAGCACGGCCCGATCGCCCTGATCGACGAGATGATGCCGGTGGTCTGCATCGCGCCCCACGACTCCGTGTTCGACAAGATCGTGTCGAACGTGCAGGAGGTGAAGGCGCGCAAGGGCAAGGTGATCGCCATCACCTCGCAGGCCGAGCCGAGCCTCGTCGGCAAGATCGACTACGAGTTCCGGATCCCGCAGACGATCGAGATGCTGTCGCCGATCCTGGCCTCGGTGCCGCTGCAGCTGCTGGCGTACTACATCGCGGTCAAGCGCGGCTCCAACGTGGACCAGCCACGCAACCTGGCCAAGTCGGTCACCGTCGAGTAGCGCCGCCACGCGCGTCCTCCTGCAGCGCGTCTCGCGAGCCGAGGTTCGCATCCGCCCCGGCGGGGGCGGGGCGCCGCGCACGGCCGGGGCGATCGGGCGCGGCTTCGCGCTGCTGGTCGGCTTCACGCACGCCGACACCGAGGCGCAGGTGGCCTGGATGGCCGAGAAGGTCCATGGCCTGCGCCTCTTCGCCGACGCCGACGACAAGATGAACCTCGCCCTCGCCGACGTCGGCGGGGCGGTGCTCGTCGTCTCGCAGTTCACGCTCTACGGCGACACGCAGAAGGGACGCCGGCCCAGCTTCATCGACGCCGCGCGCCCCGAGGTCGCCGTTCCGCTCTACGAGCGGTTCGTGACCCTGCTGCGCGAGCGGGGCCTCACCGTGGCCACCGGCGAGTTCGGCGCCATGATGGACGTCGAGCTCGTGAACGACGGCCCGGTGACGCTCTGGCTGGAGCGCTAGCGCCTCGACGCCGGCGCATCGAATTCCCCCGACAGCCATCGCATCACGTTGAAGGCGAACTGGGCGTTCTGCGGCGCCGTGGGGTCGTTGAAGCCCATCGGCCGCTGCCGGGGCCCCTGCCGCTGCGCGGAGAGCATCGCGGCCTCGCCGAGGGCCACCACGCGGCCCCGCCCGACCTTGCGGGCCGCCCCCATCAGCCAGCCCCGGCCGTCGACGCTTTGGGTGCGCCCGCTGAACGCCCACGCGCTGTCGGGCATCAGCACCCGCATGCCGGGGGGGAGCGCGATCAGCGGCTCACCCGGCTCGAGCAGCCGGAGCGCCGACCCCGTGAAGATTCGGAGCGAATCGATGCGGTCGGCGGGACGCACGCCGGTGGTGACGGCGTGCGTCGCGAGCCCCGAGGCTCGGGTCGCCGTGAACAGCCCCTGCCGCGCGCTGTCCATGGCGAAGCCGTTCAGCCACTGGAGGCCCATCGCCGCTCCCAGCGCCTCCACCGCACCGCCGAAGGGCATGTGATCGGCCACCAGCAGGAGGCCACCCCCCCGCTCCACGAACCGCCGCACCGCGGCGATCTCGTCCGGCGTGAAGGCGCTCGGGTTCGGGGCGGCCCAGTTGCCGTTCTCGTTCACGGCATTCAGGGCATTCGCGATCACCAGCACGCGGACGCCGGAGAGGAGCGAGTCGGTGAACGGCGCCCTCCCCGGGCGCACGCGGAACCCGGTGCGCGACGCGAGCCGGGCGAACGCGGCGTACCGGCCCGCCACGGTGTGGAAGTTGTGGTGCGCCTCGTCGAGGAGCAGCACTGGTCCCTCGCCGCGGAGCCAGGGGGACACGATTTCCCGCGGAACGAAGGTGGTGTCCGGCACCTGCTGGCCGGGCGACCCGGCCGGCAGCGCCGCGGGCGCCACGAGCGCCACGAGCGTGGAGAGCAGGGTGCGGAGGCGAACGGGGGACATCAGGTGACCTCGCGCGGTCGTCACGGTAACCTTAGGGCCGGATGAACCTGCCGCCAATGATACTGGCCAGCGCGTCGCCGCGGCGTCGCGACCTGCTGGCCCTCGCGGGGATCGCGCACACCGTCGCCCCCGCCGACGTGAACGAGGACGTGCGGGCCGGCGAGCGCCCCGACGCCTACGTGGAGCGGCTGGCGCGGGAGAAGGCGGCGGTCATCGCGGCGCGACACCCCGCGGCCGTCGTCATTGCCGCCGACACCACCGTGGTGCTCGACGACGAGATCCTCGGCAAGCCGGGCTCGACGGCGGAGGCCCGGGCGATGCTGCGGCGGCTCGCCGGCCACACGCACACCGTCCTGACCGGCATGGCGGTCTCGCGCGGCGGGCGCACGGCGTCGGCGGTGGAGCGGGTGGAGGTGACGTTCCGTGACCTCTCGGACGCCGAGATCGCCGCCTACGTCGCCACCGGCGAGCCGATGGACAAGGCCGGCGCCTACGGCATCCAGGGATTCGGCGCCACGATCGTCGAGCGGATCCACGGCGACTACTTCTCGGTGATGGGCCTCGGCCTCCGCCGCCTCGTGGCGCTCCTGGCCGCGGTCGGCGTGGACTATCGCTTCGGCGCCGGGCCGTAGGCGGTCCGCCACCGCTCCACCTTGTCGAGCACGTCGCGCACCTGGATCCGCGGCATGCGGCCGGTGCGGTTCTCCATCGAAATCGGGTAGTCCTCGCCGGGCTCGCCGTAGGCGTCGATCATGAGGTCGTGGAACTTGCGGTACGGTCCCACCCGCTTGGGGTTCGAGTAGCCGATCAGCGACACCACCGGCTTGTCGAGCGCGACACCGATGTGCAGCGGGCCCGTGTCGGGGGAGAGCACCAGCGCCGCGCCGTCGAGGATCGCCGTCAGCCTGCGCAGTCCGCTTCCGAGGGCGCTGATCACCGGCGCCGCGGACTCGCGAACGATGGTCTCGCGCGACGCGAGCTCGCGCGGCGACTCGCCGCCGCACAGCACCGGCTGCAGGCCGAAGTCGTGCCAGAGCGCGTCGCAGACCCCTGCCCAGCGCTCCGCGATCCAGTCCTTGTCGGGCTTGCTCGTCCCCACGACGATGGCGGCGACCGGCCGCTCGATGGGCGCGAAGAACCCGCGCTGCCACGGGCGCTCCGCGTCGCACGGCCCGAGCCCCCACGCGAGGGGCTCCGCGGGAATCCCCAGCGCGGCGAGGAACTCGAGGTACTGGTCCTGCACGTGCTGGCCGCCGGGATGCGGCGGGATGCGGTGGGTCGTGAAGAGCCAGTTGCCGTCGCGGGCGCGGGCCCGGTCGAAGCCGAGCTTCACCGGCGCCCGCGCGAATCCGGTGATCACACCGGCCTTGAGGTACACCTGCAGGTTCAGCACGAGGTCGAACGGGCGCGCGGCCAGCTCGCGACGGATGCCGAGAAAGCCCCCCAGCCCGGCCTGGCGCTCGAACAGCAGGATCTCGTCCACCAGCGGGTGACCGCGCACGAGCATTGCCGGGCCGGGCTGCAGCACCCACGTCACGCGTGCCGGCGGGTGGCGTCGCTTGAGCGCGTGGAGCACCGGCAGCACGTGCACCACGTCGCCGACGGCGCTCATCATCACGATCCCGACCCGGTCGAGCCGCGCGTCGATCATCCGATGGCCCGGGTCCAGGCGGCCACGTCGGCCGAAGTGATCGGCGACCGCATCTCTCGCCGGCGCTTGATCGCGGATCGCAGGAGCCGCTCGAGGTTGAGCCGCGCATACCCCTCGTTGCCCGGGGCGCCGAGCTGCACCACGTCGACGTCGAGCACCCAGGCCTTGTGGGCGCGCGGGGCGACCGGGGTGAGCAGCACATTCTTGAGGTTGAGGTCGGGATGCCAGGCCCCGGCCTTTCGCAGGGCCGCCAGGAGCTCGCCGACCGCCGGCACGAGCGAGCCCTCGCGCTCGGCCGGGTCGGCGCGGCCGAGGGCCGTCAGGAGGTCCTCGCCCCCCGTGAGCTCGAGCGTCACCACGTCGGCGCGCACGAGGCCGAGCGGCGCCGGGTAGCTGGCCCAGGCGAGGAGGTCGGGGGTCGGCACGCCGCGCCGCTGGAGTTCGCGGGAGGTCGCCATCTCGTGCGGGGCCCGGCTCGGGGCGCGAAACAAGTCCCGGGTGACGGGGGCCAGCCAGCCGCCGTGACGCGAGTGCCGCACGACCGCACGCAGCCCGGCGATCGGCACGGCCCACAGCACGCCCCGTCCGTGCATCGGCCTCGCGCCGGACTGCGACCCGGCCCACGCATGCAGGGTCCGTCCGGTCTCCAGGATTGCCGCGACGGGACCCGCCAGGTCATCCCGCGCGGCGCCGGTCGCGTGCGCGGCGCGCAGCGCCGAGACCCCCGGCGGCAGCGCGACGCTGCCGGTCACAGCTCGACGCTGAAGACCGGAAGGGGATGGCTCTTCCCCTTGAGCTCCATCGGCGGGTGGCTCTTGAGCCTGGGCGACTTCTTCATCGCGTTGCGCATCGCCTCGGAGAGCAGGATCTCGCCGCCGGCGGCCGCGCCGCAGAGGCGGCTGGCCGTGTTGACCGTGTCGCCGATCACGGTGTACTCGAGGCGGCGTTCGGATCCGATGTTGCCCGCGAACGCCTCGCCGTAGTTGAGCCCGATGCCGATCTGCAGCTGCGGGCGTCCCTCGGCGGCCCATCGCATGTTGAGCCGCTCGAGGTCGCGCATCATCTCCACCGCGGCGCCCATCGCGCGGTCCGGATCGTCCTCCTCGGAGAGCGGCGCCCCCCACTGCGCCATCACGGCGTCGCCGATGAACTTGTCGAGCGTGCCGCCGAACTTGAAGACGCACTCCACCATCTCGGTGAAGTACTCCGAGAGGAGCTTGGCCATCTCGTCGGCTTCCATCTTCTCCGACATCGCCGTGAAGCCGCGGATGTCGGAGAAGAGCACCGCCACCATGCGCTTCTCGCCGCCCAGCTTGAGCGCGTCGGGGGAGGCCGCGATCCGGGCCGCGAGCCCCGGCGTGAAGAAGCGCTCGAAGTTGCTGCGGGTCAGCGCCTCGCGGCGGATGCGCTCGGAGAACTGCGAGTTCTCGACGGCCACCGCGGCGATGCCGGCGAAGGCGATCAGGAAGTTGAGGTCGTCCTCGGTGAACCGGTGCCGCGTGAAGAGGCAGTCGGCGTAGATCACGCCGAGGGCCCGCCCCTCGCTGCCGACCATCGGGGCGCACATCGCCGAGCGCACCTGCTGCAGCACGATCGACTGGCCGGCGAAGCGCGAGTCCTCGCCCGCGTCCTCGCTCACGATCGCCTGCCGCTCGCCGAACACGCTGCGGGCGATCGACTGCGGCACCATCGTGCCGAGGGTGTTCCCCTTGCGGTCCTTGGCGATCTTCGGGACGAGCACGTTGCTCTCGTCGCCGAGCAGGATCGCCACGCGGTCGATGGGGAAGATTCCCCAACACTTGTCGACGATCTTCTCCAGCAGGGCGTCGAGCGAGACCGCCTTCGTGAGCTCGGTCGAGACGTCGAGCAGGGTGGTCAGGCGTTCCTGGACGCTCGAGCCTTGGCGCTCGGCGGTGACGTCGTCGTGCTTGAGGGCCTTCTGCTCCTTGGAGCGCAGCGACGCCGCGAGGACCTCCTTGAAGTCGGCGGGGAGGGCTCGCACGATCGTGGCCCCGGCCATCTTCGTCGGACCTTGGCTGGCGACAGCGGCCGTGGGGCTCGCCCCCATGCCATGGTCGGGAAGCGGCGGCGGGCCGGCCGGGGTCGGCGACCGCACCCCCGCCGGGGCGATGATCTCCAGCTTGAAGCTCACCTTGCCGAAGACCACCAGGTCGCCGTTGCCGCACACCGAGGCAGTGATCTGCTCGCCGTTGCGGAAGGTGCCGTTGCTCGACCCCAGGTCGCGCACGTGCACCTTGCCGTCCACGATCGACACCTCGGCGTGCCGCCGGGAGATGGTCGGGTCGGGAATCGGGATGTCACTCGTCAGCGCGCGCCCCACGATCATCGGGGCGTTGTCGCGCAGGTCGAACGACAGGTTGCCTTCGGTACCCACCAGGGTGTACTTCATCCGTTCCGGAAATATGGCGCTCGGCGGGCCGCCCGCCTAGCTGCCCCCCCGCCGCACACCCCAACGCCCACTTCCGCGTGGCCTGGCCCCTCCCCTCGTTCTGGGCGGAACTGTTCGTGGCCACCGACTGGGCGATCCGCCTGGTGATGGTGGCGATCGTGCCCATGCGGCGCGGTCCCACGGCGGCGATGGCCTGGCTGCTGTTCATCTTCGCCTTCCCGTGGATCGGGCTGGTGGCGTACCTGCTGATCGGCAGCACCCGGCTGCCGCGGGCGCGCGAGGAGCAGTTCGCGCGACTGCGGGGGCACCTCGAGCGGCTCGCCATGCTTCTGCGCGGCGACCCGCACGTCGGGGCGCCGGAGCTCCGGCCGGAGTTCGAGCGGGCCGTGCGACTGGCCGAGCGCCTCGGCCACATGCCGATCGTCGGCGGCAACGCCGCCGAGTTGCTGCCGGACTACGACGGGACGGTGGACCGGCTGGTGACCGACATCGACCGGGCGGCGCGCCACGTGCACCTCCTGTTCTACATCTTCGAGGACGACGCCACGGGAAGGCGCGTCTCCGAGGCCCTTGCGCGGGCGGCGGCGCGGGGCGTGGCCTGCCGCGTCCTGATCGACACCGTGGGAACCGGTTCGCGGACCCTGCGCCGGCTCCTGCCGCGCCTCCGCGCCGCCAAGGTCGAGGCCCACGAGACCCTCCCCCTCGGCGTCTTCCGGCGCAAGGCGGCCCGGTTCGACCTGCGCAACCACCGCAAGATCGCGGTGATCGACGGCGTCATCGGATACACCGGCTCGCAGAACATCGTGGACTCGTTCGGCGACGACGAATTGTGGAACGACGAGATGGTGATCCGCCTCGAGGGGCCGATCGTGCTCCAGCTCCAGGCCTGCTTCGTGGCGGACTGGTACGTGGAGAGCGACGAGCTGCTGGACGACCCGGCGATCTGGCCGGCACCCGGGCCACGGGGCGAGATCGCCGCGCAGGTGCTCCCGAGTGGCCCGGCCTTCCCGTCGGGGACCTACCTGCGGTTGCTGGTGGCGCTGGTGCACGGCGCCCACCGGCGGGTGGTGCTCACGACGCCGTACTTCATTCCCGACGAGGCGCTGACCCTCGCGCTGCAGACGGCCGTGATGCGCGGGGTGCGGGTGGACCTGGTCGTCTCCCGGCAGCTCGACTCGCAACTCGTCGCGCTCGCGCAGGAGTCGTACTACGAGGAGCTGCTCGAGGGCGGGGTGCACGTGCACAGGGTACAGGAGCGGTTCCTGCACGCCAAGTACGCCGCCATCGACGACGCGATCGCGGTGATCGGGTCGAGCAACCTCGACATCCGGTCGTTCCGGCTGAACGCCGAGATGAGCGTGGTCTGCTACGACGCCGGCGTGGCGTCGCAGCTGCGCGCCGAGGCCGACCGGACGATCGGCAAGGCCGAGCCGCTGGAGCGCGACCGCTGGGATGGGCGCCCGTGGACGATGAAGGCCGTGCAGAATGTGGCGCGACTCGTCAGTCCGCTGCTGTAGCTGAGTCAGGTCGCCGACGCCAGCGCGGGGAGAGAAGGGCGGAAACCTCGCCGACCGGCCGTCTGCATGCCGGGAGCCCGAGGGCAGGTCCGCGGCACGAGCAGCTTCAAGGCGCGCTTCGAACCGGGATGATGTACTCCACTTGCGTCCAGCGGTCTTCGGGCAATGCACGCCCGCGTACGACCAGTCGGACGCGCCTGAGTGTGCTCGGCACGTCGATGCTCACCGAATGTTCGATCGCGCTCGTGCCATTCGTGCAACCTCCCGTGGCGCGCGCGTCGAGCGGAACAACAACGAACGCCGCGTCGGCGCCGATGGTGACGGTGGCGCCAGCGGGCGAATCGCAGTTGCCGCCAATCGTCCGAACCACAATCGCAGTGGCGCCGGGACCGAGCGAGTCGGGGAGTTGTACGAGCGCAGGAACCGCCGAGGCGCCGTACCATGTGATCGTTCCGACCTCTGCCGGGGGCGGCGGATCCTGCTGCGCGGTGGGCGAGGAGCAGGACCACGAGAGCGCGATCGCCGCGAGAAGCGAGAGGCGAGGTTCGGAGAAGAATCGCTTGGCGCCATCTCTGAGGGTCACTGTGGCGGCAGCGTGGCAGGCCGCACAACGGATCGTCCTGATTCGCATCGGTTCACCCTCAAGGCAGAATTGACCGCCCGGTGCCGAGGTCACCGAGGACGTAGTCGATACTCGAGTTCAGTTGCATGTGGACTTGCGTCAAGAACGCATCACAAATCCTGATTCCTAAGGAAGATCTTGCAGCGATAGCAGTTCACTGGGAGACCGGAAAGCTCAGCGTTGTGAATCCCTACCAATCCCGGGCTTCCGGGGAAGAATCCCTGCCGCACGAAGTCAGGCGCCCCGCTGTCGCCAGGGTTCGCCACGTCCGCGGTTCCGCGTACGGCTCGAGATCGCGTCGCGAAGGAATGCCGAACCCAATACTGACCGCCCCACGCCAGAGACACGTGGTCGTAGCGCGGCAATTCGATGACCAGCGGCTGGCGACCGCTCACCGAGCCGGCCAGGTCGACTTCCGTCCCCGCGAGCAATGAGGACGTACCGGTGATGAGGTCTGCAGTCGAAAAGGACAGGGAAGAAATCCCCGCCATGGCGACGTAGCCCATTCGGACATCCGTCGCGGGCAGGCGATTGAGCGCTACCAGTACGGCCTCCGCCCGAATGCAGTAGGGTCGCGTTGCGTCGACGGCGCAATCGCCCCAAGTCATCGCCGAGGTGAAGACGATCGGCCGAGCGACATCGTGACCGACTGTCGGTCCTGCCGCGCCCGGCTGCAGCCATGCCCATGCCGTATCCGAGGGGGGCACGCTCAGCGGTGTGCCGCGAGCGCAGTGCAGCGCGCTGATGGCATATAGCGTGTCACCGACGCTGAACTTTCTTGCGAGTGCTCCCAGGGTGCAACCGGGTGGATTCCCGGTAGCCTCCCGAAACTGTAGTCCGGCAACAAGTGGCCGAATCTGATTTGTGAGAAGGCCAGTGGACTGATCGAGGGTGAGCGAGGAACTGCTTGCTTCACTGACCAGGAGCGCCGCAGAATCGACGCCAATGCTCGCGGCAGCCGTGAGAAGCTGCACGGCGGATACGCCGGCCCGAGTGGTGACGAGAACTCGGCCTGAACGGTCGGCAATCCCTATGCCCGCGAGCATGGAGGCGAGATGATCGGACACCGACTGCCGGTAACTCACCAATCGACTGAACTCGAGTTGCGACAGCGAGACTCTTGGGACGTCGATCTTCAGCGGATCCGCCGGATGCTTCCGGGAACGGGCAAAAGCAGCCACTGTGCTCCACTCGCTAGGGCTGATCTGCCCACCCACTCTCTTGATGGTTAGCCGGCCCGAGTCGTCCCAAAACACCCCGCCGAGCCCAGGAACGTCGCGCTCGAGCGCGAGTATTTCGCGGGTGAGCGCGTCCTCGCGTGTCTCGTCGACGGGGCGGACTGCCTCGACTATCGAGCGCGCGCCAGACCGATGGGGAGGGGCGATCGGCGTGCTGGGATCGCGCCCGCAGGCGCTCAGGACGAGCGCCGCGATAAGGACGTGAACTCGCAAGTGACACCTCGCGGGTCAATCACGTTTCGCCGGCATCGTCGCCCGCGATCTTCCTTGGAAATGTCTGGCGATAGTCTGACGTCAGGTCAAGGGTCGCCAGAGTTCCTACCGCACCGCGTCCGCATCTGTTCCAGTCGTTTCCGTTCGGTTCATCCCTCGCTGCCGCACCCGCCCGATCGCCGTCAGCACCGCCCGCACCTTGCTCTCCGTCTCCACCCACTCGCTCGCCGGCACCGAGTCCGCCACGATCCCGGCGCCCGTCTGCACCGACGCCTCGCCGTTGGCGACGACGCAGGTGCGGATCGCGATCGCGAGGTCCATCCGCTGTGCGCCGGCGGCGATGTAGCCCACGGCACCGGCGTACGGGCCGCGGCGCTCGGGCTCCAGCTCGTCGATGATCTCCATCGCGCGCACCTTGGGCGCGCCGGTCATGGTTCCGGCGGGAAAGGTCGCCCGGAAGACGTCGATCGCGCCCAGCCCGGGCCGGAGCGCGCCCTCCACCTGGCTCACGATGTGGTGGACGTGCGAGTAGCGCTCGACCGTCATGAAGTCCGTGACCTGCACCGAGCCGTACTGCGCCACCCGCCCCACGTCGTTTCGCCCGAGGTCGACCAGCATCACGTGCTCGGCGCGTTCCTTCTCGTCGGCGAGGAGTTCCGCCGCCAGCGCCGCATCGGCGGCAGGGGTCGCACCCCGTGGCCGCGTGCCGGCGATCGGGCGCACGGTGACGCGCCCTTCGGCGACGCGCACGAGCAGCTCCGGCGAGCTGCCGACGAGCTCCACCCCGTCGAGCACGAGGTGGTACATGTACGGGCTCGGGTTGAGCGCCCGGAGCGCGCGATACAGGTGCATGGTGTCGAAGTCGTGCGCCACGGTCACCCGCCGCGACAGCAGCACCTGGAAGCAGTCCCCGGCGAGGATGTACTCCTTGATCCGCGCCACGCCGGCCTCGAAGGCCGCGCGCGAGATGCCCGACCGGCCCGTGGCCGGCGCGGCATCGCGCGCCAGCGCGAGGGGGGCGACCGGCAATGGCGCGGCCAGCCGCGCCATCGTGGCGTCGAGCGACGCCACCGCGGCGTCGTACTGCGCGCGGAGGGCCGCCTCCGGCGCGCCGGCCTCGACCGGCACCGCGGCCACCACCCGCGCCTCGCTGCGCAGGTTGTCGAGGATCACCATCACGCCGGTGAACAGGAACAGCGCGTCGGGGACGTCGAGGGTGCGCGGGGGCGGCGACGGCAGCCGCTCGAGGTGGCGTACCACGTCGTAGCCCAGGTACCCGACGGCGCCCGACCAGAAGGCGCCGAGTTCCGGCGCCTCCACCGGCGGGTGGCGCTCGACCAGCGCCTGGAGGTCCGCGAGCGGGTCCGCCGGACGCCGCGGGGGCTGCCAGCCCGCGCCGGGCAGCCAGTCCTGCACCGCGCCGTCGCGCAGCCGCCAGCCGCCCCGGGGCTCGGTGCCGAGGAAGGTGTACCGCGACCAGGCCTCGCCGCCCGCGGGCGCCGACTCGAGGAGGAAGGCGAACGCCCCGCGCCGCAACTTCGCGAACGCGGTGACGGGCGTCTCGGTATCGAGCAGGCCGTCGCGCCAGACGGGAACCAGGCCGCCGCGCGCGGCGCGCGCACGGAACGTCTCGAAGTCCGGATGCGCGGGCGCGGCGGCGGGGCGGGGCGGGGGCGTCACGAGTTGTCCGGTGATGCGTCGTTCATGCAAGGAAAACAACACCCGCGGTCGCAGTTCGTGCTAGCGTGGCGGTGTGTCCCCGGCCAGTTTTCGGCTTGGGGACACCCTGCCGTGCGCCGCCCACCCCAGCCCCGACCATGGCCTCGAAGTCCGTCCGCGACGAGTGGATCCTTCCCACCCTCGAGGGACTCCTGCCCAAGGAGTCTGTCGCGCAGATGGTCACGGGCCTGCAGGAGAACAGCTACTGGGAAACCGCGGTCAAGCGGCAGCTGATCAGCGAGGATGATATCCTCTCGGCGCTGGCGCAGCGCTTCCGGATGAAGGTTGCCAACCTCGCCACGGTCAGCCAGCAGGCCAAGGAGCTCGTGCCCGAGGCGCTGGCCCGCAAGTACCGCATCGTGCCGCTGGCGATCACCGACTCCGTGCTCGACATCGCCACCGCCGACCCGCACGACCTCGATTGCGAGAAGACCCTCGCCTTCGCCCTCGGCCGCACCGTGCGCATGTCGCTGGCCTCGCCGCTTCGCCTCGCCGAGCGCATCGACGAGATCTACCGGCCCGAGAACGCGGTCGAGAAGATCCTCGAGAACGTCACCAACAAGTACGAACTGGAGTCGATCTCCGACGAGATCACGCAGGACGACCTCGACCTCTCGCCCGATCGCGCGGCCGAGCGGCCGGTCATCCGGCTGGTGGACCACATCGTGGCCGAGGGGATCGCGTCGCGGGCGAGCGACATCCACCTCGAGCCCGAGGAGGGGGGCGTCGCCGTCCGGTACCGCATCGACGGCGTGCTGCGGCAGGTGATGAGCCTCCCGCGCGCGGCCGGCATCCCGCTCGTGTCGCGGATCAAGATCATGTCGGGACTCGACATCGCCGACCGGCTGCGGCCGCAGGACGGCCGCGCCCGCGTCGCCGTGAGCGGGGTGCGCATCGACCTGCGCGTTTCCACCCTGCCGGCGTCGAACGGCGAGAAGGTCGTCATCCGCATCCTCGACCAGCGCGCCACGGTCCTGTCCCTCGACGCGATGGGGATGAACGCCGACGAACTGGAGCGCATCCGCTCCCTCACCAATACCCGGGAGGGAATCGTGCTCGTGACGGGGCCGACCGGCTCCGGCAAGACGACCACGCTCTACTCGATGATCCGCGCCATCCAGCAGCGCGGCGTCAACATCGTCACGATCGAGGACCCGGTGGAGTACCGGCTCCAGGGGATCGTGCAGGTGCAGGTGAACGAGAAGGCGGGCCTGAACTACGCGTCCGCGCTCAAGAGCATCCTGCGCCAGGACCCCGACGTGGTGCTGATCGGCGAGATCCGCGACCGCGAGGCGGCGCAGATCGCGGTCCAGGCCTCGCTCACCGGCCACCTCGTGCTCTCCACGCTGCACACGATCGATGCCTCCAGCTCGGTCACGCGCCTCGTCGACGTCGGCATCGAGACCTACAAGATCGCCACCGCCCTCAAGGGGATCCTCGCCCAGCGCCTCCTCCGGCGGCTCTGCCTCAGCTGCCGTGAGGCCGCCGTCGACGTCGTCCCCGAGCGCGCCCGAAGGTACTTCGACCAAGGCCAGTCCCTGTACCGCGGCGTCGGCTGCCCGGAGTGCGCCATGACCGGCTACCGCGGGCGCCTCGCCATCGCCGAGGTGCTGCTCGTGACGCCGGAAGTCGAGCGCCGGATCTCCAACGGCGAGTCGGCGGATCGGATTGCCGAGGCCGCCCGCGACGGGGGGATGCGGAGCCTGTTCGAGTCCGGCCTGCAGCACGTCAAGGCCGGGACGACCAGCATCGAGGAACTGCTGCGCGTGTGCGAGGTGCCGATCGAGGGAGGGAGGATTTCGCAGGCCATCCGGACCGTCGACCTCCCCCCGCCGCCCATGCCGCGCACCTCCGGGGCCCAGTCCACGGTCGAGCCCCCGGGCGGGCCGATCAGCAATGTCCCGATCGCGACCCCGGCGCCGGCCGAGCGGCGCCGGGACTCCGGGGCGACCCCGATCCACTCGCCGGCGATCCCCCCGGTGCGGATGCCCTCGGTGCCCATCCGGGGGTCGGCGCGCAGCACGCCCGCCAGCGGCACCGGGGTCGTCCCCGACGCCAGCTTCGAGCTCCTCGAGGACACCCCGGTCAACGGCAAGTCGCCCTTGGTCACCACCGTCCTCCTGGTCGAGGACGAGGAGCCCCTGCGCCGGGTAGTGAAGGACCTCCTCGAGCGGGAGGGCTTCCAGGTCACGGAGGCCGGCGATGGGGTTGCCGCCCTCGACGAAATCGACCGCAGCGCCCCCGACATCGTGGTCCTGGACCTGAACCTCCCCAGGCTCGACGGCTATGCCGTGCTGACCCACATCCGAGCCCGCCCGGCGACGGCGAGCCTGCCCGTGCTGGTCCTGACTGCCAAGGGCGACGAGGACTCCGAAGTGCGCGTGTTCGAGTTCGGTGCCGACGACTTCCTCACGAAGCCGTTCCGCCCCCGTGCCCTCTCGGCGCGGCTCCACGCGCTTCTGAAGCGTGGCTAGCGCCTCGCCACCGGCTGGTAGCAGCCCTGTTGCCAAGTCATTACATGCAAATCGATTATGCTACCGTGCTCCCGCCGGAGCATCGGGAGCGCGAGTTCGTGGCGACGCATAATCAAATCCTCGTCGCCTGCTCGGTAGGGAGCACCGCGTGACCGAGCTTCGCGTCGGAGTCGTGGACGTGTACCCCGTGGAGCACGGCCCGACTGGCTGGCGCGTGCTCCTGCTGGAGCGAGCCGAGGCAGCACGATCACCGGGGGCGTGGGAAGTCGTGCATGGACGGATCGAGGCCGGAGAGGCGCCGCCGGCGGCGGCCGTCCGCGAACTCGCGGAGGAGACTGGGCTCGCACCTGCGAGGCTGTACTCGATCTCGTCGCACCCCTTCTACGTCGCCTCGGTCGACACCGTGTTTGTGGCCGTCACTTTCGCGGCGATGGTGAGTGCGGAGGCGCCGCTGCATCTGGGTTCGGAGCACACGCGTGGCGCCTGGCTTCCCTTCGCCGAGGCGGCCGAGCGAGCCACCTGGCCCCGCGCCGAGGAGCACCTGCGCTGGATCGCAAGGCTCCTCAGGGATGGCTCTGCGGGTCCGGCGGAGGACGTGCTGCGGATCGTCTAGGGCGTCGCCGCCGGCTGCACCAACGCCGCCAGCGCCTGTGCCAGGTCGTCGCGCCCCTCGTTGGTGACCGCGCTGAACGGGACCACCTGCTCCTCGTCGAGGCCGAGCGCGAGCTGAAGGGAGCGCAGGCGCTCCGCCCGGGCGACGCGCCCGAGCTTGTCGACCTTGGTCACCGCCACGATGGTCGGGACACCCGTGTCGGCCAGGAAGTCGAGCATCTGCCGGTCGTCGTCGCTTGGCTCCCGCCGCACATCCAGCAACTGCACCACGCCACGCAGGGTCGGCGAGCCCTTGAGGTACCCCTCGATGAGCGGCCGCCATGTGGTCCTGGCCGCCTTGGACACCTTGGCGTAACCGTAACCAGGCAGGTCGGCCAGCACGAAGGCGCGGTTCACGAGAAAGAAATTGATCTCGCGCGTGCGTCCCGGAGTGTGGCTCACGCGCGCGAACGCCTTGCGACGCACCAGCCGGTTGATGAGGGACGACTTGCCCACGTTCGAGCGCCCGGCAAAGGCGACTTCCGGCAGCGTTGGCTCCGGGCGCCACCCCTCCGGCGCGGCCATGCCGCCGAGGAACTCGAGGGACCGGATGACGAGCGGATCGGCGCGCTGCCTGTCCTTCGACGCCGGATCGGGGGCGTGCGGGTTGATCCCCCGGGGCGTGGCCATCAGTGTGCCACGGCGCCGGGCTGGTCCCCCTCGCCGCGGGCGGCCCGCTTGGGCTTTGGCTTTCCGGTGGGCTCGCCGCCGGGTGGGGCGGCGATGGCCGCCGGCGCGTTGCGCAAAGCGAGCGCGAGGACCTCGTCCATCGTCTCCACCGGGTGGAACTGGACTCCCGCCTTCACGTCGTCGGGGAGTTCCTCTATGTCGCGCGCATTCGCCTTGGGCAGCACCACGTGGGAGACGCGCGATCGGTGTGCCGCCACCGCCTTCTCCTTCACGCCGCCCACGGCGAGCACGCGCCCCCGCAGCGTGATCTCCCCGGTCATCGCCACATCGCCCCTCGCGGGGTTGCCGGTGAGGGCGCTGATGATGGCCACGGCCATCGCGATGCCGGCGCTCGGGCCGTCCTTGGGTGTCGCCCCGGCGGGGAGGTGCACGTGCAGGTCGCGGCTCTTGTGGAAGTCGGGGGCGATGCCGAGCGCCCCCGCTCGCGCCCTCGCGTAACTGAGGGCCGCGTTGGCCGATTCCTTCATCACGTCGCCGAGGGTGCCGGTGAGCTGCAGCCGTCCGCGCCCAGGCACGGCGCTGACCTCGATCTCCAGCACTTCCCCGCCGACCTGCGTCCACGCCAGCCCGGTGGCCACGCCCACACGATCCTCGCGCGCGGGCTCGTCGGGGTCGTACGGCTCGGGCCCGAGCAGGGCCTTCAGGTCGGCGGGGGCGATGGCCACGTGGGCGAGGGAGTCCACCGGCACCTCGCCCTCCGCAGCCTCGCCGGGAACCGCCGGCGCCTCGGCGCGCCGGCGCGCGACCTTGCGCGCCACGCGTGCCAGCCGGCGCTCGAGCTCGCGCACACCGGCCTCGCGCGTGTAGCCGCGCATGATCGCCTGCAGCGCGGCGTCGGTGAGGTCCACCGACTCGGCGGGGACCCCGGCCTTGGCGAGCACCCTCGGCCAGAGGAAGCGACGGGCGATGGCGAGCTTCTCCTGGTCGAGGTAACCGGGGAGGCGGATGATCTCCATCCGGTCGCGCAGCGGCTCGGGAATGCTGCCGAGGGTGTTGGCCGTGGTCACGAACAGCACGTCGGAGAGGTCGTAGTCGAGCTCGAGGTAGTGGTCGTTGAAGGCCTTGTTCTGCTCGGGGTCGAGCACCTCGAGCAGAGCCGCCGAGGGGTCGCCCCGCCAGTCGGCACCGAGCTTGTCGATCTCGTCGAGGAGGAGCACCGGGTTGACGACCTCGGCGCGGCGCATCGCCTGCACGATCCGTCCGGGCATCGAGCCGATGTAGGTGCGCCGGTGGCCGCGCACCTCGGCCTCGTCGCGCACGCCGCCGAGCGACATGCGGGCGAACTTGCGCCCGAGCGCCCTCGCGATCGAGCGGCCAAGCGACGTCTTGCCCACGCCGGGGGGGCCGACGAGGCAGAGGATCGGCCCGTCGAGCCGGCCGACGAGCTTGAGCACCGCGAGGTGGTCGAGGATGCGGTCCTTCACCTCCTCGAGGCCGAAGTGGTCCTCGTCGAGCACCGCCCGCGCGTGGGCCACGTCGAGCACGTCGTCGGTGCGCTCCTTCCACGGCAGGGCGAGGAGCCAGTCGAGGTAGTTGCGCGAGACGGTGGCCTCCGGCGACATGGGCGACATGCGCCGCAGCTTGCGCAGCTCGCGCTGCGCGCGCTGGGCCGCCTGCTCGGGGAGCTCCTTCCTTGCCACCTGCGCCTCGAGCTCGGCAAAGTCGTCCTCGTCGTTGCCGAGTTCGCGGTGAATCGCCTTGAGCTGCTCCTGGAGGTAGAACTCGCGCTGGTTCTGGAACAGGGAGCCACGCACGTCGTTGTCGATCTTCTGCTCGAGTCGGAGGAGCTCGACCTCGCCGGCGAGGACATCGCCGAGGGCGGCGGCGAGGGCGGAGGCGCTCTCCTGCTCGAGGAGGCGCTGTCGCACGTCGAGGCGGACGGCAAGGTGCGCGGCCACGGTGTAGAGCTGCCGCTCGGCGGTGGAGGCGGCAGCCACGAGGGCGGCGACCTCGCCCGGAATGCGGCGATGGAGCGCCACGTACTCGTCGAACAGGGTGGTGACGCGGCGCAGCCCGGCCTCCGCGCCGGCGCCGGGGTCGCCGCCGGCGAGGGGGAAGGGCCGCGCGACGGCGCGCAGCGCGGCACCACCCCCCGTGTAGCGCGTGACACGCGCCCGCTCGACGCCCTCGAACAGAACGCGGGCGGTGCCGTTGCCCTGTCGCACGAGCTGGGCGACGCGGGCCACGGTGCCGACGCGAAAGAGGTCGGCGGCCTGCGGCTCGTCGACCTGGCCGTCCTTCTGGGCGACGAGCAGGAGGTGGTGGTCGGCCGCCACCGCCTCCTCGATCGCCGCCAGCGACGACGCGCGGCCGACGAGGAGGGGCATGCTGACGTGGGGATAGACGACCACGTCGCGCAGGGTCAGGACGGGGAGCCGGTCCGCGTGGGGCGCGGCGGGGGCGGGAGGCTGGCTCATGGGCCGAAAACTAGCGAGGCGCCCCTGGGGGCGCCTCGCGCTGTCCGCCGGAGCCTACGCTTCCTTCTTGCGGCGCGCGGTGGCGAGCTCGAGGAGGGGTGGGGCACCGTGCTCGACGCACGCCTCGGTGACCTTCACCTCGACGATGTCCTCGCGGCTGGGGAGCTCGAACATCACCTGCATCAGCTGCTCCTCGAGGATTGCCCGAAGCCCGCGGGCCCCGGTCCCGCGCTTGAGGGCCTTCTTGGCCACCGCGCGCAGGGCCGCCTCCTCGAACGTGATCTTCACCTCCTCGAGGTCGAACAGCTTCACGTACTGCTTGGTGAGGGCGTTCTTGGGCTCCTTGAGGATGCGCACCAGCGCCTCCTCGTCGAGCGCGTCGAGGGCCACGGCGACGGGGAGGCGCCCCACCAGCTCGGGAATGAGCCCGAAGCGCAGCAGGTCGTCAGGCTCGACCATCGCCAGCACCTGCTTGTCGACGGGAACCGGCATGGTGTCGCCCGCCTGCTTGAGCCGCTTGGTGCCGCGCGTGGGGTCGAGGGCCCCGGGACGCGAGCCAAATCCGATCTGCCCGCGGCCGATCCGCGCCTCGACGATCTTCTCCAGGCCGTCGAAGGCGCCGCCGCAGATGAAGAGGATGTCCTTGGTGTTGATCTGGATGTACTCCTGCTGCGGGTGCTTGCGGCCCCCCTGCGGCGGGACGCTGGCGACGGTGCCCTCGAGGATCTTGAGCAGCGCCTGCTGCACGCCCTCGCCGCTCACGTCACGGGTGATGCTGGGATTCTCGCTCTTGCGGGCGATCTTGTCGATCTCGTCGATGTAGACGATGCCGCGCTCGCACTCGGCCACGTTGAAGTCGCCGGCCTGGAGGAGCCGGACGAGGATGTTCTCCACGTCCTCACCCACGTACCCGGCCTCGGTGAGCGTCGTCGCGTCGGCGATCGTGAACGGCACGTCGAGGATGCGCGCGAGCGTCTGCGCCAGCAGCGTCTTGCCGGTGCCGGTGGGGCCGATGAGCAGGATGTTCGACTTGTCGAGCTCGACATCGTCGTCGCGCGACGACGTGGCGTTGATGCGCTTGTAGTGGTTGTAGACCGCCACCGACAGCGCCTTCTTGGCCTGGTCCTGCCCGATCACGTACTGGTCGAGGACGTCCTTGATCTCCTGCGGGATCGGGACCTGCGTGATCGCCTCGGCGACCTCGCGCTCCTCGTCCTCCGCCAGGATCTCGTTGCAGAGCGCGATGCACTCGTTGCAGATGTACACGGACGGCCCGGAGATGAACTTCCGGACGCTGTCCTTGCTCTTGCCGCAGAACGAGCAGCGCAGGTGCTTGTCGTGGGACATGACGGTCACTCAGCGACGGGATGGCCCGCGGGAAGCCCCCCGGACGTGTGGCGGATGGTACCGCCCGGTTCCCGGAGGGTCAAGCACGACGCGCGAAGCCGGCGCACGGTCACACCGCCGCCGGCACTTTCTTCTCGATCTCGGTCTGGTTCGTGACGATGTTGTCGATCAGCCCGTACCCCTTGGCCTCCTCGGCGCTCATGAACTTGTCGCGCTCGATGTCGCGCTCGATCATCTCCACCGGCCGTCCCGTGTGCCTGGCCATCAACTCGTTCATCTTGCTGCGCAGGTAGAGGATCTCCTTCGCCTGGATCTCGATGTCGGCGGCCGTGCCCGAGGCTCCGCCGCTGGGCTGGTGGATCATGATGCGCGAATGCGGCAGCGCCGACCGGCGCCCCGCCCGGCCGGCGGCCAGCAGGAAGGCGCCCATGCTGGCCGCCATCCCCATGCAGATCGTGTTCACCGGTGCGGTGAGGAATTGCATGGTGTCGTAGATGGCGAGCCCCGCGCTGACGCTGCCGCCCGGAGAGTTGATGTAGAGGTGGATGTCCCTCTCCGGATTATCGGCTTGCAGGAACAACAGTTGAGCGATCACGATGTTCGCCACGTCGTCGTTGATCGGCGTCCCGAGGAAGACGATGCGGTCCATCAGCAGCCGCGAGAAGACGTCGTAGGTCCGCTCGCCGCGGCTGCTGCGCTCGATCACGTACGGGGCATAGATGCTGGCCATGGTCCGGTCCCGGGTTGGTGCGATGGAGGGAGGGTCGTCCGCTGCGCTCAGGTGCTTGACTCCACGGTGTTCTGGCCGAGCAGCCACGTGTACACGCGGTCCTCGGTGATCTGGCGCTCCAGCTCCTTGAGGCGTCCCGCCTTCTGGAGGCTGGCGTACAGCTTGCCGGGGTCGGAGTTCCGGGACGCAGCCAGCTCGGCCACCTTGTCGTCCACGTCCTTCTCCGTGGCGGTGAACGACTCGCGCGACGCGATCGTCTCGATCACGAGGTCGCGGCGCACCTGGCGCTCGGCGATCGGGCGGAACTCGGTGGCGAACCTCGGGGCCTCGGCCTCGGGCACCCCATACATCTCGCCGTAGCCCTGGATCAGCTGTGCCACCCACGCGTTCGGCACCTCGAACGGGTTCGCGGCGAGGACCTGCTCCAGCAGCTGGGTGCGGACGCCGGCATCGGCGTCCATTTCCGCGTGGCGCGCGAGGTCGGTGCGCACGGTGGCGCGCAGGGCGGCGAGGTCGTCGAAGTCGCCCATCTCGCGGGCGAAGGCGTCGTCGAGGGCGGGGAGCGACTTGCGCTTCACGTCCTTCAGCGTGGCACGGCACATCTTCGTCCTCCCGCGCTGCGCCTCGTCGGGAAAGTCGTCGGGCCACTTCACCGGGCGCTCGACCGTCTGCCCCGGCGCCGCCTCCATCACCAGCTCCTCGATCCCGGCGATCGCCTGGCCGCTCCCGAGCTCGAGACGGTACTCCTTGCCCGCCCCCAGTTCGCCGGCGTCGCTTGCGGTGGCGAGCTCGACCGTCACCTGGTCTCCCGGCCGCGGCCTGTCCTCCACCGGTGCCCAGCTGGCGCGCTGGTCGCGCATTTGCTCGACCTGTGCCACGACGTCGTCGTCGGTGACGGGCTTGAGGGTCCGCGTCACCCGGAAGCCATTCAGGCGGGCGAGGGCGATCTCGGGCCGGACCTCGACGTGCAGCTCGAACGACATCGGCTCGCCGTCGGCGAACTTGAGGTCGTGAATGTGCGGTTGCGCGATCGGCTGCAGCTTCTCCTGCGCGAGGACCTGCTCGTACGCCTCGCGGACGATCGCCTCGATCGTCTCCTGGCGTATGGCGTCGGCGAACTTCCTGCGGACCATCGCCTGGGGGGCCTTGCCGGCTCGAAAGCCGGGAAGGCGGGCCTGCGAGGCATAGCGGCGGGCGGTCTTCTCCTCGGTGGCGCGCACGGCTTCGACCGGCACGCTCACCTGCAGGAGACGCTCGACGCCGTCGGACTTCCTGGGCGTAATGGTCAGGTTCATGGTTGTCCAAAGATAACCAGGGACCGCGGCCCCGGGTGCCCCCCGTGTGCGGCGTCAGCGGCCCGGCAAGCGCGCGCCGGCCACGGCCGGCGCGTTGCGCCACGCCGACCACAGCACCCGCAGCCGTTGCGCGGCGTTCAGCCGGGCGCGGCTGCCGAACGAGTCGTACCGGTTGGCCTCGATCGCGGAGAGGATGCCCGCGTACCCGTCGGCGCACGCGGTGGCGCAGCGCTGCGAGTCCGGGTGCAGGAGGGCGATGCCGGGGCGCGCCTTCGCGTAGAGTGCTCGCGCCCGGCCGACTTCGAAACCCATGAAGCCGACCCACCGCGGGTCGCGTGCCGCGAGCGTGCCGCCGCGCAGCTCGCCGGCCGCGAGGCCGAAGCGCGCGAGGTCATCATCGGGGAGGTAGCACCGGCCGCGCGCCGCGTCCTCGCCGACATCGCGCAGGATGTTCGTCAGCTGCATCGCGATGCCGAGCGTGTGCGCACAGCGCAGTGCCTCCGCGCGGACGGGCCCCTCCCCGGTCACGCCGAAGACGTGGGTGCACATGACGCCAACGGTGCTCGCCACCCCCTCGCAGTACCGCTCGAGGTCGCCCCAGCTGGCGTACCGCTGCGGCTCGAGGTCGCGCGCAACGCCGGCGAGCAGGTCCTGCAGCACACGCAGCGGCACGCCGTACTCCCGCACCGCCCACTGCAGTTCACGCAGCACCGGATCGCTTGCCGTTGCGCCGCCGCAGGCCGCCACCAAGGCGCGGCCGAGGTCGTCGAGCGCCTGTCGGGCGGTCGCCCCTCCGGGACGGTCGAGCCCGAGGTCCACGAGGTCGTCCGCCACCCGGCAGAAGGCGTAGAGGGCGAAGACGGCGCGGCGCTTCGGCGCGGGCAGGAGCCGCGACGCCAGCGAAAAGGTCCGCGCATGGCGGCGCACGATCCGCGCCGTGGCCCGCGCATCGGTCTCGCGCCCCCAGGGAGCGGGACGGCCGCAATTCGGGACGATCATCCACGACTCAAGGGCGGGGGCCGCCGGGAAGTTCCCCGAACTCTCCCCGCGCGGGAGAGGCGCGAGGGGCGCGCCGCATGCGGACGGGGGGACTCGAACCCCCACACCGTGAAGTACGGGATCCTAAGTCCCGCGCGTCTGCCAATTCCGCCACGTCCGCCTGGGAATCCTGCCGCTGACGATGGGCAATCTTCGGCGTCGTGCGGGTCGCGTCAATGCCGCACGGCCCGCCCGCCCATGAACGTGCGCCGCCGCACGCACGACGGGCCGGCCTCCGCGAGGAGACCGGCCCGCCCGGCCTGGCGGGTGGGAGCGGCGCGGCGCTACTCGCCGCCCAGCCGCAGGTTCACGATACGGGTGGCCTGCTGCACCGGCCCGTTGGGTGAGGCCTGTCCGACCGCCAGCACCTGCAGGCTCACGTACTCGCCACTCTTCATGCCGCCCAGCAACGCCTGCAGGTCGGCCACGGAGCGGATCGCCTTCCGGCTCGGGTGAATCGCGCCGAAGATGATGTCGTTCTGGAACAGCGACCGCCACGCCGCGCCTCCCGGCGTGACGCTCGCCACGCGCACGCCGCGCCGCTCGGCGGGAATGCCGGCAGTCTGCACGAAGTCCGCCGGCAGCGGCTCCACGGTGATCCCGAGCTTCTCGGCCGCCGTGCCGGCGTCCTCGTCGCGAGCCTTGCTGTCGCCTCGCGCCACCTGCTCCTCGCCCGGGGCCTCGGCCAGCTTGACCCTGAACGACTTGCGGCTGCCGAAGCGCATGACGTCGATGTCGATGACGTGGCCCGGCTCGTGCGAGCGCACGATGCGCTGCAAGGTGCTCACGCGGTCGGCATCCTTGCCGTCGGCGCGGGTGATGATGTCGCCCTCCTCGATGCCGGCCTTCTTCGCCGGCGAATTCTCGTCGGCGTAGGCGCCGACCTTCACCCCCTTGATCTCCTTGAGCCCGGCCACCGCGGCGTCGGCCGGCGTCACGTCGGCGATCGCCACGCCGATGATCGCGCGGCGCACCCGGCCGTGCTTGATCAGGTCGTCCATCACGTTGCGCGCGAGGGTGACCGGGATCGCGAAGCCGTACCCCGAGTAGTAGCCCGTCTGGCTGGCAATCATCGAGTTGATGCCGATGACCTCACCGCGGCCGTTCACCAGCGGCCCGCCCGAGTTGCCGGGATTGATCGCCGCGTCGGTCTGGATGAAGTCGGAGATCTGGTACTGGCTCCGCCCCGGGGTCGGGCCGAGCTCGGTGCCGCGCCCCTTGGCGCTGACGATGCCCGCGGTGACGGTGAAGTTGAGTCCGAGCGGGTTGCCGATCGCCAGGACCCACTCGCCGATGCGCACCCGGTCGTCGTCGCCGAGCGGCACGGTGGGCAGGTCGGAGCCGTCGATCTTGATCACCGCGACATCGGTCGTCGGGTCGCGCCCGATCACCCGGCCCTTGAAGCTGCGGTGGTCGGTCAGGGCGACGGTGATGTGGTCGGCCCCCTCCACGACGTGGTTGTTGGTGAGGATGTACCCGTCGGTGCTGACGATGAAGCCCGAACCGCTCGATTCTTGCGGCTGGGCCTGTCGCTGCTGGTCGAACTGGTTGAAGAAGTCCTCGAGCCCGGGCGGCACCTGCTGGCGGCCGCGCAGCTGCGGTTGCTGGGCGGAGCGGCCGCGGCGCGGGTCGCGCACCGCCTGGATCGACACGACCGCCGGCGTGACCCGCTCCGCGATCGCCACGAAAGCGTTGGACTGGTCGGTGAGCGGCTTGGCCTCGGCGATCTCGCGCGGCCGCGCCGGCTTCACTTGCGCGGTGCCCGGCCGCACGAGGTCGAGCGAGGAGGCGAACAGGACACCGGCGCCGAACGCGGCGGCGACGCCGGCGGCAAAGCGGATTCTCGAACGGTTGGTCATGCGAACTCCCCAAATGGCTGCTGCGTGTGGTGCTCAGGTAGCTCCCGTCATATACACGCGACCCGCGGCAACGGTTTCGACACCGTTGCCGCGGTCACGATGGCCGGGCTACTTCTTGGCGTCGTCGACGATCTCGTAGTCGGCCTCGACGACGTCCTCCTTCCTTTCCGCCGCCGGCGCACCGCCGGCGGGGGGCGCCTCGGCGCCGGGGGGCGACTGCGTCCCCTGGGCCTCGTAGAACGCCTTGCCGGCGGCCTGGAAGGCCTGCGACAGCTCCTCCTGCGCGCCGCGAATCTCGTTCATGTCGTCGCCGCGGTGCGCCTTGCGCGCCCGCTCCACGGCGGCGTCGAGCCGCGACTTGAGGTCGGCGGGAAGCTTGTCGCTCCACTCCTTGGCGTTCTTCTCGACCTCGTAGGCGAGCGAGTCCAGCCGGTTGCGCGCATCGATTTCCTCGCGCTTCCGGGCGTCCTCGCCGGCGTTCTTCTCGGCGTCCCTCACCATCCGGTCGATTTCGCTGTCGGACAGGCCGCTCGACGCCTCGATCCGGATCTTCTGCTCCTTGCCCGTGGCCTTGTCCTTGGCGGTCACGTGCAGGATGCCGTTGGCGTCGATGTCGAATGTCACCTCGACCTGCGGCATGCCGCGCGGGGCCGGCGGGATCCCCGTCAGCTGGAACTTGCCGATCGTCTTGTTGTGCACGGCCTGCGAGCGCTCGCCCTGCAGCACGTGGATCTCGACCTGCGTCTGGTTGTCGTCGGCGGTGCTGAAGGTCTCGGTCTTCTTGGTGGGAATTGTCGTGTTGCGCGCGATCAGCACCGTCATCACGCCGCCCATGGTCTCGATGCCGAGCGAGAGCGGGGTGACGTCGAGCAGGAGCACGTCCTTCTGCTCGCCGGTGAGCACCGCGCCCTGTACGGCGGCGCCGATCGCCACCACCTCGTCGGGGTTGACGCCCTTGTTGGGCTCCTTGCCGAAGTACTCCTTCACGATCTGCTGAATCTTCGGAATGCGCGTGCTCCCGCCGACCAGCAGCACCTCGTCGATGTCCTTCGGCTCCAGCCCGGCGTCCTTGAGGGCCTGCTTCATGGGCGGGATGGTGCGCTCGATCAGGTCGTCCACGAGCTGCTCGAACTTGGCGCGCGAGAGCTGGTAGTTGAGGTGCTTGGGCCCCGACTGGTCGGCCGTGATGAACGGCAGGTTGATGTCGGTGCTGAGCGTGCTCGACAGCTCCATCTTGGCCTTCTCGCCGGCTTCCTTCAGGCGCTGGAGCGCCATCGGGTCCTTGGCGAGGTCGATCCCCTGGTCCTTCCTGAACTCGGCCACCAGCCAGTCGATCACGCGCTGGTCGAAGTCGTCGCCACCGAGGTGCGTGTCGCCGTTGGTGGACTTGACCTCGAACTGGCGCGATCCGTCAACGTCGTAGAGTTCGAGGACCGAGATGTCGTACGTGCCGCCGCCGAGGTCGAAAACGGCGACTTTCTCGTCCTTCTTCTTGTCGAGGCCGTAGGCGAGCGCGGCCGCCGTGGGCTCGTTGATGATGCGCAGCACCTCGAGGCCGGCGATCTTGCCGGCGTCCTTGGTGGCCTGCCGCTGGGAGTCGTTGAAGTATGCCGGCACGGTGACCACGGCCTTCGTGACCCCGTGGCCGAGGTAGTCCTCGGCGGTCTGCTTCATCTTCTGCAGGATCATCGCCGAGATCTCGGGCGGCGAATAGCGCTTGCCCTGGATGTCGACCGACGCCACGTCGTTGGCGCCCGGGGCGACCCTGTACGGGACGCGCTTCACCTCGTTCTGCACCTCGGGCATCTTGCGGCCCATGAAGCGCTTGATCGAGAAGACGGTGTTCTGCGGGTTCGTCACCGCCTGGCGCTTGGCGATCTGTCCGACGAGGCGCTCGCCGTCCTTGCTGAACCCAACCACCGACGGCGTCGTGCGGCCCCCCTCGGCATTGGGAATGACCACCGGGTCGCCGCCTTCCATGACGGCCACGACCGAGTTCGTCGTGCCGAGGTCGATGCCGATTACTTTGTCTGCCATTTGCGGTACTCTCCGAAAGATGGGCGAGGCGCTGGCCACGAGGCCTGATTTCCTCGCCCGGACGCCGATGAAGGTACGCAATCGCAGTACCGTCGTTTCGCGCCGAACTGGCGCAACGTCAGGGGCGACAACACCTTACATGCTGCCATGTTGACAGGCCGCTTGTCATGATTCCTATCAGCGACGAGAACGACAATCTGCGCGCCCCGGTGGCCAATTGGGGACTCATGGGCGTCATTGTGTTGGCCTGGTTGCTGGTCCAAGGGGCAGGCTTCGACTCCAGGCGCCTCGCCGCGAGCGTGTGCAACTACGGCATGGTGCCGGGGGAGATCACCGGGCTCGCCCGGCTCGGGCTGGCGGTCCCGCTGGGGCAGGGCATGGCGTGCGTGGTCGACGATGAGGGGATCAACTGGCTGACCCCGCTGCTGTCGATGTTCCTGCACGGTGGATGGGCCCACCTGCTGGCCAACCTGCTCTTTCTGCACGTCTTCGGCGACAACGTGGAGGACAGCATGGGGCGCAGGCGGTACGTGGCGTTCTACCTCGCCTGCGGGCTCGCGGCGGCGGCGGCCCATGCCGCCCTGAACCCGGGCTCGCCGATCCCGACGGTCGGGGCGAGCGGCGCGATCAGCGGCGTGATGGGGGCGTACCTGGTGATGTTCCCGATGGTGCGCGTGCGGATGCTGTTCCTGGTCTTCTTCGTTCCGGTGCGGGCGTGGCTGGTGCTGCTCTACTGGTTCGGCCTGCAGTTGCTCGCCGGCCTCACCGAAATCGGCCCGATGCGCAACGAGGTGTCGACGGGGGTCGCGGTGTGGGCGCACGTCGGCGGCTTCGTGGCGGGGGTGATTCTCGTGCGGTGGTTCGAGAACCCGGAACTCGTCGCGCGGCGGGCGCGGGCGGCGCTCCCGGTCGCGCACTGACCGCGTTGCGTGGCGGCCCCTCCGCACGGGGCGTAACTTCCCCGTCATGCAGTTTGCCCGGGTGCTCGGCCGCGTCGTCGCCACCGTGAAGCAGGAGACGCTGCTCGGTATCCCCCTGCAGTGGATCCAGCCGCTGTCGGCACGGGGCGAGGCCGCCGGCAAGCCGATGATCGCGGTCGACCGGATCGGGATCGGCCCGGGGGAGACGGTCATCTACATCACGAGCCGCGAGGCGGCCGTCACGCTCGACGACCCGTTTGCGGCGGTCGATGCGGGGATCGTGGCCAAGGTGGACTGGGTGTTCGTCGACGGGGGGCGCGTCGACCCCGCCCCGGCACGGGCGCGCTAGCGCATGTACCTCGCGCGAGTGGTCGGGGAAACGATTGCGACGCACCGCCATCCCAACCTCGGGACGCGCAAGCTCCTCGTCGTCCGGCGGCTCGGGCTCGACGACACCGAGCAGACGGGGGACATCGTGGCCCTCGACGTGATCGGGGTCGGCCACGGCGAGAGGGTGCTCGTGGTGCAGGACGGGAGCGCGGTGCGCACGATCTTCGCCAGCCCCGACATCCCGGCGCAGGCGGTGGTGGTGGGGGTGGTCGACCGGGTCGACCTCGAGCCGGAGGCGCGATGAGCGTCGACCTCGACGCGCTGGCGCAGCGGATCGCGGGGGAGCTGGCGCGGGCCGACAGCGCCGGGGCGGGGGGAGGCGCGCCTGCGGCCACGGCCGGGCCGGCGCCCCGGCGCGTAACAACCGCGTCACAACCTCCAGGCATCGTCGCGTCGCCGCCGGGGGTTTCCTACGTTCGGTCGCAGGCGCGGATCGCCGACTACATCGATCACACCCTGCTCAAGGCCGAGGCGACTCGGGCCGAGGTCGAGACCCTGTGCAAGGAAGCGGTCGAGCACGGCTTCGCCTCGGTGTGCGTGAACCCCGTGTGGGTGCCGCTGTGCGCCGATCGGGTGCGCGGGTCGAGCGTGAAGGTGTGCACGGTGATCGGCTTTCCCCTCGGCTCGAATGCGCCGGAGACGAAGGCCTTCGAGGCGGCGCTGGCGGCGCGCCAGGGAGCGGGGGAGGTGGACATGGTGGCCAACGTGAGCGCGATGAAGAGCGGCGACTGGACCCTCGTCGCGCGCGACGTGAAGGCCGTGGTGGACGCCGCGGGCGGGGCGCTGGTGAAGGTGATCGTCGAGTCGGCGGCGCTCACGCCGGTGGAGATCATCAAGGCCTCGGCGATCGCGCGGGAAATGGGCGCCAACTACGTGAAGACGAGCACCGGTTTTCACCCTGCCGGCGGGGCGAGCGCCGAGGCCGTGGCCCTGATGCGGCTGACGGTGGGCGATGCGCTGGGCGTGAAGGCGAGCGGCGGCGTGCGCGACTGCGCCACGGCGCTCAAGATGATCAACGCCGGGGCGACGCGGATCGGGACCTCGAGCGGGGTCACGATGGCGCAGTGCCTGGGCCCCGGCCCGCTGCCGCTCGGCGAGTTGCTGGCGACGGCCGAGGCCCACACCGGCAAGTGCCTGACCTGCGCGGCGCCCCAGGGGGGCGCCAGCGCTTACTGACCCCCGATGCGCCCTCACGCCCCACAGGAGACGCGGCACACGTGCGCCTGATCCCCCGCGACGAAGGATTCTTCGAGCTGTTCGGCGAGCTCGCGCGCCGCATGACGAACTCGACGAAGCTGCTGAGCGAGATGTTCGTGCAGCCCGACCGCCTCGAGCAGTTCGTGAACGAGATCAAGGCGATCGAGCACGAGGCCGACGACCTGACGCGCGAGGTTATCGCCCGCCTCGACAAGAGCTTCGTGACGCCGATGGACCGCGAGGACATCCACCTCCTCGCGTACCGGATCGACAACGTGGTCGACCTCGTGGACGGCACGGCCCGGCGGGCGCACCTCTTCCGGATCACCGAGATCCGGGAGCCGGCGCACCGGCTGGCCGACGTGCTGAACCGGTCGGCGATCGTGATCGAGCGTGCGGTGGCCGACATGCGCCGCCGGGCCGACGTGGTGAAGTCGGGGCAGGAGGTCAAGCGCCTGGAGGAGGAGGGGGACCAGGTGTACGCCGAGGCGGTGGGGGCGCTGTTCGAGGGAAAGCCCGACCCGATCGAGGTGATCAAGTGGAAGGAGTTGTACGACAAGATCGAGTCTGCGATCGACGAGTGTGAGGACGTGGCGAACGTCCTGGAGAGCATCTCGCTCAAGAACAGCTGATCCCGTGGTCACGTACGTCCTCGCCATCATCGTCGTCGCGCTGGTCTTCGACTTCATCAACGGCTTCCACGATTCCGCGAACTCGATCGCGACGATCGTGGGGACCCGGGTGCTGAGCCCGTTCGCCGCGGTCTGCTGGGCGGCCTTCTTCAACTTTTCGGCGCTGTTCGTGATCAAGACGGCGGTCGCCAAGGCGGTGGCGAGCGGCTTCATCGACCCGGCGATCGTCACGCCAAACGTGATCTGCGCGGCGCTGCTGGGGGCGATCACCTGGAACCTGGTGACGTGGTGGTTCGGCATCCCCTCGAGCTCGTCGCACGCCCTGATTGGCGGCCTCGCCGGGGCGGGGATGGCGAAGGCGGGATTGAGCGCGCTGGCGGTTGGGCATGGCAGCAAGTGGGCCCAGACGTTGTCGGCGATCGCCGTCTCCCCGCTCCTTGGCTCGCTGTTCGGCTACCTGCTGATGCTCGTGGTGCTGAACCTGTTCCGGAAGGCGTCGCCGGCGCGGGTCGACCGGATGTTCCGCCCGGGCCAGCTGATCAGCTCGGCGCTCCTCTCGCTGTCGCACGGCGGCAACGACGCGCAGAAGACGATGGGAATCATCGTGGGGCTGCTGGTGTCGGTGGCGCCGCAATTCGCCGGCGAGACGGGGTGGCAGCACTTCCTCTACCACGCCGACGCCAGGACGATCCCGCTCTGGGTCGAGGTGGCCGCGTACACCTCGATCTCGCTCGGGACCCTGTTCGGGGGGTGGCGGATCGTGAACACGATGGGCTCGCGGATCACGAAGCTCCGCCCCGTGGGCGGCTTCTGCGCCGAGACGGGAGGGGCGGTCGTGATTCTGGGCGCGTCGCAGTTCGGGATCCCGGTGAGCACCACGCACACGATCACCGGCTCGATCGTCGGCGTGGGAGCGACGCAGCGGCTGCGGGCGGTTCGGTGGGGCCTGGCGGGCCGGATCGTGTGGGCATGGATCCTCACCATCCCGGCGACGGCGGTGATGGCGGCGATCTTCCTCACGATCCTGCAAGCCATCCATCCGTTGTAGGGTCCCCGACGGGGGGGGGCGTCGGGCGGTGCGGCGTGCCGGTAGATTGTCGGCTCGCCCACCCCCACCATGTCGACCAGGCGCCACGCCGCGCGATGCGCGGCCTCGCTCATCCTCCTCGCGGGCCTCCCGGGCGCGTCGCCGGCGCAGGCGCGCGACTCCGTGGCGCGCCCAGCCGCGTCCCCGCTCGACTTCTCGGGGCTGATGTTCGGCAACTACATGTACCGGACCGACTCGGCGACCCGGGCCGCGAACGGCGGGCAGCCGCGGTCGCAGTTCAACCTTGACCGGGTGTACCTGACCTTCCGGATGCCGGCGGGGGAGGACGCCAGCGTGCGGGTGACGACCGACGTCTTCCAGCAGCCGGTGTCGGGCTACTACTCGGGATGGACGATCCGCCTCAAGTACACCTACGTGCAGTTCGACTTTCTGCACGACATCGGCGGCCTGGCGGGATTCAACGCCGCGGCGCGCGTCGGCATGGTGCACACCATCGCGATCGACCACTACGAGACGTTCTGGCCCCGCGCACTCGGCACGACCGACGTCGAGATGTACGGGTTCTTTCCGTCGTCCGACTTGGGGGCGGCGCTGCTGGTGACGCTGCCGGGCAAGCTCGGCGAGGCGTACGCCACGGTCACCAACGGGTCGGGGTTCGTGTCGGCGGAGACGAACCGGTTCCAGGATCTCGCGCTGCGCCTGTCGCTGACGCCGTTCGCCAGCGGGAAGCACCTGTTCAGCACGCTCACGATCTCTCCCTGGATTTCGGCCGGCGCGAACGCGAGCACCCACCAGGCCGATGCCGCACCGGCCACCCTGGGGCCGGTCTCCGATCGGCTGCGCAACGACCGCTGGGGAATCCTCGTCGGCAACCACGATCGCCGACTCACGGTGGCGCTCGACTACGGGGTGCGCCGCGAGACCTTCGAGGCCGGCGCGAACACGGCGGCCAGCCCGCTGGTGCTGGCCGACAGCGCGGGCACGGTCGTCTCGGAGTATGTGTCGGTTCGGCCGGCGGAGTGGCTCGACCGGACCGGGAAGTCGCCGTGGGGACTGCTCGTGCGGCATGACGAGTTCGTGCCCCGGACCGGGGCGGTCGGGGCGGGCGGGCGCACCCCGAGCCAGCAGCACTGGGTGGCGGGCGTGTTCTGGGATCCGAACCGCAACAATACGATCACGCTCGACTACCAAAGCCAAAGCTTCAGCAACTATCTCCCGGCGGCACAGCCCCCGTCCCAGACAACGTGGTTCGTCCACTGGCTGGTGACCTTCTAGCCGGATTGCGGTAGTGTTACAACAGGCCACGCCAAAGCGTAAGACATTACGACGCAAGAGGTTGTGGCGCCGGATCGTCGGGGTGGCCCTGTGGCGGGTCTCCCTCATTCGCTGGACTGGCGCTGGCGCGGCGGGTAAGCTTTACGAGCAGCACCACTCACGACGTCCGCGGCGAGCCTCACCATGCCCCGGGCGTCGCGTTGTCTCCCGGACCGATGACCACCGACAGCTACCCGACGCCCGCGCTGTACCTGAACCGAGAGCTCTCATGGCTCGAGTTCAACGCGCGCGTGCTGCACGAGGCCGCCGACGAGCGCAACGCGCTGCTCGAGCGCCTCAAGTTCGCGTCGATATTCAGCACGAACCTGGACGAGTTCTTCATGGTCCGGGTGGCGGGGCTTCGCCGCCAGGTCGCCGCCGGGGTGCTGACGCCCGCTGCCGACGGCATCTCCCCGCAGGAAGTGCTCGACCGGATCCACTTGCGGGTGGGCGAGCTGCTGGCGATGCAGCGCCACTGCCTGGAGCAGCTGATCTTCCCGGCGCTGGCGGAGCGGGGGGTGCGGCTGGTGAAGATGTCCGAGCTGTCGCCGGCCGAGTGGCAGACAGTGGACGAGTTCTTCGAGGCGCAGGTGTTTCCGGTGCTGACGCCGATGGCGGTCGATCCTGGGCACCCCTTTCCGTACATCTCCAACCTGTCCCTGTCGCTGGCGGTGCGGCTGCGCGACCCTGACCGCGGCGTGGAGCAATTCGCGCGGGTGAAAGTGCCGAAGAGCCTGCCGCGATGGGTGCCGTTCGGCCGGCCGCACCAGTTCGTGCCGCTGGAGGAGGTGATCGGGGCGAACCTCGGCTCGCTGTTCCCGGGGATGGAGATCCTCGGCTGGCACGCCTTCCGGATCACACGGTACAGCGACCTCGACCTGGGCAGCATCGAGGAGAACGAGGACCTGCTGTCGACGATCGAGGAGCAGGTGTTCCGGCGGCGCTTCGGCGAGGTCGTACGCCTCGAAGTGCAGGACGGAATGCCGCCGGAGCTGCGGGAGCTGCTGGCAACGGAGCTGCACGAGACGGACGACCCGGTGGCGCCGCTCTCGCCGCGCGACGTGCATGCGTCGGGCTCGCTGCTCGAGCTTGGCGACCTGATGGCCATCGCGATGCTCGACATCGCGGAGCTGCGCGACCCGCCGTTCACGCCGGTCACGCCGGTGGAGGTGCGCGACGAGTCGAAGTCGATGTTCGACGTGATCCGGGAGCGCGACCTGCTGGTGCACCACCCGTTCGACAGCTTCGGCAGCACGGTGGAGCGCTTCATCGACGAGGCGGCGACGGACCCGCAGGTGCTGGCGATCAAGCTGACGCTGTACCGGACGAGCGGCGAGACGGCGCTGGTGCGCGCCCTGACCGAGGCGGCGCAGCGCGGCAAGCAGGTGGCGGTGCTGGTGGAACTGCAGGCGCGGTTTGACGAGGCCAACAACATCACGTGGGCGCGGACGCTGGAGAGCTACGGCGTGCACGTGACGTACGGCCTGCCGGGGCTCAAGACGCACGCCAAGACGGCGCTGGTGGTGCGCAAGGAGGCCGACGGGATCCGGCGCTACGTGCACATCGGCACGGGGAACTACAACTCGCGGACGGCGCGCGTCTACACCGACGTGGGGCTGTTCAGCTGCAGCCCGAGCCTCGGCGCGGACCTGACGGACCTGTTCAACTCGCTCACGGGATACTCGCGGCAGCGGCTGTACCGCAAGCTGCTGGTGGCGCCGGCCAACATGCGGGGCCGGTTTCTCGAGATGATCGAGCGGGAGACGACGAACGCGAAGGCGGGACTTCCGTCGCGGATCATCGCCAAGATGAACGCGCTGGTGGACGTGGACATCATCGACGCGCTGTACCGGGCGTCGATCGCGGGGGTGGAGATCGACCTGATCATCCGCGGCATCTGCTGCCTGCGCCCGGGGATTCCCGGCACCAGCGACCGGATCCGGATCGTAAGCGTGATCGGGCGGTTCCTCGAGCACTCGCGGATCTGGTTCTTCCAGAACGACGCGCAGCCGGAGTACTGGTTCGGGTCGGCGGACTGGATGCCGCGCAACCTCGACCGGCGGGTGGAAGTGGTGGCGCCGGTGGACGACGCGGCGCTGCACCCGCGCCTGCGCCGGGTGCTCGACGTGTGCCTGGCCGACAACCGGCAGGCGTGGGACCTGCGGGCCGACGGGAGCTACCAGCAGCGGACGCCGGGGGCCGAGCCGGAGCGTGGGACGCACCTGCAGCTGCTGCGCGAGAGCTGGGGGATGGCGCGCACCAGCGGCGCGATGCCGGCGGTGCTCGACCAGCCGGCGCCGGCCCCGCCGAAGAAGAAGAAGCAGCAGAAGCGGCCGACGGTGCGGCCGCTGTAGGGCCGGCTAGTCCCCGCCCGCCTCGTCGGTGCGCACCTCGACCGGGCGCCCGTCGGGGCCGATGATCTCCACGGGGACGCCCACGACGTCGGCGAGCAGGTCCTTCTTGCGGGTCGCCCCCCAGAGCTCGAGCCGAAGCACGGCGCGTGGCGCGGCGACCGGCGTGATGCGGAGGGCCCGCTCGAGCCAGCGGACGCGGAGCTCCCGGACGCCACCCACGTGCCCGCGGTCGAAGCCGTCGGCCACGCGCAGGATCGCCGACAGCCGCTTGATGCGCTTGCGCAGGCTGACCTCGAGGGAGCCGTACTCCTCGTGTTTCTTGCTCGGCGGCGAGCCGCGGTGGTAGCGGGCCACGTTGGCGATCAGCACCTGTTCCGAGGGGGTCACGCCGAGCAGGTCGGCGTGCAGGATCAGGTGGTACGAGTGCTTGTGGTGCTTGTCGTAGTTGATGTGGTAGCCGATGTCGTGCAGCAAGGCCGCGTCGGAGAGCACGCGGCGGTCGGCGGCGTCGCAGCCGAGCCGCGCCCCGATCGCGTCGAACAGCTGGAGCGACAGCTTCTGCACGTGCCGCGCGTGCGGCTCCTCGTAGCGGCAGCGCTCGGCGAACTCGCGCACCGACCGCTCGCGGGCCTGGCCGGGGTCGGTGACGGCGGGGGTGACCCTGGCCGTCTCGAGGAGGAGCCCCTCGCGAATGCCGTAGCCGGAGGCGAAGAGGGCCCGGGCCTCGAGGCGGGCCATCACCTCGGCGGCGACGCAGAGGCCGGCCACGATGATGTCGGCACGGGCCGGGTTGAGCCCCGGCACGGCGGCGCGCTCGGCGGCCGACATCTCCTGGAGGATGTCGAGCATGTGCTCGAGGTCCTCGCGGGCGACGCGGGTGCCGTGCACGGAGCGGGCGGTCTGCACGCCCTGCCGGGCGAGGACCATCCCGGCCAGGTTCGTGAACGTGCCCCCCGAGCCGATCAGCCGGGCGCCGCGCCAGTCGCGCACAGGGAGGGACCGCCGGATGTCGTCGCGCATGAACTTGCGCAGCTTCCGGACGCGCTTGAAGGTCGCGTCGGGGCGCAGGAACTTCTCGCTCATCCGGATCGTGCCGAAGGGGAGGGTCACGAGCCGCTCGAGGAGGCCGTCGGCGGAGAGGGCCAGCTCGAGCGAGCCGCCGCCGATGTCCATCACCACCGCCCGGCCGGTGCCAAGGTCGAAGTGCGCCACGGCGCTCACGAACGAGAGGCGCGCCTCCTCCTCGCCGCGCAGCAGCTTGACGCGGATGCCGGCGCTCTTCTTGAGCTGGTCGATGAAGGTGGCGCCGTTCTCGGCGTCGCGCACGGCGCTGGTGGCGACGGCCTCGATCCGCCTGGCGCCGAGGTGCCGGGCGAGGGTCACCATGCGGGTGACGGCGTCGATCGCGGCGACGCAGGCGGCGGGGTCGAGCTTGCCGGTCCCGGAGAGGCCCGCGCCGAGGCGCGGGGCGGCCTTCATTTCATCGACGACGCGAATGCTGCCCGTGCTCGACACGTCGGCCACGATCTGCCGGATCGAGTTGGAGCCGATGTCGATCGCGGCGATGCGCTTCTCGACATCCTCCTTGTACGGTCGCGGCGAGGCGTCAACCGCGGGCGACCCGCGAATGATCGTGGCCATCTGGCTGCACGATAATGGACTGGCCGTGCGCCAGTCCATAGACCGCCGCGATCAGCCGCCGGGGCCGGGCCGCAGCGAGTCGAGGGCGCGGTCGACGCGGCGCGCGAGGGGCGCGGGCAGGGGCGCGTAGTCGAGCGCGATCGCCCCCGGCCCACCGTCGCGCAGCGCCCAGCGCACGAACGCGGCCAGCTTTCGGCCGCGGGCCGGGTCGGCCTGTGTCCGGTAGAGCAGGAGCCAGGTGAACGAGCAGATGGGGTACACTCCCTCGCCGTCGGCATTCACCAGCGGGATGCGCAGGTCGTCGCCCGCCGGCGCTGCGTGCAGGACCTCGACGGCGGCCGCGGCCCCCGCGGCCGATGACGGCGCGACGAAAGTCTGGCGCCGGTTCCGGATGGAGGCCACCGGCAGCCGGTTCTGCCGGGCGTACGCGAGTTCCACGAAGCCGATGGTGTGCGCCACCTGCTTGACCTGCCCCGCGACGCCCTCGTTGCCGTGCGCGCCGCTCCCGACCGGCCAGTCGACCAGCTTGCCGACGCCCGGGCCCGCCGCCCAGCGCGGGCTCAGGCCCGCGAGGAACTGCGACACGACGAAGGTCGTCCCGCTCCCGTCGATGCGGGTGACGACGCCGATCGGCTGCGCAGGGAGCGGCGCGAGCGGGTTGAGTGCCCGCAGACGCCGGTCGTTCCAGCGGGTGATGCGGCCGAGGAAGATCTCGGCCAGCGCCTCGCCGGTCAGGTTCAGCGGCGCGGTGACCTCCGGCAGGTTGTACGTGACCGCTACCGCGCCGGCCACGACGGGGAGCTGCAGCACCGGTCCGCCGGCCAGCCCGGCGAGTTCCGCATCGGTCGCCGGGGCCTCGGAGGCCGCGAAGTCGACCGTTCCGGCGGCCAGCTCGCGGATGCCCGAGTCGCTGCCGACGCTGCGGTAGTTGATGCGAACGCCCGAGGCGGCGGCGTACTCCGAGAACCACCGGGCGAGCACGGGATAGGGGAAGGTGGCCCCCGCCCCGGCGAGGTCGATGGCCCGGCTGCCGCCGGCCGGTGGCGCCTTGTCGCCGCGGCCGCAGCCGAGCAGCGCGCCGGCGACGAGCAGGAGCGTCCCTGGGCCGTGGCGTCGCATCGCGGGAAGATACCGCACTCGGCTGCCGCGGTGAGGGCCGCGCCGGTTCACAGCTTGTTGGCGAGGCTGACCAGCTTGAACCGTCCGTCGCGCTCGAGGATCGTGCCGAAGAACTGTCGTGGGACGCTGTCCCCCTCCAACCGGAGCCGGCAGCCCTCCCAGAGCAGGTTGCGACCCTCGCGCCGCGCCGCGCCCGGACAGGTGGCCGCCGCTACACGCATGGGGCGCCCGCCATACTTGCGCAGCAGGACGCCGCCGTCGTGATCGCTGTTTGCCGTGAGCTGGAGCCAGAGGACGTCGGGCTTCAGGAAGTAGGGGTCATGTGCAAAGCGGCTTGTCGGATAGTAGAGCCAGGCGAACTCGCGGAGGTCGATGGCGAGGGCGCGCAGCCTCGCCGTATCGTTGCGAGCGACGGCGGTGGCGAGAGCGCGCACGAGGGCGTCGCGCGAGGGCGCGGCTTGGCGGAGCGTGTCCGTGGAATCACGCACCGCGGCCTTGAAGCGGCGGACCTCCTCGTCGGGGGCGAAGACCGAGTCGACGTGCGCGGGCGTGGCGGCCGCGAGGACGCGCCGGACGCTGTCGACGTCGAGGGCGGCGCGCGCCGGGTCGGCCTCGTCGCGGCGGCAGGCTGACGGAGCGGTCGAAGCGGCGGCGAGGAGCGCGGCGACGAGAAGGGGACGGAGGTGCAGGGGTCGCGACACGGCTGGGGACGGGAGGAACGCGCGGGCGGCCGGCGCTCGTGGGAACACCGGCCGCCCGGCCGAGCGTGGGGAATCGTGGCGGCGGCGGGCTAGTTGCGGTAGTACACCGTCCAGCCCTCGTACCATCGGGTGGGAGCGGCCGGGTCGACGGCGCCAACGAAGCTCGTGGGCTGGATGAACGTCCCGGCACGGGCGGCGATGTTCGGCTTGCCGGCGAAGGTGTTGAGGCCGATGGTGTTGACCGGTGCGCCGGCGATTGGCTGCCAGTTCAGGGTGGCGACGCTGGGCACCTGGCCGGCGGCGGGGAAGGTGGCCTGGAAGACGCCGCCCGAGAGGGCGACGCCGCCGGGGGCGATCGTGAACGCGCTCCCGATCGTGGCGGCCGTACCGAAGGTCGTGGCGCTGCCGGCGTCGAAGGTGGCGGCGTTCTCGATCGAGTAGATGTTGGAGAGGGTCAGCGAGTCCACCAGCAGCCGGTTGTTGGTCGTCGTGTCGCGGATCGTGATCGCCTGCGACGGCCAGCGGGCGAAGATGCCGTTCATGTAGACGCCGCCGGTGCCGCGGCGGAGTACGGCGCCGTAACCGCCCCCGGCGGGCACGACCCCCGGCCCGGTGCCGACGAGGGTGAAGTTCGAGAAGACGTTCATGGTCCAGTTGCCGTCGGTCGCGCCCGAGCTCTGGAGGTTGCCCCCCGGGGGGGCGGTACAGCCGGAACCATTGCAGCCGTCGACCTCGAAGCCCTGCGGGTCGCTCGACAGCGAGCCGGTTCCCGCGCGCGGCGGAAGGAGGGTGGACTGCAGGCCGATCAGGAACTGCACCTTGCCCTTGTATCCCTCGGACGTGTCGAAGTGGTCGTCGCCCGACTCGTAGGACACAAGGTAGCGTGCGTTCACCGCCCCCCCCCAGAACTCGAACGAGTCATCGAGGCCGGCCATCGACTGCAGATACTCCATGGTGGTGCCGCGGCCGATGGCGCCCATGCTGAACGAGTTCAGCTCCTGGTCAAGGGCCACCGCGTAGCCGGCGAACTCGACGCGCACGTAGCGCAGCACGCCGCTGTTGTCGTTGTCGTCGGTGCCGCCGTTGTACTGGACCCCGCCGGCGATCCCTCCGGGGACGGCCGCGTCGGAACCCTCGATGACGACGGTACCGGCGCGATTGTTGCGGCCATTGCCGACGAGAATCAGGCCGCCCCAGTCGCCCGGCTTGCGGTTGCCAGGGCTCCGCGCCGAGGTGAAGACGATCGGCGCGGCGGCGGTGCCGTTGGCAATGATGCGGGCGCCGCGGAGGATGAAGAGGGAGCTGCCGGCGACGTTCGTGTCGCCGACGAGCCGCGTGCCGGCAGGGATCGTGAGTGTGCGGCCATTGGCCACGTTCACGAACCCGCTCAGTGTGTAGACGGTGTCCTTGGAGAGGGTGCGGTCGACGTTGATCGTGCCGCTGAGCGTCGCGGCGCCGGTGGCGACGGGCCCGGTGCCGGTGGACGAACTGTCGGAGCAGGCCACCGCCACGAGCGTGGTCGCGGCGAGGGCAAGCGGACGCAGGCTGCTGCGCATGGTCACCTGGAAAGCGGTTGGAAGATGTGATTTTGCCGGTGCGGACACGGTACGAACGCCGCCGCCTGTGCCGGCCGAATCACGAACAGGTCACGGCCCGGTCACGCCGCCGGGCGCCACGCGCCCGCCACCGGCCCGCGGGCCGGCGCTACGGCCGCCAGCTGAGGCCGAAGGCGAAGACGCGGCCCGACCGATAGGTCACGCGCGCCAGGTCCC
Organism: Gemmatimonadota bacterium; assembly: GCA_016191225.1. Taxonomy (GTDB): domain Bacteria; phylum Gemmatimonadota; class Gemmatimonadetes; order Gemmatimonadales; family Gemmatimonadaceae; genus JACPPC01. Next base: position 116,235 of record JACPPC010000006.1, on the reverse strand, counting down.
CCTGCTGCTCGCGATACTCGGCGTCGAGAAGGTTCTTGGCGTCGAATCGCGCCTCGATGCCGCGCGCCACCGGCATGCGGAGCGAGGCATCGACGATCTGCCGGGGCATTTCGTACACGTCGGGCATCGGCAGGAGACCGGCGGCGACGATGCGCCTGCCGACGACGTTGTACAGCAGCGTCGCGCTGGTCCGCCCGGAGCGCGAGGCGTAGGTCAGGCCGGCGTTCAGCACGTACGGCGCCTGGCCGACCATGGCCCGGTTGGGGTTGCTGACATTGTTCGTGACGCCCTTGAGGTCGACGCGGCTGGTCATCAGGGTGAGGTTGCTGAACGCGGTGAGGTCCTCGAGGGCCCGCGCGAACATGCCGAGCGACCGCCGCACCTCGAGCTCGATGCCGATGTTCTGCGCCGAGCCGGCGTTGGCGTACTGCGCCGTCGCCCCGCCGGAGGAGGGCTGCTCCACGCGCTCGATCGGCCTGGCGAAGTTCTTGGCGAACAGGCCAACGCTCACCACCTCGGACGGGCTGGGGAACCATTCCCAGCGCAGGTCGACGTTCTGGATCAGCGTGCGCTGGAGGCGCTCGTTGCCGGTCACCGAAACGCCGCCGATCACGTCGCGAAACTGCGCGGGCGAGAGCTCCCGGTACTCGGGGCGGGCGAGGGTCTGCGAGACGGCGAACCGGACGCCCTGCGACTCCGAGAGGCGGGCATTGACGACGATGGACGGGAGGAGATCGGTGTCGTTGCGCCGGGCGCGGTAGCGCGTGCCCAATTGCGTCACCGTGTTCACCTCGACCCGGCTGTTCTCGAGACGCGCGCCGACGATCACGCGCACACGGCTCGTCCATCCCCAGTCGGCCATCGCGTACCCGGCGACGGTCTGGTCGGAAGCAGTGTACGAGCCGGCCTGCCCGATCGGCTGGAGGACGAAGTTCGCGCAGGCGTCGCAGGTGTACGCCGGCGAGAAGATCACCTCCGGCGCCTGCGAGAGCGCCGCGGTGGACAGGCCGGTCGCGATCGACGCGAAGCTGGGCGCGTCGGAGGCCCGGCTGGTGGCGCGCGCGTAGGCGCCGAACTTGAGGCTGTTGCCCCGTGACGGCTCCCCCACCTGGAGCTGGTCGTTCACCTGCACCACCGAGTTGCGCTCGTTGAGGGCGAAGAACGAGCGGCGCGCGCCGTCGAGCGCCGACGCCAGCAGGATGAAGCTCCGCCCCGCGCCCGTTCGCCGGACGATCTGCGCCATGTCGCTCCGGTCGGGTTCGTCGCGCGACGTCCCGGACAGGGTGAGCGAATAGTCGAGCTTGTGGCGGCCCAGCTGCTGCTCGGCCGCGAGCTGCGACGACCAGATCGCCCGCTCCACGTAGCGCAAGGTCGTGCGCTGCAGGGTGTCGGACAGGTTCTCGTCGAAGCCGATGTCGCGCCGGGCCTCGTTGTCGGAGGTGCGTGACAGCGTGTTGTTGAGCGAGAGCCGGGTGGCGCCGCCGAGCAGGGTGCTGAAGTTCGCGATCCCGCCCCAGAGGACGCTGATGCGTCCCGTCTCGCCCCGGTACGAGGAGAGGGGGTCGACCCGGGCGCCGTTCAGCGTGCCGTAGGCCTGCGTCTCGTCGCGCCGCACTTCCTGCGCCGCGCTGTACTGCGCCGACACGACGTACCCGATGCGCTGGCCCAGCACGGGATCGTTCCCTCCCGCCGAGAGGCCGAACGAGCCCTGTGGCAGCCCGCGCGCCGCGGCCGGCGACCAGTTGTTGTTGTACGACTGAAGGATCCGGTTCACCTGCAGTTGCGACATCGTGCCGAAGTTCGGGTTCACGAGTCCCGCCGGCAGGTTGCGCGCGCCCCCCACCACGGCGAAGTACTCGCCCCCGGTGCGCGGGCCGCGCAGCACCGGCTGGCCCCAGGCCGCGTCGTTGAACCCCAGCGACGAGCTGTACGAGAACTGCCGCGCGGCGGGAAACTCCCGTGTCCGGATGTCGACCTGCGCGCCGCTGAAGTCGCCCTGCAGGTCTGGTGTGAAGGTCTTGCTGGTCGTGACGCTCTGCAACAGCCCGCTCGGAAGGAGGTCGAGCGGCACCACCTTGCGTTCCGGCTCCGGGCTGGGCATCCGCGCGCCGTTGAGCGATGCCGTGGTGTAGCGCTCGCCGAGGCCGCGCACGAACACGTACTTGCCGTCCTGCACCGTCACGCCGCTCACCCGCTGCACCGCCTGGGCCGCGTCGCCGTCGGGGCTGCGCGAGATCTGCTCCGCGGTGATGGCGTTCACGATCTGAGTGGCGTTGCGCTGCGCGTCGAGCGCCGAGTTGACCGAGCCCTGCTCCTTCTCGACGGTGACGACCGATGCCTGGAGCTGCACCGTGGCGGCGCCGAGGCTCACGTCCTGCTGCAAGACCGCGCCGGCCTCGAGAAAAAGGCCGGTGACCGTCTTGGCGCTGTAGCCGATGCGGCGCACCTGGAGGGTGAGGGTTCCCGCCGGGACGCGCGGGATGCTGTACCGGCCATCCACGCCCGAGACGGTGCCGATCGTCGTGCCCACGACCTGCACGCCGGCCGCGACGATCCCCTGGCCGGACTTGGCGTCCACGATCCGGCCGACGATGCGGCCGGTCGGGGTGTCCTGCGCTGCGAGCCGGGACGAGAGGGAGAGGGCGAGCAGCAGGGCGCCGAAGGCGGCACGAGGGGCGATTCGGTGGCGAACGGGGAACATGGCGTCGGGGTCCGGGAGGGAGCGGCGTCACCGCAGGCGAAGGTCGTGCCTGCCGCAGCCCGGAATCTTTCTCGATCGGGTATCGACCCCCCTACGGACGTGTCACGAACAGGTCACGGGACCCCGGCCGGCGGCCCGGGAAAGAGGCAGGCCACAGTCGTCCCCTCGCCCGGGGCGCTCTCGGCGCGGATGCGCCCCCCATGGGCCTCCGCCAGGTGCTTCACGATGGCGAGGCCCAGTCCCGTGCCCCCCGCGTCGCGCGAGCGCCCGGGGTCAACCCGGTAGAATCGCTCGAAGATCCGTGGCAGGTGCTCGGCGGGAATGCCGACGCCGGTGTCGCGCACGCCGAGCCAGGTGCCCTCGTACGTCTCCTCCGTGAAGACCGTGACCCCGCCGTGCGTGGTGTGCCGAACCGCGTTGTCGGCAAGGTTTCCGAGCACCTGCCGCACGGCCGTCGCGTCGCCCCAGACCCGCTCCACTCCCGGCTCCAGCGCGACCTCGAAGGCCACGCCCCGCCGGGCGGCCGCGGCCGCGCTGGCCGCCGTCGCCTCGGGAACGGCAGAGGCGAGGGCGACCCAGGCGGGGTTCGGAATCCAGCCGCCGGACTCGATGCGCGACAGGTCGAGCAGGTCGTCCACGATGCGCTGCATCCGGCGGGCGTGCGCGAGCAGCGTCTCGGCGAACTGGCGGCGGTGCTCGACGGCGACGTCGGGATCGAGCAACGTCTCGGCGAAGCCGCTGATGATCGTGAGCGGCGTCTTGAGCTCGTGCGAGACGTTGGCGACGAAGTCGCGCCGCACGATCTCGAGGCGGCGCACCTTGGTGAGGTCGAAGACGGCAATCACGGCGCCGCCGTTGGTGCGGGGGAGCGCGGTGAGCGTGACCGTGCGACCGGCGATTTCCGTCTCGACTCCCTCGGTCGCGACACCATTGAGGGCGGCCTCGAGGGCCTCGCGCAGCACGCGGTCACGCGGCAGGTGGTCGGCCGGGAAGGGAAGGGGATGCCCGACGTCGAGCAGCGCGCGGCCGGTCTCGTTGATGCGGATCACCCGGCGGCTCCCGTCGATGGCCACCACCCCCTCGTTGAGCGACTCGAGGGTGGCCTTGAGCAGGGCATCCTCCGAGGAAAGCGCGGCGATGCGCGCGCCGAGCTGCTCGGCGACGCCGTGGAGGGCGGCCTCGAGCTCGCCGAGCTCGCCCGGGGCGTCGCGCGCCGGTCGGCGGGTGAGGTCGCCGGCGGCGAGGCCGCGCGCGACATCGCGCATGCCCTCCACCGGGCCGGCGATCCCGCGTGCCATGCCGTACGCGCCGACGAGGGCAAGGACGATCGCGAAGGCGCCGGCGGCGTACAGGCTGCCGCTGGCCGCGTCGAACGGGGCGGCGAACGAGGCGAAGGGCACGTCGACCAGCACCGCGCCGTCGCGCGCCGGGACGGCCACGAAGAGGCGGAGCGCGCCGTCCGGGGCGTCGCGCCGCTCGTCAACGCCGGTGCCGAACGCGAGGGCGGCCTTCACTTCGGGCTGGTCGGCGAGGGGTGCCGGGTCGAGTGGCGCGCCCTGCGGGACGTCGGAGTCGGCCAGGCGAACGCCGCGCCGGTCGAGCAGCGTCACGTGCGCGCCGAGCGCGATCGCCGCCGGCGCCGCCACCTCGGCGGGGCGGGCGCCGGCGTGCCACTGGGCGACGACCAGCCGCGCGGACCGGGCGAGCTGGCCAGCGTGCGCCTCGGTGAAGATGCGCCGCATGCGCGTCTCCGCCGTGAGCGCGACGAAGGCCGCGAGGCCGCCGATGATGAGGCAGGCGCCGATGAGGAGCCGGGTGGTGAGCCGCACGCGGGGAAATCTACGCCGGCGCGACGTGGCGCCGGCTACGCCGTGCGCGACTGCACCGGCGCGCGGAGGCGGTAGCCGAAGCCGCGCACGGTCTCGATCAGGTCACCAGCCGCGCCGAGCTTCGTGCGCAGGCGCTGGATGTGCATGTCGACGGTGCGCGTCTGGATGTCCGGCGCGGCCTCCCAGACGGTCTCGAGCAGGTGGGCGCGCCCCTGCACCCGGCCGCGGCGCTCGGCGAGGGTCGAGAGCAGCTTGTACTCGGTGGGAGTCAACTCCACCTCGACGCCATCCACGGTCACGCGATGCGCTGCCCGGTCGATCGCGACCGGGCCGATGGTCAGCGTGGCGCCCCCGGCCGACGCCGCGCCCGTGCGGCGGAGGATCGCGCCGACGCGGAGGACCAGCTCCTGCGGGCTGAAGGGCTTGGCGAGGTAGTCGTCGGCGCCCAGCGAGAGGCCCTTGATCCGGTCGGCCTCCTCGCGGCGGGCGGTGAGCATGAGCACTGCGATGTCGCGCGTGGCCGCGTCCGCCCGCAGCTGCTCCAGCACTTCGTAGCCGGAGATGCCGGGGAGCATCAGGTCGAGGACCACGAGCGCGGGGCGGTCGCGCCGCGCGAGGGCCAGGGCATCGGCGCCCGTGGCGGCGGTCGAGACGGTGTAGCCCGCCTTGGCGAGGTGGTAGGCAACGAGCGCGACGATGTCGGCCTCGTCGTCGACCACGAGGACCCGCTCGCCGGCGGCGGTCATTGCGCGAACCCGGCGGCGGCGAGCCGGCGCTGGATCTTGGCCACGATCATCTCCACCGCAATCGTGTTGTGCCCGCCCCGCGGGACGATGATGTCGGCGTACCGCTTGCTCGGCTCGACGAACTGCAGGTGCATGGGCTGCACGGTGGTGAGGTACTGGTCGAGGATGCTCTCGAGTGAGCGTCCGCGCTCCGCGACGTCGCGCTGGATCCGGCGCGCCAGCCGGATGTCGGCGTCCGCGTCGACGAAGACCTTCACGTCGAGCACGCGCCGCAGCCGCTCCTCGGCGAAGAGCAGGATGCCGTCCACGACCACGACCTTGCCGGGTGCCACTCGCCGGCTCTCCGGTGCGCGCGTGTGCTGTCGGAAGTCGTAGACCGGCATCTCCACTGTCCGTCCCTCGCCGAGTGCCTCGAGGTGCTGGGCGAGCAGCTCGAGGTCGAATGCCGCCGGGTGGTCGAAGTTCGCCCGGTGCCGCTCGTCAAGCGGCATGCGGGCGAGGTCCCAGTAGTACGCGTCCATCTCGATGAAGGCCACCTCGTTGGAGCCAAGCGCCGCGGCGACGTTGCGCGCCACCGTCGACTTCCCGGAACCGGTGCCACCGGCGATGCCGATCAGGAGCGGTCGCTTGCGTTCCATCGGGGGGCCTTCATGCGAGGGGGAGGATGCCCGTTGTGTAACGAAAATAGAAGAGTGCCGCCGTCACGGTTTGGTATCGCCGCGCGGGGGGCGCGCGTGCCGGTCTCGGAAGGGGCCACGTAAGGCGTGCCGAGACCGTGACTTGCGACCCGTGCGCGCTCCCGCCCGCGTTGCCGGGGCGCTACCTTGTTCCGGATGTCCGAACCGACATCCCCGCGCCAGGTGCGCGTGTACGTGAATGCGGCGCCGGTCGACGTCCCTGTCGGCGCGACGGCCCTCGACGCCGTGCGAGGCTGGGACGCGGCGGTCGCGGCGCAGGTGGCGGCCGGCGAGCGATCCGTCGTGGACAGTCGTGGCATCGCCACGCCGCCCGACGGGCCGGTGCACGTCGGCGCGATCTACCGGATCGTGCGCAATCGCGCCGGCGCGACCGACGCGGCCGCCGACGAATGAGCGCGCCTCCCAGCCGGGAACTGCTCGCACGGCTTCCCAAGGCCGAGCTGCATTGCCATCTCGACGGCTCCGTGCGCCCGGCGACGCTGATCGAGCTGGCCGCCGAGGAGGGGGCGCGGATGCCCCGCGCCACCGCCGAGGAACTGGGCCACTACATGCTGGTGCGCGACGCCCGCAGCCTCGAGGAATACCTGGCGCGGTTCGAGGTCACCCTCTCGGTGATGCAGACCGAGGCGGCGCTCGAGCGCATCGCCTACGAACTGGCGATCGACGCCGCCGCGGAGGGCGTGCGATACCTCGAGATCCGATACTGCCCCACGCTCAACCAGCGCCGCGGCCTCGACCTCGGCGCGACGATCGAGGCGCCGTTGCGCGGACTCGCGCGCGCCGAGCACGAGACCGGGATCGTCGCCCGCACGATCGTGACCGCCCTCCGCAACAACGCGCCGGCAGAGTCGATCCGCATGGCGCAGCTGGCCGCCGAGTACCGTGGGCGAGGGGTGGTGGGGTTCGACCTCGCCGGCGGGGAGATGGGGTTCCCGGCGTCGGCGCACGAGCGCGCCTTCCTCCTCGCCCGCGAGCACGACATGGCCTGCACCTGCCACGCGGGCGAGGGCGACGGCGCGCAGTCGGTGCGCGAGGCCGTGCACCGCTGCGGTGCGCACCGGATCGGGCACGCCACCCGGCTGGCCGAGGATCCGGACCTGGTGGAGTACGTGGCCGACCGCCAGATCGCGCTCGAGATCTGCCTCACCAGCAACGTCCAGACGCGCGTGGCGACGACGTATGAGGTGCACCCGTTCCGGCGCTACTTCGACGAGGGGCTCAACGTGGTCCTCAATACCGACAACCGGCTGATGAGCGGAGTGACGCTCACCGACGAGTACGCGGCGGCGGCGACGCACCTCGCGTTCACCATGGACGAGCTCTGCGACGTCGCGCTCAACGGCTTCCGGAGCGCCTTCCTGCCGTGGCCGGAGCGACAGGTGCTGCTGGCCCGAGTGACCCCCGAGATCGACGCCCTGCGCGCCTTCGTCGCATGACCTGGGGCGCCGCGGCCGCCCGCGCCAGCGCGGAGGCGATCCGGCGGCGCGCCGGCAGCGAGAAGCCGGCCTGCGCGATCGTGCTCGGTTCCGGGCTCGGCGGGCTGGCGGCGCGGATCGGGGGCGCCGTGCGCATTCCGTACGGCGATGTGCCCGGCTTCCCCGGTGCGACGGTGGCCGGGCACGAGGGCACGCTCGTCGTGGGGACGCTCGCCGGGCGCCGCGTGGCCTGCCTGGCCGGTCGCTTTCACATGTACGAGGGACACCCGGCCGCGCTGGCGGCCTTTCCCGCCCGCGTGCTGCACGCGCTGGGCGCGCCGGTGATTTTCGTCTCCAACGCGGCGGGCGGTGTCCGGCGGAGCTTCGGGCCGGGCGACCTGATGACGATCGCCGACCACATCAACCTGATGTGGGTCAACCCACTCACCGGCCCGGTCGAGCCGGGCGACGAGCGCTTTCCGGACATGTCGGCCCCGTACGACGCGGCGCTGCGGGCGCAGCTGCACGCCGTCGCGGCACGCGAGCGGGTGCCACTGGCCGAGGGGGTGTACTGCGGACTCCTCGGCCCGACCTACGAGACGCCGGCCGAGGTGCGGATGCTCGAGACGCTTGGCGCCGACGCCGTCGGGATGAGCACCGTGCCCGAGGTGATCGTGGCGCGGGCGATCGGGATGCGGGTGGCGGGAGTCAGCCTGGTGACGAACAAGGCGGCGGGGATTTCGCCGGAGCCGATCGACCACGCGCACGTGGTGGCGGTGGGCAAGGCGGCGGCGGAACGATTCGAGCGGCTCGTGACGGGGTTCGTGGGCGGGCTGTAGGCCGCCCGCGTTCGTCCGGCGCGCCCTGACGAACGGGCGCCGCCTCGCCTCGCGAGGGGCGGAGGAGCCGAGCCTTCTCGTCCGCGGTGGGTCGAAGTCGCCGCTTCTGTCCTTCGCTACGCGAAGTGGTTCAGCGGCCCGTTCCCGCTCCCGAGCCCCGGCGCCGTCTCGATCGCCTTGCGCACCCACGAGAGCGCCTGCGACACCGCGTCGCGCAGCGTTGAGCCGAGCGCCAGCTGGGCGGTGATCGCGGCCGAGAGGGTGCAGCCGGTGCCGTGGGTGCTCGTGGTTGCGATGCGGGCGTGGACGAAGGACTCCTCGGTCGTGCCGTCGAAGAAGACGTCCACGAGACCCTCGCCGGCGAGGTGGCCGCCCTTGACGAGGGCGGCGCCGGCGCCGAGGTCGCGCACGAGCCGCCGGGCGGCCAGGCGCATGGCCTCGGGAGTGCGCACCGGCTCGCCGAGCAGCAGTTCGGCTTCGTCGAGGTTGGGGGTCACGAGCGCGGCGAGGGGAAAAAGCTCCGTGACGATCGCCGCCACGGTCCCGGCGGCGAGCAGCCGGTCGCCGCTGGTCGCGACCATCACCGGGTCGCAGACGTACGGCACCAGCGCGTGGGCGCGGAGCCCGGCCGCGACGGCGCGCACCACCGCCTCGTCGGCCAGCATCCCCGACTTCACCGCCGCCGGACGGAGGTCGCCCGCCACCGCGTCGAGCTGCGCCCGCACGAGCGCGGCGTCGACGGCGCGCCAACCCATGACCCCCCGCGTGTTCTGCGCGGTGATCGCGGTGATCACCGTCGTGCCGAAGGTGCCGAAGCGGTGAAAGGCCTTGAGGTCGGCCTGGATGCCGGCGCCCCCGCCCGAATCGGAGCCCGCGATGGAGAGGACGACGCGCATGCGAAGCCGGCAGCTACGGCGACGGCGACGCCGGCGACGGGGGCAACGCCTTCACGCGGGCCTTGAACTGCTGGAAGGCGCGCGAGTCCTCCGTGAGCCCGACGAGGCGGTCGGCGGGGACCTTGGCGATCAGCGCGCGCGCCTCGCGAATGCGGTCCTCCTCGAGCGGGTGCGTGCGGAAGAACGACGCGACGCCCTCGGGCTTCGCCTTGCGCTCCGCCATCAGGATCTCGAAGGTTTCCGGCATCCCCCGCGGGTCGATCCCGGCCCGCACCACGTAGTCGAGCCCGACGCGGTCGGCCTCGGCCTCGTCGTCGCGCGAGAAGCCGGCCATCATCGCGCCGGCCCCCACGTTCACCAGCGAGCCGACGGCGGGGTTGTTGCAGGCGCCGGTGAGGACGCAGCCGAGCGTGATGCCGAGCGACGCGCCGGTCGCCTTCTGCTGCTGCTTGATCGTATGGCGCTGCGTGACGTGCCCGATCTCGTGCCCCAGCACGCCCGCCAGCTGGTCCATCTTGGTGAAGCGCTCGATCAGTCCGCGGTTGACGTAGATGTAGCCCCCCGGCACCGCGAAGGCGTTCACCTCCTTGGCGTCGACCACGTAGAAGTGCCACTCGAGGCCGCGCGAGTCGGCCAGCCGCGCCAGCGAGTCGCCAAGGCGGTTCACGTAGGCGCTGATCTCGGGGTCGCGGACGATCGGCAGCTTGCTGTTGATCTCGGCGGCGTAGCCCGCCCCCATCTGCACTTCCTGCTGCTGCGTGGCCAGGCAGCCGGCGGCGAGGACCAGCACCACGGCAGGGGGGAGGAGTGCGAGGCGGCGGGTGCGGCGCATGGGGAACTCCTTCAGGGTAGGCCGGCGCGGGCGGACGACATCACGGGCGCCGGCGTGTAGAATACGCGCGTGCGATTGCTGACCCAAGCCCGGGACCTGCGCCGCCGGCGCGCGCGCGAGGAACGCGGCGTGTTCGTGGCCGAGGGCGTGCGCGCCGTCGAGGAGTTGCTGCGGTCGCCCCTCGCCGTGCGCGGCGTGCTGGTGGCGCCCCAGCTCGACGGGGCCCAGCGTGGGGCGGCACTGCATGCGCGCCTCGCCACCAGCGGCCTCGACGTGCTGGAGGTGAGCGAGCGCGACTTTGCCAGCGCCGCGGAGACCGAGTCGCCACAGGGCGTCCTGGCGATCGCCGAGATCCCCGCGCGCGCCTTTCCCGAGCCGGTGGGGGAGGCCCCCGTTCGGGTCGTCGTCCTCGACGCCGTGCAGGATCCCGGCAACGTGGGGACGATCGTCCGCACCGCCGCGGCCCTCGGGGCCGACGCGACCGTTGCGCTGCCGGGGACGGTGGACCTGTGGAACGCCAAGGTGGTGCGCGGGGCGATGGGGGCGCACTTCGTGCATCCCGCCTTCGCGTCGACCCTCGCCGACCTGCAGGCGTGGGCGGGGCGCGTCGAGGCGTCGCTGTGGGGCGCGGACAGGTCGGGACAGCCGTTCGGGCGCGACGCCGCGCCCCCCCGCCGGCTCGCGCTGTGCATGGGCAACGAGGGGGCGGGGCTGACGCCCGCGGTGCGCGCGGCCTGCGAGCGGCTGGTGGCGATCCCCCTGGCCGACAGCGTCGAATCGCTCAACGTGGCCGTGGCCACCGGCATCCTCCTGCAGGCGGTGCGGCCATGATCGCGGCCGCCTTCTGGACGATGGTCTTCCTGCTGGGTGCCTGCATCGGCTCGTTCCTCAACGTGTGCGTGCTGCGGTGGCCCGCTGGCGAGTCGGTGGTGCGCCCGAGGTCACGCTGCCCGCGCTGCGCCCGCCCCATCCGGTGGTTCGAGAACATCCCGATCGCGAGCTGGCTGGCGCTGCGGGCCCGCTGCGCCGGGTGCGGGCTCCCGATCTCCCCTCGATACCCCGCGGTGGAACTGTTGGTTGGCCTTGGCTGGCTCGCCGCCGGGCTCGCCTACGGGCCGGGGTTCACGGCCATCCGTGTGGCGGCGTTCGGGACGATCCTGCTTGGAATCGCCCTCACCGACCTCGAGCACTACCTGATTCCCGACGGCTTCACCGTGTTCGGCCTCGGATGGGTGTTGCTGACGGCGTTCGCCGGGGCGGTGGTGGCCGGGCCGTCGCCGTTCGCCGGCCCGCTCGACGCGATCGTGGGCGCCTGCGTGGGCGCCGGCGCGATCACGATCGCCGGCTGGCTGGGCGAGGTCGCGCTCAAGAAGGAGGCGATGGGATTCGGCGACGCGACGCTGATGGCGTTCGCGGGTGCGGCGCTGGGCCCGATGCGCTCGCTGCTGACCGTGTTCGTCGGGGCCACCCTCGGCGCCGTGATCTTCCTCGCGATCGTGCTGCCGGTGGCGCGCGCGCGCCGCCGGGCGGTGGCGGGCGCGCCGGCGACCGGTGCCGCACCCGCGGGCGGCGACGATCCCGCGGCTGCGGCGGGCGAACCGCCGCTCGTCCCGTTCGGGGTCTTCCTGGCACCGGCGGCGCTCGTGACCCTCCTCTGGGGCGACGTGCTGGTGGCCTGGTACCTCAGGCTCCTTGTCGCATGAGCACCGCCGCGCGGTCACGGTCGCTGGCCATGGCTCTCCTGTTCGCGACCGCATGCGGCGAGCGCGGGCGGGTCGAGGGCGAGGGGGAGTATGCGCGCAAGGTTGCCGAGCTCATTCCCAGGGTCGAGGCGGCAACCGGGCTGTCGTTCAAGCGGCCGCCCAAGGTGGCCACGCGCACGCAGGGGGAGGTGCGGGCGTTCCTGACGACGGCGTTCCTCGAGAGCGCCGAGTCGAGCGAGCTGGAGGGGAAGCAGCAGGCCTACACGCTGCTCGGCTTCCTCGAGCCGGGGACCGACCTGCGGCGGCTCTTCACCGACCTGCTCGTGGAGCAGGTGGCGGGGATCTACGACCCGAGGACGCACACGCTGTACGTGGTGGAGGGGGTCGCGCCCGAGGCGGTCGGGATCACGCTCACGCACGAGCTGGTGCACGCGCTGCAGGACCAGTACCTGGACCTCGACTCGGTGCAGCGGGCCAACCGGGGGAACGACCGGGCCATGGCGGCCGCGGCGGCGATCGAGGGCCAGGCCACGTTCGAGCAGGTGTCGCTCCTGATGGGCAAGGGCAACCTGATCGAGGGGCTGCCGGGCGCCTGGGACATGGTGCGGCAGCAGATCCGCGACAACAAGACCACGATGCCGCGGCTGGCGGCGGCGCCGATGGTGATCCAGGAGACGCTGCTCTTTCCCTACCTCGCCGGCGCCGAGTACGCGCGGGCGTTCAAGCAGGGGTTCCCGAGGCGCGCCTTCCTGTCCGACCTGCCGCGCAGCACCGAGCAGGTGCTCCACCCCAACAGGTTCATCGCCGGCACCGACCCGGCGCCGCCGCGGCTCGCGCTGCCGCGGGCAACCGGGGGCACCGTCACGTACGAGAACGACCTCGGCGAGTTCGAGACCCGGCTCTGGCTGTACCAGTACGGCAAGGACCAGGCGAGCGCCGGGCGCGGGGCCATGGGATGGAACGGCGATGCCTACCAGGTGGTGAAGACGCCGAAGGGCAACGCCATCGTCTGGCTGACGCTCTGGGACTCGGCGGTCGACGCCGGGGAGTTCTTCGACCTCGCCAACGAGGCGATCGTCGAGCGATTTTCCCCGAAGGAGTACGGCAAGCTCGGCGATCGCGGGCGGAGGTATCAGGAGGGTGGGCGGATCCTCCAGCTGCGGCCGGTGACGGTGGAGGGCATTCCCGGCGTGCTGTGGATCGACGCGCCGGCGGGGACCGCAGTTGACCTCGATGCCTCGAGAGTGGCGGTCAGCCGGCCCCGGTAGGGCGCGGCGCCCCCGGGGAAGGGGACCCGGGCGCCGGCCCGCGTCGTTTCCCGGCGCATGACTTCGCTCCACCTGGTCGACTGGGCGATCATGGCGGCATACTTCGCCGTCGTGCTCGGCGTGGGGCTCCGCCTGCGCCGCTCGATGACGAGCAGCGACGAGTTCCTCCTGTCGGGGCGCTCGATGCCGGCGTGGGTGAGCGGACTCGCCTTCCTGTCGGCGAACCTCGGGGCGCAGGAAGTGATCGGGATGGGGGCCAGCGGCGCCAAGTACGGCATCGCCACCAGCCACTTCTACTGGGTGGGGGCGGTGCCCGCGATGTGCTTCGTCGCGCTGTTCATGATGCCGTTCTATTATGGGTCGCGGGCGCGCAGCGTTCCCGAGTACCTGCGGATGCGCTTCGACGAGAAGACGCGCACGGTGAATGCGCTGACCTTTGCCGTGATGACGGTCTTCTCGTCGGGAATCTCGCTCTACGCGATGGGAAAGCTGTTCAGCCTCCTGCTCGGCTGGAACATGGACGTGGCGATGATCGCGGCGGCGGGGATCGTGCTCGCCTACACGATCCTCGGCGGCCTGACGAGCGCGATCTACAACGAGGTGCTGCAGTTCTTCCTGATCGTGTTCGGCTTCGCGCCGCTGGCCTGGCTCGGGCTGCGCGACGTCGGCGGCTGGAGCGGGCTCACGGCGCGGTTGGCGACGGTCTCGGCCGCGCAGGGCTTCGCCCCCGACGCCTACACGCGCAGCTGGGCGCTCCTGGGGAGCGCGGCCGCGAACCCGATCGGCGTCGAGTGGTTCGGGCTCGTGGCGGGGCTGGGCTTCGTGCTCTCGTTCGGGTACTGGTGCACCGACTTCCTCGTGGTGCAGCGGGCCATGGCGGCGGACTCGATGCGCGCGGCGCGGCGCACGCCGCTGATCGCGGCGTTCCCCAAGATGATCTTCCCGTTCCTCGTGATCCTGCCGGGGATGATCGCGCTGGCGCTCGGCGCCGGCGGGGGCGCGGGGGTGATTCCCCCCAAGCTCGATGCCGCCGGCGCGCCGCTGCTCGATGCGCTGGGGCGCACCGTGCTCGACTTCGACCTCGCCACGCCGTCGCTGCTGCTCAAGTACTTCCCGTCGGGGATGCTGGGGCTCGGGATCACGGCGCTGCTGGCGAGCTTCATGAGCGGCATGGCCGGCAACGTGACGGCGTTCAACGCCGTGTGCACCTACGACCTGTACCAGGGGCTCGTGCGCCCCGGCGCCGGCGACCGACACTACCTGCTCGTGGCGCGCGTGGTGACGGTGCTGGGCATCCTGGTCTCCCTCGCGGCGGCCTACGTCGCCGCCGCGTTCAACAACATCATGGACGTGCTGCAGCTGGTGTTCGCGTTCGTGAACGCGCCGCTGTTCGCCACCTTCGCGCTCGGCATGTTCTGGCGCCGCACCACGGGCCACGGCGCGTTCGCCGGGCTGCTCGCCGGGACGGCCGGGGCGGCGATCCACCACGGGCTGTCGCTGCCGGCGGGGGCGGTGGCCGGCGTGAAGGGCGGCTACCTGGCCACCATGATTTCCTACCCGAGCGACCTCGCGCAGACCTTCTGGACGGCGATCGTGGCGTGGACCACCTGCCTCGTGGTGACGATCGTGGTGAGCCTCGCGACCCGGCCGCGCCCCGAGGACGAGCTCGCCGGGCTCGTGTGGGGGCTCACTCCGCACCCCGCCGACGCGGGGGCGCGCTGGCACGAGCGGCCCGTCGCCGTGAGCGTGGTGGTGCTGGCGCTCCTGCTCGCGCTCAACCTCCTCTTCTGGTAGCGCGTCATGTCACACGGAGTCCCGTTCGACGTGCGGTGGCCGGTGGGGGCGCTCTTCGCCGTGCTTGGTGGGCTGCTGCTGATCGAGGGGCTGCGCGAACCGGCGGCGGGGGCGGCGGCGCCAACGGGCGTGCCGATCAACCTCGTGTGGGGCGGCGTGCTGCTTGGATTCGGCGCCGTGACGCTCGCCCTGGCGCTGCGGGCTCGCAAGCGCGGCTGAGCCCCGCCGGCGCCGCACCCTACTCCGACGCGGCGAGTCCCGTTGCCGGCGCGACCGTGCCCTCGCGCGCCCGAGCCGCCGGCACGGCCCGGTCGGCGAGTCCGGCCCCGGGCGGCGCGAGCAGGGCCACCCGCAGCACCTCGTCCATCGTGCTCACGAAGGTGAAGCGCATGTGCGTGCGCACTTCGGCGGGCACGTCGCGCAGGTCGGGCTTGTTGCCGGCGGGGAGGATCACCTCGCGCAGCCCCGCGCGGTAGGCGGCGAGCACCTTCTCCTTCACCCCGCCGACCTCGAGCACGCGCCCGCGCAGCGTCACCTCGCCCGTCATCGCCACGTCGCGCCGTACCGCCCGGGCGCTGAGCACGCTGGCGATCGCCAGCGTGACCGCCACCCCGGCGCTCGGGCCGTCCTTGGGCACCGCCCCCTGCGGGAAGTGGATGTGCAGGTCACTCGCCCGCACGTCGGCGTCGGTGATCGCGAGCTGCGCCGCCCGCGAGCGCACGAAACTGTGCGCGGCGTCGACACTCTCCCGCATCACGTCGCCGAGTTGCCCCGTCACGGTGAGCTTCCCCGTGCCGGCCATCCGCAGCGCCTCGATCACCATCACGTCGCCGCCGGTCTGCGTCCAGGCCAGCCCGGTCACCGTGCCCACCTCGGGCTCCTGCTCCGCCTCGGGAGCGGGGAAGGTCGGCGGCCCGAGGAGCTCCTCGACCCGCACGTTGTCCATCACCCACGCCCCCTGCTCGCCGTCGGCCTTGGCCCGGGCGCGCTTGCGCATCAGCGCCGAGAGGGCGCGCTCGAACGTGCGCAACCCCGCCTCGCGGGCGTAGCGCGTGCTGGCGAAGCCAAGCACCTCGTCGGTGAACTGGATGTCGTGGTCGGTGATCCCGTGCTCGTCGAGCAGCCGCGGGAGGAGGTAGCGCCACGCGATCTCCACCTTCTCCTCGACCGTGTAGCCGGCGATCCGGATCA
This sequence comes from Gemmatimonadota bacterium, assembly GCA_016191225.1. GTDB lineage: Bacteria > Gemmatimonadota > Gemmatimonadetes > Gemmatimonadales > Gemmatimonadaceae > JACPPC01. Next base: position 100,323 of record JACPPC010000006.1, on the reverse strand, counting down.
CCTCGAGCCGGTCGCGCAGCGCCGCCGGGATGTCGAAGAGGCTGTTGGCGGTGCAGAGGAAGAGCACCGACGACAGGTCGAAGGGCAGGTTCAGGTAGTGGTCCGTGAAGGCGCGGTTCTGCGAAGGATCGAGCACCTCGAGCATTGCCGCCGCCGGGTCGCCGGTCGACCCGCCGTTCGTCATCTTGTCGATCTCGTCGATCATCAGCACCGCGTCCCGGCTGCCGGCGCGCCGCAGCGCCTGCACCACCAGCCCGGGCATCGCCCCCACGTAGGTGCGGCGGTGGCCGCGAATCTCGGCCTCGTCGCGCACCCCGCCCACGCTGATGCGCCAGAACTGCCGCCCGATCGCCGCGGCGATCGCCTCGCCGAGCGACGTCTTGCCGGTTCCCGGCGGCCCCACGAAGCAGAGGATCGGCCCCGCCGGGTCGCCGCCGCGCAGCTTGCGCACGGCGAGGTACTCGACGATCCGCTCCTTGGCCTCCGAGAGGCCCCAGTGCCGGCCGTCGAGGGCGGCCTCGACCCTCGCGAGGTCGATCTCGCCCCCCTCTCTGCGGGCCTGCCACGGCAGCGCGAGCAGCCAGTCGAGCCAGGCCCGCACCACCTGCGACTCGCTGCTCGCGCCGGCGAGGGCGCGCAGCCGCTCGACCTCGCGCCGCGCCTCGTGCGCCGCACGCTCGGGAAGTCCGGCCGCGTCCACCCGCTTGAGCAGCTCGAGCGCCTCCTGTTCCGCGGGGTCCGACTCGCCCAGCTCCGACTGGATCGCCCGCAACTGCTGCCGCAGGTAGAACTCGCGCTGGTGCTCCTCGATCTTGACCTCGGTCTGCTTGCGCACGTCGTCCATCACGCGGGCACGGCCGAGCTCCTTCTCGAGCTTCAGCGCGACGAAGTGCAGCCGGCTCTCGACGTCAAGCTTCTGCAGCACTTCGTCGCGGTCGGCAATGCGGAAGTTGAGGTGCGTGGCGGCGAGGTCGGCGAACCGCCCGGCGTCGCTCACGTTCATGCGGAGCAGGGCCGGCACGTCCTTGGGCACGCGGTCCACCAGCTGGGCCAGTGACTCGGCGGCGGCCACCACGCGGGCCACGAGGGCCGCCCCGGACTCGTGGTCGGCCTGCACCTCGCGCGCCGGGCGCACATGGGCCACCGGGAACGGCGCCTCCTGCTGCAACTCGTCGATCACGATCCGCCGCAGCCCTTGCAGCGTCACCTGCACCGTGTCGCCGGGGAGGTTGATGCGCTCGTGCACCCGTGCCGCGACCCCCACCCGCCCCACGAACGACTGAGGGTCGCTCTCGTCCGCCTCGCCGGCGGCCACGGCGAGCGCCACCACCAGCCCGGGCTCGGGATGCTCGCGCAGCAGGGCGAGGTTCTCGGGAGCTCCCATCTGCACGGCGATCGTGCCGTGCGGGAAGACCAAGGTGGAGCGAAGCGCCAGCAGCGGGAGCACCGGTTCGAACGCACCCGCAAGCCCGTCGGCGGGCGCTATGTCAGGCGGCACCACGTCGGTCCAATTGGCGGCAGCTCCGGAGGAAGCCTGTGAGGGGCGTAACTTGTTTGCGCACCGCAATCTAGCTACGTTTCAGGGCTATGTTTGACGAGCTCAGCGAAAAACTCGAGTCGACCTTCGCCCGCCTGCGCGGGCGCGGGGTCCTGACCGAGGCCGACATCAAGGAGGGACTGCGCGAGGTGCGGCGCGTCCTCCTCGAGGCCGACGTCAGCTTCCAGCTCACGCGCGAGTTCCTCGAGCGGGTCGAACAGCGGGCCGTGGGCATCGCGGCACTCCGCACGGTGTCCCCGGCGCAGCAACTCGTCAAGATCGTCTTTGACGAGCTCACCGCGATGCTGGGCGAGCGCCGCGAGGGGCTCAAGCTCTCGAGTGTCCCCCCCACGATCGTCATGCTCGTCGGCCTGCAGGGCTCCGGCAAGACGACCACCGCCGCCAAGCTCGCCCGCCGCCTCAAGGGCGAGCACCGCTCGGCGCGCCTCGTGGCCTGCGACGTCTACCGCCCGGCGGCGATCGACCAGCTCGAGACCCTCGGCGCGGCGATGGAGATCCCCGTCACCGCCGATCGCACCACGACCGACGTCATCCGGATTGCCAAGGCGGGCATCGACCAGGCCACGCGCGAGCGCGAGCGGGTGGTCATCGTCGACACCGCCGGCCGGCTGCAGATCGACGCCGGGATGATGGACGAGCTGGTGCGCCTCAAGGCGGCGATCCACCCCGACGAGATCCTGCTCGTGGCCGACGGGATGACCGGCCAGGATGCGGTGAGGATCGCGCAGGGCTTCGACGGTGCGCTCGGCGTCACCGGCGTGATCCTGACCAAGATGGACGGCGACGCCCGCGGCGGCGCGGCGCTCTCGATCTACGGGGTGACCAGGAAGCCGATCAAGTACATTGGCACCGGCGAGAAGCCCGACGCCCTCGAGGAGTTCCACCCCGACCGCATGGCGGGGCGGATCCTGCAGCAGGGGGACGTGCTCACGCTGGTCGAGAAGGCGCAGGAGGCGTTCGACACCGCCGAGGCGAAGCAGCTCGAGAGGAAGGTCAAGAAGGAGGGGATGGACCTCCAGGACTTCCTCGGGGCGATGAAGCAGATCCAGAAGCTCGGCCCCCTCGAGGGGGTGCTCAAGATGCTCCCCGGCGTCAACACCAGGATGCTGAAGGACGCCAAGATGGACCCCAGGCGCATGAAGCACCTCGAGGCGATCGTGCTCAGCATGACTCCCGCCGAGCGGAAGGACCCCACGCTGATGAACGGCTCCCGGCGCGCGCGCGTGGCCAAGGGCAGCGGGCGCCCGGTGAGCGAGGTGAACCGGCTGCTCGACCAGTTCCGCGAGATGCGCAAGATGATGAAGAAGGCCGCCGGCGGCGGCATGCGCATGCCCCCGATGTTCGGCGGCATGCGATAGGCTTGTTCCACCGGCACGACCCGCACCACCGGCAGGAACCGGGTGCGACGCGGAAACGCCGCGATCGCGAGGAGCCCGGCGCAGGACCTTCACCCCGTATCGGGAGCACCACCATGGCAGTACGGATCCGCCTTCGTCGCGTCGGCCGCAAGAATGCGCCGATGTACCGCATCGTCGTCGCCGACTCGCGCAGCCCGCGCGACGGCAGGTTCATCGAGGTCATCGGGCAGTACCAGCCCCGCACGGGCGAGAAGGCCGTCGACCTCAAGGTCGACCGCGCCAACTACTGGCTCGACAACGGCGCCCTGCCCAGCGACACCGTCCGCTCGCTGCTCCGGAAGGCTGGCGTCATGAAGGCGCGGCACGAGGCGAAGGCGGGTGCCAAGCGCGCCGGCAGCGCCGTGCCGGTCGCGGAGTAGCGCGGCGCCCGCATGACGAGTCCGTCGGCCGGGTACGCGATCGTCGGGCGTATCCGGAAGGCGCACGGAATCCGCGGCGAGTGCGCCGTGGAACCGCTCACCGATGCGCCGGACGTGCTGCTCGCGTCCGGCCGTCGCGTTTTCGCCGGTGACGTGCACGGCGACCTCGCCCCCGGCGCCGATGGCCGGCCCCAGCCGCTCGCGGTGACCGGGGCCCGGCAGCACCAGGGCGGGCTGCTGGTGACGTTCGACGCCATCGGCGATCGCGCCACCGCCGAGTTGTGGCGCGGCCGCTACCTGCTCGTGCCGATGGACGAGGTCGAGCAGCCCGCCGCGGGCGAGGTCTTCCTGCACGAACTCCCCGGCATGGCGGCCGTGTTCGAGGACGGTTCCAGCGCCGGGGTGATCGACACCTGGTACGAGCTCCCGCAGGGGATCCTGCTGTCCGTGCGGCACAACGGCGCGGAGGTCCTCGTGCCGTTCGCCGCGCAGGTGGTGGTTGGCGTCGACCGGGCCGGCCGCCGCGTCACGCTCCGTCCACCGGATGGGCTCTTCGCGTGACGCTCGTCGTGAACATCGTCACCATCTTCCCCGAGTTCTTCGCCACCCCGCTGTCGCTCTCGATCCCGGCGCAGGCGGTGGCGGCGGGAAGCGTCGCCTTCAACGTGGTGCAGCTGCGCGACTACACGCACGACCGCCACCAGAAGGTCGACGATTACCCCTTTGGTGGCGGGGCGGGGATGGTGATGAAGCCCGAGCCGTTCTTCGAGGCGGTGGAGGGGCTCGGGGCGCGGGCGCCGATCGTGCTCCTCTCGGCGCGGGGCCGCGTCTTCACCCACGCCGACGCCGTGCGTTTCAGCCAGGGCGCGGAGCTGACCCTCCTCTGTGGCCACTACAAGGATGTCGACCAGCGGGTGGCCGACCACCTCGCGTCCGAGGAACTCTCGCTGGGCGCCTTCGTGCTGAGCGGCGGCGAGCCGGCGGCGCTGGCAATCACCGACGCCGTCGTGCGCCTCCTCCCGGGCGCGATGAGCGACCACGAAAGCGCTCGCACCGACTCCTTCTTCGACCGGCAACTGTCGGCGCCGAGCTACACGCGGCCGGCGGAGTATCGCGGCCATGCCGTGCCCGAGGTGCTGCTCTCGGGGGACCACGCGAAGATCGCGGCGTGGCGCAAGGCGGAGGGGGAGCGGCTCACCAGCCAGCGACGGTCACGCGACGGCCGAGGGTGACGCGCGGCCATTGCCGTCCGGCCGGCTCGGTGGCAGAATGTGCAGTCGCCTCGCCAGACGGAACGTTCACGCCGGCTCACTGGGAGAGAGGAACATGCGCCACCTGCCCGTCGTCGCCGCGGCCGCGCTCGTGCTCGCCGCCTGCTCGGACCGCAATCCGGTCGCCGCCACCGAGGACAGCGACCTCACGCCGATGGCGGCCCAGGTGATTCCGGGCCAGTACATCGTGGTGTTCAAGAAGTCCGCGCCTCCCTCCAGCCAGGTGATGCGCAGCGTCATTCCCATGCCGGGGGTGCAGGTCCGCCATGTGTACGGCGCGGCCCTGAACGGCTTCGCGGCCACCCTCTCGGATGCGGCGAGGGAGCAACTCGCCGCCAACCCGGACGTCGACTACATCGAGCCCGACCAGGTCATGTCGGCCGTGACGACCGAGGCCGGCGCCACCTGGGGGATCGACCGCATCGACCAGCGCTCGCTGCCCCTCTCGACCACCTACAGTTACACGGGCACCGGGGCCGGCATCACCGTCTACATCATCGACACCGGGATTCTCTTCACGCACGCCGAGTTCGGCGGCCGGGCGTCGCTCGGGTACGACGCGGTCGGCGACGGGCGCAACGGCGTCGATTGCAACGGACACGGCACGCACGTGTCGGGGACGGTGGGAGGGACCGTGTACGGCGTGGCGAAGGGTGTCGCCCTCAAGGCCGTGCGCGTGCTCAACTGCAGCGGCAGCGGCACCAACTCCGGCGTGATCGCCGGCGTCGACTGGGTCACCGCGAACCATGGGGCCGGTGCGGTCGCCAACATGAGCCTCGGCGGCGGCGCGAGCACCGCGCTCGACAATGCGGTGACCAACTCGGTCAACTCGGGCGTGACGTACGCGATCGCCGCCGGAAACAGCAATCGCGACGCCTGCCGGTACAGCCCTGCGCGCGCGCCGGCGGCAATCACCGTGGGCGCGACCACGAGCAGCGACGCCCGCGCGTCGTACTCGAACTACGGTTCGTGCCTGGACCTCTTCGCCCCGGGGTCGGGAGTCACCTCGGCCTGGAACACGTCCCCGACGGCGACGAACACGATCAGCGGTACCTCGATGGCCTCGCCCCATGTGGCCGGGGTCGCGGCGCTCTACCGGGCCGCCAACCCCGGCGTGTCGCCGGCGGCGGTGGCCAGCGCGCTGGTCGCGAACGCCACGCTCGGTGTGGTGGGCGGCGCGGGGCGCAGCTCGCCCAACCGGCTGCTGTTCACCAGTTACTGATGGCGGCGGGGCGCACGCGAGCGCGTCATGCGGCGGAGTCAGGTTTGTGATTCAGGGGCGAGACGCGGCGCCCGGTGCTGGGTGCACGGCTTACGCCGGCGGCGCGTGCGCCCGGGCCCTTGGCCCTCCAGTTCTTCGCGTGACACGGCAGGCTGGCGTAACCGCTGCTGCCTGCATAAGTTAACAGGCTGAGTCCGAACCTCGATCGACCTCTCCACCGGGCCTCGCCCCGAGCACCATATGCATCCGTTCATCGAAACGCAGAAGGAGTGGCTTCGCACCATTCCACCCTTTCGCGCCGGCGATACCCTGCGCGTCAACGTGCGCGTGAAGGAAGGAGACAAGGAGCGCCTCCAGGCGTTCGAGGGGGTCTGCATCGCGCGCCGTGGCGCAGGGGTGAGCGAGACCTTCACGGTGCGCAAGATCTCCAACGGCGTCGGCGTCGAGCGCATCTTCCCGGTGCACTCGCCGATGCTCGCCGAGATCGCGGTGGTCCGCCGCGGCCGGGTGCGCCGCGCCAAGCTGTATTACCTGCGCGAGGCCGTCGGCGCGAAGCAGGGGCGCATCAAGGAGCGCAAGGTGCGCGTCGCGGTGCCGGTTACCGAGACCACGCAGGGCTGACGCAGCGTGGGTCGCCCGTCGTGCGTCCACCGTTGGAGCACCATCGAGCGCGACCTGCGCTCCCGCGGACATCTGCTGATCGCCGGTGTCGACGAAGTCGGACGGGGCCCCCTCGCGGGCCCCGTCGTCGCTTGTGCCGTGATCATGCCCCCCGGCGCCCGGTCGCTTCCCGGGGTGGACGACTCCAAGCGGCTCACTCCCGCCACCCGCGAGCGCCTCGCCATTCGCATTCGCGGCCACGCACTGTCCCTCGCCCTCGGCGCGGCCTCGGCGCGCGAGGTTGACCGCCACAACGTCTACCACGCCACGGTCCTCGCCATGCGCCGCGCCCTCGCCCGGCTCCGCGTGCCGGCCGACCATGTGCTGGTCGACGGCACCCCGCTCGCCACCCTCGGAGTGTCACACACCGCGGTGGTGAAGGGGGACGCCACCTGCTACGCGATCGCCTGCGCCAGCATCGTGGCCAAGGTCACCCGTGACCGCCTGATGCACGCGCTGGCCCGCCGGCACCCGGTGTACGGGTGGGACCACAACGCCGGGTACGGCACGGCGCAGCACCTCGCGGCATTGGCGGAACACGGGTCCACGCGCCATCATCGTGCGTCGTTTGCCGGAGTGCGTCCCACCCGCGTCGACGCCGCCGGCGTTCCCCTCATCGTCTCACCCCCGACCTCATGACCACCGACCCGACGCAGGTCTTCCGGCCAGGGCTCCTGCAGGGGCAGGTCGCCCTCATCACCGGCGGCGGCACCGGCATTGGCTTCGGCATCGCCGAGCTGCTGGCCGAGCTTGGCGCGCACGTGGTACTCGCGAGCCGCAAGCCGGAGCACCTCGACCCGAGTGTGCAGTCGCTGCTGCGCCGCGGCTGGAAGGCCAGCGCGGTGCCGGTGGACGTGCGCGACGTCGAGGCGGTGCGGGCGATGGTCGCCACGGTGAAGGCCGAGCAGGGGCGCATCGACCTGCTGGTCAACAATGCCGCGGGCAACTTCTACGTGCCCAGCGCGGAGATGAGCCCGAACGCGTGGCGGTCGGTGCTCGAGATCGACCTGTTCGGGACCTTCTTCTGCACGCAGGCGGTGTTTCCGGTGATGAAGGAGCAGGGGGGCGGCCGGGTGGTCAGCACGTCGATGACGCTCCATTATCGCGGCTGGCCGCTGATGGCCCACGCCACCGCGGCCAAGGCGGGAATCGACGCCCTGACCCGCACGCTCGCCGTGGAGTGGGCGCCCCACAACATCCTGGTGAACGCGATCGCGCCCGGGCCGATCCCGACCGAGGGGGTGCGCAAGGCGTTCGCGCCGCCGGCCAACAGCGGCGTGGCCGACGTCTTTGCCGAGACCGAAAAGAAGCTGGACGCCCACGCCCGACGGACGATTCCGCTCGGGCGCATGGGCACGCCGCGCGACATCGCGAACATGGTGGCCTTCCTGGCCTCGCCGGCGGGCGACTGGATCACCGGTGGCATCTTCGTGATCGACGGGGGCGAGTGGCTCGCCAAGTCCGCCGGCTGGGGGACGTCGTGACCCTGCGCATGACGATGGCCATGCTGGCGGCGGTCAACTGCATGGTCGCGCTCTACCTGCACCTCTGGAAGATCGGGCTGATGGGGGCGCTCACCTGCGGCGCGAACCACGGCTGCGAGATCGCGCAGTTCAGCTCGTACGGCTACTTCCTGGGCGTGGACGTGGCGCTGATCGGCACCGTGGGATATGCGGCGGTCTTCCTCGTGTCGTTGGCGGGAACGCGGGAGGCGCTGGCCAACGCCCCCTGGCCCACGCGCGCCCTGCAACTGATGATCTGGCCGGCGGTGCTGTTCACGCTGCGGCTCAAGTACGGCGAGTTCGTGGTGCTCAAGACCTTCTGCCCCTGGTGCGCGATCAGCGCCGTGTCGATCACGATCCTCGCCGTGCTCGTGACCCTCGACGCGCGCCGGGTTTCGCGGCTGGCCGCGGCGCCGCCCCCCCCGCCGGCCACGAGCTAGACGCCGGCCCGGCCGCCCGCCAGGCCAGAGGGTCGCCGCGACATGCGACGCCGTTTCGAACGCACACGGCACGGCGAGGCGATGGCGCAGGCGGGCGAGGCAGGGGGCCGGCCGGGCGAGGCAGGGGGCCGGCCGGGCGAGGCAGGGGGCCGGCCGGGCGGCCTCATGTTGGCGGCGTGGTGGGGGCGGGGAACTCCTGCGTGAAGCCGTCGCTCCCGCGCAGCCCCGCCTTCCAAGCCGCATGCGCGGCCCGCGCGGCAAGGGCCGCCGCGGCACTGCGCGCCCCGGCGACGAACGATGCGCCGGGATTCCGGGCGCGACGGGGCAGGCCGCCTTCGGCGCGCGCCCCCTCCTCGAGCAGCTTCTCGCGCCAGCGGGACTCGGCGGAGTGCCTGGCGAGGACGTGCAGCCGCCAGGCGAGGAGGCGCGGCAGGTCCAGGGCGCCGAGTTCGCCCATTCCGATCTCGGAGAACCCAAGCGACCGCCCGGCCAGGCTCGCCGCCCACCAGAGCCAGGCGCGGGCCAGTTCCGGCGAGTCGAGCTCGCCGCCGTCGAGGCGGGAACGAATCAGGGACCAGTCGATCACGCTGCCGGCCACGAGCACGGCGCCGTCGAGCCAGTAGCGCAGGCGCAGGCCGATGCGGGCCTGTTCGCCAGCATCGCGATTGGCATGGACCAGGGCATGCCAGAGGAGCTCGGTGTCGGAGGCGAGCTGCAGTTGATGGCCATCGATCCAGGCGAGCTGTGGTCGATGGGTCGCGCGGCGCCATGCCTCGGCCGGCCGCACGGCCTGGTGCGTGCTCTCGTGCAGTTCGACAGCAACGCCCCACGCGTCGGCGAGCGGAACCCGGTGATGGTGGCCCGGCGGCCGCGATTCTTCGGCCTGCAGGGGCACGAACTGGTGCCCGCGCAGCACGACGCTTGCCCGGTCGGCCTCGAGCTCGGGTACGAGCAGGTCCACGTCCGAGACGCCACGGGCATCCGCCAGCGGCAGCCGCCCGGTGAGGCGGCGCAGCGCCGCCGACTTGAGCGGCACCATCTCCACGCCGGCGCTGGCGAAGATGCCGGCCACACGGGCAAGTGCGGCGTCGGCCCGCATCACCCCCGCGCGCACACGGGTCGCCGCGGCGCCAAGGGTGGCCCGGGCATCGTCGGCCAGCGCGATCTCGGCGGCCTTGAGCCGCCGCTGCAGCCACAGCTCCGCGCCCTCGTGCAGTGCCAAGGCGACGAGCGCGCCCTGATCGGCGTCCCGCCAGAGGGCCGCGAGGCGCGCGCGCTCGCCGTCGTCCAGGTCGCCGAGGCGCAGGGTGTCGCAGAGCAGCCGGCCGTGGAGCAGCGCGTCCATGCGCTAGCGGGCGGGGGCCGTGGTGGTGGAGGGGAACCTCGCGATGACCGTGAAGCCGGCGGCGCCATCGCGGAAGCGCTCCGGCTCGAGATACAGGGCGCCGTCGCGAAGGAGCCAGGCGTGGGCGCGCAGCGAGCCGTCGTGGGCACGCCGCACACCGATGCACAGCTCGGCATCGCGCCGGGCGCTCCGGAGCAGGAAGTAGATCACGGCTGCGCGGCGCAGGCAGGTCCAGCCCCATGGCCCGGGGAGCCGCAGCAGGATGGCGTCGACGAGCCGGGCGGCAACGTCGTCATCGAGGGGCGCCGCGGGGCGGAGGCGGGCGGCCAGGAGGATGGCGCGCTCGATGCGCGCGAACGAGACCAGCCCAAGCAGGGGGGGGAGCACGAGGGCACCGAGCACGGCCCGTACCTTCCATCCCGGCGACAATCGTGCACCCCCCGCGCCACTGCTGCCCACAGGGGTCCCGGCGAACCGCGCCGCGTCGCGAGACGCGCGCGCGATTAGCGTTCCTCCGCCCGGACGAGGTGCGCATCGACGCAACGGTCCAGGAACTCCCGTACGCTCCGCTCGGCGGCCGCGGCGGTGACGTCGTATTCGGCCGCCACGCGGGCGGTGAGGTCGATGAGCGTTTGCGGCGACGCAAGGGCCTCGAGGATCGTCACCCCCGTCTCGTTGACGGAAAAGTATCGGCGTGAGCCAAGGTGCAGCACGACTCCCTCGCCGTCGACGGCGGTGAGGCGAAGGTCCGGATGGCGCGAGTACCAGGTCGTCATGACACGAGTTCGAGCAGGCGATCGGGGGAATCGAACAGGTCGCGACCGAGCGTGACCTCGAAGGCCCGCGCCTGCGAGGCGAGCTGGGAGAGGCGCTGCAGGTGCTCGTCGGCGAAGTCGGCCTCGAGGGCAACCCATGGACTCCAGCGCATCAGCCGCGTCACGGCCTCGCGGCCCTTGATCGGCGTGAGCGACGTCGTATCGCCATGCTCGGCACCGGGGAAGAGGATCACCTGCGGCGTGATACGTGAGAGCCACTCGGCGCCGAGCTCCTCCGGGAACCAGCCCATCTTTCGGCGGGCGGTGAGCGGCGTTCCACCGTCGGGCCCCACGGCCACCACGGCGTCGTCGTGCAGCGCGAGGCGCTCCCGCCAGCAGACGACATCGGTGACCCGGGGCGCCGCTCCCTCGGCGAGGAAGGCGATGTCGTCGGTGCCGATGCCCCAGCCGTGACGAGCGAAGAGGGCGGTGGTGGTGGACTTGCCGGACCCGCTCGTTCCGGCGAGGAGCCAGCCTCGGCCGTGCGGGTCCCGGAGCGCCGCGGCGTGCACATGGTGCAGGCCGACGCGGCGCACGAGCAGGATGCAGACGTTGAGCAGGAAGGAGCGCAGCATTTCGTTCTCCCTCTGGAGGCCCTGCTCGGTGATGATCACGTTGGCCGCGGTCGACTGCGGCGCGAGGACGGCGCGCCCGAGCCGCGGTTCCCAATCCAGCGACACGGTGTGGATGGGGGGGCCGCTGCGGATCGCGACATTCCCCTGCCGGAAGACGTCCCGCGAGTCGGACGGGGAAAGGGGGAGGGGACCGACCTCGACCACGAGCGTGACGGGCCGTGGCAGGGCGAGCCGGGCGTCGTCGAGCCACTCCCGCAACAGCGAGGCGAGACCGGCATGCGCGGTGCGGACACTCACCTCATGGGGCATGGCGGGCAAACTGATTGCCGGAAAGCACGAACGCCAGCCCGAAGGGGCTGGCGTTCGCGCATCACGATGAAGCGGCGCGTTGGCGCCGCAATCCGCCGCCCTTAGCCAGGTATGCCCGCGGACAGCGTGATCTCCGTCAGCGACGCTTCGGACTTCAGCGTCGGGGCGACGAAGGGCTTCTTGGTCGTGTTCATCGGGCTCTCCTGAGTTGGGTCCCGGCGGACGCTCCGCCGCGGCCTTGTACCGCAAGGCACGGGCCAGCGTATGCCGGAGCTAAGTCGTTGATTCTTCGAGCGTAAAGGGAGCGTTCGCGCCTCGCTTGTTGCGGCCCCGCCACAGTGCGCCCTGGGGGATACTACACATCGGGTCAACGCGCCGGTGCCGGACGAGGCGCCGGCGCCCATCGTTATATTCGCCGCCGGAGCGTGCCCGGCGGCGTTCCACACGACCCGGTAGCTCAGTTGGTAGAGCAGCGGACTTTTAATCCGTAGGTCGAGGGTTCGATCCCCTCCCGGGTCATTGTCGGCCGCCCGCGCGGCGCCGGCCAGCACAAGGCGCCAGGCGCCGTCCCGAGCCGGCCATCAGTGTCATCGTCCTGACATCCGCCGCCGATAGGCTTTGGTCGGTCCGGTTCCGCGTCTGCCCACATCCTTTCGCCGAGTCTCCCCATGGTGCGCCCGTTCAAGCGTGCAGCCTGTGCCGTCGTCGCGCTCGCCCTTTCCACCACCCTCGCAGCGGCGCAGGACGCGGCCGGCTACCGCCTCGTCAAGAAGATCCCGGTGGGAGGCGATGGAGGCTGGGACTACGCGAACGTGGAGGGCAACCGGCTCTACGTCTCGCACGCCAACAAGCTGGTCGTGATCGACCTTGCGCGCGACACCGTGGTGGGCGAAGTGCCGAACACCCCCGGGATCCATGGCGCTGCGATCGCCACGGACCTCGGCCGCGGCTTCACGAGCAACGGTCGCGACACCACGATCACGATCTTCGACCTCAGGACGCTGGAGAAGGTCGGCTCGGTGAAGGCGACGGGGGCGAATCCCGACGCGATCCACTACGACGCGGCGAGCAAGCGGGTGTTCACCTTCAACGGACGCGGACTGAACGCGACGGCGATCGATGCGGCGACGGGCGCCGTTGCCGGCACGATTCCGCTCGGCGCCAAGCCCGAGTTCGCGCAGTCCGACGGCAAGGGGCAGCTGTTCGTGAACCTGGAGACCGACACCGGCCAGATCGTGGTGATCGACACACGCACGCTCAGGGAAACGAAGCGCTACTGGCTCGCGGGATGCGAGGGACCCTCCGGCCTCGCGTACGACCGCCGCAACAACCGGTTGTTCTCGGTCTGCGGCAACAAGGTGATGGCGGTCTCGGACCCGTCAACCGGGCGGGTCGTGGCGCTGGTGCCGATCGGCCCGGGGGTCGACGCGGCGGCCTATGACGCCGAGGCGCGCCTCGTGTTCGCGTCGAACGGCGGCGACGGCACGCTGACGGTCGTGCGGCAGGACGCCGCGGACAGGTACACGGTGCTGGGCAACGTGGTGACGCAGCGCGGCTCGCGCACGATGGCGCTCGACCCGAGGACACACCGGATCTTCCTCGCCGGCGCCGAGTTCGGCCCGCCGCCACCTCCCGGTGCCGACGGCCGTCCGGCGCGGGCACCAATGGTGCCGGGGTCGTTCGCGATCCTCGTGCTCGAGAAGAAGTAGTCGCACCGCGCTCGATGCACGCCGCGATGCTGGCCGCCCTCGGGCTGTTCGCCCTGACGGCGGCCCGGGGCCTGCGGGCGCAGGTGTCCGCCGTGACGCGCGCCGACGCCGTCGCGGCGGCGCTGGCGCGCGGGCCGCGCCTGGCGATCGCCCGCGCGGACTCGGGCGCCGCCCTAGCGCTGGCGCGCGTAGCGCGACAGTTCGAGAATCCCGTGCTGGGCCTGCTGCGCACCGAAAGCGTGCCGCGGGAGCACTACACGCTCGACGTGCCGCTCAACGTGCCGTGGCTGCGCAGCGTGCGGGTGGGGGCGGCGGATGCCGCGCTGCGCGCCGCCAGCCACCGGTATGCGTTCGAGCGCGAGGCGGTCGCCTATGACGCGGACACGGCGTACACCCGCGCGCTGGTCGCCGCGGCGCGTTCGCGCCACTCGGCACGCTCGGCGCGCGACGCCGACAGCCTGCTCGCCCTTGCCCGAGTGCGGCGCGAGGCCGGCGATGCCAGCGAGCTCGACCTGCAGCTCGCCGGCGTGAGTGCGGGCCAGGTCGCGAACTCGGCGGCGGCGGACTCGCTCGAGGCGACGACCGCGCTGCTCAACCTCCAGGCGATCATGGGCCGGACGTCGGCGGAGGCCACGATTACCTTGGCCGACTCGCTCGAGGCGGCCCCCTCGCCCGGACCGCCGGCGGCGGGGACGCCGCTGCTGGTGGCCGCCGCCGACGCCAACGCGCGCGCTGCCGAACTCGCGCTCACCCTGGAGCGGCGCCGCCTGTTCCCGGCTCCGTCAGTCACGATCGGCTACGAGACGCGCGATCCCGGCGGCACGGGCAACCGGACGCTTCCCTCGATCGGGCTCGCCCTACCCCTGCCGCTGCTCAACCAGAACCGGGGAGCGATCGCGGCGGCGTCGGCGCAGCGCGACCGGTCGGCCGCCGCGCTCGCGCTGGCCCGCGTCGAGCAGGCGCAGGCGCTGGCCCGGGCGCAGCGCGCGCTCGTCGTGGCGCGGGTGCGGGCCGCGAGGAGCGGCCAACTGGTGGCGGCGGCGGATCGCGTCGCCGTGCTGTCATTGCTCGCGTATCAGGAGGGGGCGGCGGCCTTGCCGGCGGTGCTCGAGGCGCAGCGTACCGCCCGCGGGTCGCTGGCCCAGCATCTGGACGACCTGGCGGCGGCGCGCAACGCGGCCGGCCTCGTGAAGCTGCTCTCGCTCACCGCGAACCCGACCGAGCCATGACCCGCGCCACCCTCCTCCTCCTCCTGTTCGCGGCCGCCTGTTCCCGGCACGCGGACGAGCCGGCTTCGCCCGCCGCCGAGGTGACGGCCACGGTCGAGCAGGCTCGACTCGAGGTCTTTCACGAACTGGTCGACGCGCTGGGCACCGTCGCGCCCCGTGCCGGGCACGTGGCGGTGCTGGCGGCGCCGGCGCCGACGCGGGTGTCGCGCGTGTTCGTGGTGGCGGGGGCGGCCGTGGCCGTCGGCGACGCCCTGGTGGAGTTCGAGCAGGCGCCATTCGAGGCGGCGGCGGCGAGCGCCAACGCCGCGCTGGCGGCCGCCGAACGGGCGGCGGCGCGGGCGATACGCCTGGCCGAGGCCGGGGTGCTGCCGCGCAAGGACGCCGACGCGGCCGCCACCGAGCTCGCGGTGGCGCGCGTGAACGCCGTCAACGCTCGGCGGGCGCGCGAACTCTCGACGCTGCGGGCGCCAATCGCGGGGACCGTGACGCGCATGAACGCGGTGCTTGGGGCGAGTGCCGACCCGGCCCAGCCGCTGGTCGAGGTTGCCGACCTTCGCGCGCTCGACGTGGTGCTGACGACGTCACCGACCGACGCGGCGCGCGTACAGGTGGGACAATTGGTGCAGCTCTATCCTGGGTCGGGCGAGGCCGCAGCGCCGGTTGCCCTTGGCGAGGTGGCCGGCGTGGCGTCAATGGTGGACAGCGCCAGCGGCGGGGTGGCGGTCCGCGTGGCGGTGGTTTCGACCATACGGCCGCTGCGCATCGCCGAGGCGCTGTCGGGGCGGATCGCGGTCGCGATGCATTCCCGCGCGGTGATGGTGCCGCTCGACGCGCTCGTCCCCGCAGGGGAGGGGTTCAAGGTGTTCGTCGTCGACGCCGCCGGCGTCGCGCACGGCGCCGCGGTAAAGATCGGCGGCCGCTCGGCCGGCGGCGCCTGGGTCACGGAGGGGGTGAAGGCGGGAGACCGCGTGGTCACCAAGGGTGCGTACGGCATGGACGACAGCACCAGGGTCGTGTCGGGGAAGCCGTGACGGGGGGCCCGTCCGTGCGCCGCGGATGGGCGCTGTTCGACGCCCTCGCCTCGCAGCGGCGGTTCATCTACCTCGCGGTCGCGCTCCTGAGCATTGCCGGCGCCTGGTCGGCGCTCCGGCTCCCCAGCGCGATCTACCCCGAGCTGACCTTTCCGCGGATCACGATCGTGGCGCAGGGGTCGAGCCTTGCGGCGCGGCAGGTGGTGTTCGCGATTGCCCGGCCGATCGAGGAGGCGGTGAGCATCGTGCCCGGCGTGGTGCGGGTTCGAAGCCGCTCGATCCGCGGCGCAAGCGAGGTGAACATCTCCTTCGCCGAGCAGACGGAGATGAACTACGCGCTGCAGCTGGTCCGCACGCGCGTGGAGCAGATTCGCGGCGACCTCCCGCCCGGCCTCGACATCGAGATCGAGCGGCTGACGCCGAGCCTCTTCCCGATCCTGTCGTACAACCTCGAGGGAGGCGACGCGGCGACCCTGTACGACATCGCGCGCTACCGGATCAAGCCCGTGCTGTCGCGCATTCCCGGCGTGGGGCGCGTGGGAGTGCAGGGAACGGACGTGCGCGAGATCGAGGTCGTGGCCGACCCCTCGCGGCTGGCCGCGGCCGGGCTGACCTACGACGCCCTCGCCTCCGCGATCCGCGAGGGAATTGCCGTCGACGCGGTGGGCCGGGTCTCGCGCGACTACCGGCAGTACCTGGTCGTCTCCGCACAGGAGGCGCGCACTGCGGCCGACGTGGCCGACGTCGTGGTGCGGGGTGGGCTGCGAGTGCGCGACCTGGCGACCGTGACGCCGGGCACCGAGGACCATGTGCGGATCGTGGCGGGCGACGGCCGGCCCGCGGCGCTCATCAACGTCACCCGGCAGGTAGGCGGCAACACGGTCGCGGTCAGCGACAGCGTCGCGCAGGCGGCCAGGTCGCTGGCAGCGGCGCTTCCGCCGGGGGTCCGCCTCACCCCGGTGTACGACCAGGCCGCGCTCGTGCGCGACGCGGTGTCGTCGGTGCGGGACGCGATGCTGGTCGGCGCGGCGCTGGCCGTGCTCGTGCTGCTGCTCTTCCTGCGGCACCTGCGGATCACCGCCATCAGCGCGGCGGCGATTCCGCTCACGCTCGCGGTCACCGTGTTCCTGATGCGCATCCTCGGGCAGACGTTCAACCTGATGACCCTCGGGGCGATGGCGATCGCGACCGGCCTCGTGATCGACGACGCGGTGGTGATCACCGAGAACATCGTGCGGCACCTCGCGCTCGCCGCCGACCGCACGGCGGCGATCCGCGAGGCGCTGCAGGAACTGCTCTGGCCCGTCACCTCGAGCACGCTGACGACGGTGGTGGTGTTCCTGCCGCTCGGCCTGCTCGAGGGGGTGTCGGGGCAGTTCTTCGCCGCGCTCTCCCTGACGCTGACGGTGAGCGTGCTGGTGTCGCTGGCGCTCGCGCTCACGATCATCCCGCTGATGGCCGACCAGTTCCTCACGGTACCCGCCGGCAACGCGCGCACGGCGGGGCCGCGCCTGCTGGCGCGGCTGTCGGCCGCGCTCGATGCGCTCGCGGCGCGGTATGTGCGCGCCCTCGAGGCGATGCTCCACCGGACGGGGTGGGTCGCGGCGACCGCGCTGGCGCTGGCGGTGGCCGGCGGCGGCGCCTACGCGCTCGTCGGAACGGGGTTCCTTCCCGAGATGGACGAGGGTTCGTTCATTCTCGACTACTGGACGCCGGGGGGCACGGCGCTCGCCGAGACCGATCGCCAGATCCACGTCATCGAGCGCATCCTCGCCGCGACGCCGGAGGTCCGGGGGACATCGCGGCGCACGGGCGCCGAGCTCGGCATGTTCGCGACCGCGCAGAATCGCGGCGATATCTCCGTGCGCCTGCTGCCGCCGTCGCGCCGCCGCCGGTCGAGCTTCGAGGTCATGGCCGAGGTGCGCGGCAAGGTGCAGGCGGCCCTGCCGCGGGTTCGTGTCGAGTTCGTCCAGATCCTCTCCGACGTGCTCGACGACCTGTCGGGCGCGGCGCGGCCGATGGAACTCAAGCTGTTCGGTGCCGACCTCGTCCGGCTGGAGCAGTACGCGGGCGTCCTCGCGCCAAGGGTGAGCAAGGTCACAGGGCTGACCGACTTCTTCGCCGGCGTGGCGGAGCCGAGTGCCGAACTGGGGATGCGTGTGCGGGGGAGGGAAGCGGCCCGGCTGGGGCTCACGGCGCGGCAGGTGAGCGCGGCGGTGGCGGGCGCGCTGCTGGGGGTGCGCGCGGGCGAGGTGCGCCTCGACGACCGCTCGATCGGCATCCGGGTGCGCGCCCCCGACGCGATCCGCCTCGACGCGCAGCGCCTCGGGTCGCTGCCGGTGTACTCGCCGCTCACGCGTCAGGCAACGCCGCTCGCCGCGCTGGCCGACTTCACGCCGGCGGAGGTGCGCAGCCAGCACCTGCGCGAGAATCAGCAGCAGATGCTCGCCCTCACGGCCGGGGTCGAGGGGCGGCCCTTGGGCGACGTGATCGCGGATGTGAAGGCGATCCTCGACGCGACACCGGCCCCCGAGGGAATCCGCGTGGAACTCGGCGGCCGCTACGCCGGCCAGCAGGCGGCGTTCCGCGCCCTGCTCCTCGTGCTGGCACTCGCGGCGGTGAGCGTGATGGCGGTAATGGTGGTGCAGTTCCGCTCCTTCGCCGAGCCGCTGGTGGTCCTGCTCGCCGCCCCCGTGTCGTTCGTGGGAGCGCTGGCGCTCCTCCTCGTCACCAGCACGGCCCTCAATGTGTCGAGCTTCATGGGACTGATCCTCCTCGTGGGGCTGATCGTCAAGAACGGGATCATCCTGCTCGACTTCACGCGGCACCGAATGCTGCAGGACGGTGTGGACCTCGAGACCGGCATTCGCGAGGCGGCGCGGGTGCGCCTGCGGCCAATCCTGATGACCACGCTCTGCACCCTGTTCGGCCTGCTCCCCCTCGCCCTCGGTGTCGGCGCCGGGAGCGAGCTGCAGAAGCCGCTCGCCCTCGCGGTGATCGGCGGCCTTGCCCTGTCGACGCCGGTCACGTTGTTCGTCGTCCCGGTGCTGCTCGTCGCACTCCGCGGCCGTGCGTACCGGCTCCCCGGGCGTTGACGCCGTGCCGGTGTCCACCGGCGCCGTCGCCGCCCCCTCCCACCCCCGAAAGGAGCATCGCATGCGCTCGATCCGCCTCGCCATCGCACTCTCGCTGTTCGCCGCCGTTCCGCTCCGCGCCCAGGGCGTCGTGGTGAAGGAAGCCCGGCCGGGGCTCATGAAGCGGGCCAGGGTCTCCGCCGAGGCGGCGACAGCCACCGCCCTCGCGCGCGTTCCCGGCGGCACGGTCCAGTCCGCCGATCTCGAGGAAGACAAGGGACGGATCATCTACTCGTTCGACATCAAGGTCGCCGGCCGGCCCGGCGTCGAGGAGGTCGCCGTGGACGCGGTGACGGGAAAGGTGCTGTCGGTGGCACACGAGACGCCAGCGGACGAGGCAAAGGAGAAGGCCGCCGACGCGGCCAAGGCCAGGGGCACGCCCGCGGCCGCGCCCGCCACCCGCAGGCCGTAGTCGCTATCCTTCGGTGCAGCGATGCGCGTGCTCGTCGTGGAGGACGATCCGGAGGTCCGCGACTTCCTGGCGCGAGTGATCCGCGAGGCGGGATGGGCCGCCGACACGGCACCCGACGGTGAGCGCGCCCTTGGCTTGCTTGGCACCGCCGCCCCGTACGACCTGGCGGTCGTCGATGTCGGGCTGCCCGGCGTTGACGGGTTCGAGCTCTGCCACCGCCTGCGCGTGCGCGGCGACCGCACGCCGGTGCTGGTGCTGACGGCGCGCAACGCCGTCAACGACCGGGTGCGCGGCCTCGATGCCGGCGCCGACGACTACCTCGCCAAGCCGTTCGCCGTATCCGAGCTGCTCGCCCGCTTGCGGGCCCTGGCGCGGCGCCCGCCCGCGACGCTCGATCCGCAGCTGGTGCTCGCCGACCTCTCGCTCGACCCGGGCACCCGGCGCGTGACCCGGGGCGGGCGCGAGATTCGCCTCACGGCGCGCGAGTTCGCGCTGCTCGAGTACCTGATGCGCAACCGCCGACGGGTGCTGAGCCGCGCCCAGATCCTCGCTCACGTCTGGAACGACGACTTCGAGCCGGTGGCCAACGCGGTGGACGTGCTGGTGGGGCGGGTGCGCCGCAAGATCGACGCCGAGGGACTCCCGGCCCTCCTGCACGCCGTGCGCGGTGCGGGCTACGTGCTCGCGGACCGCCACCAGGGACCCGATGCCCCTTAGTCCGCTCCGACTGCGCCTCGCGGCGGGTTTTGCGCTGGCGTTTGGCGCGGGCCTCGCGCTCCTTGCCGCGCTGGCGTTGGGCTACCTGTGGCGCGAGAGCCACCGTCGGCTCGACGCCCGCCTCGACGGCGTGGCGCGCGGCGTGCTGCGGGCGGTGGCGCGCGAACTGCGCGAGACTCCCGACTCGTCGCTCGCGTACGTGGGGGCGGAAGTCGCCAAGGAATGGCCGCGCACGAGCGACGCCTGGGTCATCGTCGACGCGCGGGGGACGCGCCGGGCGACGACGGACACGGGCGACGACAAGCGGCGCGTGCTCGCCGGCCGGTCCGTCGGCGTCGACGGGCACTTCGACGTGACCGGCGGCGGTCCCGACTTGCGCGTGGTGCCGGCGGATGGCTTGCTGCCGCGCCGTGGCGGCCCCGACGAGCCCTTCCGCGTGCTGGCGTGGGGATCGACCGAAGGAATCGAGGGCGACACGGAGCTGCTGGCCACGGCGCTCGCACTCGCGTCGCCACTGATCATCATCGCCAGCCTGGTCGCGGGATACGTGCTCGCGGGGGGCGTGCTGCGCCCCGTCGGCGAGCTCGGCGCGGCGATGGCGGCGGTCGGGGCCGATGACCTGTCGCACCGCCTCCCGGCGCCTGCCGGACGCGACGAGCTGGCCGTCCTCGCCCTCGAGTT
Source organism: Gemmatimonadota bacterium (assembly GCA_016191225.1). Taxonomy (GTDB): domain Bacteria; phylum Gemmatimonadota; class Gemmatimonadetes; order Gemmatimonadales; family Gemmatimonadaceae; genus JACPPC01. Next base: position 79,936 of record JACPPC010000006.1, on the reverse strand, counting down.
CAATCGCTTGCTGGAGCGGCTCGATGCGGCGCAGCGCCGCAACCGCGGCTTCGTGCGCGACGCCGCACACCAGATCCGCACCCCGCTCACCCTCGTGCTCGGCGAGGCCGCCCACGAACTCGCCGCGCGCGAGAGCTCCACCCAGCGCATGCGGGCCACGCTGCAGCGCATCGGTACCGCCGCCGAGCAGATGCGCCGCCGCGTGGACGAGCTGTTCCTGCTCGCCGAGGCCGAGGCAGGGGCGCACATCGAGCTGGGCGACGACGTCGAGCTCGACGGCCTCGCGCTGGAGTGCACCGAGCTGATGCGCGCCCGCGCCATGGCGCTCGGCCGGACGCTCGCACTCGGCACCATCGAGCCGGTGGCCGTGCGCGGGAACGAGGCGCTGCTGCGCGAGGCGTTGCTCGAACTGCTCGAGAACGGGTGCCGGCATGGTGGCGATGGCGCGCCTGTCACGACGGAGGTCGCCGCGAGCGACGGCGAGGTGACGGTCAGGGTGCGCAATGCCCTCGCCCAGGAGGGGGCCGAGGCCCAGGCGCGCGACGGCCTCGGCCTGCCGATCGTCGGCTGGATTGCGCGGGGACACGGCGGCCGCCTCGAGTCGGTGCGCGAGCCCGGCGCGCACGTCGCACGCATCGTCCTCCCGCTCGACCGGCTCCCGTAGCGCGGTGAGGCGCACGCCAGCGCGCACGCCACCGCGCACGCCACCGCGCACGCCACCGCGCACGCCACCGCGCACGCCACCGCGGCCGGGACTGCTCGAGCGCTGGCGGACCCAAGGCGTGGCCGCGGCTGCGAAGGCCCTCATCTCAGGTCCCGCGCAAAAGCCGGCGGGTCGCCCGAAGTGCGCAACTGGTCGCAGAAGGTCACGACCTCGTCGCGCGTCATGGTCACGGCATGCAGCGCCCCGTCACCACCCGCACCGCGCACCGGGCGCGAGGCGCCGTTGCTGGCGCAGGCCACCACTGCATCCGGGGAGCGACTCCGCACGAGCCAGGCGCACCGCCGCTCGTCGCGCGCGGCGACGCGGGCCACCGAGGGCAACGGCAGGGGCGGGCCACCGGCGCCGATGTCGGCGTAAAGCGCTCCCGCGGTCGCATCGCCGCCGGCGCCGGGACCCGACAGCACGATCGTCCCCGCGCTCGCACTCTCCACGGTGACGGCGTTCCACTCGTCGTCGACACGGCCCAGCGGGTGCGACCGTGGCACGACGGCCGGCTCGACGCTCGCCACCAGCCCGGTCGGCGTCACCTCGACCTCAGCGAGCTGGCGCGTGGCGCAGCCGAGGGCGGCCACCGCCGGCGTGAGGGTGATCGCGTCGACGAGGGGGCGCCGGTGCACCTGCAGCATGTGCGGGGCGACGCCGAAGGCGAGCCAGGCGAGGATTGCGACCTTCTCGGCGGCGTCGCGCCCGTCGAGGTCGCGGTCGGGCATGGCCTCGGCGAAGCCACGAGTCCGCGCTTCGTGCAGGGCATCGCCGAGCGTGGCCCCGGCCAGCGTACGCCCGAGCACGAAATTGCTCGTGCCGTTGAGCACGCCGCGAATCGCCCGCACCTGCACTCCGGCCGCGCCCGATCGCAGGGCGCGGACGATCGGGATGCTCCCGCCCACCGCGCCCTCGAAGTCGAGCGCCGTGCGCGATTGCACCGCGAGCGCCGCCAGCGATGCCCCCTGCGCGGCGATGAGCGCCTTGTTGGCGGTGACGACCCGCCTCCCCGCGGCGAGCGAGGCCCGCACGATCGCGTGGGCCACGCCCGTGCCCCCGATCGCCTCGACGACGACATCGGCTGGCGTCGCGAGGAAGGTGTCGAGGCTTGCCGTGAACGTGCCGGCGGGGATGGCGCACGACCGCGGCCGCCCGGGATCCCGCACGAGAACGCTCACGATCCGCACGGCGCGGCCGCCGGGAGCGCCGTGGGCCATCAGCTGCCGGGCGAGGGCGCTCCCCACCGTGCCGCAGCCGGCGAGGGCGACGCGCAGCGGCGTGATCGGCGCCCGGGCGAGGTCGACGCCGAAGTGCGACGCGAGCGCGTTGGCGCGGTCCTCGCCGGCCGTGAAGAGACAACCGGGCGCGAGGGCGCCGGCCGGGGCGCTCACGCGACCACCTGCGCCTGGCACGACCGCTGGCCGCCCGGTGCCGATGATGCCGGCACCAGCCCCGCCACCGCGTAGCCGCCGCCGGCCGGTCCCGCCTCGCCGGCGCCCGGCACCGGCGTGGCCAGCGCCTCGGAGACGATCGCCGCCACCTGCGCCTGCTCGACGAGGAAGGCGTCGTGCCCATGCACCGAGCTGATGCAGCGGTACTCGGCGTCGGCGGCGCGCGTCCAGGCCTGCACTTCGCGCTCGCTGTAGAGCGCATCGCCGGTCACGCCCACGCCCACGAGGAGGCCGCGCACGCGGCGAAGGGCGGCCGTGACGCCCTCGCGGGCGCGCCCCACGTCGTGCGCATCCATCGCGCCGGTGAGGGCGCGGTAGGCGGCCGCCGTAAAGCGCCGCTCCAGCTTGTCGCCGTGGTGACGCAGGTACGACTGCACCGCGAACCGGCCATCCTCCTCGCGCAGGCGACCGAAGCGGGCGCCGAACTCGCGCTCCGAGCGGTAGCTGAGCATCGCGATTTCGCGGGCGAGGGCGAGTCCCGCGTCGCCTCCGGTGGCAAGGGCGCGCCGCTGCACGTGATTCCAGCCGATCGCCCACGCCGTGTGCGCGGCGGGCGCGGCAAAGGCCACCGTGCGGTGCGCGAGCCGTGGAAAGGACGCGGCGACCTCGAGCGCCACCATCCCGCCCAGCGAGCCGCCGGTCACGAGGGCGATGCCGCGAAAGCCGAGGGCACGCACGAGCTCGACCACGAGCCGGGCCTGGTCGCGCGTGGTGACCGGCGGCAACTCGGCGCGGTCGTCCCCGGCGCAGGTGCCGTGGCAGGAGCCGAGCAGGTTCGGCGCGATCACGGCGTAGCGCCTCGTGTCGATCGCACGCCCGGGACCGATGACTTCGCTCCACCAGTCACCGGCGGCATCGGCGGTGCCGGTGAGGGGGTGCAGCACGATGACGGCGTTGGTGCCGGCCGCGTCGCGCACGCCGTCGAGGTGATACGCCTGCCGGACATCGCGCAGCACCTGGCCGCATTCGAGGGCCAGCCGCGGCAGGTGCAAGCTGTGGAGGGGGCGCGTGGCGGGGGCACTGGCCGGGGCCCCGAGCCCCGCGTGCGCCACTCGCGTGACGGTGCCGGGCGAGTTCCCGGCGGTGGTCGAGGTGGACATCGTTCGTGCTCCTCCCTGGGGAAACGAGAAATGCCCCGGCCGCCACGCTCGCGCCGGAGGGCGCGAACGAACGCGATCGGGGCAGGATCCCGAGGACACAAAGCCCCGGACGGTGAGGCCGCCGGGGCAGATCGCGTTTTAGCACCTTGTTTATCGTGGCGGCAATAGGCGGCAAATGACCACGTGGAGCGGACCTTCAACTGTGAGATGAGCGTATCGGCCGGAACCGGCGATGTCAAGCGAACCCCCTCGCGGCGAACGAAAACGAACGGTCGTTCGCCGATTTGCGAGGATGCGCCCCGCCCCGCCGGGCGCGAATTCCGTACCAGCCCCGTCACGGGAATCCCGCGGGCGCCGAAGGCCGTACTTTACGGGCGATGCTGCCCTCGCTCCTCGACCGCCTGCACGCGCGCGACACCGCCCTCTACCGGCGCTGGCGCCTCGACGGCGACGACGCCAGCCCCGACCGCCGCATCTGGGTCCTCCTGACCCACCTCGGCGGGGCCACCCCCACCATCGTGGCCGGGCTCCTCCCGATCGTCTTCAGCAGCTCCGTGCTCGCCCCCGTCGGCTGGCAGGCCGGGATCGCGCTCGGCCTCAGCACGCTGATGGTGCAGGTCATGAAGCGCAACATTCTCCGCACCCGCCCCACCGAGACGCACCAGGATGCGCTGGTCGTGGTGCCCGACCGTTTCTCGTTCCCGAGCGGACACGCCACCGCGGTGATGAGCGTGGCCTTCAGCTATGCCGTCAACTTCCCGGCGCTGGCCCTGCCCCTCCTCTGCCTCTCGTCCGCCGTCGGCCTGTCCCGCATACGCCTCGGGGTGCACTATCCCGGCGACGTCATCGCCGGGCAGGCGATCGCGCTGCTGAGCGGGATCGTCGTCATCTCGCTCTGGTAGGGCGGCGCACACGGCGCGCGTGGCGCACCGCACGAGCGTTGCGAAGCGCGTGGTCAATCGTAGTGCAGGGGCCGGGTCACCGTGGTGGCCGGGCCCCGTTTGCACCTCCCCTGCCGCCCGGAGCCGCGGAACGCGTGACCCTCCCGCCCCGCACCATCGACCTCGACGACTCGCCGGCCCCCGATCGCGGGCGCCTGCGCTTCACCGGCTTCCGCTTCCAGCGGTCGCAGGCCGGGCAGTGCAGCGCCGAGGTGCAACTCACCTGGACCGACGGCCGCACCGTGACCGGCCGCGCGGGGGGCCAGTCGAGCCCGCTCGGCGACTACCGCATCGCCGCCGAAGCGGCGCTGAACGCCATCGGCGGCTTCACCGCTGGCGCGATCCGCTTCGACCTGATCGGGGTGAAGGCGATCAAGGCGTTCGACGCGAACCTGGTCGTGGTGTCGATCCTCGCCCACCGCAGCGACGGCGTCGCCAAATTGCTGGGATGTGTACTGGCGGAGCCGGACCCGATCAAGGGGGCGGCGTTGAGCGTCCTGAACGCGACCAACCGACTGATCGGAAACACCGTCGCGACCCGATGACGAGCCGCATGATGGTGCTCGTCGCGCTCCTGGCCGTGGGCGCGGGGGAGGCGTGCGCTCCGCTCCGTCAGGCGCCGGGAGGCGAGGGACGCGGGAGATCGTCGGCGGCCGGCCCTGACGCCGCCCCACCGGCCCCGACGCCCGCCGGCGCCACCCCGGCGCGCGCGAACCCGGCGACCGCGGAATCCGGCGTTGCCGACGCGGCCGCCCTCGCGCCTGCCGACAGCCTGCGCCCGCGCGCGGGGATCGGCCGCCCATCGGTGCGCCCGGCGCCGCCCACCGGCGACGACATCGCGCGGGAGGCGGCGCTGGTGTTCGGCGACAGTGCGCCGACGCCACTGGTCGACGCGCCCGCCGGTCCCGGGGGCGCGGAGCCGAGCTGGGACATCGACGTGCGCTCGTTCGCGACCAACGAGCGGGTGATGCACTTCGTGCAGCTCTTCAGCGGCGACGCGAAGGAGCGGGTGACGCGACGCCTCTCGCGCGGCACGCGCTACGACGCGATGATCCGCGCCAGGCTGCGTGCCGGCGGGCTGCCCGAGGACATGACGTACCTCGCGATGGTCGAGAGCGGCTACGACCCCGATGCCTACTCGAAGGCGGCGGCGGTCGGCATGTGGCAGTTCATGTCGAGCACCGCGCGGGGGTTGCGGCTGCGCGTGGACTGGTGGGTCGACGAGCGGCGCGACCCCGTGCGCAGCACCGAGGCCGCGGTGCGCTTCCTCAACTTCCTGCGCAAGCAGTTCGGGTCGCTGTACCTCGCCGCGGCGGCCTACAACGGCGGCCCCGGGCGGGTGGCGCGCGGCCTGTCGCGCTATGCCAGCGGATTCGAGGAGATGAGCGGCGACTCGATGTTCTTCGCCCTCGCCGAGACGGGGGCGCTGCGCAGCGAAACCCGCAACTACGTGCCGCAGATCGTCGCCGCGGCGCTGATCGCCAAGGACCCGGCGCGATACGGGCTGGCGATCGACACCCAGCCGCCGCTCGCCTACGACACGGTGACGATCAGCGCGGCCACGTCGCTGGCGGCCATCGCGACGGCCGCCCGCGTCACGCTCGACGAGGTGCGCGAGCTGAACCCGCACCTCCTGCGCGGCATGACGCCCCCCGACGAGGGATACGCCGTGCGCCTCCCGCCGGGACGCGGCGCGGGGATCCTCGACCGGCTCGCGACCCTCCCCGACTCGGAACGCCGCGCCGTGACGCGCGTGACGACGCGAAAGGGGCAGACGATGTCGCGCCTGGCCGCGGCGCATGGCATCACGGCGAAGCAACTCGGCTGGTACAATCGCAAGCCGCAGCGCCGCAGGGACGGCACCCTGGTGGCCGGGCAGCAGCTGCTCGTGCCGGGGCTTCCGGTCCTGGCCGCGGCGCGCGACGTCCCCGACCCCGCGATCGAGCGCTACCCGCGGGCGGCCCGCGGCCGGTCGAGGGCCGTGACGCACGTGGTGAGGGAGGGGGAGACGCTCGACGCGATCGCGAGGCGCTTCGGCATGACCGTCAGGGCATTGATGGCCCGCAACCGGCTGCGCGGCACGATGATCGCCCCAGGCCAGGTGCTGGCGATTCGAGGTGGCACGGCTGCCGCGGCGCCCAGGGCGGCGGCGAAACCTCCCGCGAGCGGGCCTTCGGCGGCGCGGCGTGCGACTGCGGCGAAACAGCGGGCGGCGGGCACCTCGAGGGGCACCCGCCGATAGTCCTCCCGCCGCGGGTGGCTAGTCGATCACGCCACGCCCGCGATAGCCACGCATCACCACGTGCTCGTAGCCGTTGCTCGGGTCGAGGCCCGCCGCGCGCGCATTCTGCACGGCCGCCGGCCCACGGTTGTAGACGAGCAGCGCTATCCGGACGTCCTTGTACTCCTCCACCAGCCCGCGCAGATAGCGAAAGCCGATGCGCAGGTTGCGCTCCGGCTCGAACAACTGCTCCCGCGTCACGTTCCGCTCGTAGTCGCGCGCCGTGTTGAGCATCAGCTGGGTGAGCCCGATGGCGCCCACGGGGCTGACCGCGTTCTCCTTGAAGTCGCTCTCGATCTTCACCACGCGGAAGGCGAGCTCGGGCTCGATGCGCTCGCGCACGGCCGCGTCGTGGATCTTCTCGGCGAGACGCGCCGGGACCTCGTAGCGCGCGGCGAGCCGGAACATCTGCTCGTACCGGGCCAGCTGCACACCGGCGATCGCCAGCTCGCCCCGGGCGTTCTCGAGTTCGTTGCCGAGGCGGCGCGCCTCGCTCCATCCGCCGAGCGAGAAGCCGCTGGGCCGCGCCTCGGCCTCCGGCGCCTCGCGAGCGGTGACGAGCAGCGCCACGGCGGCCAGGAATCCCGCCGAGAGCGCGATGTAGCGCCACCGCGCGCGGCGGCGCTCGCGGTCACCGCGCCGCACGTAGTCCGACACCCTCATGCCTGCACGCAACATGCGAATCCTCCGTCGATCGGGAGCCGGCCGCTCGCGCACGCCCCAGTGGCGGGACGGCGCGCGCACGCCGGTCGTGCCGCGGAACCCTTCGTCGATCCCAGTGCCGGTCCCGGCTACGGTGCCCGCCAGGTTCCCGAGCGCCCGCCGCCTTTCTCGAGCAGGCGCACGCCGCCAATGGTCATGCCGCGGTCCACGGACTTCACCATGTCGTACACGGTGAGCAGTGCCACCGACACGGCGGTGAGGGCCTCCAGTTCCACGCCGGTCCTGCCGGTCGTGCGGGCGGTGGCCGTTGCCCGGATGCCGCCGGCGGACGCGTCGTCCACCAGCGTCAGTTCAACCTGGTGCAGCGCGAGCGTGTGGCAGAGCGGAACGAGTTCCGCCGTCCGCTTGGCCGCCATGATGCCCGCCACGCGCGCCACGGCGAGCACGTCGCCCTTGGCGATCGACTGCTCGCGCACGGCCCGCCGGGCATCGTCGCCCATGGCGATGACGCCCTCGGCGGTGGCCCAGCGGGCGCTCTCGGGCTTGGCCGAGACGTCCACCATGTGCGCCTCGCCCTGCGCGTTGAGGTGCGTGAACCCGCCGGCCATCAGCTCATCCCCGCCAGCTCGCGCACGAGCTGCGCGGTGAGGAGCCCCGGATGGGTGTTGCCGGCGGCACGCACCTTGGCGCGCTCCACGGCCGGGATGCCACGGGCCATGCGCCGGGCCGCGGCGCCGTCGCCGGCGTCGAGGGAGGTCGCGACGCGATCGCGCAGCAGGCGGGTGAGCTCATCGAGCGTGTCGCTGTAGGAGCCCCGCGCCCCGCTCGCCCCCTGGGCCAGCGAGACCCGCAGTTGCGCGCCCCGCGAGCCGCTCGCCGCGGCCAGGATCCGCTGTGCATTCTCGCGGGCGGCGGCAAGACTGGTGGCGCTGAGCAGCGAGCCCGGAGCGCCACCGGCGCGGCCGACGCGCAGGTCGAGCGAGTCCTTGTCTACCCGGTCGAGGAAGGCCGACACCTCCGGGCGCGAGAGCAGCGCCCGGACCTCGGCGTCGCTGAGGCGGCCAGCCCGGATGGACACGACGCGGGAGCGGATAGTCGGCAGGAGGGCGCCGGGCTCGCTCGACGTGAGGATGATCGTGAGGTGTGCTGGGGGCTCCTCCAGCAGCTTGAGGAAGGCGTTGGCGGCCTCGGCTGCGTCCTCGGTGCGCGCCATCTGCTCGGCATCCCCCACCACGACCACCCGCCGGCGGGCCACGGACGGAGGCTTGATCGCCTCGCGCACCAGCGACCGGACGCCGGAGACGAAGATGCCGTCGGTTCCTGGCGGGGCGGCGTACAACCCGAGCGCTTCGCGCCGCTCGGAGACGGCCTCGGCGAGATTCGCGGCCACCTCGTCGGGCGCTGCGTCGGCCTGATCGTCCTTGCGAGGCCGTGGAAAGACCCAGACCAGGTCAGGATGGGTCAAGTCCATGGCGTGCCTGCAGTTGCTGCACTCGCCGCAGGGCGCCTCTGGGGTCCCACAGAGGAGCAGCTGGCCCAGCCAGAGGGCGAGCCGCTGCTTCCCCACTCCACGGGGTCCGTGGACCAGGAGACTGGCGGGAAGGGAGCCCCGGTGGAGGCTCTCCTCGAAACGCCGGCGAAGGACGGTGTGACCGGCCAGAGGGACGATGGGCACGACCGAAAAGTAGGCCTCCTCGTTGGTTGGGGAAGTGGAAAACTGGCCGAACGTGAATGCGCCAAAATGACGTAGTCTGTGGATAACGCAGCAAGTTGTTTTGCTGCAATACTTTTGCTGAATATTGCGCAAACAGGAAGTCAACGAGTCTCCTGCCAGCTTGAGCGGCGATCCTCGACCTTCGAGGCGGGGCGGCGGGGTGCGGCGCTCCACCGTTGCCCCGACGCAACGCTCCAGCTCGGCGGTTCGGCTACATATCGTTGCGGCGCTTGGCGTTACCGGCTGGGTCGACTGGGCACGCGCCTTGCTCTGCAGGGCCATGTCGCGGGTACTTAGCGACTACGCCTCCTCCAGCCAGGATTCCTCGCGATGATCGCACGTCTGACCGCCCTGTCGCGCGCCATGCGCGCCGCGATGCTCGCCGCCGGCTTCGCCGCGGCCGCCGCGAGCCCCGCTTCGGCCCAGGTGCTCGACTTCGAGGGGATGGGCGGCTCGGTGTTCGTGACCGGCGGATATGCCGGCTTCGACTGGCTGGGTGGATCGGCCGACGGCAGCTGGGTGCTCGGCTCGTCGTTCGGGTCGCCGCTCCTGCAGCCGGTGTCGGGGATCGACAACGCGTGGAGCAACGGCGGGACGTACCTGACCATGTCGCGGGCGACGGACTTCGACTTCGGCAGCGTGTACATGGCCTGTGCCATCGGAGCCTGCGGCGAGCCGGCCATGCAGAGGGTGCGCGGTTTCAAGCTTGGCACGGAGATCTACTCGTCGACGGTGACGCTGACGGAGGCCATGACCAAGTACGTGTTCAACTTCACCGGCGTGGACCTGGTGCGCTGGGACTCGACGCTGCCGTACGAGTCGAACGTGCTGCTCGACGACATTCTGGTGGGCGTGGACGCCAGCGCGGTCCCGGAGCCGGCGTCAATCGCGCTGCTGGGCACCGGGCTGGCCGGGCTGCTGGTGGTGGCGCGCCGCCGCAAGGTCGCCGCGTAGTTCCGTCACCTCATGGCACGCGGGGCCGGTCCCACGGGACAGGCCCCGCGTTGCCGTTTCGGCGACGCGTGGCCGCGTCGCCGATCCAGCCGTAGAACTGCCGGCGTCGCCCGAGCCGAGCCGCGCATGACCGAGTCCCAGCCGCAGGTCGTCCATCGCCATCACTGGATCGTGCGCGTCACGCACTGGGCGAACGCGATCGCGCTCGTGCTCATGATCGGGTCGGGGCTGCGGATCTACAACGCGTTCCCGGGGTTCGCGCCTCGCGGGGAGTCGTTCTGCTGCTGGCCGTGGGAGGGGAGCATGATTGCCGACAACCTCACCTTTGGCGGCTGGCTGGGCGGGGCACGGCACTGGCACTTCGCGGCGATGTGGCCGCTGGTGATGAACGGCCTCGTGTACCTGGGGTTCATCTGGCTGCACGGGGAATGGCGCGACCTCGTGCCACGGCGCGGCTTCGTGCGCGACGCGCTGGCGATGGCGAAGTTCTACCTGTGGATCGCGGGCGAGCACCCGAGGCAGGGCAAGCACAACGCGCTGCAACGGGGGGCGTACTTCGTGATGCCGTACGTGGCGGCGGTGAGCGTGGTCACCGGCATCGCCATCTGGAAGCCCGTGCAGCTGGGCTGGCTCGGCGCGCTGATGGGCGGCTACGCCTGGGCCCGGTACTGGCACTTCCTGGCGATGGCGGCGCTGATCGTGCTGAGCGTGGGGCATGTGATCATGGTGCTGGCCGTGGATCCCTACTCCCTCCGGGCGATGCTCACCGGGCGCTACAACGCGTCGCTGTCGCCCGAGGCGCGCAACGCGCGGCCGCTGGTGAACCTGTTGCCGCGGCGCGCGGCCAAGGCGGAGGCTCCCGATGAGTGACCGTGGCGGGCGTGGCGCGGCGTGTGGGGACGGGCGTCCGATGGGCCGGCGGGGCTTCCTGAGGACGGCGAGCGGACTGCTGGTGTCGGGTGGCCTGCTGGCGGCGTGCGACAGCGAGGGGCCGCGGTCGGCGCAGCCCCTGCTCGACTTCGCGGAGCGGCAGAACGAGCGCCTGGAGCGCGGGCTGTTCCGGCACACGTCGATGGCGCGGGTGCCGGGCGGCGCGCGGGCGGCGGGGGACGCATTCCCGAGCTACCACATCGCCGACGAGGAGCCGGAGTGGGATGTGGCGACCAACGGCACGTGGGCCCTGGCCGTGGGCGGGCTCGTGCGCACGCCGCTGCGGATCACGCTCGAGGCGCTGATGGCGATGCCGCGGGTGACGCAGCGGGTGCCGCACTACTGCGTGGAGGGATGGACCGCCGTGGCGGAAGTCACCGGTGTGCGGGTGCGCGAACTGGCGACGCTGGCGGGAGCACATCCCCAGGCGGGGTACGTGGACTTCACCTCGTTCGACGAGGGGTACCACGAAAGCTGGGACCGCGAGAGCGCCGAGCACGACCAGACGCTCGTGGTGTACGCCAAGGACGGGCAGCCGCTCTCGCCGAAGTACGGGGCGCCGGCGCGGGTGCACTCGCCCACGAGGCTGGGGTACAAGAACACGAAGTACCTGACGTCGGTGATGTTCATGGCCGATCGGAACGGGGGCTACTGGACCGACAGGGGCTACGAGTGGTACGGGGGGACGTGACCGCGGCGAGGTGGCCGGTGTCGGGGAAACCCGCCGGGGCGGGGTGTGCGCCGGGTCACGGAACAGGTCGAACTTTGCGCGGTAAAGTACTTGACCCGGGACGCCGACCCTAAGAGACTTCACCCCGTCATGCGCCCCACCCTGCACAAGCGCGCCGCCCACCGCGACGAACCGCCGGCCCTCCACGCCCGGGCGATGGACAACTTGCGCTTCATCCGCGAGACGATGGAGAGCGCGGCGTCGTTCACCGCCGTGTCGGGGTGGGGGCTGGTGGTAGTGGGCGGCGTGGCCGTGGTCGCCGCAGTCGTGGCGCGCTGGCGCGCGACGCCGCAGGCGTTCGTCACCACCTGGCTGGCGACGGCCGTGGCCTGCCTCGGGATCTCCGTGTTCATGTCGGCGCAGAAGGCCCGGCGGCTCCAGCTGTCGCTGATCACGGGCGCCGGGCGCAAGTTCCTCGTCTCGTTCGCGCCGACGATGCTTGCCGGCGCGCTGCTCACGCTGAGCCGCGTGAACGCCGGTGAACTCACCCACGTCGCGGGGTTGTGGCTGCTGGTGTACGGCGCCGCGGTGATGGCCGGGGGCGCCTTCTCGGTGCGGCTGGTGCCGGCGATGGGGGCGTGCTTCATGATGCTCGGCGCGGGCGCGCTGCTCGCGCCGGTCTGGGGAAACTGGTTCATGGCCCTCGGCTTCGGCGGGCTGCACATGGGCTTCGGCTACGCGATCGCGCGGCGGCACGGTGGCTAGGGCGGGCGGCGCGGTGTCGCATCCGCGGTCCAAGCGCGGCGGTGGCGCCGGCGCGGCGTCGGGCTCGCCGCCGGGCGCCGCGCTGGCGCCGGTGAAGGGGGCGCGCGCCGAGGCTGGCGCGATGGCGCTCGACCGCCTGATCCACGAGAGGATCCGGCTCGGGATCGTGAGCGCGCTGGCGGTGAACCATGCCCTCACGTTCAACGACCTCAAGCAGCTGATGCAGACGACCGACGGCAACCTGAGCGTGCACGCGCGCAAGCTCGAGGAAGCCGGCTACCTGACCTGCAGCAAGCGGTTCGAGGGGCGGGTGCCCAAGACGGAGTTCCGCCTCACGGGCGCCGGCCGGAAGGCGCTCGAGCGCTACCTGCACCACATGGAATCCCTCATCGAGGCCACGCGCGCGCGCTGAGCGCGCGCCGGACTCTCCCTCCCCTCATGCCGAACACTTCCATCTCCTCGCGTCCCGCTGGCGTGCACGTGGCGATCATCATGGACGGCAACGGCCGCTGGGCGACCGCGCGTGGCCGGCCGCGGACCGCGGGGCACGTGGTCGGCGCGCGGACGGCGCGCGACATCGTCGAGGTGGCGCAGCGGCAGGGAGTGGGCACGCTGACCCTGTACGCGTTCAGCGGCGACAACTGGCAGCGCCCGCGGCGCGAGGTGAGCGGCCTGATGCGGCTGTTCCGGCGCACGATCCTGGCCGAGCAGGAGCGCTGCATCCAGCGCGGCCTGCGGCTGAGCTTCATCGGCCGCCGCGACCGCCTGCCGCGCGAGTTGCTGCTCACGATCGAGTCGGTGGAGGCGGCGACGGCGCACTGCGCGACGATGCACTTGCGGGTGGCGCTCGACTACGCCTCGCGCGACACGATCGTTCGCGCGGCGGAGCGGGCGGCGGCGGAGGGCGGGCCGCTGACCCGCGAGCGGTTCACCGCGCTGATGGGCGCCGCCGACCACTCGGGGAGCACGGTGCCGGATGTGGACCTGCTGATCCGCACCGGCGGCGAGCAGCGGCTGTCGGACTTCCTGCTGTGGGAGTGCGCCTACGCCGAGCTGTACTTCACGCGGCGCATGTGGCCCGACTTCGGCGAGGAGGACCTCGCCGCCGCGATGGAGGAGTTCCGCGCGCGCCAGCGGCGGTTCGGTGCGGTGGACGACGACGGCGAGGCGCGGAAGATCCGCTCGGCGTAGGGGCTGCGCGCTACGGCGCGTGGCGGCGGGTCACGGCGGCGGCGTAGGCGGCGCGCACGAGGTCGCGCGCCGCCTCGCTCGAATGGGCCACCGCGGAGAGGTGGCCCATCTTGCGTCCGGGGCGGGCGTCGCCCTTGCCGTAGAGGTGCACGCGCACGCCGGGCATGGCCCAGGCCGCCGCGAAGTCGGGGGCGCCGCCGTCCCGCCAGCAGTCGCCGAGCAGGTTGTGGATCGCCGTCGGCGTGACGGCGCCGGTGCCGCCCAGCGGCAGGCCGCAGATGGCGCGAACGAGCTGCTCGAACTGGCTGGTCTCGCTGCCCCGCTCGGTCTGGTGAAAGGTGTTGTGCGGGCGGGGCGCGGTCTCGTTGACGAGGAGGCGCCCGTCGGTGGTGACGAAGAGCTCGACGGCGAGGAGCCCGACCACGCCCAGCGCCTTCGCGATCGCCGCGCCGAGGGCCTGGGCGTCCCGGGCGCGCCGGTCGTCCACGGGCGCGGGGGAGACGGACCAGGTGAGGATCCCGTGGTCGTGGTGATTGAGCGACGGCGGGAGGACGCGCGCCTCACCGGTGGTGCTGCGCACGGCGAGGACGGAGAGCTCGGCCTCGACGTGCACCCAGCGCTCGACCACGCACATGGGGGCGCCGATGGCGCGCCAGGCCTCCGCGCCGCCGAGGCGGTCGCTGACCCGGCGCTGGCCGCGGCCGTCGTAGCCGCCCATGCTGCTCTTGACGATGCACGGGGCGAGGGCGGCGACGGCGTCGGCGCACTCGGGCTCGCTGGCCACGACGCGGAAGTCGCCGACCGGGAAGCCGTTGGCGGCGAGCCAGGTCTTCTGCCGGGCGCGGTCCTGCACCGTGTGGATGGCCTCGGGCCGCGGATGCACGGGGGCGACGCGCGCCGCCGCGGCGAGGGCCGCCGTGGACACCTGCTCGATCTCGATCGTGATCACGTGCACCTGCTCGGCGAAGTCGACGAGGGCACGCTCGTCGTCGTAGGGCGCGGTGACCGTGCGGCTGGCGATCGCCCGCGCGCAGCAGCGCGGGTCGGGGTCGAGGATGTGGACGTCGTAGCCCATCGCCCGCGCGGCCATGCCGGTCATGCGGCCGAGCTGGCCGCCGCCGACGATGCCGATGGTGGCGCCGGGGAGGATGGGGCGGGTCACGGGACGCCGCTCACGCGGGGGCGCCCATGCCGGCGTGCGGGCTCAGGGGAGGACGCTGTTGCGCGCGTCGGCGGCGCGGGCGGCGCGGCGGGCGCGGAGCTTCTCGCGCAGGGCGGGGCGGGTGTTGGCGAGGATCTCGGCGGCGAGGAGGGCGGCATTGGCGGCGCCCGGGCGACCCACGGCGAGGGTGCCCACGGGGACACCGGCGGGCATCTGTGCGATCGAGAGCAGGGCGTCGATGCCGTTGAGGGCGGTGGCGGGCACCGGGACGCCGAGGACGGGAACGAGGGTCTTGGCGGCGACCATGCCGGGGAGGTGGGCGGCGCCGCCGGCGCCGGCGATGACGACCTCGAGGCCGCGGGCCTCGGCGGTGGAGGCGTACTCGAACATGAAGTCCGGCGTGCGGTGGGCGGAGACGACCTGCTTCTCGTAGGGGATGCCGAGCTCGTCGAGGATCTCGCAGGCGGCGGCGAGCACCTCATGGTCGGAGGTGCTTCCCATGATCACGCCGACGAGGGGGGCAGGAGTGGTCACCGGCCCTCCTGGGTCTTGCTGAATCCATTCACGCCGTCGAACTGGTTGAGCTTCTCGACGTGGGTCCAGGGGCAGGCGGTGCCGATGCGCTGGAGGAGGTCGAGGAGCTGCGCGTCGGAGAGCTCGCCGGCGACGGGGACGAAGCGGCAGCGCCACGAGTCCACGACGTCGGTCTCCCCGGCGCGGCTGGGCCAGAGCTGGGTGCCGCGGTTGGCGATCATCTGCAGCGAAACGGCGCTGCCGGCGACCGCCTGCTGGAGGGCGGTGCCGATGGTGTCGACGCCGGCGGTGCTCTCGACAAAGACATCGGCGCCGACGACGGCGCGGTGCCCCGGCCGGGGGCCGGTCGCCGGGACGGCGGGAACCCGGATCGGCTTGTGGGCGCGGGGCACGAAGGTGCGCGAGTGCCGCCCGAGGTTGGCGATCACCGCATCGGCGAAGGCCGTGGTGCCGACGGCGGTGCCGACGCGGGCGATGTCGGAGGTGTGCACATGCGACTCGAGGGTGACGAGCACGGCGTTCTCGACGGCGTCGGCCTCGGCAAAGGCACCGATGAAGCGCAGCATCATGACGGCCGAGAGAACGAGGGCAGTGGGGTTGGCGACGTCCTTGCCGGCGATGGACGGGGCGGTGCCGTGCACGGCCTCGAAGATGGCGACGCCGGAGCCGATGTTGGCGGATGGGGCGAAGCCGAGGCCGCCGCCGAGCCCCGAGGCGAGGTCGGAGAGGATGTCGCCGTTCATGTTCGTCATCACGATCACCGAGAACTGCTCGGGGGCCATGACGAGCTGGTGGGCGCAGTTGTCGACGAGAAGGTGCTCGGCGGCGATGTCGGGGTACTCGGGCGCGACCTCCTCGAAGACGTGCTGGAGCATGCCCTCGGTGAGCTTCATGATGTTCGACTTGGTCGCGCAGCTCACCTTGGAGCGGCCCTCGGACCGGGCGAACTCGAAGGCGAAGCGGACGATCTTCTCGCAGCCCTTGCGCGAGATGAGCTTGAGGCCCTGCGCGACGCCCGGCGTCTGCATGTGCTCGATGCCGGCGTAGAGGTCCTCGACGTTCTCGCGCACCACCACGAGGTCCACGCCGCGTCCGGCGTACGGGGTGCGGACGCCGGGGAGCTCGCGCACGGGGCGCGTGTTGGCGAAGGTCTCGAAGAGCCCGCGCAGGGTGACGTTGGCGCTGCGCTCGCCCTTGCCGAGGGGCGTGGCGAGGGGCCCCTTGAGGACGACGCGGGTTCGGCTGATCGAGTCGATCGTCTCCTGTGGCACGCCGGAGGCGATCCCCCGGGCGAACGCCTCGCCGCCGGCCACGCACGGCTCCCAGCGCACGCGCGCCCCCGAGGCGTCGACGATCCGTCGGGCGGCGCCGGTGACTTCCGGGCCGATGCCGTCGCCGGGGAGGAGGGTGATGGTGCGGGGAGTGGCGGCGCTGGGCATGCGGTGACGATGCGGGGGGACAGGGGAAGGCGGAAAGCTACGGGCGGGCCGTGCCGGGCGGTATCTTGCGCGCGTGACTCGCGCTGACGGCCGGCGGTGGTGGGGGGTGGCGCTCGTGGTGGCGGTGGCGCTCGCGGCGTCGGCATCCGGGCTCGGCAACGGGTTCGCGCTGGACGACGTGCCGATCGTGCAGCGCCACGAGGTCGTGCATTCGCTGTCGCGCTGGTGGGAGATCTTCGGGAGCCCGTACTGGCCCCCGGAGCGGGGGGGCGGGCTGTACCGGCCGCTGCCGATGCTCGTGTGGGCGGCTCAGTGGACGCTCGGCGGCGGCAGCCCGTGGCCGTTCCACGCGGTGAACGTGGTGCTGTACGCGGTGCTCGCCGCGGTGGTGCTGCGGCTGATGCGCGCCCTGGTGGCGGACGAGCGGGCGGCGCTGGTGGGGGCGGCGTTGTTCGCGGCGCACCCGGTGCACGTGGAGGCGGTGGCGAACGTGGTCGCCCTCACCGAACTGATGGCCGCCGTGCCGATGGTGTTCGCGGTGGCCTGGTTCGTGGAGCGCCGGCGCGCCGGCGCGCTGGGCGGCCGCGACGTGGTGGTGCTGTGCGGCTGCTATGCCGCGGCCAGCCTGAGCAAGGAGAACGGCACGATGCTGCCGCTGCTGCTCGTGGCGGCGGAAGTGGTGCTGATGCGCGGCACGGGGCCGTGGCGCGAGCGGGCGCGTCGCAGCCTGCCGCTGATGGCTGGCCTGATGGCGGTCGCCGCGGGCTACCTGGTGCTGCGGGCGCACGCGCTGCACGCGGTGAAGGGGGAGTACCCGCACGTGGTGTGGGCGGTGGTGCCGACGCTGACCCGCGAGCTGACAATGCTCGGCGTGGCGATGGAATGGTTGCGGCTGCTGTTCTGGCCGGCGCGGCTCTCGGCCGAGTACACGCCGCCGCACATCCGGCTGATCGACCACTGGTCGTGGGCCCTGCTGCCGGCGGCGATCCTCGTCTATGGCGTGAAGTCGTTCATGGTGGTTGCCTTTCGCCGGGCGCCGCTGGTGGCCTTCGCAAGCGCGTGGATCGTGGTCACGCTATTTCCGGTCAGCAACACGTTCGTGGTGGCCGGGCTGATCCTTGCCGAGCGCACGCTGCTCCTGCCGAGCGTGGCGGCGATGCTGGCGGTGGCCTGGCTGGCCCAGGTTGCGCTCGAGTGGGAGGCGCCGCGCGCGGCCGTGTTGCGCGGCGCGGGAGCGGCGACGGTCATGGCCCTGGTGGCGCTCGGGACATGGCGCAGCGCGGAGCGAGGGCCGGTGTGGCGCGACAACGAGACGCTGTTCCGGCAGACCGTCGCCGACGCGCCGCAGTCGTACCGTGCGCGCTACAACCTCGGGGCGTGGTTCATGGAGCGGGGAGCGCTGGCCGACGGGGAGCGCGAGCTCCGTGCGGCGGTGGCGCTCTTTCCGCACGATTACGAGCCGATGGCCTTCCTGGCGAACGAGTACCGCAAGCGGGACCTTTGCGGGCCGGCGGTGGCGCTGTACCGCGATGCGATCCGCCTCGCGCCGCGGGCCGCCGAAGTGCGCGCCGGCTTCGTGGCGTGCCTGATCGCGGTGCGGGACTTCGACTCGGCGCGGGCGCTGGCACGTCGCGGTCTCGGGCACGGCTGGGGGGGCGAGGGCGAGCTGGCGCGCCTGATGGGTGTGGCGGACAGCCTGGAGCTGGCGCGCACCGCGCCCCAGGCGAGCGGCGCCCCGGTTCGCGGGGAACCGCCCGACCGCCACCTTACCGGCACATCATGTACTCCTTGCCGTTGACGACCGCGATCGGGTAGCCGTCCGAGTTGTAGGTCATGCGGAAGCTGGCGGGTTCGAACACCTGTCCGTCGGTGGAGAACGAGAGAACGCCGTTGGCGAGCCTCCAGAATCCCTCGGAGCCGTTGCCGCGGCTGGTCGCGGCACTCCCGGCCTTGCCCGACCCCGCGAACTTGCTCCCGGCGTTGCCCGACGCGCGGCCGCCGGCGGCGAGGACGACCCGCTCGGTGCGGGTGGCGCCGCCGCGCTCCGCGTACGATTGCGACCCCGAGTCGCTCAAGGCGCACCACGCATTCGCGCTGAGCACCCGGATGAGCTGGCGGTCCCGCGCCGTGACCGCATTCGCCGCCACCGGCGTCGGTGAGGATGAGCGTGGTGGTGCCCCCCTGCGCGTTGCGGGCCGAGTACGTGCCGGGGAAGCCCTGGGCCGCAGCGGGATGCGCGGCGAGGAACACCGCGAGCGACAACGCCACGATCCGGAGCGGACGCATGACGAGGGGTCCGGAGGAGGGGGAGCGAGCCACGCGCCGCCCGGGGCGCGCCTTGCGACGATGCGTTGCGACAGGATGCAGGCCGCCGGCGGCCCGCGCTAGTCGCCGACGCGGCCTCCCTCGGCCACGGCCCGCTCGACGATCGGTCCGGCATCGGCGGGGGCGAGGGTATGCAGCGGCCCGATGGCCGCGAGCTGCGGCCACCGCAGGGCGACGAGGCCCACCACGAACAGCGCGCCGATGCCGCCGCCAACCACGCTCGCGACCGGGCCGAAGAGCGCGGCGGTGGATCCGCTCTCGAACGCGCCGAGCTCGTTGGAGAAGCCGACGAAGACGAAGTTGATGGCGGACACGCGGCCCCGGAGCGGGTCGGGGGTGATCACCTGCTCGAGGGTGGCGCGAATGACGACGCTCACCGTGTCGAAGGCTCCGGTGGCGAGCAGGCACAGGAGCGAAAGCCAGAGCGTGCGCGAGAGCCCGAAGCCGATCGTGGCGATGCCGAAGCCGGCGACGACGAGGAGGAGCACCTTGCCCGGCGAACGCCAGGGCGGGAGGCGGGTGGCGGCGAGGGCCATGGCCATGGCGCCCACGGCGGGGGCCGCGCGGAGCATGCCGAGGGCGACCGGGCCGGCGTGCAGAACGTCCTTGGCGAAGATCGGCAGCAGGGCCACGGCGCCGCCGAGGAGGACGGCGAAGAGGTCGAGGGTGATGGCGGCGAGAAAGACGGGATTGCGCCGCAGGAAGGCGATCCCGGCGAAGAGCTCGCCGGAGTCGTGGTGCGCCGCTGGCGGCCGCGGGCGGAGGGCGGGGAGCCGCGTGAGCGCGCCGACGAAGGCGAGTTGCGCCACGGTGCCGAGCGCATACGCCCAAGTGGCGGCTCCGCTGAGGGCGATGAGGGCGCCACCGAGCGCGGGGCCGGTGATTGCCGCGAGTTCGTACGAGGTGGAGAGCCAGGCGTTCGCGTTCGCGAGCTGTGCGGCGGGGACGAGTTGCGGCACGATCGTGCCTCCGGCCGGCGCCGAGAACGCGCGACCGACGCCGATGAACAGGAGGCAGGCATAGATCGCGGCCACGGGGGCCCGCACCACGGAGATGACGGCCAGCCCGGCGACGGCAACGGCGAGCGTCGTGTGCGCGGCCATCATCAGGTTGCGGCGGGGCAGGCGGTCGGCGGCGTTGCCGGCGACGAACATCAGGGCGAGCACCGGCACGAGCTCGATCAGGCCGACGAGTCCGAGGGCCCAGGCATTGCCGGTGCGCTCGTAGAGTTCCCAGCCGACGGCGACCGAGGTGACCTGCATGCCGAGCACCGCCGCCGCGCGCCCGATTGCGTATGCGCGCACGAGGGGACTGCGCACGGCGACGTAGGGATCGTGCGTGGCGCTCATGCGCCCGGGTGCCGGCTCAGGGGGCGGGGCATGCGATCGTCACGGAAAGAGGGTGGAGACGATGGCATGCTGCGCGGCGGTCTCCCACGGCACCTTGGGCCACCAGGGCGCGGCGGGCCGCGCGAGGAGCGGATCGATGCTCTCGCCCGGGGGCGGCGTGACCACGGCGGCGCCGACGATCGCGGCGCGGGCGAGGACGCGCTCGACGGGTTCCGTCCAGGCGTGAAAGGCGAGCGGAAAGAGCCCCCAGTGCACGGGAAAGATGACCTGGCCGCGCACGACCTGGTGCGCGAGCACCGCCTGCTCGGGGCCGATGTGCCAGTCGGGCCAGGCGCGATTGTACTGCCCCGACTCGACCATTGTGACGTCGAAGGGGCCATAGCGGCGGCCGATGTCGTTGAGGGCGGGGAAGGGGCCGGTGTCGCCCGAGTAGTAGACGCGGTGCGAGCGGCCGAGGAGGGCGAAGCCCGCCCACAGCGTGGCGCCGTAGTCGACGAGCATCCGACCCGAGGCGTGCCGCGCCGGCGTGGCGACGATGGTCAGTTCGCCGACCTGCGCCGCCTCCCACCAGTCGAGCTCCACGATCCGGTTCTCGGGGATTCCCCAGTACGCGAGGTGGGCGCCGATGCCGAGCGGCACGACGAAGACGGCCGTCCAGGCGCGCATGGCCTCGATGGTGCGGCGGTCGAGGTGGTCGAAGTGGTCGTGCGAAATGACGACGGCGTCGATGCGCGGGAGGTCGGCGAGGGCGATCGGCGGCGGATACCAGCGATGGGGGCCGAGCCAGGTCCACGGCGAGGCGCGGTCGCTCCAGATCGGGTCGGTGAGGATGCGGTGGCCGTCGATCTCGACGAGGGTGGAGGAGTGTCCGAACCAGGTGATGCGCAGCCCGCCGGCCGGCGGCGAGGCGAAGCGCGCCGGGTCGATGCGCGGCACGACCGGGGGCGTGACGGGGCTGACGTGCGGGCTGATGTGCCCGAAGCCGGCGAGTGACCCCCAGAAGTCGTTCCAGAGGGGCTGTGGGTTCTCGAAGTGGCCGTCGTGCCACTGCGGCGATCGCTCCATCCGGACGCGCCGGGCGCCGGTGGTGCGCGCACCGAAGTCGCGCCATCCGTCGGCGAGGAGGGCGCCGGCGGCGGTGAGGAGGGCGAGCGCGCTCCAGCCGGCGAACCGGAGGAGCCGTCGCCGCCAGGCGCGCGTCACGAGCATGCGGGCGGGCGTGCCCCGGAGCGCCCCGTCGTGCGTGGGCGAGCGCGTGGCGGCGCGTGCGAGGGAAAGCAACGACGGCCGCCCGGGTTGGGGGCGGCCGTCGTTCGTGCATGTCGGGTGGAGCTCCCGAGGAGGGACTCGAACCCCCGACCCGGTGATTAACAGTCACCTGCTCTACCACCTGAGCTACTCGGGAATGGAAGACGCAAACTAGTGGGGGGCACCCGCCAGTTCAACGGCGCGGCCGCGCCGCAGCAGGGGGGCCAGCCAGCGCCCGGTGTGGCTCGCCTCCACCTTCGCAACCGACTCCGGCGTGCCCATGGCGACCACGCGCCCGCCGCCGCTGCCGGCCTCGGGCCCCAAGTCCACGATCCAGTCCGCCGACTTGATCACGTCGAGGTTGTGCTCGATCACGACGAGGGTGTGCCCGGCGTCGAGCAGGCGGTCGAAGACGCCGAGCAGCTTGCGCACGTCCTCGATGTGGAGGCCGGTGGTCGGTTCATCGAGGATGTACACCTTGCGTCCCGCCGTCTTGCCGGCGAGGGCGAGTTCGCGGGCGATCTTGACGCGCTGCGCCTCGCCACCGGAGAGGGTCGTGGCCGGCTGCCCGAGGCGCAGGTAGCCGAGGCCGACCTGCTGCACCTGCCAGAGCGCCTGGCCGAGCTTCTCCTCGTAGGGGAAGAAGCGGATCGCCTCGTCGACGGTCATCTGCAGGATGTCGTGGATGGTGCGGCCGAAGCAGGTCACCTCGAGCACGGCGGGCTTGAAGCGCTTGCCGCCGCACTGCTCGCAGGGGACGAAGACGTCGGCCATGAACAGCATCTCGACCTCGATCGCGCCGGCCCCTTCGCAGGCCTCGCAGCGCCCGCCCTTGACGTTGAACGAGAAGGTGCCGGCGGTGTAGCGGCGCTGCCTCGAGAGGGGAATCGCGGCGAAGATGCGGCGCACCTCGTCCCACGCCTTGACGTAGGTGACGGGGTTGGAGCGCGGGGAGCGGCCGATCGGCTCCTGGTCGATGAGCGCCACGTCGGCGAATCCCTCGAGGCCGGCGAGGCGGTCGTAGCCGCCGACGACCTCGCCGAGGTGCTGTCTGGCGCTGTCGTCGCCGGTGAGGCGCTTCTCGAGGGCGCGATAGAGCACGTCGTGCACGAGGGTGCTCTTGCCGGAACCCGACACGCCGGTGACGACGGTGAGGGCGCCGTGCGGGATGCGGACGTCGACGCCGTCGAGGTTGTGGGCCCGGGCCCCCTCGAGGGAGATGAAGCGCGGGCCGGCGCGGCGGCGCCTCGCCGGCAGCTCGATGGTGCGCTCGCCGGTGAGGTACCGCCCGGTGAGCGGGCTCTCGGCCACGCGCGCTGCCGGCCCGCTGAAGACCACGCGTCCCCCCTTCTCGCCGGCGCCGGGGCCGAGCTCCACCATCCAGTCGGCGATGCGCATGGCCTCGAGGTCGTGCTCGACCATGAGCACCGTGTTGCCGCCTTCGCGCAGCCGCGCGAGGAGGGCGAGGAGCCGGCTCATGTCGCGCGGGTGGAGCCCGATGCTCGGCTCGTCGAGCACGTAGAGCGTGTCCACGAGGCGCGCGCCGAGCGCGTTGGAGAGGCCGATCCGCTGCGCCTCGCCCCCCGACAGGGTGCGCGTGGCCCGATTGAGCGACAGGTAGCCGAGGCCGACGTCGACGAGGAAGGCGACGCGATCGAGCGCCTCGCGCAGGAGGTGCGCGGCGACCTGCCGCTCGAAGCCGGAGAGGGGGAGCGCCGCGAGCCACGGGTGCAGTTGCGACACCGGAAGGGCGGCGGCCTCGGCGATCGTGCGGCCGTCGATGCGCACGTTGAGGGCGTCGGCCTGCAGCTTGGTTCCGTCGCAGGTGCCACAGGTCTTCGCGCTCTGGTACTGCCGGAGGAAGACGCGGATGTACTGCTTGTATTTCTTCTCCTCGAGCGAGCGGAGGTGGACGAGCATGCCCTGGAAGCCGCGGGCCTTGCCCTCGAGCAGCCGCTCGCGCTGCGAGGCGGAGAGGGCGCGCCACGGCTTGTCCATCGGGATACCCTCCTTGCGGCAGAACTCGGCTAGGGCGCGGCGCTTGTTCTCGTAGCGCGGCTTGGTCCAGGGGTCGAGGGCGCCCTGGGCGAGGGTACGGTCGGGATCGGGGACGACGAGGGCGAGGTCGTACTCGAGGTTGGCGCCGAAGCCGTTGCAGGTGGGGCAGGCGCCGCGCGGGTTGTTGAAGGAGAAGAGCTGCGGCGTTGGGGCGGGAGCGCGCGTGCCGTCGTTGGGACACTCGAAGCGCTCGGTGAAGGCGAGGCGGCCGGTGCCTGCGCCAATGAGATCTCTCGAGTGCGTGGCGCTCGGCGCCACTTCACTCGAGATGACGCCGCCGCGGGCGGCGCCCGGCGCCGCCTCGCCCGGGACGATGCCGGAGAGGAGGACGATGCAGTCGCCGTCACCCTCGGTGAAGGCGAGGCCGACGGCGTCGGCGAGGCGGCTCGCGGCGCCGGGGTCGACCACGAGCCGGTCGGCGACGACCAGCAGCTCGCGGGCGGCGGCGAGGTCGGGAGTGCCGGCGGCGAGCTCGTCGAGGTGGAGCACCCGGCCATCGACGGCGAGGCGCACGAAGCCCGCCGCCCGCAGGTTCTCGGCGAGCACGGCGTGCGTCGCCTCGGCCGACCGCCTGACCGGGAAGCAGACGCTGAAGCGGGCGCCGGCGGGCAGGGCGAGCACGGCGTCGGTCACCGACGAGACGGTGTCGGGGCGCAACTCGCGGCCGCACCTCGGGCAGGTGGTGTGCCCGATTCGCGCCCAGAGGAGCCGGAGGTAGTCGTAGACTTCGGTCGCGGTGCCGACGGTGGAGCGCGAGGTGCGCGTGGGGTTCTTCTGCTCGATCGCCACCGCGGGCGAGATGCCCTCGATCGAGTCGACGAGGGGCTTCTCCATGCGCTCGAGGAACTGGCGGGCGTACGCCGAGAGGGATTCGACGTAGCGCCGCTGCCCCTCGGCGTAGATCGTGTCGAAGGCGAGCGACGACTTGCCGGACCCCGACGGGCCGGTGACGACGGTGATGGCGCGCCGGGGCAGCTCGAGGTCGAAGCCGGTGAGGTTGTGCTGCCGGGCGCCGCGGACGACGAGGCGATCCTTCACCCCGGGCAAGCTATCGGAGGCGCGAGGCGGGTGCCGGAGCCGGCGCGCGACGGCGGACTACCCGGCGCGGCCCCCACGGCTAGGATTCGCCGCATGGCCGCCTCGGGCTTCCACGACGACGACGCGATCGCCCGGGGATACGACACGCGGCTAATGCGGCGCCTGCTGGCCTACACCCGGCCGTATCGCGCGCTGGCGACGACGGCCCTGCTGCTGCTGATGCTCGAGGGCGGGCTGCAGCTGGTGGGGCCGCTGCTGACGCGGCGGGTGATCGACGTGGCGATCCCCGGGCGTGACGCCGGGATGATCATGACCCTGGCGCTCGTCTTCGCGGCGAGCCTCGGGGCCCAGTTCGCCTGTGCGTACGGCGAGACGGTGCTGACGGGGCTGCTCGGGCAGCGCATCATGCAGGACCTGCGCCGGGAGCTGTTCACCCACCTGCAGCGGCTGCCGATCCCGTTCTTCGACCGGACGCCGGTGGGCCGGCTCACGACACGAGTGACGCAGGACATCGAGGCGCTCAACGAATTGTTCACCGCCGGCGTGGTGGCGGGGCTCGGCGACCTGTTCACGCTGGCCGCGATCGGGGCGGTGATGTGGTGGACGGAGTGGCGGCTCGCGCTGGCAGCGTTCGCGGTGATCCCGTTCGTGCTGCTCACGAGCTGGGTGTTCCGGCTCAAGGTGCGGGAGGCGTACCGCGAGATCCGGGTGCGGCTGGCCCGCATCAACGCGTTCGTGCAGGAGCGGGCGGGGGGGATGCGGGTCGTGCAGCTGTTCGGCCGCGAGCCGCGGGAGGTGGCCCGCTTCGACCGGCTCAACAAGGACCACCTCGACATCCACCTCAAGTCGATCACGGTGTACGCGCTGTACTTCCCGGCGATCGAGATCCTGACGTCGGTGGCGCTGGCGAGCCTGCTGGTGAGCGGCGCGTCGCGGGTGCTCGACCACGCGCTCACCGTCGGCACGGTGGCGGCCTTCCTGCAGCTGGTGCGGCGGTTCTTCCAGCCGCTGCAGGACCTTTCGGACAAGTACAACACGCTCCAGCAGGCGATGGCCGCGTCGGAGCGGGTCTTCACCCTGCTCGACACCCCGGCGACCCCGGCGGCGGCATCGCTGGGAGCGCGCGCGCCGAGCTCGGGCACGGTGGGCGGCCGGCCGGCACGGGCGCCCCTGGCTCCCGTTGTGACCCAGGCCACACCGGCTCCGCGCTCCCCGGCGGCCGGGGTGAGCGCGACATTCGAGGACGTCTGGTTCGCGTACCGCGAGCCGGAGTGGGTGCTGCAGGGGGTGAGCTTCAGTGTGCGCCCGGGCGACACGCTGGCGCTGGTAGGCCACACCGGGGCGGGGAAGTCGACGGTGGTGAGCCTGCTGCTGCGGTTCTACGAGCCGCAGCGGGGGCGGATCCTGCTCGACGGGACCGACATTCGCGAGCTGCCGGTGCACGAGTTGCGCGCCCGGATCGGCTTCGTGCAGCAGGACATCTTCCTCTTCGCGGGGGACATCGCGGGGAACATCAGGCTGTCGTCGCCGCTCACCGACGCCGAGGTGCGGTCGGCAGCCGTCCGGGTGGGAGCGGACCGCGTGGTGGAGCGGCTGCCGCAGGGGTACGCGCAGGTGCTGGGCGAACGCGGGGCGTCGTTGAGCGTGGGGGAGCGGCAGCTGCTGAGCTTCGCGCGGGCGGTGGCGGCGAACCCGGCCCTGCTGGTGCTGGACGAGGCGACGAGCGCGGTGGACAGCGAGGCCGAGGCGGCGATCCAGCGGGGGCTGGCGGTGCTGATGGAGGGGCGGACGACGATCGCGATCGCCCACCGGCTGTCGACGATCCTTGCCGCGACGGAGATCCTGGTGCTGCACCACGGGCGCATCGTGGAGCGGGGGACCCACCGCACGCTGCTCGAGGGGGGCGGGCTGTACGAGCGCCTCTACCGGCTGCAAGTGGGGGAACTCTCCGGGACGGCGCCGGGCCACGGCCCGGCGGCGTGAATCGTGCTTGCCACCCCGTGGGGCGCGCCCTAGTTTTTCGCGAATCCTTCGGTATGTGACCGAGGGCAAACGGGTTGCGGTCGCTGACCGCCGACCGTTGCGCCCGGCTCGTTCGCCCTGCACCCGACCATGGCCACACTGCAACTCGGCGACAAGCAGATCACGCTCCGCGCCGGCGACATGACTGTCGGCTCGGGGCCGGGAATGGACATCGAGGTGCCGGGCGCGGCAAACGCCCAGCCGTTCGCCGTGGTGACGACGAGGGGCGACGGCTCGGTGGCGGTGCGGCGCGGCTTCGAGGGCGCGCCGGTGAAGGTGAACGCGATCATGCTGGGCGTCGAGCCGACGCCCATGATCCACGGCGACAAGCTCGAGGTGGCGGGGCACACCCTCGGCTTCTCGGACGAGAAGAAGAGCGGGAGCACGCAGTTCCTGTCGGGGGCCGACCTGGCCGAGCTTGCCAAGCTGCGGCAGCAGGCGGCGGCCGGGGGCAAGGGGGGCGCGCCGACGGCGAGCACCGGCGGGCGGCTGGTGTCGCTCACGGACGGCCGCGAGTACGCCATTCCCGCCAAGGGGCTGACGCTGGGCCGCGAGGCCACCTGCGACGTGGTGATCGCGAGCGGCGAAGTCTCGCGCAACCACGCCGAGATCGCGTCGGGACCAGACGGCTACTATGTGATCGACACCAGCACCAACGGGGTGTGGGTCAACGGGCGCCGCGTCGAGGGAACGCAGACGCTTGGCCGCGCCGACGTGATCAAGATGGGGCCCGAGGAGTTCCGCTTCTACGCCGACAAGGCGTCGGCGGCGGCGGGTGCGGCGACGGTTCCGGGCCCGGCGGTTCCGCCGCCGGTGGCGGCTCCCACCGCCGCTGCTCCGGCACCGGCTCCCGTTCCGGTGCCCAAGGCTCCGGCGCCGGCGGCCAAGGCTCCCGCGCCCGCCGCTGCGCCCGCCAAGCCCGCCGCCGCCACGCCGGCGACACCGCGGCCCACGGTCTCCAAGGCGCCGACCCCTTCGAAGAGTGGCCGCCCGTCGGTAGTGTTCTGGGTCATCCTGGCGGTGCTCGTCGCAGGTGGGGCGGCCGCGTACTTCCTCCTGTTCAACTAGACCAGGCTATCGCGTGCACCTTTCCGTCGCCGCCCGAACCGACGTCGGCATGATCCGGGCGGGTAACGAGGACGCCTTCTTTGCGGACGCCACGCCGCAGCGTGGCATTTTCATCGTCGCCGACGGCATGGGAGGCCATGCCGCGGGCGAAGTCGCCAGCGAGATGGCGGTGCAGATCGTCACCCGGGAGCTGGCGGGCATCCTCGCGCTCGAGGGTACCGAGCCGGCGCAGAAGGTGATGGTCGCGATCCAGCAGGCCAACCGGGCGATCTACGAACGGACGCTGTCGGAAGTGGACAAACAGGGGATGGGGACGACCACCAGCGTGCTGCTGCTGGGTGGGGTGCGGTACCTGATCGGCCAGGTGGGCGACTCGCGAGTGTACCTCCTGCGCAACGGCGTGCTGCACCAGGTCACCAAGGACCACTCGTACGTGCAGGAGCAGGTGGACGCCGGCTACCTCACGCCGGAGCAGGCGCGGTACCACCCGTACAGCAACGTGATCACGCGGTGCGTGGGCGCAGGCGAGACGGTGGATCCGGACACGTACACCGGCCAGGTGCTGGCGGGGGACATTTTCCTCGTGGCGAGCGACGGCCTGACGGGGATGGTGGACGACCGGCGGATCGCGCAGCTGCTGCTGGCGCGCACGACACCGGCGCGGATGGTCGAGAACCTGATTCGCGAGGCCAACGGCCGCGGCGGGCTCGACAACATCACGGCGATCGTGGTGCAGGTGATGGGCATCGAGGAAGAGCCCGACACCCCGACCACGCAGACATTCATCCCGCCACGCGTTGCCTGACGAGACGGTGGGCGGCGTCTCCGCCCTCTACCTCGGCAACATCCTGTACGCGATCGAACTGGCCGCGCTCACGCTCGACGAGCAGGGGAAGCCGGCCGACGCGGCGTTCTATCGTGGGATCGCGCGCAAGCTGGCCGAGGCGCGCGGCCGGGAATCGGCGCCCGGCGGCACCCCGCCCCCCGGATGAGTGGCGCGTGCCCTCTCGCGCCGGTGCCAACGCGGTGGACCTGTGGTATGCGCTCACGGCGGACTGTCCCGCGGACGCGCTGCTGGGGCGCTTCGGTCCCGCCCTCTCCGCCGACGAGCACGAACGCCACGCGCGCCTGGTCCACGCCGGCGACCGGCACGTCTTCCTGCTCTCGCGCGCGCTGCTCCGGCTGGCGCTGTCCAAGACCCTCGGAGCTGAGGCCGGGTCGTTCTCGATCGAACTTGGAGCGGGGGGCAAGCCTCGCGTGGCGGGCGGGGTGGAGTTCAACCTGAGCCACACCGTGGATGCCACGGGCGCCGGCGCGGCCGTCGTCGCCGTGTCGCGGGGGATCGCGGTGGGCGTGGACATGGAGCCGGCGTCGCGCGGGGTCGAGCTGGCCGAGCTGGTGTCGCGACGCTACGCCGACGCGGAACGGGAGATGCTCGAGCGCTGCGCCCCGGGCGAGCGGCACCGCCGCACCGTGTGGATGTGGACCGCCAAGGAGGCCGTGCTCAAGGCCACCGGCGAGGGACTGCGGCGGTCGCCCGAGTCGGTGGTGATCGAGTGGGGCGACGACGGTCGCGTGCGCACCCCCGGCTGGGAGCTGGCGCGATTCGCCGCGGGCGGGTACCTCGGGTCGCTGGCGTCGACGGCGTGCCTGGGGGAGCTACGGGCCACTTGGCGGTCGGGCGGGGAGCTTGGCCCGGCTTCGGGGCGCGCGATCGAGCTCCTTCGCTGACGGAGCGGGGGCGGCCCGCCCCCGCACTCGGTTGCGCCGCGTGGGGCGCCGCGGCGCCCCAGAACGAGCGGCACCCGTAACGGACAGGGACGCACGGCGTCGTTGCGGAGGGCACACACGGCGCTCGTGAGCGAGAAGAGGGCGCGCCAGTCGTCGTTCGCGTTCGCCTGGGGCGAGGCATCGACCAGCCGGCGGCCGCGTCAACGCCGATTGGCGAGAGGACACCGCGCTTCACGTACGCCCAGCGGTCGACCCACGAGCGGGTGCCGAGGTTCATCAGGTGGAGCCGGACCCAGTCGAGGCGCGTGAGCTCGATGCGCGTTCCCGGATTGCCGTGGAAGAGGCGCGACCCGGCGTCGATCGCGACAGCGCCCGACTTCGCGCCGGCACCGGGAAGGATCGCGCGCCAGATCTCGACGAGGCGGTTCTGGATCTCGAGCTGGCTGGTGCAGCGGGGGCCGCCGCGGGCGGCCCCGACGACGGCATGCCCGCTACTTCCTGCCCTTCTTCGGAGGCGAGGCGGCCTTCTTCGCCGCCGCGGCGATCCGCGCCGCCGAGGCCTTCGCGGCCTCCCCGTTGGGATCGTCCTGGAGGATCATGGCCCCCTTGATGTAGACCTGCTTGACCTTGGCCGCGGCCTCGAGGGCGGTGATCACCGAGTCGGTGGAACCGAGGGCGGCTTCCATGGAGACTTGCCGCGGCAGGAGAGGGAGGTCGGCACGCACGTCGACGGAGTACCACCGCTTGAGCATCGGGAGCACATCCTTGATCGTCCTGTTGTTCACGGTGAAGCGCCCCGCGGTCCAGCTGGTGGCCTGGGCGAGCTCCCCGGCGGTCGGATCGGCAATGGCGCCGGAGGAATCGACGCGGGCCGCCTGCCCGGCGTTGAGCGTGCGCGTGGCTGTGTCGGTCCTGACGGTGAGGGAGCCCGTGTCGGCGCGCACGATGACCGGCTCGTTCGGGTACGCGGCGACGGTGAACGAGCCCGTGGTGGAGACGATCGCGGCGTTGCCGGCGCGCACCTCGAACGGCTCGCCGAGTCCCGGCGCGACCGAGAAGCGCGCGGTGCCGTCGATCTTCACGGCGCGCATCTCCTTGGGGAAGAGCTTGGGGATCGTGACCGTCGCATCGCCGCCGAGCTCGGCGTTGCTCCCCTCGGCGAGCTTCATCGAGCCGCGCTGGCCGGCCTTGGTGGAGGTGGCCACGGCCTCCTTGGAGGCGAGGGCGCGGGCCACGCGGGTTCCGGCGCTCGCCTTTTGCAGGACGACAAGGATGCCGCCGAAGGCGGCGATGGCAACAGCGGCGATGCCGATCCGCGCCATGACGGGGAGCCCCTTCCTGCCGACGCCGGCGATGTGCGCCGCGGCCTCGTGCCGAGTGGCCTCGGCGTGCGCCTGCTTGGCCTTGGCGCTGGCGGCGGTGTCGGGGTGGAGGTCCTTCTGGATCCTGGCCCACACCTCGTTCGTGTTCACCGTGGCCGAGGCGGCATGATTGCCGCCGCCGCCGCCGCCCTCGTGCTGCTCGAAGCGGCGCAGCGCCGCCCGGCGTCCCTTCTCGCGCTGCCCCGCCTCGTGCAACTCGTCCGCGATCAGCTTGGGCATCGTCGCCGCGTCGGGGAACTGCGCCCGGTGCGACCAGGCCCGCACCATCACCTGCTCGATCGCGCGGGTGGCCCCCGCCGCGTGGCCCACGTCCTCGAGCGCGGCGGCGGCCATGCCGGAGGCGAAGAGGCGGAAGATCTGTTCGAGGGCCTGTTCGTCTCCCTTCTTGAAGCGGTCAAAGAGCGCGGCATCGATGGGCGGAAGCGTCGCGGGCATGTCGTCCTCGTGAAGGGTGGTTCAAGGGGCGCGAACGGCACATGACGATGCACCGGAATCCGGCCGTGCGCCATGCCGGAGGGACTCGGTGCCCGGGAAGGTGCGGCGCCTCGTCGTGGGCGCAGATGCCGTGGGTGAACTCGGCGCAGGTCCGGTGCCGCACGCACACCTCAACCGCGTGCCGCTCCCCCGAGTCGTGTCGCAGGCGCGTGCCGTGGGCGCAGGCCGGCAGGATGCCATCGAGCGCGTGGATTCCGGAGAGGGGGACCCCGAGCGGCGACCGGAATTCGCGCCAGACCGCGATCGCCACACGCCGACGGCGCGCAACCGCCCCTCGGCTTCCGCGTCGGCGAGCACGCCGCCGGTGGTCAGGGCGGGGTCGGTGTCATCAGCGGAGAGCGGAGTGGGAGCGCAGGCGGGAGCCTCGGGCGTGCCCGGCGCGGTCACGTGGACAACGTACGCCCCACGGCGCCGAGGGGCCAGCCGGATGAACCCTGACGCAGCGGCTCAAGGAGCGCGAGCCTTTCGGGCCAGGGGCCGAGCCCGCCCGGGGTGTTGACGTGACCCGCCCGCTCCGGCAGGGCGAGCTGGCTCCCCAGGCCCCGGCGAACGCGCGCGCCCTTGCCCCTGTCGCGACGCTTTCGTCGGCGCCCGCCACCATGATCGAGGGGAGCGGGAGCGGAGAGAAGGGCACGGGCCCGAATCCGGTCGGACCCGCTTGATTCGCCTGGCGCTGCTGCTCGCCCGGGGCGAGGGGGTCTTCGAGGCGACGGACCCGGTCGGCGCGCTGCGGCGCCTCGCAAACATCCTGCGGGGGGCACGAGCATCGCGTCGCCCCACTTCCAATGCGATGCCCGCGATGCGGGCCCGAGTTGCCGATGCCGGGCGGGACCGGGCCGGCACCCGGCAGACGGACTACCGGAGCGACGGCCGTGGTGGCGGGTCCGTACGTCAGATTCCGAGGTCCTTGCGCAGCTCCCTTGGCACGAGCTTGCGCACGAGCGACATGGGCGCGGCGCCGTAGCCCTTGGGGAGCTTGGACAGGTGGATGGCAACGAGCTCGCCGGCAGCATTGAACACCGCGCTGCCGCTCGCCCCCACGCTGGAGGTGGCGTCGTACTGCACCTGGTCGGCGCTGGTGGCGCCGACGATTCCCGCGCTGACGATCGTGCGCACGACGGCGGTGGCGTCGAGCGGGCCCGCCGCGACGCCCACGATGGCGGCGGGTTCGCCCTCGCGCAGCGCGGCTCCCTTCCAGTCGACCCTCTTCACGAACGGGCCGCTGTACTCGTCGACCTGCAGCACGGCGAGGTCGGCACCGCCGGCCTCGGAGACCTCCAGCTCGCTCACGGTGAGCGCCTTGTGCGTCCCATTGAGGGTGAGCGAAATGCTGTCTGGCTCGTTGGCCCCGTCGCGCACCGCGTGACGGGTGGTGGCGACCACTCCGGAC
This sequence comes from Gemmatimonadota bacterium, assembly GCA_016191225.1. GTDB lineage: Bacteria > Gemmatimonadota > Gemmatimonadetes > Gemmatimonadales > Gemmatimonadaceae > JACPPC01. The sequence goes on along the minus strand of JACPPC010000006.1, from coordinate 47,329 downwards.
GCGCTTAGCACCACCCCCGCACCGGTCACGGCCCTGGCGCCGAACCAGGCGGTCACCAGGCCCACGGCCGGCCCGCTGGCCTGCGCGACCTGCGCCAGGTTGGCGCCATTGGCGGCCTTCACCCTGGCGTCGAGCCTCTCCACCTCCGCCGCCTTCTCCTCGGCGGCGACGAGCTTCTTCTGCAGGCTGTCGCGCTGGCGGGCGGCCACCCTGCCGGTGCCGGCCTTCGCCAGCTCATCGCGCAACCGCTGCAGTTCGGCCTGCGACGCCGCGCGCACGCTGTCGGCCGACCGCTGCTGCCGGGCGACCGCCGCCTCGGCGCGCTGCAGCGAGGTCTCGAGGGCCGCGGTGCGCTGGTTGGCGCTGGCGAGGGCGCTGGTCAGGCTCTCGACCACGCTCGAGCTCGCGCCTCCCTGTGCCGCCTGCGCGAGGCGGGCCCGCAACTCGTCGGCCTCGGCGGCGATGACGAGTCGCAGCGAGTCGTTGGCCTTTGCCTGCCGCACGACCTCGGCCGCGCGCGCGGCGAGGGCCGCCTCGTTCCTCGCCGCCTGCCGGCGGCTGTACACCACCGCGCTGGCGACGACGAGCAGGACGACGGTGATCGCGCCAATGCCGAGGTTGCGCAGGTTCGAGGCAGACTTCTGCTGCTCGGCGGCGACCATCTTCTCGAAGGCGGCGGTGCGCGCCCCGGGCTTGGCGCCGGCAGGAGGTCGGGCGGCCGGCACCGACGCTGCCGGCGGCACCGGCGTGGCGAGCCTGATCGTGGCGGCGGCGTCGGCCGGGGCGGCCTTCTCGAGGATCGTGGCGGCGACGACCCGCTTGGTGACGGCGCTGACCCGGTACTGCGGGCCGGTGTCGCCGAGCTTGATGACCGAGCCGTTGCGGAGCGGGAAGGGAACGTCGCGCGTGAGCCGCGTGCCGTCGACGAAAGTGCCGTTGGAGCTGCCGAGGTCGGTGAGGTTCCAGCCCTTGCCGTCGTGCTCGAACGACGCGTGGTTGCCCGACACCACGCCCGCTCCCTCGCCGGTCACGGTGAGGTCGAGTCCGGGGGCCCGTCCCACGCGCACGGGAGACGTCTCGAACTCGTACTTGGCGCCGGTGCGTTGCTCGGCGAGCGCGAGGTAGATGCTCATGGTCGTCAGGCGGTGCGGGGAGGGGCGGGCGGCGCCGGGCGCGGCCCGGGCGGGGAGCCCACGGCCGGTGGCGCGGCACAAATGTGCATCCACCGGGAAGGCGGGCGCGAGTGCCGCGCCGACCGGCGGCCCGTGACGACGGTGGTGTGGGGTCCGCCCTCAGCGGAACTCGGCCATCAACTCGGCGAGGCTGGCGCTACCCGGGCAGAGCGCCTCGAAGGGCAACTCGGCCAGCGCGCCGGCCACCGTGCCGTTGACCTCGTGCATGTCGTGGCCGCTCTCGTCGATGAACAGGATGCCGGTGGCGACCTCGCCCCGATGCTGGCAGGCGCGAACGTGGGCGATGGCCTGCTCGCGGTCGGTGGGATCGTAGCCGTCCTCGGTCCGGCGGAAGCGCACCACGTCGCCGTCGTGCATGGTGACGCTCACGACGGCCTCGTCGCCGCCGGGGACGCCGATCTCGCGGCGCAGGGGCACGAGGTCCACCGACGTCAACTCGACGGTGTGCTCGCGGGTGTAGCGGTAGCTCTTGGTCGAGCCGTCGTGGTCGTTGAAGGTCACGCAGGGGGAGATCACGTCCACCAGCGCGAGTCCCGTGTGCTCGAAGGCGGCCTTGAGGATCGGCACGAGCTGGGCCTTGTCGCCGGAGAAGCTGCGGGCGACGAAGGTGGCGCCGAGGGTCAGGGCCAGCTGCACCGGGTCGATCGGCGGCTGCACGTTGGGCTCGCCGCGCTTGCTCTTCGAGCCGACGTCGGACGAGGCCGAGAACTGGCCCTTGGTGAGGCCGTAGACGCCGTTGTTCTCGATCACGTACAGCAGGTTCACGTTGCGGCGGATGGCGTGGCAGAGCTGGCCGAGTCCGATGCTGAGGGAGTCGCCGTCGCCGGAAATGCCGATGTAGTGCAGCTCGCGGTTGGCGGCGTTGGCGCCGCTGGCCACGCTCGGCATGCGGCCGTGCACGGAGTTGAAGCCGTGGGCCTGCTTCATGAAGTAGGCGGTGGTCTTGGACGAGCACCCGATGCCGCTCATCTTGGCGACGCGGTGCGGCGGGAGGGCGAGCTCCCACGCCGCCTGGATGATCGCGGCGGTGACCGAGTCGTGGCCGCAGCCCGCGCAGAGGGTGGACATCGCCCCCTCGTAGTCGCGCGCGGTGAGGCCGATGGAGTTCCTGCGCAGGCCGGGATGGCGGACGGGGGGCTTGGTGATCGACGTCATTCGGTGGGCTCGGTGAGGGTCCCGTTGCCGTTGGTCGCGCCGCGTCCGCCGGCGCCGGCGCCGGCGGGCACGAGGCCCATGGCCGCGGAAATCGCGTCCACGACCACGCGCGCCGTGAGCGGCGTGCCGCTGTAGTCGAGCACGGGGGTCATCGCGTCGCGCGACACCCCGGTCTCGATCGCGAGGAGGGCGCGCAGCTGGGCGTCGCGGTTCTGCTCGACGACGAACACCCGCTCGTGGTCGCGCAGAAACGCACGCACCGGCTCGTCGAACGGAAATCCGCGAATGCGCATGTAGTTCACGGCCAGCCCTCGAGCGCGCAGCAGGTCGACCGCCTCGAGCACCGCCGCGTGGCATCCGCCGATCGAGACGAGGCCCACGCCGGCGTCGCCGCCGGCCAGGTGGAACTCGGGCGCCGGGACCGCCCTCGCCGCGCCGGCGATCTTGCGGGCGATGCGGTCGAGCACCTCCTGGTACGGCTGCGCGTCCTCGGTGTACACGCCGTGCTTGTCGTGCCCCGAGCCGCGGGTGAAGTAGGCGCCCTTGCCGCCCACGCCGGGGAGGGTGCGGTACGGAATGCCGTCGCCGTCGACGTCCAGGTAGCGCGAGAATCGCTCGATCCGGCCGAGCGCCTCGGCGTCGAGGACCTTGCCGCGGTCGGGACGGTACGATTCGTCCCACTCGAGCGTGCGGCACATCCAGTCGTTCATGCCGATGTCGAGGTCCGACACGAGGAAGACCGGCGTCTGGAAGCGCTCGGCGAGGTCGAAGGCCTGCACCGAGAGGTAGAAGCACTCCTCCGGGTTCGCCGGGAAGAGCATCAGGTGCTTCGTGTCGCCGTGCGAGGCGTAGGCGATCGCCATCAGGTCGCCCTGCTGCGTGCGGGTGGGCATGCCGGTGGCCGGTCCCACCCGCTGCACGTCCATGAAGACGGCCGGCACCTCGGTGTAGTACGCGAGGCCGATGAACTCCTCCATGAGGGAGATCCCCGGGCCCGACGTCGAGGTGAAGGCCCGCGCGCCGGCCCACCCGGCGCCGATCACGATCCCCGCGGCCGCGAGCTCGTCCTCGGCCTGGATGATGCAGTACTTCTTCGCCTTCGTCTCCGGGTCGACGCGAAACCGCTCGCAGAAGCCCTTGAAGGCCTCCATGAGCGAGGTGGCCGGCGTGATCGGGTACCAGGCGCCGACGGTGGCGCCGGCGTAGAGGGCGCCGAGGCCGGCGGCGGTGTTGCCGTCGATGAGGATGTGGCCCGAGGTCGCGTTCATCCGCTCCAGGTGGAACGGCAGGGGGCACGCGACGTTGGCCTTCGCGTAGTCGTACCCCATCCGGATCGCGCGGAAGTTCGCCTCGAGAAGCGACTTCTTGCGGCTGAAGGTCTCGGTCAGCGCCTCGTGGATCACGTCGAGGTCGATCGAGAGGAGCGCCGCCAGCGTGCCGGCGTAGCAGATGTTGCGGAGCAGGGTGCGGTCGCGGTCGCGCTGGAACGCCTCGACGCACATCCGGCCGAAGGGGACGCCGAGGATCGTGACGTCGTCGCGCTGGAGGGCGTCGTCGAGGGGCCACGAGTCGTCGTACACGAGGTAGCCGCCGGGGCGCACCGCGGCCACGTCGCGGGCGTAGGTGCCGGTGTTGAGGGCGACCACGAGGTCGAGCTCTGGCGGGCGCGCGGTGTAGCCGTCCTTGCTGACCCGGATCTCGTACCAGGTGGGGAGCCCCTGGATGTTGGACGGGAAGATGTTCTTCCCGCTCACCGGGATCCCCATGCGGAAGATCGCCTGCATCAGCAGGGCGTTGGCGCTGGCGGAGCCGGTGCCGTTCACCGTGCCGATCTTGAGGGCGAAGTCGTTGACCTCAGCCATGGGCGGCGGCCCCCGCGGCCGCGAAGGCGTAGGGAATCTCGAGCTCGAACTTGCGCATGTCCCAGGCCGCGGTCGGGCAGCGCTCGGCGCAGAGCCCGCAGTGCAGGCAGACATCCTCGTCCTTGACCATCACGCGCCTGGTCTGCGGCAGGGCGCCGCTGACGTACAGCTCCTGCGACAGGTTCGCGGCCGGCGCGGAAAGGCGGCCGCGCAGGTCGGCCTCGTCACCGTCCTTCGTGATCGTGAGGCAGTTCACCGGGCAGACGTCCACGCAGGCGTCGCACTCGATGCAGAGCGCGGCGGTGAAGTCGGTCTGGATGTCGCAGTTGAGGCAGCGCTGCACCTCGCGCGCCGTCTGCTCGGGGCTGAAGCCGAGCTCCACCTCGACCGCCACGTCCGAGAAGCGCTTGACGAGCTCCTCGTGCGTCATCTTCGCGCGGGGGCTCGGGTTGTAGTCGTTGCTGTAGCTCCACGAGTGCATGCCCATCTTGGCACTCAGCAGGTTCATGCCGAACGCCGGGCGGTCCGTCACCGGGAGCCCCTGGCAGTACTGGTGGATCGAGATCGCCGCCTGGTGGCCGTGCTCGACCGCCCAGATGATGTTGGCGGGGCCGAAGGCGGCGTCGCCGCCGAAGAAGACGCCCGCCCGCGAGCTCATGTGGGTGGCCCGGTCGACGACGGGGACGTCCCACTGGTCGAAGGCGATCCCGGCGTCGCGCTCGATCCACGGGAAGGCGTTGTCCTGCCCGATCGCGAGGATCACCGCGTCGCAGGGGATCACCACCGTGTCGAGGACATCGCTCTTCTGGCGGCCGCCCGGCTGGTCGGTCCAGCGCACCACGTCGAACTCCATTCCCTTGAGCTGGCCGCCCTCGATCACGAACCGCTTCGGCACGTGGTTCTCCACGATCTCGACCTGCTCCTCCTCGGCGTCCTCGAGCTCCCACGGCGAAGCCTTGAAGTACGGCCGCGACCGGCGCGCGATCACCTTCACGTCGGTGGCGCCCACGCGCCTGGAGGTGCGGCAGCAATCCATGGCGGTGTTGCCGACGCCGATGATCAGCACCCGCGACTCGATCTTCTCGATGTGGCCGAAGTGCACCGACTTGAGCCAGTCGATGCCGATGTGGATCCGGTCGGCGATCGCGGGGTCGTCGCGCCCGGGAATGTCGAGCTCCTTTCCCTTGGGGGCGCCGCTGCCCACGTACACCGCGTCGTACCCCTCGGCGAGGAGCGCCTTCATGCTCGTGACCGGGGTGTTGTAGCGGATGTCGACGCCCATGTCGAGCACGTAGCCGATCTCCTCGTCGAGCACGCTCGCCGGGAGCCGGAAGGCGGGGATGTTCACCCGCATCAGGCCGCCGCTGCGATCGAGCTTTTCGAGGATTACGCAGTCGTAGCCGAGCGGCATGAGGTCGTTGGCGACGGTGAGCGACGAGGGGCCGCAGCCGACGAGGGCGACGCGCTTGCCGTTCTTGACGGCCGGCGCCACGGGGAGGCGGTCGGTGATGTCGTCGCGCAGGTCGGCGGCGACGCGCTTGAGGCGGCAGATCGCGACCGGCTTGCCGTCCACGCGGCCGCGGCGGCAGGCGGGCTCGCAGGGGCGGTCGCAGGTGCGGCCGAGAATGCCGGGAAAGACGTTCGACTCGCGGTTGAGCAGGTACGAGTCGTCGTGGCGCCCCTGCGCGATCAGCCGCAGGTACTCGGGGACGTTGGTGTGGGCGGGACAGGCGTACTGACAGTCCACGACCTTGTGGAAGTACCGCGGATCCGAAACGTTCGTTGGGCCCAGGGGACGCTCTCGCGATGACGGATACCAGTCATGTTCGCCGCCCGCACGGGAGTTTGCAAGGCGATTGGCGGCACTCGCTTGCGCCGGCCGCGCGACCCCGGCGTCCGGCGCTCAACCTGGCGGCGGCGCGAGCATCCGGCCGGCGATTTCCTTCACCAGCTTGGCCGCCACCGTGGCGGTCACGCCGGAGGGGTCCTGGCGCGGATTGAGCTCCACCACGTCGGCGCCCACGAGGCTCCCGCGCAGCCCCTGGATGAGGCCGATCACCTCGCGGCTGCCGAGGCCGCCGGGCTCCCGGTGCGACACTCCGGGCGCGAAGGCGGGATCGAGGACGTCGAGGTCGATCGAGAGGTACACCGGGCCCTCGACGGCGGGCCGGGCCCCGGATCCCCAGTCCCGCATGTCGATCACCTCCACGCCGAACCGGCGGGCCTGCTCGCGCTGGTGGCCGGTGAGGGTGCGGATGCCGACCTGCACCAGCCGCGTGGCGAGCCGCTCCTCCATGATCCGGGCAAAGGGGCAGGCGTGGGAAAAGCGGTCGCCCTCGAACTCGTCGTACAGGTCGGCATGCGCGTCGAGGTGGAGGATCGTGGGGCGCACCTGGCGCCGCTGCAAGGCGCGCAGCACGGGGTAGCTCACCGAGTGGTCGCCGCCGAGGGCGAGCGGCGTGCCGCCATCGGCCAGGACCGCGGCCACGCCGGCCTCGATCGCCTCGCGGGCGGCGGCCGGGTCGTCGCTCAGCGCGAGGTCGCCCGCGTCGGCGAGGTGACCGGGTGCGGACAAGTCGAGCAGCGACTCGGTCCAGTCGTTCCCGGCGGTGGACTCGAGCGCGGCACGGATCAGCGGCGGCGCGAGCGCCGCACCGCGACGGAACGACGAGCCGGCATCCCAGGGAAGGCCGATGAGGGTCGGGACGGCGCGTGGCACGGGAGTCGTCGGGGTTTTCGGAAGTGAAGGGGCTACTCGCCACGGTTCGTCACAGGGCGCCGCGATGCGCGTTCGGTCACGGGATGTGACTCCGGAACAGCGGGACAGGTTGAACGTACAGGAAAGCGGGAACGACGGACGACGGTGTCCGTCAACGGCGACGTCGCCCACGTCAACCTGTACATCAGCCGCGTCGACGCGTCGACGCGTCGACGAGCGCCGACACGACCGGGGGTCCCCAGGACTGGGCCACGGTGGCGAGTCCCGAGCGCGTCTTCGACCTGCTGCAGTTCCAGCGCGGCTCGACGGCCCTGCTTGGAGACGTCGACCTTGCCGCCCGCCAGTACCGGGCGATCCGGATGACGATCGACCCCTCGAAGTCGTCGGTGGTACTCCACGACGCGTCGTCGGCGAACGTGCACTGGCCGTACGCGGGGCGGATGGGCTGTCGACGCCGTACGCGATCGTCGAGGAGCCGCTCGTGTCGGGACCCGGCGCCCGGATCGTGATCGACTTCGACGTGGGGCGCAGCCTCCTCGTGCTGGAGTCGATGCCGCGCCAGTTCGTGCTGATCCCCTGGCTACGCTCGGTGAACGACGCGGCCACCGGGCACGTGAGCGGCCGGGTGTCGTACGCCACCACCGTCGAGGGCGACGGCGGCGGGCCGGCCGCCGGCGTGCCCGTCACGGTGATGCCCGGCAACCCGCGGCTCAGCCCGGTGACGTGGAGCGTCGCCGCCACCGGCCGCACCGACGCCGAGGGACGGTACGCGATCAACTACCGGCGCGACGGGGAGTGCATCGTGCGATTCGGGACCGCGGAGGCCCCGCCCGGCGTCGCAGGGTCGTGCCTCGACGTCATGCGCGCTTCGGTCGCGCGCCGGGTGACGACCACGCTCGACGCGCTGCTCGTCCCGGCCCTGAACCAGTGCGCGTGGGTGAACCCGGTCGATACCGCCGGGCACGGTCCCGGCACGTCGACCGTCATGCCGGGCGGGCCGGTGGCCATGGTGACGGTCCACGTGTGGCCCCCCCTGGCCCGCTCGTGGCCGGCGACTCGATCCCGGCGGTGGCCGAGCTGCGCAACGCCGCCGGCGGCATCCTGTCGGGACGCGCGGTGACCTGGACCGTGAGCGACACGAGCGTGGCGCAGCTCGAGGGGAGCGTCGGGCAGTACGCCCACCTGCGGGCGCGCAAGGCGGGGTCGGTGCTGCTGACGGCGACCAGCGAGGGGGTTCTCGGGCACCCTCGGCCTCACGATCAGCGGCGCCACGGGCGGGACAGGCGCGGTCGCGACGGCAGAGCTCGTGCTCCTCGGGGCGACCCGCAAGGTGGCGGACAGCGTGGTGGCCTTCGTCAACCTGCGCGACGCGAGCGGGGCGCTGCTCACCGGCCGCGTGATCAACTGGTCGGTGGCCGACAGCACGATCGTGCAGCCCTATTAACTCGGGCACCAGAGCGTCGTCGGCTGGGCGCTGCGCCCCGGGGCGACGATGCTCAGGGTCGCGAGCGAGGGGAAGAGCGACTCGGCGATGGTGTACGTGATCGCCGACACGGGCTCCACCGGCGCCGGCGCGGTGTCGACGGTGACGGTTGCGCCCTCACCCGTGCTCGGCGCGATGGGGGACTCGCTGAGCGCCTACGCGGGGCTCCGCAACGCCTCGGGCGTTCCGATCACGGGACGCACCGTGACGTGGAGCGTGGCCGACACCACCGTCGCGCGCATCACCTTCCAGCGCGCGCAGACCGTGCTCCTGCGCGCGCTCAAGGCCGGGAGCACGACGCTCACCGCCACGAGCGAGGGGAAGGTGGGCGGGGCGACCATCACGATTCACCGAGGGCGCCCGCACCGGCTCGACGCGGGCACCCCGGGCCTCCTGAAGCGAGGAACACCATGTGCACGACATCCTGCACGACATCGATGCGCCGCCTGCTTGGCGCGACGGGGATCGCCGCCGCCCTGCTGGCCGGCGCCTGCACCGACGACGCCCTCACCCGGCCCTCGGCGCAGAAGAACTCCACGACCGGCGGAACCGGCGTCGACACCACGGTCGCGCCCCCGTCCACCGGGCTCGCCGTCGTCACCGGGGTGGTGCACGACTTTGGCGCGGGACGCGACACCGGCCTCGTGGGCGCGATCGCGGGCGTCACGGTGCGCATCGAGCGAATGGACGGCCAGGGGCGCAAGATCGGCACCGAGGCCGAGACGGTGAGCGACGCGCGGGGGGAGTTCCGCTTGAGCGGAATCCCGGCGGCGACCTACCTCCTCGTGCTCAAGGCGCCGGGCTCTCGCACCAGCGAGTACGTGATCTCGACGCGGCAGCCGACGCTCTTCATGAGCACGATCATGACGCGCGGGTCGGACTGAGCGCGGCGCGGGGGCGGGTCGCGAGCACGGCGAGCGCCCCGCCCACCAGCCCGCCCAGGTGCGCGCCGTTGTCGACCATCGGGCTCACGGCGCCGAGAAAGAAGGTGTACGCCGCCCACGCCGCCACCACGAAGCCGATCCGGCCGTCGCGCAGGTGATAGGCCTTCCGGTGGCGGTGCAGGAAGACGACGATCGCCCCCATCAGCCCGAAGATCGCCCCCGAGGCGCCGACACTCGGCCCCGGCCCCAGGGCGAGGCTCGCCGCCGAGCCGGCGACGGCGCTCGCGCCGTACACCGCGTCCGACTGCGGCTGCGCAACGGTGCGCTCGGCGCGGTTGACGGTGCCGCAGTTGGGGCACTCCACGTCACGACCGGCAAACTCGTCCTTGAGCTGGTAGGTCTTGCCGCACTGGCAGTTGATCGTGACCGACATGGTCCTTCCCGGGGTCGGGGTGGGCGTGCGGCCCCGACAATGGCGCCTCAGGGCCGCCGGCGCGACCGCGTGACGGGCTCGCGCGACGGGACGCGGCGCGCGCGTCGCGCGCCTACGGGCGCGACGACGTCCAGCGCTGCGTGACGCGGGCGGTGGCGATGCTGTCGAGGCGCGGGAACTGCGCCCGCAGGTAGGCGTTCCCCTCGCGGACAATCCGTCCCTGGTCGGGGCCCTGACCGCGGGGGGCTCCCTCGCCGTAGCCGCCGTGGAGCGAGTCCACCACCTCCATGCCGGCAACGACCTGCCCGACCGGGGCGAAGCCCATCGCGTCGAGCCGCGAGTTGTCGCGGTAGCTGACGTACAGCTGCGTGGTGCGGGTGTTGGGGCCACCCATGGCGAAGGTGAGCATGCCGCGCGTGTTGCTGGCGCGCACCGAGTCGTCGGGAATGCGCAGGCCGCGCCAGGCGGCGCTGACCGCGGTGTCGCCGTGCAGGCCGAACTGGGCGACGAATCCGGGGACGACGCGAAAGAACCGGACGCCGTCGTAGTAGCGGTTGCTCACGAGGTAGTACACCCGGTCGGCGCCGCGGGGAGCCCAGGCGCGCCGCACCATCACGTCGAAGGTGCCGCGCGAGGTGGCGAAGGCGACCACGAACGAGTCGGGCGCCGGGCGCTCGAGGGCGGCGGCGTTCGGGGTGACGAGGCCGGTGGTGCCCGTGCCGCGGGCACAGGCGCCGGCGACCCCCGCCACGCCGGCGAGAGTCAGGGCAACGGCGAGGCGATGCCGGGCGACCGGGATCGCGCGCACTACTTGCCGCCTCCCAGCGGACGCACGGCGCTCGACACGATGCTGTCGAGCCTCGGGTACGCCGCCACGAGGTAGCGGTTGCCGTCGCGCTTGAGGATCATCTGGTCGGGGCCGGAGCCATAGGGGGCGCCCTCGCCGTACTCGCTGTACAGCTTGTCCACCGCCTCCATGCCGCGGCGCACCTCGCCCAGCGGGGCGAAGCCCATCGCGTCGAGGTTGGCGTTGTTGGCGAGGTTGATGAACAGCTGCGTGGTGCGGGTGTTCCTGCCGGACGTCGCGAAGACGATCGCGCCGCGCTTGTTCACGTGCGTCACCGGGTCGTCGGCGATCGTGCGCGTGTCCCAGGCCTTGTCGACCGCCGGGATGCCCGACATCCCGAACTGCGCGACGAAGCCGGGCAGGACGCGGAAGAACCGCGCCCCGTCGAAGAAGCCGTGGGAGGCGAGCCAGTGCAGGCGGTCGGCCCCCTTGGGCGCCCAGGCGCGCCGGACCACCACCTCCACCTCGCCCTTGCTCGTGGCGAAGGTGATCGCGAACGAGTCCGGCGCCTGCGAGTCGAGCGTCGCGTCCGGGCTGACGAGGCGCTGTACCCGCCCCGCGTCGGGAGCCGCGGCGGCGCCGGCCTTGTCGGTGGTGCCGCCGGTGCAGGCGGCGAGGACGAGCAGCAGGGAGAGGGCGGCCGGGCGGCGCATGGGAAGGGGCGGGGTCGGGTCGTGACGGACCGGGAGCGCCTGCAAGCTGGGCACGGGGTGCGTCGAGGTCCAGCCTGCCCATGCGTAGGCTTGCCGCGCCGGCCGCGCGGCGACAACATCGCGCCCTCCTCATGCGCCCATGCGGGCGAGGCCACCATGTTGCGAAGCGTCGGAGCCGTGATCGCCGGGTATGCGGCGATGGCGCCCATGACCATCGCGCTGACGATCGCCTGGGTGCAGCTCAGGGTGCCCGGTGGGTTGGCGGCCATGCGCGAGCGCATGAAGTCGGGCGACGAGATGCCGGCGCCGTCGCGCGCATACCTCGCTTGGAACCTCGCGACCGGACTGCTGGCGGCGGTGGCTGGCGGATGGCTCACCGGCAGGCTCGCCCCGTCGGCGCCCACCACCCACCTGGCGTGGCTCGGCGGCCTCGTGCTGCTGCCCGGTGCGCTCAACACGCGCTCGCGGTCGGCCAGGCTGCAGTCCACCTGGTACCAGTGGGCGATCCCGCTCGTGGGTGCGGCGGGGGTGGCGCTGAGCGCGCTGCCGGTGCGCACGGGGAGCTGAGGCGCGGGCGCGCGGTTTGGCGAACGGCGGACAGCAGGTCCTTCGCTGCGCTCACGATGGCGGGGCCGTGCGCTATGCCCTGGCTCCGTGCAGCTCCACCTTGATGTGCCGCCACTTGCCCTGCCGGAACCGCATCACGCTCAGGCTGCCGCGCATCGCGTGGCCCAGCACCACCGCCAGCCAGATGTCGGTGGGCTGCAGGGGGCGCATGAGCTGGATGATGCTGCAGTAACCGAGCGGCACCACGATCTGCGACACGATCGAGATCACGAGCGGGCTGCGCGTGTCGCCGGTGCCCTGCAGCCCGCCGGTGTAGCTCAGCGCCACGGTGATGAACAGCCCCGACACCGCGAGGTATCCCAGCAGTTGCACCGCGATCGCGCTCGCCGCCGGGTCGGTCATGCCGAACACGAGCAGCAGCTGGCGCGGGATCACCAGGAAGAGCGCCCCGATCGTGGCGGCGACAATCAGCCCGATCCCCGCCGCCACGCTCACCGCCCGCGCCGCGCGGTCGGGTTGCCCGGCGCCGAGGTTCTGCCCCGCCACCGAGGCGGCCGCGCCCATCAGCCCGAGCGACGTCCAGGTGATGAACGAGAACAGCTCCACGTAGCTCACCGCCCACGCCGCCTGCGCCTCGGCGCTGCGCTCGAGGCCGCCGATGAAGCGCAGCAGGAGCACGCCGGCCACGTTCATCGCGATCCCCTGGAAGCCGGCCGGCAGGCCGAAGCGGAACAGCGACCGGATCACCTCGAAGTCGGGGCGGTAGCTCGGCAGCCCCTTGAACGAGACCACCCACGCGCCGCGAAAGAGCTGCCGCGTGGCGTACGCCGCCACCAGCGCGTTGGCGAGGGCCGTGCCGGTCGCCGCCCCCGCCGTTCCGAGGGCCGGCACCGGGCCGAGGCCGCGGATCAGGATCACGTTGAAGACGATGTTGAGCACCATGATCGCGCCGCCCATCCGCAGCGGCGTCCGTGCGTCGCCGGCCGAGCGCATCGCGCCGCCGAGCATGAAGAAGACCAGCATCCCGAACGAGCAGGTGAACATGATGCGCAGGAACGGGAGCGCCTCGTGCTTCACCGCGTCGGTGGCGTGCACGATCGTGAGCAGCGAGGGCGCGACGACGTAGCCGATCGGCGCCAGCACCAGCACCGAGAGGGCCATCGCCGTGAGGAAGGCCTGGTAGACGACGAGGTTGACCTGCTGCTGGTCGCCGCGGCCGGCGAAGCGCGCCGCCAGCACCCCCATGCCGGTGAACAGCGAGCTGACGAACACCATCACCACGAGGAAGATCTGCCACGACACGCCGATCGCGGCGTTGGCGGTGAACCCCACGAAGTTGCCGACGAGGGCGTGGTCGACGACCCCCTGCAGTCCCGCCAGGATGTTCTGGATCATGGTCGGCCACGCGATGTGCCAGACGGCATTGGCGATCGGCCCCTCGACGAGGGAGCGATCGAGCTGCTTGGGAGGCGAGGCCATGAAGCGTGGAGGATGACGGGACGCGCGTCCACGCACAAGCCGCCACGACGCCTACAGGTTCCCGAGCAGCTCCCGCACGCGGCCCCAGCCGCCGTCGAGGCGCCACGCCACCCGTCCCCGGGGGTCGAGCAGGAGCACCGTGCCGCCGTGCACGATGTCGCCTGTCTGCGGGTCGCGGCGCCGGCCGATGCCGAGGCGGTCGAGGGTGGCCTCGACCTCGGCCACGGACCCCGAGAGCACGCGGTCGCCCGGCTCGAGCTCCCAGTGCGCCGCCAGTCCCTCGAGCCGCTCCGGCGTGTCGCGCCAGGGGTCGAGGGTCATCACCACCAGCGTCACGTCGGGCCGGTGGGTCGCCCGGCGGGCGGCGAGCAGGTCGCGAACCACCGTGGGACACATGGTGGCGCAATGGCCAAAGGCGAAGGTGAGCATCACCGGCTTGCCCGCCGTGACCGGAGCCGACCAGCGCGCGCCGCGCTGGTCGGTGAGTGCGATCGCCGACAGGTCGGCGTCGAACCGCGCCGGCATGCCTGGCGCGACCGCCCGCCGCTCGGTCGTGCGCCCCGCCGCGCGGGCCACGCGCACGCCGAGGGTCCACGCGCCGGCGGTGGCCACGAGCACAACCGCGAGCCCCGCCGCGGCCCAGCGCCGGTCGCCGCGCAGCCGGCGCAGGTCGTCGAGCAACGCCCCGCCCCACGCCGCGACGAGGATGCCGAGCATGCCCACCGGCTCGCCGATGAGCAGGATCCAGCCACTGGTGCCGGGCAGCCCGCCGCGCTCGGACCCGAAGCAGGCCGAGCGCGTGCGGACCAGCCACTCGGGTTCCGCCGTGCCGACCGGCCAGAGCGCGAGCGCCCACCACCCCGCCGTGACCACCACGATCACGAGCAGGGCGATGAGCGCCGCGCCTGGGCGGCCGGAACGGCCGGGGGTCACCCGATCTTCCAGAGGAAGCTGAGGAGCTTCCAGTTGGTGAAGTAGTAGAGGATGAAGGCGAGGAAGAAGACGCCGACGAGGACCACCGTGCCCGGCGTCGCGCCCATCCAGCCTCGCGACGGCGCGTGCAACTGCTCGTTGATCTCGTCCACGTTCGCCGCGTGCACCGGCGGGTTGGTGAGCCCCTGCGGGATCCCGGCGATCGCGGATCCGCGCGGGAACTCGGTCACCTTCTCGCCGAGGAAGACCGACTTGACCGCGATCAGGATGAAGGCGAGCGCGCCGGTGACGGCGAGGATGCCGCCGATCCCCATCAGGGCCAGGAAGAGGTCCACCACCGGGTTGAACTGCACGTCGAACGCCGCCTGGGAGAACGAGATGTCCCAGTGGCGGCGGGGGACGCCGAAGCTGCCGGCGAAGGTCATCCCCATCTCGACCATCAGCATGCCGCCCGCGAACAGGTATGGCTGGATCCTGGCGACCTTCCAGAACGCCACCTTGCGCTGGAAGATCAGCGGCAGGAGGTAGTACGTCGCGCCCATGAAGGCCATGGCCGTTCCGCTCACCACCGTGGCGTGGAAGTGCCCCGGGATGCGCAGCGTGTTGTGGGCCAGGATGTTGATCTGCTCGGTGCCGATCGTGACGCCGGTGATGCCGCCGAAGAAGCCGAAGACGACGACCGAGAGCACGAGGGCCGAGAAGCCGGGATCGCCCCACGGGGCGCGCCGCAGCCAGCCGAACAGGCCGTCGGTGAAGCCCCGCAGCCGCATGCCAAGCTCCATGCCGGCGGGCACGGTGAAGCCGTGCACCATCGAGGCGAGCACCGCCATGTACATGAAGTACGAGGTGTTGACGATCTTCCACGCCGGGCCGAAGCCCGGGTCGACGAGCAGGTGGTGCGCCGACGCCATGGAAATGAACAGGATGTAGAGCACGAACGCCGAGCGGCTCACCTTCTCGTTGAGCACCACCGCGCCGACGGTCAGCCCGCCCAGCATGTACCAGATCGCCACCATCGCGGCGACGTTGATCTGCTGCGACGAGTGCCCGAGCGCCCACCAGAGGAGCCGGTAGACCTCGGGGTCGACAGCCGGGATGAGCCCCACCGACCAGAGGAAGGTCGGGATGTAGACGAGGGCGCCATGGAGGAGGGTGACGACGGCGATGATCGCCGCCGTCGTGGCGCCGTACACGACCAGCGGCTGCGAGCCGACGTACGTCTTCTCCCGCCTGGCGATCACCAGCGTGGCGAAGTACTGCCCGACCACGCACAGCCCGCCCACGGCAAAGAGGATGATGCCGAGGTAGTAGATGGGATCGGCCTTGAGCGGCGGGTACGACGTGAACAGCACGTCGGCCTTGCCGCTGAACTGCATCCAGAGGATCAGCAGCGACCCCACCACCATCAGCCCGAAGTTGAAGAAGCCGAACCTCGGCGCCGCCGGACGGGAGTTGAGCAGCACGGTGCCGGCGAACCAGAGCACCGCCATCTCGAAGTAGATGATGAAGAAGATCAGCATGTTCATGCCATGCACGCCCAGCAGCCGGTAGTACCAGACGGCGGGGAGGAGGTGCACGGCCTGCCAGCGCGTGAGCACGAGCAGGAGCGCGGCCGAGGCGCCGATCAGCAGCGCGACGACGGCGGTGACGGCGTTGAGCTTGATCAGCCACTCGGCCCTGGAGTGGACGAGGAGGCCGGTGGCGCCGCACTTGCGGAAGGCGCCCGGCGCTGGCACGGCGGCAGCGGTCATGGCTGGCCTCCCTGGCCGACGGCCGCGGCGGCGTTGTCGGACACCGTCCTGCCGGCCTCGTCGACGACGATCACGCGGCCGACCATGGTGTGGTGGCCGATGCCGCAGAACTCGTTGCAGAGGATGCGGAAGTCGCCGGTCGCGGTGGGGGTCACGCGCAGGCCGTAGTCGTAGCCCGGCACGACCTGGAAGTTGACATTGATCGGGAAGAGCGAGAAGCCGTGGTTCACGTCGAGCGACGAGAGGTGGAGGGTGTACTCCTTGCCGCGCTCGAGCTTGAGGATCGGGTACCACTGGAAGGTGAGGGCCGTGACATAGACGTCGGCGCCGGCGGGAGGGGCGACGATCGGCAGCCCCTTGTCCTCGCCGACCTTGTACTGGTTGGCGAAGGCGACGGTGCGGGCATAGAAGGCCTTGGGGTCCACGCGGCGGCGGACGCCCGAGGGGTTCTGCCCGCCCTTCCAGTGCCAGAGCGGCATCATGGCGAAGAGGATCATGCACCACACGAACGCCACGGCGACCCAGATCTTCTCGGCCTTGTGGGCCGGCTTCCACCAGACCCCCGGCACCGGCTCGAGGCCGGTGTGCACTTTGGTCAGCATCGTTGCCTCGCTAGGGGAGGGTGGCGGGCGGCATCGTGAGGATCTCCCACATGCCCCAGCCGGTGAAGACGCCGAACATGATCAGCAGCGAGACCGTGAGCAGCAGGAACACGTTGTCGTAGAGCCGCTGGCCGAGGGGCACGGGCTCGGGGGGCTCCTCGGTCGAACCTGGGGCGGGGGGCATGCGGCAACCTCCGGTGAAAGTGGTCTTTCGCCGACAACTGTACGAACTTCGGGCGCCGGCGGGAATTGCGTGATCCGTTGTGGACAATATCATGTCTATATGATAATATCCGCGCAAGGCCCATGTCCCTGACCCCCCTCGAACGCGCCGCTCGCCGGCTCATCGCCGCCCTCGACGCCGCCGCCGCCCGCGTCTATGGATGGGCCTGGAACCCGTTCCACCAGATGGGGACGGTGGCCGTGCTGATGCTGCTGGTGCTGCTCGCCACGGGGCTCTACCTCCTGTTGTTCTATCGACTTGGGGCCCCCGCCGAGTCGGTCGCGCGGATCGCCGCCGACCCCTGGCTGGGGGGCTGGGTGCGCTCCCTCCACCGCTACGCCACCGACCTGTTCGTGATCGCGGCCGCGCTGCACGCGCTCCGCCTGTTTGCGCAGGCCCGCAGCTGGGGGCCGCGCTCGCTGGCCTGGGTGTCGGGGCTCTTCACCCTCTTCATCGGGCTCGTCTGCGCGTGGACCGGGTTCGTGATGGCGTGGGACACCTTCGGCGCCCGCCTCGCGATCGAGGGGGCGCGCCTGCTCGACATCCTCCCCGTCTTCTCCGAGCCCCTCGGCCGGATCTTCTCCGGCGACGGCGCGGTGCCGACCGCCTTCTTCTTCGTCAACCTGTTCATCCACATCGTGGTGCCGCTGGGACTCGGAGCGGGGCTCTGGCTGCACGTCTCGCGCGTGGAGCGGCCGGTGCTCCTCCCGCCGCGGGGGCTGGCATGGGCCATGGTCGGGGCGCTGGTCGTGGCGTCGGTGGTGCTGCCGGCGTCGCTTGGCCCCGCGGCCAACCCCTTCGCGCTCCCCGCCACCACGCCCACCGACCTGCTCGTGGCCTGGTGGCTGCCGCTCTCGGAGCGCGTGACTCCGGGCGTGAGCTGGGGCGTGGTGGGCGCCGCCTCGCTGCTCGCGGTGCTCGTGCCCTGGTTCACGAGCCGGCCACGCACGGGGAGCTGGACGCCGAGCACCGTCGATCCGCGCCTCTGCACCGGGTGCAACCAGTGCCCGCAGGACTGTCCGTGGGGGGCGATCACGATGGTCGCGCGCGACGACGACCGGCCCACCCTCGTGGCGCGGGTCGATCCGGCGTTGTGCGTGAGCTGCGGCATCTGCGCCGGCTCGTGCGCGCCGATGGGCGTCGGGCCGAGGGGGCTCACCGGGCGCGACCAGCTGTTCGACATCCGCAGCCGGATCCTCCCCGCGTTCACGCCGGCGCCCGCGATCGTGGCGGTGTGCTGCGCGCAGGCGCCGGCGGCGCACGTCGCCGCGCTCCGCGCGCGGGGGGCGCACGTGCACGCGGTCCCGTGCGTGGGCAACCTGCACTCATCGGCGATCGAGATGTTCGTGCGCTCCGGTGCGCCGGGCGTGATCGTGTACGGCTGCCCGCCGCGCGACTGCGTCGGTCGCGAGGGGCCCAAGTGGCTGCGTGAGCGCATGTTCAACGACCGCGAAGCCGAACTGCAGCCGCGCGTGGATCGCGACCGGGTCGCGATCGCCACGAGCGCGCCGGGCGACCTCGCGGGCGTGCTCGCCGCGTACGAGGCCTTCGCCACGCGCACCGTCGCGCTGGCGCGGCCGGCAGCCGAGGGAGACGTCGAGGTCGACGTGGAGTGCGAGCCGGTACCGTACGAGGAGGCCGCGCCATGAGCGGCCACCGGGCCGCCACGCGGCTTGCCGTCTCCGGCGCCGCGACCGCGGCGGCGCTCGTGCTGCTGGCGCGGGCCTCGGCGGCGCCGGTGCCGTGGCATGCCGGCGACGTGGCCCGGCTTCGCCTGTCGTGGAGTGCGCGCCCGGAGCGGATCGAGGTGTGCCGCACGCGGTCGGCCGAGGAGATCGCGAAGATGCCCGAGCACATGCGCCAGCGCACCGAGTGCGAGGGGCGGTTCGCGTCGTATGCGCTCCGCGTGACGGTGGACGGGCAGGTGGCGGGCGAGGCGGAGGTCCGTGGTGCCGGCCTGCGCCACGACCGGCCGATCTACCTGCTGCGCGAGTTCCCCATGCCCGCGGGGGCGCACCGGGTGCGGGTGTCGTTCACGCGCCGCGAGACGACCGACGACGACGCGGCGGCCTTCGCGCCGGTGGCGGCGGCCGAGGCCGACACGGGGCTCTATGCCGGGCGCGCGGATCGTGAGGCCGCCGAGCATGCGCGCCGGGCCCGCGCCGCGGTGCCGCCGCGGCTCGGGCTCGACACCACGCTCACCTTCGCGCCGCGCGGCGTGGCCCTGGTGACCTTCGACGCGGTGGCGCGGCGGCTCGAGGTGCGGACCGGGCCGGCGGCCTCGCCGGGCACGCCATGAGGTCGGGGAATCGCGCGCCCCGGGCCGGGGGATTCCCTACAGATGCGACCCACACCGGCGGCTACGATAGCGATGCCGCCGATCATCCGATTCACCGAGGAGCCTGGCCCATGCAAACCGGCACCGTCGCGCCGCTGCGCGACACGATGACGCTGAACGAGATCGTCGCCGCCGTGCCCCGCGCCGTGGAGGTGTTCGAGCGCTTCGGTCTCGACAGCTGCTGTGGCGGCGCGCGCCCGCTGGCGGTGATTTGCGTGAAGCACGGGCTCAACCCGGACCTGGTGCTCCGGGCCCTGCGCGAGCTCGCGTAAGCGCGCCCTCCCCCCGGCCGCCCACGCCCATGGACTGGTTCGTTCGCCGCTTCCTGAAGAGCGCGCTCGTGTCGCTCGGGCTTGGCGTGGGGATGGGGGCCTGGTTCGCGCTCGATCCGGCGGCGATCGTGTACCGGCCGGCCCACGCGCACCTCAACCTGCTGGGCTTCGTGACGATGGCGATCGCCGGGGTGGCGTACCACGTGATCCCGCGGTTCACGGGGCATCCGCTGCACAGCCGGAGGCTCGCGGGGGCGCACTGGTGGGCCGCCAACGCCGGCCTGGCGATCCTCGTGGCGGGTTTCCTGCTGAATCCGCATCGCCCACGGGTCGCCGGCTGGCTGCTCGGCACGGGCGGCCTGCTCGCGGCCGGGGGCGCCTACCTGTTCATTTACAACCTCTGGCGCACGATCGACGGCCGGGCACCGGCGCCACGCACGGCCGGCGGCCCGGGGGTGCGCCTTCCCGTGTCGGGATAGCCCACGGACGCCCGGGACCACCTTCGCTACGGCATCGGCGACATGCACTCCCTTGTGCGGAGGTACCTCAAGAGCGCATTCGCCTTCCTTGTCGTCGGGCTGGCGCTGGGGGCGTGGTTCCTGGCGCGGCGCGAGCTGGGCGGGGCGCCGCCCTCCCCGCGCGAGGTGAGCGCGCACACCCACGTGCTGCTGGTGGGGTTCGTGATGACGATGATCGCGGGCGTCGCGCTGTGGATCTTCCCGCGGCCGGCGGCGGGCGACACCCGCTACCGCCCGGGGCTCGCGGTGGCGGCCTGGTGGTGCCTGGCGCCGGGCACGGCGCTGCGGGTGATCGGCGAGCTCGTGGCGGGGCCGGAGCCGGGGAGCGCGGTGCGGACGGCGATCGTCGGCGGCGGCCTGGGGCAGGTGGTCGGGCTCGCCCTCGTGTTCTGGACCCTGCTGCCGCGCATCCGGGCGGCGGGGAGTGCACAGCGCGAGGCGAAGGGAGAGCGTTTCTAGCGAGGGGGAGCGGATGAACATCGCGATCATCGGCTTGTCGGGCGCGGGAAAGGGAACGCACACCGCGCGGATCGCGGCTCGACGCGCCCTGCGCCCGATCGCCACCGGCGACGTCTTTCGGCACAACCTCGACACGCACACCACGCTGGGGCTGCTCGCGCGCCGCTACATGGAGGACGGCGACCTCGTGCCCGACGAGGTGGTGCACGGCATGATCGAGGAATGGTGCGCCAGGCTGGCCCCCGGCGACGGGACGCTGTTCGACGGCTTCCCGCGCACGGTGCACCAGGCGGAGTTCCTCGACGAGCTGATGTTCCGGCACGACCGCCGGCTCGACGGGGTGATCTACCTCAAGGTGCACGACGAGGAAGTGGTGCGGCGGCTCGCGGGCCGGCTGCTCTGCCACAACTGCCAGGCGAGCTTCCACGAGACGTTCATGCCGCCGAGCGTGCCCGGGAGGTGCGACCATTGCGGGAGCCAGCTCCACCGGCGCCCCGACGACGCGACGGAGATCGTGCGGGCGCGGCTGCGGGTCTTCCACCGCACCACGGGGCCGGTGCTCGAGCGGTACGCATCGGCGGGGCGTCTGGTGATCGTCCCCGGCGAGGGGACGGTGGCGGAGGTCGGGGCGCGACTCGACGCGGTGGTCGAGGCGCTGGCGGGGGGCACGGCCACCTTCGCCACGGCGGCGGAGGCGGACGAGATCGCCCCGGAAAGCGGGCCGGCGCTGGACTGGTCGAAGTTCGTGCGGCCGAGCCGCGACCTGGTGCTGCTGGGTGGCCCCGGATCGGGCAAGGGAACGCAGGCCAAGCTGCTGAGCGCCGACCTGATGTTGACGCACATCGCCACGGGTGACCTCTTTCGCGAGAACCTCAGGCAGGCGACCCCGCTGGGACAGCTGGCCAAGACCTACATGGACCGGGGCGAACTGGTGCCCGACGACGTGACCGAGGCGATGGTGGAGGAGCGGATCGCGCGGCGCGACGCGCTCGACGGCTTCATCCTGGACGGCTTCCCGCGCACCCTGCCGCAGGCCAGGGCGCTCACCGAGATGCTGGGGCGGTTGCACCGCGCGCTGGCGGGGGTGGTCTGCATCAAGGTGAGCGACGAGGCGATCGTGTCGCGGCTGTCCGGGCGGCTGATCTGCCGGGTGTGCCAGGCGCCGTACCACACGAGCTTCAACCCGCCCAGGTCGGCGGGACGGTGCGACGCCTGCGGCGGCGAGCTGTACCAGCGCGACGACGACAACGCCAACACGGTGCGGGCGCGGCTGGCCACCTTCCATGCCCAGACCGAGCCCCTGATCGCGTACTACCGCGAGGCGGGGCTGCTGCACGAGATCGACGGCGAGGGGGACGTGGCGGCGGTCGGCGCCCGGGCCCTCGAGTCGGTGAGGCAATTCACCTAGCGGGCGGCGGCGCGGCCGCGCCCGGCTGCCACGGGAGCGCGCGATGTTCGAGACGGTCGAGCTGGGCCACGTCATGAGCCCGGAGGCGTACGACGCCGCGGAGCCCACGCTGCGCGCGGAGCTGCTCGACGCGCACCTCGCGATGCGCGGTCAGGCGTTTGCGGTGATCGTGCTCGTCTCGGGGGCCGACGGCGCCGGCAAGGGTGAGCTGGTGCACCGCCTCAACGAGTGGCTCGATCCGCGCGGGGTGGAGACGCACGCCTTCTGGGACACGAGCGACGAGGAGCGCGAGCGTCCACCCTGGTGGCGCTTCTGGCGGGCGATGCCGGGGCGGGGGCGGATCGGGATCTTCTTCGGCTCGTGGTACACCGCGCCGATCATCAACCGCGTGTTCCGCCGGATCAAGGGCGCGCGGTTCGACGTGGAGCTCGACCGGATCGCCGCCCACGAGCAGATGCTGCACGACGACGGCACCGTGCTGCTGAAGCTGTGGCTTCACCTGCCGAAGCAGGAGCAGAAGAAGCGTGTCCGGAAGCTGGAGGCCGCGGGTCGCGCCGCCCCGGACGACTGGAAGCACTACGAGATGTACGACCGCTTCACGAGCATCTCGGAGCGGGCGATCCGGCACACCGACGCGAGCGTGGCCCCCTGGCACGTGATCGAGGCCACCGACCGGCGCTACCGCGAGTTCACCGCCGCCACGATCCTGAAGGACGCGCTGCAGGCGAAGCTCAAGGCCGTGGCGGTGGCGGCCATGGCGAAGGGGGCGGCCAGGGCGGCGGCCAAGGCGGCCCCGGCGAGGATCGCGGCCGGCCCGGACCGGCGCACGGCCGCCGCCCGCCGCGCCGACTCGGTGCTCGCGCACGTGAACCTGCGGCAGAGCCTGACCGACGCCGAATACGACAAGCAGCTGGCGAAGTGGCAGCGCAAGCTGAGCAAGCTGGCGTGGGCGGCGAAGGCGGCGAAGGCGTCGATGGTGCTGGTGTTCGAGGGGTGGGACGCCGCGGGGAAGGGGAGCGCGAGCCGCCGCGTGACGCAGGCCATGGACCCGCGCCTCTACCACGTGGTGGGCTTCGCCGCGCCCACCGACGAGGAGCGGGCGCAGCACTACCTCTGGCGCTTCTGGCGGCAGCTGCCGCGGGCCGGCTACACGGCGATCTTCGACCGCTCGTGGTACGGTAGGGTGCTCGTGGAGCGGGTGGAGGGCTTCGCGTCGGAGGCGGACTGGAGCCGCTCGTACCAGGAGATCAACTCGTTCGAGGAGCAGGTCGCGGAGCATGGCATCGTGGTCTGCAAGTTCTGGCTGCACATCAGCCAGGCCGAGCAGCTGCGCCGGTTCAGGGAACGGCAGCGGGTGACGTACAAGCAGTACAAGATCACCGACGAGGACTGGCGCAACCGCAAGAAGTGGCCCGAGTACCAGCGGGCGGTGGACGAGATGGTCGCGCGCTGCAGCACCGAGTACGCGCCGTGGACGCTCGTCGCCGGGAACGACAAGAAGTTCGCGCGGGTGCAGATCGTGTCGACGATCGTGAAGCGGCTCGAGGCCGCGCTCTAGGCGTTGCCAGTGCGCAGGTTGTTCAGCGGGCGGTCGCCGACGCGTTCGACCGCCGGATGGAGCGCGTCGGCTCTTTCGGCGGAAACACCGTCTCGTGCGTGACCGGGCTGGCCGTGCTGCGCGACGAACAGCCGCTGGCGCATGCGCGGCGCGTGGGGGCGCGGATGCTCGCCGGCTCGCGGCCGCCGCTGGACCGGTCCGGGATCGTTGGCGACGTGCGGGGCTCGGGGCTGATCCCGGGCGCGGAGCTCGTGCGCGACCGCGACACCATCGAGCCGGTCAGGGCCGAGGCGTCGCGCCTCGTGAACCGGGAATGCGACCGGGCCGCGCTACTTCGGCGCGGCCCCCTTGGCCGTCACCGTGAGCAGCGACGTCATTCCCTTCTCGACATGCGAGCGCCCGTCCTTGGCCGGAATCAGGCAGCTCAGCAGGTATCGCCCGGGCGAGAGCCGCACGGTGAGGAAGGCCTCGGCCCCCGGCTGGATGGTGGGGGTCATTCCCACTTCGATCGTCCACGCCGGCGGCTGCCCCTTGGCGTGCATGGCGTCGAAGAAGTCCTTGAGGGTGTGGCCAACACCGAGCTCGACGATCGTCATCTGGTGGACGTCGAGTCCCTTGTTCACGAGGTGGAAGGTGACGATGCCCGCCGGGATGGTGGATGGCGCCTCGAAGGCGTAGTCCTGGCCGACCACGTGCAGGTACTGGACATGCTCGGTGACCGGCTTGGCCTGCGCGAGCACCGGGGCGGTGCGGCACAGCGCGGCGAGGGCCGGCGCGGCGATCAGCTGGAGGGCGCGTGATGGGCGGGTCATGGCAATCCTTCCTGCGAGGGGGGCCGATCCGGGCGTCTCCAGGAAACGGTACGGGCGCCGCGGGGGCGGGAGTGTCAGGCATTCTCCCCCAAACGAGTCCGTGATCTCATGACCCGCCGAAGCTTGCCGCGGTCGCGCGGCGGCGGCCAGATTCACCCGATTCACGCGTGTGACCCCTTCCCACCCGGCCGCCGGAGTTCGCTCGTGCCCCGTTTCGCCACCGCCTGCCTGCTCTCCGTGCTCGCCGCCCCGACCCTTGCGGCGCAGGGCAAGCCGCCGGCCGCGGCCCGCAAGGCCGACGCCGACAGGCCGGTCTGGCCCGACGAGGGCCCGCGCACCTGGGCGCCTCGGCCGACGTCGCCCGAGATCAACGCCAATGACCTGCGCACGCGGCTCTACCAGTTCGCCGACGACTCGATGCTCGGTCGGCGCGTCGGCGAGCCCGGGAACTTCAAGGCGACGGCGTACATCGCCTCCGAGTTCAGGCGGCTCGGCCTCAAGCCCGCCGGCGACAACGGCACGTATTTCCAGGAGCTGCCGTTCGGTCCGATCGGTGTTGACGGCGTCACGGCGCGACTCGCGGCGGGAGGGACCACGCTGGCGCCGCGGAGCGAGTGGATTCCCGTCACGCCCACGACGCTGAATCGCATCGCGGGCTCGGCGAACTTCGCCGACCTCCCCGCCGTCTTCGCGGGCCGATGGGGCGACACGGGCGTGGTTCTCGACCCGGCGCACTTCCGGGGGAAGGTCGCCGTCTTCCTGATGGCCCCCGGCGCGCCGGGCTACGCGGCGCCGGCGCGTCCGTCCGCCCTCCTGCGCTGCGACTCCGTGCCCGACCGGTTCGGCGCCGCCGCGGCGATCAAGCTCGAGGCGGCCGCCGCGGCGAACGCGGCCGCTCGCGGACCGGTGGTCTTGTCCACTCCCGCCGTGCGCGACGGCCGGGCGCAGGCCGTCGGTGCCGCGGCGGTGCTGGTGGTGGGGCTCGAGCAGCTGCCGGCCGGCGCGGTGGCGGCCGCGCTTGGCACGCGGCAGGTCATGCAGCCGGCCACGCCGGCGAATGCGCTCACGATGCCCGCGGCCGTGATTTCCAACGCCGCCGCGACCCGCATCTTCGGCAGGCCAGCCGAGCAGCTGGCGGTGGGCGCCACCGGGGAGGGGGTGAGCGCGGCCTGGTCGTACTCGTGGCACCCGTCGAGCACGCCGGCCCGCAACGTGGTGGCCGTTCTCCCCGGCACCGACCCGGCGCTCGCGGGCGAGTACGTGCTGGTGAGCGCGCACAACGACCATGTGGGCACCAACCCGGTGGCCGCCGACCACGACTCGCTGCGGGCGGTGCTCACGGTCACGCGACGGCAGGGGGCGAACGACCCCGCCTGCCGTCCCACCGCCGAGCAGCAGCAGCGAATCGACTCGCTGGTCGCGTACGCGCGCGGCGTGCGGCCGCCACGGCGCGACTCGATCATGAACGGCGCCGACGACGACGGTTCGGGCACGGTGGTGCTGCTCGAGATCGCCGAGCGGTTCGCAACCGAGAAGCCGGCCCGCTCGATCATCTTCGTCTCGCACACCGGCGAGGAGGGGGGGCTGCTGGGCTCGCGCTGGTTCGTGGACCATCCCACCGTGCCGCTCGGGCAGGTGGTGGCCGCGCACAACATGGACATGCTCGGCAAGGGGCGCGTGGAGCAGGTGAAGTTCGGCGGGCCGAACTCGGTGCAGCTCCTCGGCGCGCGGCGGCTGTCGCGCGAGTTCGGCGACATCATCGACTCGGTGAACGCCACGCGGGCCGAGCCGATGGCGCTCGACAAGAGCTGGGACGTGCGCGAGAACCCGCTCAACCGGTTCTGCCGCAGCGACCAGGTGAGCTACGTGCTCAAGGATGTCCCGGTCACCTATTTCTCGCTGGGGTACGCGCAGGACTACCACCAGCTGACGGACGAGCCGCAGTACATCGACTACGACCACGCGGCGCGGCTGGCGCGGTTCATCCATGACGTGATGTGGGCGATCGCGATGCGCAAGGACCGGCCGGCGATCGCGGGGCCGGACCCGGCGTACCCGCAGTGCCGGTAGGCGCCTCACCACCGGTGTGACGACGTGCCGCACCAGATCGGCGAGGTGACCATGCCCGCGGGCAAGTAGAGCCTGTTCAGCGACCTCGGGGATGGTGGCCGGACCTTCGTCGTCCCCCCGTGGGGGCGCGGAGGGAATGCACTCCGAGCGACAAGGCGGCGCGCCGGTGCTCGTGGTCCCGCACGGCGGGAAGGGACGTCGTGCGCCTGCCGATGCGGCTCGAGAAGCTGCCCGGGTCCGCCGGGCCGCCGACCCGGGAGTTCCTCGACGTGACCGACCAGGGTGGCGAGATGGCGACCCACCGGGGCATTTTCATGGCCAGCGTTCCCTTCACCCTCGGGGGCCAGCCAGCGTGTCCGCACCCGTCACCACCGACCCCGCCACCCCGCCCCCCGATCCCGAGGGCGAGCACTCCGACCTCGGCTTCGGCCGGGCCGTGGCGCAGGCGGTGCGCGGGCGCTTCCTGGGCAAGGACGGCACCCCCACCAGCCGCAAGTACGGGCTCGGCGCCCAGCGCACGGAGCGGTTCTACCTCGCCGCGCTGTGCGCGCCCTGGCCGACCTTCCTCGCCTGGACGGTCGGCGCCCTGCTGCTGATCAACGGGGTGTTCGCCCTCGCCTACTCCGCGATCGGGCCGACGGCCCTGCATGGCAGCGAGGCGATGGGCGTGACCGACCCGTTCCTGCGGGCACTGAGCTTCAGCGTGGGCGTGTTCACGACCACCGGCACCGGGGCGATGTACGCGGTGGGGGCGACCGCCAACTGGCTGGTGGTCTTCGAGTCGTTCGTGGGGCCGATCACGCTCGTGGCGGTTGGGGGGCTGCTGATCGCGCGGCTCACGCGCCCGCGCATGCGGCTGCTGTTCAGCGAGTCGGCGATCGTCGCCCCGTACGAGGGGGGGCGCGGCCTCATGTACCGGATGACGAACGCGGCACCGGGGCAGCTGAGCGCGCTCAGGGTGAAGGTGAACCTGATCTGGTTCGAGATGCAGGGGGGCAAGCGGGTGCGGGAGTTCCACGAGCTCGAGCTGGAACGCGACTACGTGGAGTTCTTCACCCTGCACTGGACGGTGGTGCACCCGATCACGGCCACCAGCCCGCTGGCCGGGGTGACGCCGGAGACGCTCGCCGCGGCCGAGGCCGAGTTCGTGGTGAGCGTGAGCGCGCACGAGGAGACGTTCAGCACGCGGGTGATCTCGCGCACCAGCTACACCTTCGACGAGGTGCGCTGGGACGTGAAGTTCGCGAGCATCTTCGCCAACGGGCCCGACGGCGTGATGACGATCGACGTCGACCGGCTGGGCCGCACGGAGCGGCTGGAGGAGGGGGCGACGAGCCGTCCGGCGGCCCTGGAGCGCAAGCAGTCGTCCTGAGCGCAGCGAAGGACCTGTTTTTCGCCTCGAAACCGCACAGGCAGGTCCCTGGCTGCGCTCGGGACGACGGCGGGGCTATCGCGTGTGGCCCGCCCCGACGCGGATCGCGTCCAGGTCGAGCTCCTGCTCCAGCTCGCGCAGCACCTCGTCGCTGATTGCCCCCTCGTTGCGCAGGCGCACCAGCATCCGCCGCTCGGCGTCGATCATCCCCAGGCGAAGCCGGCGGCGCCCTTGCGAGTGGCCGCCATGGTGTTCGTGCATCCGGCCGCGCTCGCGCAGCTCGGCGCGCAGCGAGGCCACGTCCACCGGGTCGGCCCACGGCTCGCGCGACAGGTCGTCGAGCGCCTCGGCGCCGCGCCGCAGCGCCTCGCGCCGCGCCAGCCGCTCCTCCTCCAGCCGGTCCTGCTCCGGGGCGAAGCGGAACCCCCGGATCAGCGGCGCCAGGGTGAGCCCCTGCACCACGAGGGTCACGACGATCACGCACATGGTGATGAGGATGATCTCGCCGCGATACGGGAAGGGGCGCCCGTCACCCAGCAGGCGTGGCAGGGCCAGTGCGGTGGCGAGCGACACGATCCCGCGCATGCTCGTCCACGAGACCAGGGCGACACCCTTCCAGTTCGGCAGGGGGTCGCGCTGCCTGACGCCGGCGCTCACCAGCCGGGGGAGCCAGGTGCCCAGTGGGACCCAGGCCAGGCGCACCGCGATCGCCACCACGCTGATGATCGCCCCGGCCCGCAGCACGCTCGAGAGGGTCCCCGCGGGGACCGCCTGCACCAGCGCGCCGAACTGCACCCCGAGCAGCAGGAAGATCATCGCGTTGAGCAGGAAGACGAGCAGGTCCCAGACGGCGAGGGCCTGCACGCGCGACATCGGGGCCACCGCAGTGGACAGGTGCTGCCGCACGTACAGCCCGCCGGCCACGCAGGCGAGCACCGCCGACACGTGCGTCGTCTCGGCCGCCACCCAGGCCACGTACGGCCCCACCAAGGTCAGGAGCGTCTCGGCGAGGGCATCCTTCGTCCAGCGCGCGGCGCGGATGATCAGCCACCCCACCAGCAGGCCGATCAGCGCTCCCACCCCGGCGTCGATGAAGAAGCGCACGATCGACTCGCCCCAGCTGAACAGGCCGGTCACCGCGGCGGCGATCGCCGTGCGATAGATGACGAGCGCCGAGGCGTCGTTGACGAGGCTCTCCCCCTCGAGGATCACGACGACGCGCCGCGGCACCGGGAGGCGCGAGACGATCGCGGCCGCGGCCACCGCGTCGGGGGGCGAGACGATCGCGCCGAGGGCGATCGCCACGGCCCAGGGGATCCCCGGCAGCAGCGCGCGGGCGGCGATGGCCACGGCGACCGACGTGGCGAGCACCAGCCCCACGGCGAGGAGGCTGATCGGCCGCAGGTTGGCCTTGAATTCGCGCAGCGAGGTGAAGAACGCCGCCGCCCAGAGGATCGGCGGGAGGAAGACGAAGAAGACGAGGTCGGGCTCGAGCTCCGGGATCGCGATGCCGGGCACGAGGCCGACCAGGAGCCCCGCCACCACTTGCAGGATCGGCGTGGGAACGGGGAGGCGTCGCGCCAGCGCCGTGAGCGCGATGACGAGCGCCGCGATGGCGATGGCGATGATGATGTTGAGGTGCGGCATCCGGGGGGAATCTCCCCGGCGGCGGGGGGCGACGCCAGCGGCGTCGCCGGCGTGCTAGCGGAGGCGCCGCCCCAGGATGCGCGACACGTCGCCGCCGTCGCGGATCCACCGCCCGGTTACCTGCTCGCCCGCCACGGCGATCTCCACGCGGGCCTCGGTCGCGTCGTCGGCGGCGACGCGCATGGTGAGGGTCGTGCCCTTCACCGTGCCGCTGCGGATCGTCAGCATCGGCGCGTTGGTGCTCGACAGGATCCCGGTGAGCGTGCCGTCGGCCCGTACGCGGATGTTGGCGGTGACGGTGAACCGGCCGCGCACGCTCTCCATCTGCAGTTCGTAGGTGCCGGTGGGGTCGAAGGCGCCCGGTGCGGCGGAGGCGGCGGCGGGAGTCGCGGCGGTAGCCGCAGGAGCCGCGGCCGGGGCCGGCGCCGTCCCCGGGGCGGACGACTTGCCACAGGCGAGGGCCGGCACGAGGCAGGCCGCCGCGACAAGCTCACGAAGGATGGTGCGCATGCGTGAACATCCTACGCCGCCGCGCGCCATTTTCCAGTCCGGGGAGGGCCGGGACGAACCGTGCGCGGGTCGAGGCGCGCGGCGGGCCCTACAGGTAGCCCAGCCACCAGTCGCGGCGGCGCGCCTTGAGCGCCGCGTACCACCGGCACGCCACGTACAGGATCGCGATGGCGACCAGCCAGACGAGGTAGAGCAGCGGCAGGCTCCACATATAGCCGTTCGGTACCTCGGGCGGCAGCATGGGGTGGTTGGCGAACAGCCACGGGTCCACCGCGCCGGTGCGCACCAGCGACACCAGGCACGCCAGCAGGTGGATGAGCGGGATGTGCAGCAGGTAGTAGAAGAACGGCACGCGCCCGAACACCGTCACCGCTCCGGCGATCCGGCCCCGCGCCCGCTCGGCGACGCCGAGCAGCACGAGCATCGGGCCGAGGGTCATGAGCAGGAAGAGGAGCGATGCCGGGTACTTGCTCGTGGCGAGGAAGGAGAGCGGCGCGCCGGCACTCCAGTGGTTGCGGTCACCGTAGCCGTTGAGCGCGCGCAGGGCGACGAAGGCCACCGTGAGCGCCACCCCGAGCCGGATGCAGAGGGTGCGCCGGCGCTCGGGCTCCATCTGCACCACCAGCCCGAACGCATAGCCGGCCGCCATCACGCCGATCCACGGCACCAGCACGTAGAGGATGATGAGCGGCGGCCCGCCGGGGCCGAGCTCCACCGCGCCGCCGCCGTAGACCAGGCTCCACAGCCAGCCGAGGGGCCCCTCGCCGAGCGACTTCCAGGTCTCGGCGGGGAGGTAGTTCAGCAGGTTGTGGCCGAGGATGGTGGCCACCCCGAAGCCGCCGATGACCCGCGTTGGCAGGTACACGAGCAGCGCCAGCAGGATCATGCACCAGCCGATCATCCAGATCACGCCGGCCAGAAGGTAGTGCGCGAAGTCGACGTTGAAGGTCCATGAGACGCGGATCACCGTGAGCTCGAGCAACACGAGCCAGGCGCCGCGGGTGACGAGGAACCGGGCGAGCGCCGCGCGGCCCACCCGTCGCCCGTGCAGGTACGCCGCCGTGCCGGCGAGGAAGACGAAGGCCGGGGCGACGAAGTGGGTGATCCAGCGCGTGAAGAAGACCCCCGGCGTGGGGCCCCCGGCCGGGACTCCCGAGTAGACCCGCACGTGGTCGATCGCCATCAGGATCATGACCACGCCCCGCACGAAGTCGAGCGAGCCGACGCGCGTGGAGGCGCCGGCCGGCGCGCCGGCGGGGGAGGGGGCAGCGGCGGCCGTCACGAGGCCTGGCGCTTCGCCTTCGCGGCCGCCTTTTCCACCTCCTCCATGACGCGAAGCAGGTTGCCGCTCCAGAGCCGTGCGATGTCCCGTTCGGAGTACCCGCGGCGTACTAGCTCGAGGGTCACGTTGAACGACTCGGCCGCGTTGCTGAAGCCCTCGATTCCGCCGCCGCCGTCGAAGTCGGAGCTGATCCCGACGTGCTCGATGCCGATCAGCTTGACGGCGTAGTCGATGTGATCCACGAAGTCCTTGACCGTCGCGCGGGGCGGGGGCGGGAACTTGGCGTCGAGCTCGGCTTGCCGGGCGCGATAGAGGTTCAGCACCGAGTCGTTCGCGAACCCGCCGGTGCCACGCCCGCCGCCGCCACCCGCCCCACGGCCGCCGCCGCCACCGGGCCCGCCGCCAAGGCCGAACTCGGTTCGCAGCGCCGCCAGCGCCGCGGACCGTTCCGGCGACGCCGGGGGCGGCGTCCTGACGTACGCGTTGAACGCGACCATCTGCGCCACGCCGCCATTCTGCTTGAGGGCGAGCAACTGCTCGTCGTCGAGGTTGCGGCTGTGGTTGCAGAGCGCGCGCACGCCGGAGTGGCTCGCGATCACGGGGGCCGTGCTCATCGCCATCACCTGCAGGTTCGACAGCTTGCTGGGGTGCGAGACGTCGAGCATGATGCCGAGCCGGTTCGCCTCGGCCACGACCTGCTTGCCCAGGGGCGAGAGGCCGTTCCACTTCCAGGTGTTGTCGGCCTCGCCGGTGTTCGAGTCGGAGAGCTGGTTGTGGCCGTTGTGCGCCAGCGACAGGTAGCGGGCGCCGCGGGCGAAGAAGTCCCGCACGTTGCCGATGTCCTCGCCGATGCCGTACCCGTTCTCGACCCCCATCAGGGCCACCGCCTTGCCCGTCCCGTGGATGCGCCTGACGTCGGCGGCGGTGTAGGCGATCTCGATCTTCTCCGGCGCGATCCGCTCGGCGAGGGCGTGCACGGCGTCGAACTTGGCGATGTCCTCGGCGCGGGCGCGGGCGTAGCCGCTGTCGCCGAATTCCTGGCGCTGCCCGGTGTAGATGCTGAAGAAGACGGCGTCGAGGCCGCCGTTGGCCATCCTGGGGAGGTCCACCTGGTTGCGGGGAATCCCGGTCACGTAGTTCGGCGCCGGGCCGGTCATCGCCGCGGGGGCGAAGTCCACGTGCGTGTCGAGCTTGAGCACCCGGGCGTGGATGGCGCGGGCCCGGGCCACGAGGGCGGAGGAGTCCTGGGCGCGGAGGGGAAGGGCGGCGCTGGCCGCGAGCGCGAGCGCGACGAGGGGTCTGGTCATCGGGCAAACCTATGACGGCCGCGGCCCCGCCGGCAACGCGTCCGCACCTGCACCCGCGGCAGGTGGCTCATCGTCACGCGGCGGCCGTCGCTCGTCGGGTCGAGGAAGCCACAGGCGAACACCTGCGGCCCGCCCGGCGACCTCCCGTACCCGGTGAACCGCGCCGAGCCAGGCGACTGTCGGTGCGAGAACCGGGGGTCGGCGCGAAAACTGATGCTCGCCCGGGGGCTGGTGGTGCGGCGGTAGATCTCCCAGCTCCGGCGCAGGATCGGGAAGCCGCTCGCGCCGCCCGGGCAGTTCCCGTCACGTGACGGCGGCGGCGAATTGCGTCGGGCGGGGGAGACGTGGTGCGGGGGAACCGCGCCCGTCCTCGCCCCGCGCCCGTGCCCGTGTCAGCTCGCCTTCACGTAGGCGCACCCCGCCTGCTGCGCCCGCACCGCCGCGAACACCCCCGACGGCATGAGGATCACCCCCGGCACGAGGGCGGCGACGGCGACCTTGCGGGCCGCCTCGTCACCCACCTTGTCGACCTGCTTCACCAGTCCGATGCAGTCCTGCAGCGCGAGGTTGCAGGCCAGCGCGATCACGCCGCGACCGAGCTGCTTGTGCAGGGCGGCGTTGTTGAACGGGGCCGGGATGCCGTCCTTCTCGTCGAGCAGGGCGGGGTTCTTGGCCGTCGGCTGCTCGGTGAGCGGATGCTTGGCCTTGGTCTTGGCCCCGACCTTGTACTTGTCCCAGAACGACTGCTGCATGGCGAGGGCGATCGCGTTGTGGCGAAGCACGATCACCGGTGAGAGGCTGGCCGGCGTCGCCTTGAGCACGTCCATGTACTGGCCGGCCCACGCGTTCGCGCGCCAGACGCCGTACCCGCTCTCGATCTCGGTGCAGTCGAACAGCGCCTTGTGGGCGCCGGTGAGCTTGCCCACCCAGCTCATGTCCCAGTCGCCCTCGGCCACCGGCGCAGCGGCGAGATCGCTTGGAAGGGCGGCCAGGAGCGACCGGGTGGGGAGGGCGAGCGCGGCGGCACTGGCCGCGGCGGAGGCAAGGAGCTGGCGGCGGCTCGTGGACATGGAACAACCCTCCCGATGACGTGTGGTTCGGCGCGCGGGCGGGGCCCGCGGCGGAGCGTCGCAAAAGTTAGCGGCCGGCCCCGGGCCTGCCACCGGCCGGGCGCTACGGCGGCGAGCCCTTTGGCAGCCGGGCGCCGATCCGTGCCAGCACCGCATCCCGGTGCGACCGGCTCAGCGTGAGCCTGGTGCCGTCCGCCAGCACCACCTGGTACTCGCCGTGGAACAGGGCTCGCAGCTCGCCGGCGCCGCGATCAGTGCTTCCCGATCAGGCCCAGGTAGAACAGGGTGAAGGCGATGAAGTTGAGCAGGCCGTGAGCGACCATGCCCGGCACCAGGGTGCGGCCCCACGCCCGCGCCCCGATGCCGTAGATCAGGCCGTACACCCCCACGCCGACCATGCCGACCGCGCCCTGGTACCAGTGCCCCAGCGAGAAGACGATCGCCTGGGCGACCACCGCGCCAATCGTCGCCGCGCGCCCATTCCCCAGCAGTCCCTCGATGCGCGTCAGCAGGTACCCTCGATAGAACAGTTCCTCTCCCACGACGCCGAACACGAGGATGCACGGCAGGGTGTACAGGTAGAGCGGCAAGTTGCCGGTGACCGAGGCGAAGGTCTCTTCCGCCTGCTTCGGGTTGGCGCCGGTGAGGCGCACCATCAGGGCGTCGATCGACGGCTGCACCAGCGTGCTCCACGCGAGCGCGACGACCACCAGCAGCACGCCCCAGGCGACGTATCGCCGCCAGCTGCGGGGAACGGCGAGGCCGAAGTCGGCCCAGCGCTCGCCGCGCTTCCTCAGCCAGAGCCAGACGAGGATCGTGAACGTGAAGCCGACGTAGGTGGTCCGGAACAGCGGCATCAGGGGCAGCGCCAGGCCCACGAGGCCGAGTCCGGCGTTGATCCAGGTTGACCCCTTCTCGAGGATCAGGACGGCCGCGACGATCTCGATGAGCGTCAGGAGGCGCCGGGTCGGTGCTGCCGTCATGGTGTCCGTCACGGGCGGGAGTGGGCGCGCCCTGACCGCGGTGTTGGGCGGCGTGCCCACGCGCGAGCGCCTCGCAGGATCACGCGCCGCCGGGTGGACGGATTGAACACCATTGCGGGAGCTCGCCGGGCGCCATCCGGCGAGCATGGGACAAATTCCCGGGTGCGCCCGCGGCCGGAGCCCGGAGGCGCCTGCCGCTAGTTCTCGACGATGATCAGGTACCTGCTCGCCGCCCAGAACTTGTCGACGTCCATGATACGGCCCCCGCGACGTGCGGTCACGTCGCGTAGTCCAGGCGTCGCTCGACAACTCGCCATTCGCGCTCCACCCGGCGCAGCCGATATGAGAGCACGGTGAAGAACTGCTGTCGCGCCCCACCGGGCGGGCCACCCCGCGTATGGATCGACGACACGTAGACGCGAACGATGGCCGAGTCTTCCTCGATCGCTGCGTCCACCAAGGCGACGACGAGCACCGGTCTGCGCTTGCGCGCGACGGAATCTACCGCAGGAACGAATTGCATTGTGTCCGCGACACTTGTTCCGGCGCCGCGGGCGAGAAACGCGGCTAACATGCTCGACCTCTCGCGAGCAGCGCGGGTGGGCTCCGGCGCCACCTCACCCTCACGTTCGACGCGGACAGGAAACACCACGAACGGTTCCTGTCGCTCGCGTCGCAGGCTTCGACCCACTTCCTCCATCACGAGGCGCTCCGTCGAGCCGACGGCACGACCGGTCGCGTCTCGGTCGAGGGTTCTGCCTCCACTCGAGACGCACGCAACGGGAAGAACAAGCACGGCGGAAACAACGGCGATCAGCCTCGATGCCACGGTCGACCGGCCACGAGGTGTGGCGGGGCGATGTCTCACCGCAGGGCTCGCTGCACGCGAAGCGCCGACCAGGAGGTGTCTCGGCGACGCGACAAGAGAACGCGCGCGATGCTGACGGCCCGACCTCGCCCACTGAGGGAAACGAGTCGAAGCTCCACCAAGGCCGAGTCATGGCTGAATAGCGGTTGGCGAACCTGAAGGATCGTGCGCGCGCTTGCCCCGCCGCAGCCCAACGCACGGTCGTTGCACTCGAGCAGCGCACGTTCGACGGAGCGAGACTGCAAGCCCAAGGCCTCGCCGAGGTCGCGCGCAAGCGTTTGTCGCGCCGAGATGGAGGCATCAGAGCCGAGGCGGTCGCGTTCGCTCCGGCAGCTGCGCGGCGTGGCACAGCGCACGCGATCTTCGAGGAAGACCGGGCCACGCACAGTCTCGAGCACCTCGCGGGCCGCTGCCGCCATTGCCCGCACGCTGTCGGTCCGACTCGCTGGCGACGGCTGCGTCGACGCCCGGCTAGGCGAGAGGCAACACAGTGCGGCGGCGCCAGCGCTCCAGAGCGCTCGCGTAGCGCGGCGGAACAGGCGTGTCAAACGCCGATGAGGCGCAATGCATGCGTGAAACATGGTCAGTGACTCCTGCAGTAGGTCGCAATCTGCTCGGCACCCATCTGCGTCGTGTTCGACGGATTCGGCGTCGTCTCAGCAGTCGTTCCTGTCTGGTGGGCGCCCTCGTGTCGCGCCGTCTCAAGCCAGTCTTCGGTGTCCCGGTTCCGAATGCCGAGGTGAATCTGCCCAGCGTACGGGTCATTCACCGAATTCGGTGGATGATTGTCGCCGCCCAGGAAGCCCCATGCACCTCCCTGCGTGCTGCGGGTCGGAATGGAGTCGTCGAACGCGAGGATGTGCCCGCTTTGCAGGGCGCCATCCAACGCGTTGCCGATGGAGCGACACTCAAAGTCTTCGGAATGCTGGAGCGCGTAGATTTCCTCGAGAAGAATCTCGATCTCCATGCTTGTGAGCGCACGTAGGTGACAAGTCGGACCAGACGAGCAAGTGGCTTGAGAGTCGGACCAGTCGTCGTCGTAGTAGGCGGTGCCGTTTCCACCGGCGTCTTCGTCCCAGTAGTCTCCCCCGTACTCGTCGCCTCCCCAACCACCCCATTCGCTGTAGCTCCAACCGTCGTCTCCTCATCCAGAGTCAACGCCGAGGACCCTGTTTCCATTCAGTCGTTTTACGAGTTCCATACACTCGTTGCTGCGTCCGAATGCACGCACAACGCGATTGCCTGGGTCAGTCAGCGCAGTCGGTGAGTCACGGTGGCAGCTGGTGATCGCGACGCCGATGGAGGCGATCCTCAAGAATCGCCATGCGAACGTGACGAACGGTTGCATCGGCATTCGCGACCTCAATGGCCTCTCTCAGCGTAGGCTCGCTGTCGAGCTACGCTGAAGGGCGGTTACCGGCCCACGCGTCGGCGCCGGCAATTCTCGAACCCTTCCGAGCCTGTCCGCCGTCGCACTCGCCTCATTCGGCGAAACCGACTGCTGTGTCACCTTACCTCGATCCTTTTCTCCCCGAGAGTGGCGATTCGTGACATTATGGTGCGGATTCGTGATATTTGAGGCGCTCGGGGAGACTCGCCGCGTCAAGGACGGTCCTACCCGGTGCTTCGTTCGAGGCGAGGCTGCTACCCACGCCGCAGCGCCATCGTCGGCAGCGAAATGGGCGATGCGGCGTACCCGTGTCGCGCGCCGCTAGTTCTCGACGATGATCAGGTACTTGCTCGCCGCCCAGAACTTGTCGGCGTCCATGATCTTGAGCCCGCCTTTGAGGTTGGTGCCGTTGTCGGGCGCGGCCTCGAGCGCGCTCACGTCCTGCCGCGTGATGATGCGGTAGGTGCGATCGGGGGCGGGGAAGTTGATGCTCTTCTCCTTGGTCCGGTCGATCGCGGTGAACGCCCCCGGCGGGAGGTCGCGCACCGGCACCGGCGTCTTGCCGAAGCCGAGGAAGCCGCCGGTCATCTCGATCACCTGCGCCTTGAGGAGCTCGTCGCGGGTGCCGACCACGTAATAGACGGTGTTCTTCTCGCTGGTGAGGCGCGCCGCCTCGCTGGTGAGGGCGGCCTTCTCGCTGGTGAGCTGGGCCTTCTCGCCGATCAGCTGCGTCTTCTCGGTCTTGAGGGTCGCGTTCTCGGCGGCGAGCGCGTTCACCTGGTCGGTGAGGGTGGCGATCTGCCCCTTCTGGTTCTCGACCATGGTGCGGAAGCCGGCGATGGTGGAGTCGAAGGCGGCGAGCTGGGCCTTCATCGCGGCGTTGTCCTTCGCCAGCTCGGCCACGCGGCCGCGGCTGGCGGCGAGGCGCTTCTCGCTGGCATTCACGCGGGCCACCAGCTCGGCCACGCGCTGTTGCACGGCGGCGCGGGCCTGGGCGGGGGTCAGCGTGTCGGCGAGGTCGCCGCTCCCCTTGACCTTCGGCTTGTCGACGCCGCTGCCCTTGACCTTGGCGAGCTCGCCGTTGACCTCGGCGATGAACTGCGACGTGGCGACGACGTCGCGGAGGAGGGAGTCCTTCTCGGCCGAGATGCGGGTGACGTCGGCGAGGGACTTCTCGAGGGCGGGCTTGGAGGCGTCGCAGGCCGCGAGGAGGAGGGCGGCGGCGAGGAGGGGGCGGAGGGAAGGGCGCATTGGGGGGAAAATAGGGGTCGAAGGGCGCGGGCGCACTCGCGCAAACGAGGGGAGGCTACGCCACCCCCCGCATCGCCGCTGTCACCTGCGCGGCGGACACCCGCACCTCCCCCGCCACGTACACCCCCACCTGCCCGCTCGCCGCATAGAGCGCCTCCTGCATCGCATTCAGCGCGAACCCGTCGTCGGGTCCCAGCTTGCTCGCATGCACCACCCGACCGTCGTTGAACCGCACGAGGATGTCCGTGCTCAGCATCGTCGGCTTGCGCGGGATGTCCACCAGCAGCGCGCCCTCGGTGAGCCCGGCCTCCTTCGCCAGCCGGCGCTCGACCTCCGTCACCTGCTCGGGCGAGAGGAGCGGCGCCGCGCTCAGCGGCAGGGCCAGCGCCCGCCTGTACAGCTTGCGCGCCGCCAGCCGTTCGCTCAGCGCCGCCACCAGCGCCGCGCCCATCGCCGCGCTCGTGCCGGCACCGGCGCCCGACCCGCGCGCCGCCGCGCCGCCCCCCTTCACCCGCTCGCGTACCCGCAGCCGGAGCAGGGTGAACACCTCCTCATCGGTCCACGCCAGCAGCTCCTCGCGCGCCAGCAGCCCGCTCTCCAGCGCCGCCACGATCAGCGCCCGCAGCATCACCATCGCGCACCGCACCACGGGGTGGAAGTACACCGTGCGGAACAGGGCTGCCTTGTTCACCAGCATCAGCTCGAAGCTCCCCAGCGCGTGCGCGTCGAGCCCGATCACCGGCTTGCCCGTCACCGGGCTGGTGACCAGCGTCAGCCCGCTCGACAGGTGCGGCTGGTCGAAGCCGGCCGGCAGCCCGCAGTGGTAGGCGTCGCGCACCACGTAGTCGAGCTTGTCGGCGTCGCAGGCCCCGCTCACGATCCCGCCCAGCGCGAACCGCCCCTCCCCCTGCACCAGCTCGGCCACCCGCTCCGCCGCGTCGCGGATGCCGGTCTCTCGCAGGATGTCCCCCACCTCGCCGGTGGTGAACAGCGCCGCCCCGGTGGCCTCGTGGCTGATGCCGGGGTAGCCGAACTCCTCGAGCAGGTGGGCGCCCAGGTGGTGCCCGAGGTCGTGCACGAGGGCGGCGTAGGGGACGATCCGCGCCTCGCCGGGGT
This sequence comes from Gemmatimonadota bacterium, assembly GCA_016191225.1. Taxonomy (GTDB): domain Bacteria; phylum Gemmatimonadota; class Gemmatimonadetes; order Gemmatimonadales; family Gemmatimonadaceae; genus JACPPC01. The sequence goes on along the minus strand of JACPPC010000006.1, from coordinate 8,314 downwards.
CGATGTGCATCGCCGCCAGCTCGCCCCGGTCCTCGAGCTGCCGCACGATCCGCTTGCTCAGGTGGTGCACGCCGAGCGAGTGCTCGAAGCGGGTGTGCATGGCCGAGGGGTACACCGTGTAGGCCTCGGACAGCTGGCGAATGCGCCGCAGCCGCTGGAAGGCGGCGGTGTCGATCAGCGCCCGGGCCGTCGCGTCGAGCGCGATCGGCCCGTACAGCGGGTCGCGAATGTCGTCGTGCGCGCTCAGCCCCTGGGCCCCGCGGCTTCGGCTTCCTTCGCGATCGTCGACGTCCCGAACTTCCTGAAGTTCTCGCGGAACATCGCCGCCAGCTTCCTCGCCTGCGTGTCGTACTCGGCGCCGCTCGCCCAGCTCCCGCGGGCGTCGAGCACGGCGGGGGGCACGTTCGGCACCGCGTTCGGCAGGTGCAGGCCGAAGATCGGGTCGGTGTGGTACTTGACGTCGTTCAGCTTCCCCTCGAGCGCGGCGCTGAGCATGGCCCGCGTGTGGCTGAGCTTCATCCGGTGCCCGGTGCCGAAGGCGCCGCCGGTCCAGCCGGTGTTCACCAGCCAGACGTGGCTCTTGTGCTCGCGCAGCTTGTCGCGCAGCAGCTGGGCGTACTTGGTGGGGTGCCAGACCATGAACACCGCGCCGAAGCAGGCGCTGAAGGTCGCCTGCGGCTCGGTGACGCCGCGCTCGGTGCCCGCCACCTTGGCCGTGTACCCCGACAGGAAGTAGTACATCGCCTGCTCGGGCGTGAGCTTCGAGATCGGCGGCAGCACGCCGAAGGCGTCGGCCGTCAGGAAGATCACGTTGCGGGGGTGCCCGCCGCGCCCGCTCGGCACGTGGTTGCGGATGTAGTGCAGGGGGTAGCTGGCGCGGGTGTTCTCGGTGATGCTCTGGTCGTCGAACCGGACGGTGCGCGTCCCCTCGTTGAGCACCACGTTCTCGAGGATCGTGCCGAACATCTGGGTGGTGGCGAAGATGTCGGGCTCGTTGTCGCGCGAGAGGTTGATGACCTTGGCGTAGCAGCCCCCCTCGAAGTTGAAGATCCCGTCGCCGGCCCAGCCGTGCTCGTCGTCGCCGATCAGGCCGCGGTGCGGGTCGGCGCTGAGGGTCGTCTTGCCGGTCCCCGAGAGGCCGAAGAAGAGCGCCGTCGAGCCGTCGGTCCCCTCGTTGGCCGAGCAGTGCATGGGCATCACGCCGCGCTCGGGGAGGTAGTAGTTCATGACCGTGAACATCGACTTCTTGAGCTCGCCGGCGTAGCGCGTGCCGCCGATCAGGATCATCCGCTTCGCCAGGTTGAGCACGATGAAGGTGTCGCTCCTGGTGCCGTGCTTCGAGGGGTCGGCCTTGAACTCGGGGGCGTGCAGCACCGAGAAGTTGGGGACGAAGTCCTTGAGCGCGGCGTGGTCGGGGCGGATGAACATGTTGCGCACGAAGGCGGCGTGCCACGCGTTCGGCATCACGTAGCGCACGTTGAGCCGGTTGGCCGGGTCGGCGCCGCAGTAGAGGTCCTGCACGAACAGCTCGTCGAGGCCGTTCAGGTAGGTGCGCACGTCGGTGAGGAGCAGCTCGAAGTGCGCCTCGCTGATCGGCTGGTTGACGTTCCCCCAGTCGACGTTCTTCTCGGCGCCGGGCTCTCGCACGACGAACTTGTCCTTGGGGCTGCGGCCGGTGAAGGGCTGCGTGATGCCCACGAACGGGCCCATGTCGGCCAGGCGGCCCTCGCCGCGGCGCACCGCGGTCTCGATCAGTTCGGCGGGGCGCTGGTTCCGGTGCACCGCGCCGGCGGGGGCGAGGCCGAGGTCGGTGAGGAAGTGCGAATGGCTGGCCTTGGGCTTGGTGGCGGTGGGCATCGGCTGGAGTCCGTGGTCGGAGTGTTCTAGAGAATCGGGGTCTGGCGCGGGCTCCGCGCGGCGCTGTCGCGCGCGGGGGGGCCGGCCGGCTGGTGGCGTTCCTGGGCGTCCATCACGGCCACGGCCGTCATGTTGACGATCGCCTGCACGTCGGCCCCCTGCTCGAGCACGTGCACGGGGCGCTTCATCCCCACGAGGATCGGCCCGATGGCCGTGGCCCCGCCGAGGGTCTTGAGCAGCTTGTACGCGATGTTGCCCGCGGACAGGTTGGGGAATATTAGCACATTCGCCGCGGCCTTGAGCACGCTGAACGGGTAACCGGCGCGCAGCGTCGCCTCGTCCACCGCGACGTCGGCCTGCATCTCGCCGTCGATCTCGAGCGTGGGGTCCTTCTCGCGAACGATCCGCACCGCCTCGGCGACCTTGGCCGCCTCGGGATGCGGCACCGACCCGAAGTTGCTGAACGAGAGCATCGCGATGTGCGGCTCGATGCCGAAGGTGCGCACGAGGCGGGCGGCGGCGATCGCGATCTGCGCCAGCTGGTCGGCGGTGGGGTCGATCGTGACCGTGGTGTCGCCGCAGAAGATCACGTGCTTCTCGGTCACGAGCAGGTACATGCCGCTCACGAGTCCCGCGGGCTGCTGCGCCCCGATCACCTCGAGGGCGGGGCGGATCGTCTCGGGGTAGTGCTGCGTCACCCCGCTCACCAGCGCGTCGGCGTCGCCGTTGGCGACCATCAGCGAGCCGAAGTAGTTGGTGTTGAGCAGCCGTTGCGCCGCCTCGCCGTGCGAGAGCCCCTTGCGCTGGCGCCGCTCCCACAAGTGCGCGACATACGGCTCGCGCTTGCGCGAGGTGCGCGGGTCCTCGATCGCGATGTCGCGCAGCGGGATCGAGCTGCCGGCGGCCACGCGCTCGATCTCCTCGCGGTTGCCGAGCAGGATCGGCAACCCGATCCCCTCCTCGGCAACGATCGCGGCGGCACGCATGACGCGCGGGTCCGTGCCCTCGGGAAAGACCACGCGTCGCGGGTCGCGCATGGCGCGGTTGATGATCCCGCGCATGATCCCGCGGGCGCGGCCGAGGCGGCTCTCGAGCTGGTCGTGGTAGGCGTCGAGGTCGATGAAGTTGCGCGCCACCCCGCTCGCCACCGCCGCCCACGCCACCGCCGGCGCGACCCACAGCAGCACCCGCGGGTCGAAGGGGAAGGGAATCAGGTACTCGGGGCCGAAGGTCACGCTGCGCAGCCCGTACAGCGACGACACGCTGTCCGGCACGTCCTCCTTCGCGAGCTGCGCGAGGGCGCGCGTGGCGGCCATCTTCATCTCCTCGTTCACCTCGGTGGCGCGCGCGTCGAGGGCGCCGCGAAAGATGAACGGGAAGCCGAGGACGTTGTTGACCTGGTTCGGGTAGTCGCTGCGCCCGGTGGCGACGATCGCGTCGTCGCGCACGGCCCGCACTTCCTCCGGGAGGATCTCGGGCACCGGGTTGGCGAGGGCGAAGATGACCGGCCGCGGCGCCATCTCCTTCACCATCGCGCCGGTGAGGGCGCCAGCCTGCGACAGGCCCACGAACACGTCGGCGCCCACGAGCGCCTCGGCCAGGGTGCGGGCCGGCGTGTCGTTGGCGAACCGCGCCTTGTACGGGTCCATGTGCCCGGGGCGCCCCTTCCAGATCACCCCCTCGCGGTCGACCATCACGAGGTGCTCGAGCTTGACGCCGAGCCGCACGTAGTGGGCGGCGGTGGAGATCGCCGCCGCCCCGGCGCCGCAGAAGACGACCTTCACCTGCGCGATGTCCTTGCCGGCGACCTCGAGGGCGTTGAGCAGCGCCGCGCCGGAGATGATCGCCGTGCCGTGCTGGTCGTCGTGAAAGACGGGGATCTTCATCGACTTCCGCAGCGCCTCTTCTATATAGAAGCAGTCGGGGGCCCTGATGTCCTCGAGGTTGATCCCGCCCACCGTCGGCTCGAGGAGCTGACAGAACCGGATCACGTCGTCGGGCGACTCGCTCCCCACCTCGAGGTCGAAGACGTCGAGGTCCGCGAACTGCTTGAAGAGGTTCGCCTTGCCCTCCATGACCGGCTTGGCCGCGAGCGCGCCGATGTTGCCCAGCCCGAGCACGGCGGTGCCGTTGCTGACCACGGCCACGAGGTTGCCCCGCGCCGTGTACTTGTAGGCGTCCTCGGGCTGCTTCTGGATCTCGAGGCAGGGCTCGGCCACCCCGGGGGAGTAGGCGAGGGCGAGGTCGCGCTGGTTGGTGAGCGGCTTGGTGGGGACGACGGCGATCTTGCCGGGGCGGCCGCGCGAATGGTACTCGAGGGCTTCGGTGCGCTTCATGGGAGCACTCGCGGCGCTGCGCCGCGCGATGTGGGATTGCGGATGGGCTTCGTCATGACCGGCGCGTGGCGTCGAGGGCGTCGATCTTGCTCACGCGCCCCTGGTGGCGGCCCCCGCCGAACGGGGTGCGCAGGAAGGCGTCCACGATCTCGAGGGCCAGCCGGTTGCCGAGCAGTCCGCCGCCGAGGGTGAGGACGTTCGCCGAGTTGTGCTCGCGGGCATTCTGCGCCGTGGTGATGTCGTGGCACATCGCGGCCCGCACCCCGGCCACCTTGTTGGCCGCCATGCACGATCCGATCCCGGCGCCGTCGACCATCACGCCAAACTGGGCCGCCCCGCCGGCCACGAGCCGCGCCACGGCCACGGCGAAGTCGGGGTAGTCGACGGCGGTGGCGTCGTTGGTGCCGACGTCGGTGACGGCGTGGCCGGCGGCGGTGAGGTGCGCGGCGACGGCGGCCTTGAGGGCGACCCCGCCGTGGTCGGCGCCGACGGCGATGGTGAGCCGAGGGGCGGCGGCGGGGCCCGGCGTCGCGGGAGACGCCGCGGGAGCGGTGGTGCCCGCCGTTGCCGCGCTCCCGGCTTCGCCGGCGATGATCAGCCCGAGTTGCCGGGCGCGATCGTGGGCGAGCGGGGTGAGCCGCGCGCCGGCGGGGAGTGCCTTGGCGCCCTCCTTGGCCAGCCGGAGGACGTCGCGTTCGGTGAGCAGGGAGCGCTTCATGGAACGGAGAAAGATGCTGCGGGGCATACGGTTAGGCCATATGCGCCGGGAGGGGAAAAGAGGACAGGCGAGGAAAACGAGAGGAGCGGACCACAGAGCAACCGTGTTGGAGTGGTCAGGTGGGGAGGGCCGCCGCGGCGTTCCACGGAGCGCCCTCCAGGCACACCTGTAGAAGAACACCCAAATTCCCGCACCAGTGAACAGGCAAATTCCCGCACCGCCTTGTAACGGGGCGGCGGGACCGCCGCTCCCTCCGGAGGCCCCTCGCCCGGGACCCGGAGCAGACGATGGCGACGTTGCGGGAGGAGCACGTGAGGCTAGCACGCGAGATGGTGGCCCGCGCCGTGTCGGTGCGGCAGGTGGCCGCCGACCTGGGGGTCGATGAATCGACGGTGCGGTATCGCCTGGCCCGGCCGGCGGATGCGCCCGACGGCCGGCGCGAGCGCGCGAGCATCCTGGATGGGTGGACGGAGCGGGTGACGGCCGTCGTGGCCCGGTTCGGCGACGGGCCGCCGGCGGCGACGGTGGTGCATGAGGTGCTGGTCCGCGAATTCGGCTTTCGGGGGAGTTACCAGGCGGTGCGCCGCTGGCTGCGGCGGCAGGCGGGCCCGCGCCCCGTTCAGGCCGTGCGCCGGATCGAGACCCCGCCCGGGGTGCAGGCCCAGCACGATTGGTTCACGATCGAGGTCCGGCTCGCCGGCGTGCCGACCCGGGTGTACGGGCTGATCGGCACGCTGAGCCATAGTCGGGCGCGGTTCGTGTGGGTGAGCACGACGATGTCGCAGCTGGCGTGGCAGGCGGGGCACCTCGCCCTCTTCCAGCGCTACGGCGGCGTGCCGCTGTGGGTCCGGATCGACAATCTCAAGACGGCGGTGGCGACGGGCGGCGGCCCGACCGCGGTGCTCACGCCGGCGTTCACCACGTTCGCGAGAGCGTGTGGCTTCGGGGTGGATGTCTGTCGCGTCCGCACCCCGCAGGACAAAGGCAAGACCGAGCGCAGCGTCGGCGTCACCCGCACGAGCGAGGCGGACCTCTGGACCACCGACTGGCCGACGCTCCCCGCGTTGCAGGCGGCGCTCGACGCGCGCGCCCAAGAGCGGGCGGCACAGCGCTCGTGCCCGATCACCGGGACGAGCGTCGCCGTGGCCCATGCGGCGGAGGCGGTCCTGCTCCAGCCGCTGCCCACCGTGCACGAGCCCTTCGACTGCGTGGTCGCGCGCCGCGTAAGTCGCGACGCCTTGGTCAGCTTCGAGGGGCGCCGCTACTCGGTCCCCTTCGCCTGGGTGGGCCACACGGTCGAGGTGCGCGGCACCGCCGACGCCGTGGTCGTCCTCGCCGGCGGGGCGGAAGTGGCCCGCCATCCCCGCCGCACCATGCGCCGGCTGGTGCTCGAGCCCACGCACTACGAGGGGCCCGGCACGCCGACCGTGCGCGCCCCGGTCCCCCTCGGGCACCGGGCCCGGCTCCAGCTCGCCGGGCTCCCGGCGACGGCCGTGGTCGCGCGCCCGCTCGACGCGTACGTCGCCCTCGTGCAGGAGGCCTGCCGATGAGCCCTGCCCCCAGCCGGCGCCTCCCGGCGTCGCCCCGCCGACCACCGGCCTCGATACGCTCACGGCGAAGCTCACCGCCCTGGGGTTGGACTACCCGGCCAGCTGCCTCCCGGAGCTCGTCGAGAGCGCCGCGCGCGACGCCCTCTCCCCGCTCGCCTTCCTCGAGCAGGTGCTCACCGGCGAGCTCGAGCGCAAGGACGAGCGCCGCGTCACCACCATGCTCAAGCTCTCCGGCCTCCCCACGGGCAAGACCCTCGAGGACTTCGACTGGAGCTTCCAGCCGCGGGCCGACCGCCGCCAGCTCGATGCACTCGCGACCTGCGCCTATCTCCGCGAGAAAACCAATGTGCTCTTCCTCGGGCCCCCGGGCGTGGGCAAGAGCCACCTCGCCGTGGCCCTGGGCGTCAAGGCGATCAAGAACGGGTTCTCCGTGACCCACTTTGTCCTCGACGACCTCATGCACGCGCTCCGCGCCGATGCCGCCACGCCGCCCGCGCGGCTCCGGGCCAAGCGCTACTTCAACAGCGCGCTCCTGATCATCGATGAGATCGGCTTCCGGCCGCTCGACCGCGTGGAGGCCAATCTCTTCTTCCGGCTGATCTCCGCGCGCTACGAGCGCGGGAGCATCATCCTCACCAGCAACAAGCACGTCCGCGACTGGCCGGGCATCTTCGCCGGCGACGAGATCCTCACCACGGCGATCCTCGACCGGCTCCTGCACCACGTCACGGTCGTGCACATCGACGGGCAGAGCTACCGACTGCGGGAGCTCGGGGCGCTCCTCAAGGCGCCGCCCCCCACCCCCAGCGCTGGAGGTGCGCCGACCAGCACGTGACGGTCGACGGTGCGGGAATTTGCCTGTTCAGCAGCCGCGGGAATTGGGGTGTACTTGCACAGTCCCTGCAGCCGGAGGCGGCGCGATGGCGACGACGGAGCGCTTCATCGGGATCGACGTGGCGAAGGACGAGGTCGTGGTGGCGGTCTGGCCGACGGGCGAGACGTGGGCCAGTGGGACGCGGACTCGGGACTTGCGCGGGTTGGCGAAGAAGCTGGCGAAGCTCACGCCGGCCTTGGTGGTACTGGAGCCGACCGGGGGGTACGAGCTCCCGGTGCTCGCGGCGCTGGACGACGCGGCGCTGCCGGCGACGCTCGTGCAGCCCGGGCGCGTGCGGCACTTCGCGCAGGCCACCGGCGTGCTGGCGAAGACCGATCGCCTGGACGCGCGCACCTTGGCGCGGTACGCGGCCCAGACGGCGCCCGAGCACTGGCCGCGGCCCGATCCCGCCCGGCGGGCGCTGCTGCTCGTGCTGCAGCGGCGCCGGCAGCTCCTCGAGCTCTTGGCCGCGGAGGAGCAGCGCCTGGAACAGCAGGCCCTCTTTCCGGCCTCGCCGGTGAAACCGAGCCTCGAGCGCCTGATCGCGCACCTGCGCGAGCAGCTCGCCGACACCGACGGCGAGGTGCGCACGCTGGTGCAGCAGCATCCCGAGTGGCAGCCGATCCTGGCCCTGCTGCAAGGCATTCCCGGCGTCGGCTTCGTGGTGGCGGTGAGCCTCCTGGCCTACCTTCCCGAACTCGGGCAGTTGTCGCGGCAGCGGATCGCCGCCTTGATCGGCCTGGCCCCGTTCCATCACGCCAGCGGGCACTTCGATGGCGGCCGCCATATCACCGGCGGCCGGGCGCCCCTCCGGCAGGTGCTCTACATGGCGGCGATCGGGCCTATCTGAAATTCTGTGTATGAGCCATATCCCATGGAGTTGGAGGGAGTTATGGCTCGCAAGCGGGAGTTGCCGAAGGGGCTGACGGACGCGACGCTGGACGCCTTGATTGCGGACGTGCAGACGCCGGCCGAGTTG